>CAZMGK010000025.1:0-1661 GCA_964565825.1 uncultured Candidatus Saccharibacteria bacterium | reverse complement strand
AGTATCGTGGTCATTCTAATTTTTTTTTACAACTATTTTGTTGTGGGTGTTGCTGTGAGTATAATAATTGGTGTAACTCCTCCTCCATCACTACCTCCACCACCATCAGTTTTAATAGATTGTGTTGGAATGTAACCGGTGACTGCAGCAATGATTTCCTGAGCCTCTTTTTCAGATGCTTCTGGATGATCTACTCTGTAATTCTTAACCATGATAGAAAAATTATTTGCTTTTTCAAGCAGTGCTTTGTTCTCCTGTATTTGTCTATTTTCTTGAGCAAGAGCACTTGTGTCTTTCGTGTTTTTTGGAACAAAGTTTTCAATCGTAATACTTTCTATAATTATTCCTGAATCTATACAAAGATCTCTAATACTCTTAAATTCCGACAGCGTAGCTTCTTTAAGATTTCTTGCAATTTCTTTTAGGTTTTTACGAATGTTGTCTTTTTTATCATCAGTATCTTTGTTTTCTGAAAAAATACTATTGTTTACGAGAGTAATCAATGATTGTTTGATCTTACCTTCGAGTACTTTTTCAAAATTTTCTTTTGTTTTCTTGGTGTATCTTCTACCTTCACTCAGATCTACTATGTACGATACAAGAGTTTTCCCACCTACTAGCTCAATGTTTTCCTTAGACATTGTTTTGATCTCGAGTGTCTCGAATGTACTTGGTTCAATACTTACTCTTTCTTCAGAGAAGAGATCATAAGGCCAGAATTTCCTGTATGTTCCAGGAGGAGCAAATTGACCACGAAAGGCACCGTTTACTGTAATAGGATCGTAGTGAAAAAGTGGTATTGTGGTTTTGGTTTCTTCTACGACTGAGTACATATACGCTTCAAGAACTGTAAATATAATGAGATATACAATAAACGGAACACTATTAAAAAAATAGTTTATTCCTATCGCCAGAATACCTGTACCAATGAATGGAAAGATCGATCCAAATAGGTGGGCGTAAAAAAAGTTTGAAGCCTCGTTTTTAAAAAACCAGTGTTTCGGGTGTGTTGTTGCAGTTGTGTCGTGTGTCATTTTTTAGAATTTAGTTTTTTAAGTGTAAAGTAAATTGAGTAGTTCGTTTAGATCTGTTTTCGATTCTCCAGGTTGGGACATTGTTCCAATCTTTCATATAGGTGTTAAATTCTTCACCTGTAGATTCATCCACAAATAAAGGAGATGCACCTTGAGTTGTTGTCCATGCTTGGCCTAAATTTGAATTCTCCGGGAAGTTTATTTCAACGTAGATTCCTTTTCCAGGTGCAAGTTCGAACTTCTCTTTTTTCTCACCATCAGCGGTAATTCTCCTTGTTTCAACTACTGCAATCTCTGCAGTAGGCTGCTTTGTATTGCTGGAAGATGATTCACCTGGACTAGCATCTGTTGTCATGAGGTTGAGTGATGTAATTAGAAAAAGTATAGCCACTACTGCGAGTACGCTATATACGATGATGTTATTTTTGTTTCTGTTAGCCCATCCTTTATTTGCAGGAGGGTTGGGATTTGTGTTTGCGGAAGTGTCATGATTTGACATAATATTATTTTTTTTATATACCGACTTCCTTTGAGCCGGATTTTGTTAAAGAATTTAATTACTTCTATTATAGCATTTTAAAGATAAAAGTCAAGTATTTACACTGAATTTTTGTATCTTAAAGTTTA
>CAZMGK010000024.1:0-1835 GCA_964565825.1 uncultured Candidatus Saccharibacteria bacterium | reverse complement strand
ATCATGGTATCTGTTTTCGGTATTATGAAATTCATCACTGATACATTCGGTTTCACAAGACCTGACTTACAAAATCTAGAAAGTAAAGGCCAAAATTACGAATTCAAAAAACCATACGAGAAGAAATAAAGAAAACCGCGACTATTGTCGCGGTTTTTTTTGAATTGTTTTAATAACATTACTAGTGAGTGATGCCAGGTACAGATGCAATGACACTACCTGGACCAGTCGTCCTAAGTGTTGTTTCGTTTGCAAGTTTCTGTTCTAGATTTACTTGATGTGTCGCTGCTTCTATTGTCATAGTAGGATCCGCAGTCATCTTTTGCTTGATGAGCTCTGTTATGGCTGATGAATGAAGATATTGTGCAATTTCTTCATCGTTCTCTCGTTTCATAATGAAAGTTTTTTCACCAATAGTAATCGGTTCGCGCTCATCTGCATTACCAACAATAAAACGCACTTTTTCTTCAATCAAACTTATTATGTCTCCAAGATTGTCAATTGTTTGTCGACAAGTTTTAGTGCCAGCAATTTTTTGAGCTTCAGTCTCAACATATTTATCGACTTCTTGAAGTAATCCTTGCTGTCCTCCCTCAAATTCTCGAATCTCAGCTGATCTATTTTTTGCCCATTGAATCCAGAAAGTAAATACTCCTGTATATTTTTTACCTTCACTGGTTCGAAGTGCTACTGATAGATTTCTCGGGATAAGTTTATCTGAGATTTCTTCAACCGGGTTATCTCCTTTTTCGTTAAGAGTTGTTCTTTCATTAAAGGGGATTGTTATAATCGGTCCTTCTTCTTCTTGTCGAAGCGGTTGATTTGTTATTTGTGACATGATTAGTCCAATCTTGTTTGTGTTAACTTCTTTAAAAAACATTCCAAAATAATGTAACCACATAAGACTTGAAAGTATACTTGGGAGTATACTGAGTGACAATCCTACTTCCACAATAATATACTGCGAAAGTATGATCTGGATCAATGTAAACAATCCAACGATATTTTTTACTGTAAATCGATTATTGCTTACACTACTAGTGCTCGTGTGATGCCCATGTGAGTCTGTAATTTTTTTTACTGTTTTTGAGTCATATAAATATAATCCAAATCCCCAAATGAGACCTATACAAATATTAACTAAGAGATAAGTAAAACTTCCTATAAATTCTAATGTAATTTGTTCATAGGCAACCCACATAATGAATAGGATAATTATTCCAATGAAAATATACCCAAAGGATTTACTCAACGTGTTTAAGATTTTTCGCATGCTAGTTTTTTTTAAAAGTGATTGAAATTTTTTTACTTAGAGGTTCTATCAGATAGAACTCTTTTTCTGGAGGTAGTGTACCACTAATGAGTTTTCTGTCTTTTATTGTACAAGTACCATCAATTTCTGCGGTACCGTCAATATCAAACTGAGCTGGAATATCTAATTGAATTTGAGTTTTTTTACTTAACTCTTGTACGGCGTAACCTGCACTGTTAAACGATAATCTGGAAAGAATCAGCGTCTGGATTTCAGTGTTGTCGCTGATTGCGAGTGAAGATGATTCTCGAGCAGAAGTATGTGTACTGTTTCTTGTAAAATACAAAGTACACAAGCAGAGGAATACAAAAATAGGTTTTAAGAGATTGACCCATTTCTGGGTGTCAATTGACTCTATTTTGTCTTTTTTAATTGGTTCAGCACCATGGCTCATAATATTGTTTTTTTTATATACCGACTTCCTTTGAGCCGGATTTTGTTAATGAATTTTGTTTGTATCTATTATATCATTTTAAAGATAAAAGTCAAGTATTTACACTGAATTTTTGTATCTTAAAGTTTA
>CAZMGK010000023.1:0-4623 GCA_964565825.1 uncultured Candidatus Saccharibacteria bacterium | reverse complement strand
ACCTTCGGTCCGCGCCGCATTTGTATCCTGTTCCCTGATTATTACCCTCACACTGTAACTTTTACGTGCAAGGCCTTGCCTTACTCATTTCCTTTCTCATTTCTCATTTATCATTTATACTTACTCTATATGATACCAATGCATGATGAAGACCATCAAAAACGGCTCGACGATATTAGAAAAAATGAAGAAGAAGATTTGATACAAGTGCTCGCCACAGAACGCTATGGCTTGCCGTATATTAACCTCACGCTCATCCCTATAGAAAATGAAGCACTTCGATATATTACCGAAGACCAAGCTCGAGACCTTGAAGTCGGTCCTTTTAAAATTGTCGGTAAACATATTCACGTTGTCATTCATACACCCAATACTCCCGGGGTGATAAAATTTAAAGAGCTGATGGAGGAGAAGAGCATGTTTACGCATTTCTACATGGGCTCACGTGCATCACTTGAAAAGGTCTGGGATCGGTTCAAAGAAATTTCACATGCTACAAATTCACGTGTTGGGGGACTCGACCTCCAAGCTGATGTGTTGAAAGAAATTGGTATGCATGTGCATACTCTCCAGGATGCAACAACTGCGATGAACAATCTGTTGACTGAAACTAGTGGGCAACATAAAATCTCTCACTTGCTTGAAATAATCCTTGGGGCGGGGATCACGCTCGGTGCTTCTGATATTCATATAGAACCCCAAGACGATCAGGTACGACTTCGTTTTCGTATTGACGGAACACTGCTTGATGTTATCAACTACGACTACAAAGTTCATAAACTCATAAACTCAAGACTCAAGCTCGTTTCTGGACTCAAATTAACAAATGAAAATAAAGCTCAAGACGGTCGTTTCTCTATATTTATAGATGAGGATACGGAAATTTCTGTTCGTGTCTCGACTGTCCCTGGCGCATATGGTGAAGGATTCGTCATGCGACTTTTGAACCCAAAGTCCATTCAAGTAAAGTTGGAAGACATGGGAATCAATGAAGACCTCTACGCTGTCATGATGCGTGAAATCACAAAACCAAATGGGCTTATTCTTCTGACTGGTCCGACAGGAAGTGGAAAGACAACAACACTCTATGCATTTTTACAAAAAATATATTCACCAGAAGTAAAAATTATTACGATTGAAGACCCAATTGAATACCATTTGAAAGGCATCACTCAGACACAAGTAGAACACGCAAAAGGATATGACTTTATCTCAGGACTTCGTGCGGCGCTTCGCCAAGACCCAGATGTGATCATGGTGGGAGAAATTCGCGACGACGAAACTGCAAAAATTGCGGTGGAGTCTGCGCTTACTGGCCACCTTGTGTTCTCAACACTTCACACCAATAATGCACAAGGGGTCATCCCTCGTTTGGCTGACCTATCGGTCAATCCAAAGATTATGGTTTCAGCGTTGACACTCTCTATCGCACAAAGACTTGTGCGCACGCTCTGTGTGCATTGCCGGATGGAGAGTACAGACACAAATGAAGAAGATAAAAAACTGATTCACGATATTTTAGCGCAAGCAATTGTTGAAGGAAAAAATTTGGACAAATACAATGTGACACCCGATATGGAAGTACATCTTTTTTCTCCGGTTGGTTGCGACAAGTGTAGCTTTACTGGATACAAAGGACGTATCGGAATATTTGAAGCAATCATGACTGATGAAAAGTTGGAAGAAATAATTCCCTCTAATCCATCAGAGCGAGAAATCAAAAAAGTCTCGCAAGCACAAGGATTGCTCGACATGAAAGAAGACGGGATTATCAAAGTCCTTCATGGGATCACTTCGCTTGAAGAAGTACGAAGTGTGGTGGATTTGTACGAGGATTAATCGTAGTTTGTAGTTGAGAGTTTTTAGTTTTTAGTAACACAAATAGATGCAATAAGGCGCGACCGAAGGTCGCGCCTTATTTACTTTTTCTATTCTTTTTTTTATTAATACTTTTTACAACGTAAATCCTGTGATGAGTGTAAAGAAAAACATGACGAGTTCTGTAATCGGATCAACATGAAGTGCATTCAATACTATGAGTAATCCAAAAATAATAAAAAATCCATTGCGTTCTAGAAAATCTTGATACTGAGCATACCGCTGTGGCAAAAATGAAAATAAAATTTTTGAACCATCAAGTGGTGGAATTGGAAATAGGTTGAAGACTCCGAGAGAGAGATTTACCAAAACTATGAGTATCAAAATAGATTGTGCGCCTACAGAAAACGTCGTACCAAAAAAACGGAGCACCAGGCCAAAAATAATAGCGAGAAGAAAATTTGTAAACACCCCCGCAATGGCGACTACTCGCGTGCCTCTTACGAAGTTTGTAAAATTATATGGATTGTATGGAACAGGTTTTGCCCAACCAAAACCAATTGGGGACTTGAGCAACACAAGCACAAAAGGAATCAACAGTGTTCCTACTGGATCAATATGTTTAATTGGATTCATGGTGAGACGACCGGCGTTCAGTGCTGTCCGGTCTCCATAATACAGTGCCGCAAAACCATGTGAAACTTCATGTGCCACTACAGAGAGGATAAGGATGATAATTTGAAAAATAGTTAAAATTGTTTGGTCCATAAAAATAAGATTTAAGTTGATAGATGAAAGACACCAGAAATTAAATAATTGTATGTTTGTTTGTATTTGTATTTTCTGCAAATCACGAAACTCTGTTCTGGATTCCGAGCGTAGCCTCGGAACTAAAAACTAGCAACTACAAAGAATTTGTGCACCATACTGTTACTTTTAATTGAACGATAGGGGTTGCATAAATTCTTAGTTTATGATACTGTATTTATTAGTAAGGGGCAATACCCTTTTTTAATTTAAACCTAAAAGATACACAATATTATGGCTAAAACATGTCCAATAACAAATGTAGGTTCACGAATGGTTGGAGGGTACTCTAACTCTGTTCGTGCGACTAAATACAACCCTATTCCAAAAGCTCGAAAATACCCAAACCTCCAAAAAAAGAAAATCTATGTTCCTGAACTCAAGAAAACAGTGAACCTAGAAATCTCAACTCGAGCGATCCGAACTATCAACAAGCGTGGTGCATACATCACTTTGAAAAAAGCTGGATTGGTTAAATAAGAAAATAAAAAGAGGCGCGACCGAAGGTCGCGCCTCTTTTTAATGTATTATCTTTTTTTTATTTTTTACTACTTACCACTAACTACTTTCTACTAACTTTTCTACCCATTTTTTCCCATCACTCACATACGTCACTGTTCCTTCAGTACTTGTTTCACGAATTTCTACCCCACGATCGGCAAGCGTATCGATCACTTCTTTGTGTGGATGACCGTAGCGATTATTCAAACCTGCCGACACTATCGCAATATCTGGTTTCACAACATCGAGCCACATATCACTTGTTGAAGTACGAGATCCGTGATGTCCGAGTTTTAAGATATCAGACTGTAGATTTTCAATAGCACCTGTTTCAAAAAAATCCCCAATGATAATTTTTTCTGTTTCAGAAGTTGCATCACCCATGAGCATAACCGACGTATCACCGTAGACAAATCGTGAAACGATAGAACCAGAATTGCGTTCCCAATTTTTGACAACTTGATCAGGAAATAAAATAGACAACACTGCATCAGGATGTATTGAGTTACCGCGATCAAGTACAATTTCCATCCCTCTATACGCAACAAGTTCTGGTATGTTTTTTTCTTTAATTTTTTTCTTAAGATTTTTATACGTTGCTGTTGTTGAGCGTGTATTTGGGACAAGCACAGCGGATACAGTGTACTCATCAAGAACAGAAAGAAATCCGCTAATATGATCTGCATCAGGATTGGTGACTACCAACAAATCAATACTCGTATCACCCCGTGGTATTTCATCTTTCAATTTTTGCATGACGACATCTTTGGGTCCAGCATCCATCAGCACCTGTGTCCTGTTTGGAGTTTGAATAAAAACCGCATCTCCTTGACCAACATCGAGAAAAGAAATCGTCACACCATCTTGTGAAACAGGAAAAGACAGTGCACCCAAAAGACAGATACAAATAAAAATAAGCCCCGCAAGTGTTCTGTATATAATTGTACTCTTTGAGTACGACATATAATGACTATACCAAAAAATTAACCAGTACGTCCTCGTGTCATTCCGGAACTCAAGGTGAATTGCGAAGGAAGAGAGGGTGCCCTGGGGCATGATCCGGAATCTAGTATGCTGTTCTGTATAGTCTGCCTAGGTTCCGGATCAAGTCCGGAATGACAGCAAGCAGGGCGACCTTCGGTCGCCCTGCTGTTTTGTAGCTAACACCTAGCGCCTAAAGCCTAATTTGTATATACTTTCACTATGTTTACAGAAAAAAGATTTACTATACCCACCCTTGTTGGTATATCACAAAAAAATATTGATGAGCATCTCAAGCTTTACGCGGGCTATGTGAAACACGCCAACTTGATTCAAGACAAGATCACGGAATTACAAAAAAATGAGAGTGATAATGCGTATATCATCTCTGAACTCCGCCGAAGATTTGGTTTTGAATTCTGTGGGATGCGTAATCATGAATACTTCTTTACTCAGTTCGAAGGCAGTGCAGTTGCGTGTAACACAGAAAGTACTCTGTATAAAATAATCTGTGAA
>CAZMGK010000022.1:0-5460 GCA_964565825.1 uncultured Candidatus Saccharibacteria bacterium | reverse complement strand
TAAAATAATCTGTGAAACATGGGGTAGTTTTGAAAATTGGAAAAGTGAATTCACAGCACTTGCGCTCACTCGTGGTGTCGGATGGGCAATGCTCTATTACGATCGTGAAACTAAATCACTCCTCCACGCATGGGTAGATGAACAACATCTCGGACAACTCGCCACCTGCGACATTATCTTTGCCCTCGATATGTGGGAACATGCATTTGTGTATGACTACCCAACAAGTGAAAAGAAAAAGTACATAGAAGATTTTTTTGAAAATCTTAACTGGTCTGTTGTAGAGTCTCGGTTTAATTAGAGAGGTAAAAAGGGGCGGCCTTCGGCCGCCCCTTTTTGTATTCCATCATTTTTCTCCTCGCTCCATTTCTATAAAAAAAGCCCCATCGAAATGGGGACTATTTTATTTTTTGGACAATCTAATGTCTTCCTTGAAGAGATACTTCTTTTTCTGCATGACTCGGTGTGTACTGTACTCGCTCTGGTGTACTCATCTTTGTGTTTTCTATACGAGAGGCCATGCGTAACAAACCAAAAAGAGATGCTGCAAAAAGTATCGCGAACACAGCACACATAACAAGTAAAACATCATACGGTATAATTGGAGATTTCGTCGGGAAAGATTGAACAGGAACATTGTGTATAGCATACAGGCGCTCTGCAAAAGCAGGATCTTCATCAAGTAAGTGCGCATGCTCTCGCGCTGTTCGTACGGACATAGAACTTTCATTTATTACCACTGGTTTCAAAATAGGACCGAGTGCGGAAATTAATGCATCTACATTTTTTACAATCTGTTTTTGATTGTCACCAAATTGGACAACGATTGTTGAATCTTGCGTTCTAAATCTGTAGGTGAGTTCATCACCAGGATAGATTAAATAGGGACTTTTGAGATTATTAAATTGTTTAGACTTTTCAATAATTTCTGTAGCTTCTTTACTACTAATAGGAATACCTTCTGAGTGGGTACCAATTTGTGCATACGCGGAAATCATCGACAAGATGAATATCGCGGAAATAAGGATGTGTTTCTTCATTTTTTAAGTTTTAAAGTTTGAACTTATTTTAGCATACTATATACTTTTTGTCAAATAAATGTCATACTATATACACCCTTATTCCATAAGCTTTTCGTACGCTATAATCTATCTATGAAACTCATATCTTGGAACACGAACGGCCTACGAGCCACAGCCAAACAAGGGCACTTCTTTCCTCTTTTAGAAACATACAAACCGGATATTCTCTGTCTTCAAGAAACCAAAAGTGAACCTCATCAGCTCCCCGAAGAAATACGGAGTGCAAAAGGTTACACGAGCGTCTTTGATTGGTCAAAAGAAAGAAAGGGTTACAGTGGTGTCGCAATCTATAGCAAAACAAAACCAGACAAAATCATCATTGGTATTGATAAGAAAGAACTCGATACAGAAGGTCGCACCGTCACGTGTATTTTTGGAAAACTCGCTGTCGTCACTTGCTACTTTCCAAACGGCGGACAAGGTCCACACCGACTCGAATACAAACTCGCGTTTTATGATCAGTTTTTAAAATTCACAGAAAAGTTACGCAAAGGCTACGACGTTGTTTTTTGTGGAGACGTCAACACAGCTCACACTGCAGTCGATCTCGCCCGTCCAAAAGAAAATATCGAGAACACCGGTTTCCTCCCTATCGAACGTGCATGGATAGACCGCGTCATCGCAAAAAAATATATTGATACTTTTCGTTTCAAATATCCAGATGCAAAAGATGCATACACATACTGGGATCAAAAAACTGGCGCGCGTACGCGAAATGTCGGCTGGCGAATAGATTACTTTTTCGTCACAGAAAATTTAAAAACTACAATAAAAGATTCATACATGCTCACTGACTATGTTGGGTCTGATCACTGCCCTATCGTTCTTGAATTAAAATAATACAGACAACAAAAGTAGGGGCGGCACCAAAGGTGCCGCCCCTACTTTTCTACTGTTTGACTTTCTAGATATACTGGGTTAGAATATAATCAAATCTATTTTATATGAAACAAATATCAATCAAAGGAGTACTTTGGGCTGTGATAACAATTACTGCTATTATCATAGCTATAATCTACGGTGATCCGCACACCCACAGTCTCGGACTATAAGTCCAACCAGAAAACAAAAATGCCTGCCTTTGTGACAGGTATTTTTTATTCTACTCGTTGACGTGTATAGTGAAGACAAGTTCATTATTTTAAAAAGAATAACTATGGAAATAGTATACCTATTTTATGGTCTTTGCGGATTTTGCATCTTCGTCCTACATACAAGGCATACAGATACAAACAAGAAATTCAAAGACAGAAAACACAAATAAGAATATCCAGAGTGGTATTCTTTTTTTATTTTTCCTTACTGCCGAGAGATTTTTTATTTCTCCTTTTGGGAGCGGTCCAACTCAACACACAATTTGACATTTTATATAAAATGTATATAATAAACTAAAATTAACAAAATGAATCCAACCAGCTACCACCCAGAAGCTCTGAAAGAGTACCCATACCCGCTGTTTGATATTATCTCTAAATTGAGATATATCTATCGCTATGCGAGTTTCAACGAAATGCATTGTCGTTGCAGTGTTTATTTTCACGCTCACGTCAAACTCCCCGCACTCGTTATTGCCAGCCATGAAGAAATCCAAAAAATATGGAGCATCTCGCAAAAGAAATGCATCTTTATGGCAAGCCTTCATGATGATTGCGCAAGCGATCCCAGTATCGGTGATATCCCACTACACACCAAACTCCTCGCATCTGCACAAGAAAAAAAGATCATGGAACAGACGCACGACAAAGTACTCCGGAAATTATGCGCAATGTATGGGTATGTATCTTTAGGACGTTATAAATATGGTGACCTATTGATCGAAGCATCTGAAAAAAAAAGTGTTGAAAGTCAGTTCGTATCATATCTCGACAAGATAGACGGACTGTGTGAAGCAATGCACGAACTCCTGCATCACAACAATGCCTTTCTGGAGCCAGTTATGAACTACTTGATACACACATTTTCTGAAAAGTATTTATACGACGCATATCCTGACTTAACTCAATTATTCAAAAGAAGCAGGCATCCGTTTTTTACTATCCACAAAAAAGTAATCACGTATAGCGCAACTACAGAAAACCTCACACGAAACGAAATCCAAAAAACGGGTATCGAATTCTATGACACATGGAGAGAAATTCTGGATGCAACACGAGATGGTAGAAAATACCTCCGTGGACAAAGTAATTGGTAATACGCAAAAAAGCACAGAAGATTCTGTGCTTTTTTTTATTGCTATCTTATTTTTTCTTCCCTACTCCGTGTTTCACGTGAAGTTTTTTTATTTCCTCAATGTTGAGTTCGTCTTTTTGTTCTTTGGCTTGCTCCCCTATTTTTTTAAGTTCAGCGTCTGACAAATTGTCGAGCTCTTTCACCCGTTCGGTCAACGCTTCAATAGTATTTTTTGCTGGGTCTTCAAGAACATATTCTAAGAGTGCGAGAAGTATCCAACCCATGCGTGGCCCTGGTTTCATGCCGAGATCATTCATGAGGTAGTTACCGTCGATTTTCAGCTGTGAAACAGAGATTGGGTCGCGGAGTGCTTCTTCGATCATTGCATGATATTTGCGGAGTCTATATGGGGCTTCGACTTTACGCATACCGACGCGGTCACATTCACGAACTTGCATCAGCTCCCAGATATGATCAACACCCACATTTTGGATCATCCGACGGACAGGTGAAAGCGTAATAACCTCAGTATCAGAGAAGAACATGTGATAACGGACAAGTTTTGTCACGAGTTCGCTTGTTTCACGTGAAAAGTGAAATCTCTCCATTATCTTTGCAACCATTCGTGCACCGACGACTTCATGTCCGTAAAATGTGTACTTGTCCTTTGTTTTGTCATAACGACGTGTTCTAGGTTTCCCGATATCGTGAAACAAGGCCGAGAGGCGGATTTCTAAAGGTTGTTTCTTTTCTGTTGCATGACCGAGTGCGTGTAACATATGCTCAAATACATCATAAATATGTGCGCCTTTTTGTTCACAACCAATTCCCTCTCGTAATTCTGGTATAAGGTGTTGTAACAAGCCTGTTTTCTCTAAAAGTCCTATAGCTACGAGCGGTTCAGGAGACATAATCATTTTTATGAACTCATCACGCTTTCGTTCCCAAGAAATGTCGTTTATAAGATGAGCATTTTTATGGATTGAAACCAGAGTTTCATGTGAAACCACAAAGCCGAGTTCAACAGAAAACCGAATTGCACGCAGTATTCGGAGCGCATCTTCTGTGAAACGGTCGTCTGGATTCCCTACGGTGCGGATTACTTTGCCCTTTAGATCTTGCTGTCCTTTATAAATGTCCGATAGAATGTCGTTTAGAGGATCATAGGCCATTGCATTTACAGTAAAATCACGCCTTTTAAGGTCATCCTCAAGGACATTACTAAAGGACACTCCATCAGGATGTCGTTTATCGCTATAGGACATTTCTGTCCTATAGGGTGTGATTTCGACAATTGGCTTTGGTTGCTCAAGACCATTCTCATCAATTACTGTTTCAGCATCATCACAGACAACACCTACTGTTCCAAAGGTATTTTCATATACAGTATGAGGAAACAAAGCTTGAATTTGTTCCGGCAGTGCATTTGTCGTTACATCCCAGTCTTTTGGAGTTCTTTCGAGGAATAAGTCACGCACACATCCACCGACAAGATATACTTCAAAACCCGCATCACTGAGAGTTTGAAGTGTCTGTGAAACATATACTGGTATAGCGTTCTCTTGCATATTAAACAAAGCTATCGGTCTTTTCTTCTTCTTGCGAGGGAGCTTTGGTAGAGGTTGCTTCAGCGTAGATTGCATGTGGTTTTTTTGGAACAATAAAATGCGCAACAATATAGAAAACAACACCCGGGAAAAAGGCTGTGAAACAGGTTAAAATAAGGTATACAATACGAATAACAACCGGATCAATTTCAAGGTATTCCCCTAAACCACCTAAAATACCCGATATAACTTTGTTATTTTCTGAACGATAGAGTTTTTTCATAAGTTTTTAAATAGAAGTTGTACAGCGTACAGACTTAACAAATAATAAATTTTAAGGTGCGGGTAGGGAGAATCGGACTCCCGTCTCGTCCTTGGCAAGGACGCATTCTACCACTAAACCATACCCGCGTGAAGTATTATAAATTTCTTTACATACTAAACTCATAGTAACTCATCTTTCTTTATTTTGCAATTTATGCAATACTCTCTAGGGGTAATAATAAATGCACCTGTGGTGAAATGGCAAATTAACCACAGCACAGCGGTCTTCGGAACCGTAGAGAAAAGTATTTAAAAATTTGATTCATATAACATATATGCACCTGTGGTGAAATGGATATCACAGCGGTCTTCGGAACCGTTATTCTGGGTTCGAATCC
>CAZMGK010000021.1:0-6033 GCA_964565825.1 uncultured Candidatus Saccharibacteria bacterium | reverse complement strand
AGGGAAAACAACATTTACTAAATTAATATTAGCAGAAGAGAAACCAACAGCAGGTACTGTGTTTTACCAATCTAAAAATATCCATCATTTAAAACACGAAGCATTGACACAGCTTCGCAAGAAAATAGGTGTTGTGTTTCAGGATTTTCGCTTACTCCCAAATAAAACAACCTACGAAAACATCGCTTTTGCCATGGAAGTTGCTGGAAAAACTGATGAAGAAATTCGTCGAGACGTTCCACGTGTACTCGAAGTCGTTGATCTGTCATCAAAAATGATGCATTTTCCACACCAACTCTCTGGTGGAGAAAAACAACGTCTCTCTATCGCTCGCGCAATTATTAATCAACCAGAGCTTATTATTGCTGACGAACCAACCGGAAACCTCGATCCCGTAAATACCTACGAAGTGATTCAAATACTCAAAAAGATTAATGATCTCGGCACCACTATTATTTTGACAACACACAATCGTGGAGTGATAGATTTCATTGGTAAGCGCGTTGTTACTTTTGAAAAAGGGAAAGTTATCCGAGATGACGAAAAGGGTAAATATATCTTGTAAGTTAGCAAGGATATGAATCCCGTTAGAAGCCGCGATCGCAATAATACACAATAAAATTTATGAAAAATAATTGTCAAAACATTACTATCTTAATCAAGCATTATCGCACATCGATCGCGATCTGCTTCTAACGGGATGAATCCCGTTAGAAATCAAACGGTTTATTAATCAAGTAAAAAGTATATATAATAATTATGATAAAGGTCTATTTAAACAGTAATCAAATACGAAAATTTTCAATTTTCTATTTCTAACGGGATGAATCCCGTTAGAAATCAAACGGTTTATTAATCAAGTAAAAAGTATATATAATAATTATGATAAAGGTCTATTTAAACAGTAATCAAATACGAAAATTTTCAATTTTCTATTTCTAACGGGATGAACACAACACTGAGGCGTATATTCAAAACAGGATTTTTAAATTTCAAAAGAAACGGACTGGTCTCGTTTGTTTCTGTATTGGTTACGACCATTGCACTTTCGGTGATACTTCTGTTTGTGCTTACCAGGACTGTATTTCTTCACTCTTTGCGTGATATCGAGTCTAAAGTAGATATTCGGGTGACATTTATTGTCGGGACTCAAGAAGACCACGTGCTTTCTCTTAAAGAAGCATTGATGCAATTGCCAGAAGTGCGAGAGGTTGTCTATGTCTCAAGCGAACAAGAACTCGCAGATTTCAAGGCACGTCATGCAAATGATTATCTCACCCTACAAGCGCTTGAGGAGGTTGGTTCTAATCCACTGGGGGGATCATTTAACATCAAAGCCCACACGGCATTGCAATACGAGGCAATAGCAAAATTTATAGAAACATCAGATGACCCACTGGTTACTTCTGCTCGAAAGTACATCAGTAAGATGAATTATACTGATAATAAATTAATCATCGACCGTTTAAATACCATTGTAGTTACTGGACAAAATGTAGGTACCGCGCTTGTCCTCCTCCTTATTCTCATTGCAATTGTCGTCACGTATAATACAATTCGTTTGACGATTCACTATTCACGAGAAGAAATTGCAATTATGCGTCTCGTTGGGGCTTCGCGTGCGTATACCCGTGGACCATTTATGGTTGAAGGGATGCTCTATGGTTTTATCGGCGCATTCTTCACGATTTTACTATTTATCCCCATTACGTATTGGGTTGGAGTACACCTGACTGATTTCCTCAGTATTAACCTATTTGATTATTTTGTAGATTCTATTTTTGTAATTGTTCCAGGAGTATTTCTTTTAGGTACATCGCTTGGGGCTCTTTCTAGTTTTTTTGCTATTCGTAAATATCTCAAACAGTAACATGTCTAGTCCTAAATATCTTTTCATTATTGGTGGTGTTATCTCTGGTGTCGGGAAAGGAGTCGCTTCGTCGTCTATTGGCCGTATCCTCAAAAACAAAGGTTATAGCGTTACGGCGATCAAAATAGATCCATATATCAATATAGATGCAGGGACAATGAACCCGACAGAACACGGTGAAGTCTTTGTTTTGCCTGATGGTGATGAAACAGACCAAGATATGGGAAACTACGAACGTTTCTTGAATACCGACCTTACAAGTCAAAATTACATGACCACAGGGCGTGTCTATCAGTCAGTCATAGAAAAAGAACGCTCCCTCTACTACAAAGGCAAATGCGTCGAAGTTGTCCCTCATATTCCACTTGAAGTCATACAGCGTATAGAGAATGCTCAAAAAAAATCACAAGCAGAAATTGTCATCATCGAAATTGGCGGGACTGTTGGTGAGTACCAAAACATGCTCTTTCTTGAGGCTGCCCGCATGCTCAAAATTAAACACCCAAAAGATGTCTTTTTTGGTATGGTGTCATATCTTCCTTTCCCGGCAAAAGTAGGAGAGATGAAGACAAAACCGACTCAAACTGCTGTCCGCACTCTCAATGCTTCCGGTATTCAGCCTGATATTATCATTGCCCGATCCGCACTTGCGCTTGATTACAAACGAAAAGAAAAGATATCCGTGTTTTGTAATATATCCCCAGAACGGATCATCGCTGCTCCTGACGTCGAGAGTATCTATGATGTTCCGACAAATTTTGAGAAAGAAGGTCTCAGTACAATACTCATGTCGCTTTTAGGGCTCCCAAAGAAAAAAGCGCAAAACAAAGAAGCACTTGAATGGAGTAATTTTCTCAAAAAAAGCCATACAACAAAAAAAACCGTTTCTATTGCCGTTATTGGTAAATATTTTGAGACAGGGGACTACGTGTTTTCTGATTCGTACGTTTCCGTTATAGAAGCTTTGAAATATTCGGCGTATGGAGAGAATTGTAAACCAGTATTAACATGGATTTCCGCGACTGATTTTGAAAATGGGAAAAAGCCACTTTCTGCACTCAAAAAATTTGATGGCGTCCTGGTCCCCGGAGGGTTTGGTGCGCGTGGTGTTGAAGAAACTATCAAAGTTATCGAATATGTACGTAAAAACAAGATCCCTTATTTTGGTATTTGTTATGGTATGCAATTGGCAATTATAGAAATAGCTCGTCATGTAGCTCACTTGAAAGATGCTCACACCGAAGAGGTACATCCAAAAACAGCGTATCCTGTTATCCATATTATGGACTCACAAAAAGAACATATCTCTCAAAAGAACTATGGCGGTAATATGCGATTAGGGTCATATCAAGCAGAAATTACTCCAGGAACAATTGCATACGAAGCATATCAAAAAACATCTATTATTGAACGACACCGTCATCGTTATGAAGTGAATACTGCATACGCTGACAAGCTCGAGAAGGCAGGCGTTGTTTTTTCTGGAAAATCAAAAGACGGAACACTTATGGAAATTATGGAACTTTCTAAAAAAATACACCCATTTTTTGTAGGAGTACAATTTCATCCAGAGTTTTTAGCTCGACCACTGAACCCGCACAAACTTTTCACGGCCTTTATTAAGGCTTGTGTGCGTATCCACAATAAATAGCATGCAGAGATTCATTCTCTGGTGTATACTTATAGATAGATAGTTATATGAAAACATTTTTTACTTGGATAATAGGCGTGTCTTTATGTGGATGGTTAGCGTACCAAATAGGGTTATTTCTGTACGAGAAACAATCCTACAAAGTGTTCACCGAAGAATCAGATTACCTCGTCAATGTGTATTTTCCTGATGAATCTCGTGATCCACAGCACAAAGTCTGTGACCACGTCGTTCCTTTTGAACGCTATATTACGACATCAAAAGTTGGAGTACCACTGCGTACGATACAACTTCTTTTAGAAGGACCAACCGGTCTTGAAAAACAAGCTGGTGCGTATACTGCTATACCACAAACTGCGAAATTGTTGCATTTTGAGATTACCGATGAAGATACAAATATTGTTCTTGACTACGATTTTAAACATGCACCTGAGTGCCCGAAACAGCTTATTGAAACACAGATTCAAAATACACTATTTCAATTTGAAGAAATACCTCCAGTTAAAATCAATCCCACAAAACTCATTACACCTGTGTAGTTTTGTGACGCATCAAACAACACACGGTTCTTGTCCTCGAAGTAGAGTTTTTTCTTATTTTTCATCTTTTTTGGTATACTCTTTTTGGAGCACCTTTACGGAATCGTCTAATGGTAGGACAACGGTTTCTGGTACCGTTTATCTAGGTTCGAGTCCTAGTTCCGTAGCAATGTAAAAACACCTTTTGGTGTTTTTTAAATTGCTACGGAAAAGAAGCCAACTGCTTGGCTTCTGTCTAGGACGAGAAAAGCTTTTCCATGTCCCGAAGGACATCGGGACGGGAAAAGGTATACCTGCCTTTGCCGGCCGGCAGGCTGTTCGTGTAACGAAAGAGTCCTGGTTCCGTAGCACGTAAAATGTCGCATAGAAATATGTGACATTTTTGTTATATGCAAGATATATATCAGGACGAGAACTGTAGGCGCCTGTTTTTAAGGAATGAAATGACTATAAAAACAGAGTGTTTCGACTGAAAGGAGAGGCGGTCCTAGTTCCGTAGCAATATAAAAACACCTTTTGGTGCTTTTTAAATTGCAACGGAAAAGAAGCCAACTGCTTGGCTTCTGTCTAGGACGAGAAAAGCTTTTCCATATCCCGAAGGACATCGGGACAGGAAAAGGTATACTGTTCGTGTAACGAAAGAGTCCTGGTTCCGTAGCAAAGAAGCACCTTTAGTGTCCTTATTGACTTTCGACTATCAATCGACTATAATACGACTATGTTCAAACCAAACTATCAGCTCAACAATATCCTTTTGAATAACATTATCAAGATCAAAAACGTGATCAGTGAATTAAACAATCAAAAGTTCCCCGAGCTTATACTCGCCAAGTTTGAGAAAGATAGCTACGCCATATCCGCCCACGCATCGACCAGTATTGAGGGTAATCCGATACCGCTGACTGATGTTCGTAAAATACTCAAGAATACTCCTCTCCATATCCGTGATACAGAAAAAGAGATTTTAAATTACAACAAAGCCCTTCTGTATCTCAATACTTTAGTATCAAAACCAAAGCCAATCACAAATGCTTTTATCTGCACCACGCAGTCCATCGTTATTGAGGGATTGATGGAAAAGAAGAATATTGGTACATATCGTGTAGATCCAGTGGTCGTGAACGACCCACGCAAGCGAAAGATTGCCTACATACCACCAAACGCAAATGAGGTGACACTTTTAATGAACGAGCTGATTGGCTACCTTGAGAAAGAATACAACACCATCGACCCTTTACTACTTGCGGGTATATTTCATAAACAATTTGTCGTAATACACCCTTTTATGGATGGTAATGGTCGCACAACACGCTTGGTAACCAAGTACTTACTTGCTCGTATGGGGCTTGATACGTTTCAACTCTTTAGTTTTGAAAACTACTACAACCAAAATGTCACGAAATATTTTAACTCCGTTGGAGTGCTTGGTGATTATTACGATATTAAAGATAAGATTGATTTTACCGATTGGCTCATCTATTTTACTGATGGTATTATCGATGAATTGCTCCGAGTTCAGAAACTTCTCAAGGGTTCTATTACTCCAAGCCGTCTGACAGAGTATGAAAAAGTGATCGTGGAATATATGAAAAAGAACGGCTCGATATCAAAGAGTGAATATAAAAAAATTACTGATCGGGCACATTCGACACAAATACTAGACTTCAAGCGATTAGTAGACAAGAACATCATTACAAGACAAGGTAAAGGAAAAGCAACGTATTATACTTTGGTTGAGAGTTAGCATTTATTGGAAGCGGTGGATGACCGAGAGCAGGTGTGGATTGATAGAAAAACTGCTCTGTATACTAGTACTGACGTTGTCGATTCCTCGTAGCACGTAAAATGTCGCATAGAACTATGTGACATTTTTATTACATGCAAGATATCTATATCAGGACGAGAACTGTAGGCGCCTGTTTTTAATGAATGAAATGACTATAAAAACAGAGTGTTTCGACTGAAAGGAGAGG
>CAZMGK010000020.1:0-6065 GCA_964565825.1 uncultured Candidatus Saccharibacteria bacterium | reverse complement strand
CTTTTAGGTCTCGAATATCTCCACTTATTTGCATTGATTCATGACGATATTATTGATAGTGCGCCACTTCGGCACGGTGTCATGACTATACATGAGTACACCCAGAAAAAATTAGGACTCACTCCAGAACAGTCACTCCATCAATCATTGCTGGTAGGAGATTTGGTTTTTCATTGGGCGAATGAACATATGTATCTAGCCAGTAGAGACACTCCTGCTCTGTGGTCAGAGTATTCCCACCTAGTCAAAGAACTCGTTGTCGGGCAAATGCTCGATAGTGACCTGCCGAGACGCACAGTAATCAAAAGCAACCTCATTGATGAGAAAAATAAAATAAAGACCGGACGATATACATTTGCTCGACCAATGATGCTCGGTGCACTCTATGTAGAGCTTCCACCTAAACAAGTACGCATGTACTTCAACCTTGGTGAGACTATCGGCGAGCTCTTTCAGTTGGTGGACGACTTCATAGATGCAACAACACACAGCAAAGAACTCGGAAAAAAAGTCTTCCAAGATTTTAATGAAAAACAACATACACACCTTTCATTGTATTTGTCCCAATATGCACCTCAAAAATACCAGAAAATTTTCAAAGAAAAGATGTGGGGTAAGAGTATCACTGAAGATGATTTTAAATGGGTCCAAACAGTATTGTTCGAAAGTGGACTCCTCGACTATGTCGAAAAACTCAAAAAAAACCTCCTCGTAAAAATAAGGGAACAAATATCCCTCTTACCAGCAAGTGAGATATATAAACAAAAATGGAATGAAATTACCAACACACTCTACAACAGAACAAAATAACAACACTTTGGAAGCATTAAAGAACCCTGGCTTATTTCAAAAAAAATATAGCTTAAGGTACTATTTAGCAACTCGATTACTTCCAAAGAGAGTGCGAGGATCGGTAGAGCTCTTATATGCATTTGTACGTATCCCAGATGAAATTATTGATACAGAATACAAAGATGACCTAGCAAGGGGACTCTTTGCTCTTTCGGAATTTGAAACAGAATGGGAACAAGTCTGGGCTGGTACTCCCACCAATAATGAATTCCTCTCTCGTTGCCACACGCTGTTTAAAAAACACGCTATTCCTTTTGAGTACAGTTTGGATTTTCTAAAGGCAATGAAACAGGACGCGACGGTATCCCGATACGATACATACAAAGAGCTAGAAATGTACATGTATGGTTCAGCGGGGGTTGTGGGCTACATGTTGTCAAATATATTTGGATACAAAGACGGAGCACTTCCACATGCAAAGTCACTTGCCTACGCAATGCAAATGACCAACTTTTTGCGCGACATAGATGAAGACTATGTCAAAAGAAATCGCATTTATCTTCCACAAGAAGATATGCATCAGTTTAATATCACAGACGCAGAGATACGTGCTCGTAATTTTTCACCTGCGTTCAAAGAACTTATGAAATATAAAGTCACAAAAACTCAAAAACTATACACGCATGGATACGAGGGTATTCACCTACTCAGTATAGACACGAGACTTGCGGTTTTTGTTTCAGGAAAAATGTACGAACGCGTGCTTGAACGAATTGTGCGAAATGATTATAATCCCTTTGTTTGGAAGAGCGATACAGGAGCACACAAAGTATACTATCTTATCTCTGCAATTATCGAATATCAGTTTAGGTACATAAAAAAATATACACATGCAAAATAACATTCAAAAACAAAAATTGGTCATTATTATCGGAGCAGGACTTGCGAGTTTAGCTTCTGCTATCCTCCTTGCAAAAAAAGGCTTCAAAGTGACTGTGTATGACAAAAACGAAATGATCGGAGGGCGTGCAAGTCTCATCGTTTCAGATTCACCAAAAGGGAAATTTATTTTTGACAAAGGACCAAGTTGGTATATGATGCCTGATGTATTCGAAGACTTCTTCTCTATTTTAGGTGAAGATGTTCATGCGTATTTGGATCTCAAAAAACTCGCACCTTCCTACAAAATTTTCCAACAAGGAGGCAAACCATCGTATAATTTTTTTGGAGATATACAAAAAAACAAAGAAACATTTGAATCTCTTGAAAATGGATCAGGAGCTGTACTTGAGAAATTTCTAGAACAAACAAAGTACCAATACAATATCGCCAAGAATGAATTCATGTACAAAAACGTTGATTCTATTTTTGATTTTTTCAATAAAAGAGTAATGACTCTTGGGCGGGAATTACCCTTATTTCAAAAACAGAGTAGTATCATCAATAAACTTTTCAAAAATGAATTACTCCAAAAAGTAATGCAGTATCAGACAGTGCTCTTAGGGACGTCCCCGTATGACACACCAGGTATTTACACACTGATGAACTATGTTGATTTTGGACTTGGTGTTTGGTACCCTACGGGTGGTATTTATGAAATTCCCAAGGCACTTGGAGTAATAGGAGAAAAGTACGGAGTGAAATTCCATACCAATACTCCAGTGCAACGTATCATTGTAGAAAATGGTATTGCAACTGGTGTCGTGCTTGACGATGAGACAAAAGTAAATGCGGATATCATCATTTCTAATGCAGATTATGAACACACAGAAATGCAATTACTTGAAAAACAATACCGTACGCATAGTCAAAAATGGTGGGACAAACGGACACTCGCACCGAGCGCTTTTATCCTCTATCTCGGTATTGATGGGGTACTTCCGACACTGTCGCACCACAATCTGTTCTTTCCTGACAACTGGAAAGAAAATTTTGACACTATTTTCAAAAAACCACAGTGGCCAGAATACCCAGCATTTTACATCTGTAATCCATCAAAAACTGACACCACTATTGCACCAGAAGGAACTGAAAATCTTTTTATCCTAGTACCCATTGCTTCTGGTCTCGACACGAGCACTGTAGGCAAAGAAGCATACGCAAATAAAATAATCGATATGATTGCTCACGAATGTGGCATCCCGGACTTAGATAAACGGATTCTTGTTAAAGAACTCTACAGTGTTGAAGATTTTAAAACAGACTACAATGCTTTCAAAGGTACTGCACTCGGACTAGCACACACTCTCTCACAGACTTCTATTTTACGACCAAATAATATTTCAAAAAAAGTAAAAAATTTATATTTTACAGGAGCCGGAACAAACCCTGGTATTGGTATGCCCGTATGTCTTATCTCTGCTGAACTTGTCTACAAGAGAATTATGGGCATAACACACCCACACCCTCTCACTAAAGAAGATTTAGAGAACTAATTTCTGAGAGAGAAGTATAAGAAAAATCCCAGCTCCAATCAGTGTGTTTACAATAGGGAAGAATTTGTAAATACTGAGTACTTCATCGGGATTTTTTTTACGAACAGAAAGCACTATTAGGGTGATGTATACATATCCACCCACGTATGCAAATACGCCTATATATGGGTATGCAATACTACTTGCAATCATAAAGAGAATTCCACACAAATAGAGCATAGTGTCTTTACCTAAGACGGTAGCACCTGTTTTGATCTGAGCTTGCATGTCGGCGTTAATATCTGGAACTGCAGAATATGCATGCATTCCAATTGACCACAGAACTCCCGCAAGTATCGGCAAGAGTGGGGGTAGGGAACTCGTTACAATAACCCAAGAAATACATACAGGGAGTATGTAGAGTATTCCACTCACGAGACTATCGATAAACGGTATTGCTTTTGCTCGAAGAGGAGGGGCAGAATACTCATACGCAAAAATAAGAAAGAGGAAAAAAAATAGAAGAGCTAGAGGTGAGAGTGTGAATCCTGCATATATAATAAACGGTACATTTGAAAAGATAATCACCTTCTTGAGAGTAGGATCATCTGTGTCTTCTAGGGTTTTTTCGTATATTTTTTTCTTTTCATTATGGATGTCTGTTTCTCTGTCATAGAGATCATTGATCCCATAGATGAGAATATTCGCAGGAAAGGTAAAATAGAGAGCAAAAACAATAAAAGGTAGGAGGTGCTCTGAAAGTGGATACAGAACAGCAAGTGTTAAAAGAAATGGACCAAGCACATATATCCAAAACCTAGGCCGACTTAATTGAATGATTTTTTTCATGTAGATAGTATAGCACCAATAGTGTGCTGATTAATAAAAGCCCGAGCATAAAAGGAACCCAGAGCATTTTTAAAAATGCTATACATACCCATATGCTCATACTCATGCAAAAACTGTATGTAAGTAGAAGTATTCTCTCTGTATCAACTTTTTTAAGAAAAAGATACCCGATGTACGCCCCTGGAATACCTGTCACTACCCAACCGATAAAATTCTGAAAGGGGACACTGTAATAGTGTCCTCTAACTACAAATGACCACATTCCGATAGCAACAGCACCTGGGTCAAGAATCAAGTCAGACAAAAGAAGCAAGAGTACCGTAAGGAATATTCGTACATATTTTTTCCTTGAGAGCGTATACGCCATACCAATACACCCAAGGAGAATGGTTGTATAGGAGAGTCCAACAGTCCAAGGAAGTACTCCAAATATCTTACCACCAAGTTCTGGGTTGTATGTAAATAATCCATATGGCCAACCAGTGACGAGTCCTATGTATTCAACAGTGAGTGCATAGAGACTCAGTGTACAAATAATAGTAACTGTTTTTCTTACCCCAACGATTTTCTGCAATTCAATAAAAGTTGGAAGTAAGATAATGATAATAGAAATTTCAGAAACATACGGATATGAAAAAACATCTGGTACATAGACAAGAGACAATGCACCACTCACAATAAAAAAAATATAAAAGATACTAATGCTTTTCTTCATACAATGATTATATACTACGAGCATATTTCTTAAACCAGGTTCTCTGACGTTTTGCATAGTGCCAAATAGCCATCTCAAGCTCTCCGAGCATTTTTGCTTTGGCTTGTGGTGAGCTTGTCGAACCATACTTTTTTTGGAGATAGAGTGCGAGAAAGCGATACTCGAGTCCAAGTTCTTCGAGACGTTTCCACGAAACGCCTTGTTCGTGTAGATTTTGCACTTCCTTCGACATTCCCATTTTCATTCTTTTGAGAAGGCGAATATGAATACGCTCTTTGAGTACTTCGTCAGGAAAATCTAAATAAATATATTCAACATTATATTTTGAAACTCTTTTTTGTTTTGGGACTTTACCAAGCGTTTCTATAATTTCAAGTGCACGAATGAGCCGGACTTTATTATCTTTATCAATTGTTTGTGCCCGAGTCTTGTCTTTCTTTTGTAAAAGAGTAAAAAGTTCCTCAGTTGTTTTACCCCCAAGTTCTTTTCTGAGTGTTTTATTTGGTGGAACTTCAGGCAAGTCGAGTCCGAGCGCAACATCAATATAGAATCCGGTGCCACCGACGATGATTGGTGTTTTACCTTTTTTAAGAATTTTCTGAATAGCTTTTTCAGTTTGTGTTTTGTATTGAGAAACAGTAAACACGCGTTTTGGATTGGCAACATCGAGGAGATAGTGGGGGACACCACGCATTTCTTTTGTGGTGATTTTCCCAGAGCCAATATCGAGTCCTCTATAGACTTGGCGTGAGTCAGCAGAAATAATCTCACCAGCTATTTCTCGAGCTTGCCCTGAGTGGGGAAGTCGAAGGGCGAGGTCTACAGCATAGTCTGATTTACCCGTGGCAGTCGGTCCACAAATAACGATTATCTTCGATTTTTTCATTGTGCTCGGGAGAGGACTTGAACCTCCACATCTTGCGATACTAGTTCCTAAGACTAGTGCGTCTACCAATTTCGCCACCCGAGCATATATTCTATTGTACTACTTCTTGCTCTATCCTCATTTTTTTGACATTGACTAACGCACTGTGCGCTGATTCATAGTTGCCAATTTCGCCACCCGAGCATATATTTTATTGTACTACTTCTTGCTCTATCCTCATTTTTTTGACATTGACTAACGCACTGTGCGCTGATTCATATTTGCCAATTTCGCCACCCGAGCATACCTATTCTATAGTAGAATATTACATATCGCAACTTATAGTAAAACACAAAACGTTCTACTGTGCCCTGTGTAGGATTCGAACCTACGACCATCTCCTTAAGAGGGAGTTGCTCTACCAACTGAG
>CAZMGK010000019.1:0-6267 GCA_964565825.1 uncultured Candidatus Saccharibacteria bacterium | reverse complement strand
TACAAAACAAATTCGAGGAACTTGTGCTTCATCAGCATAACGCCAGTTTGTTTCTGATTGTGGTTCAACACCAGCAACACCATCAAATACAACAACAGCACCGTCGAGAACTCGGAGTGATCGCTTTACTTCAACAGTAAAGTCGATGTGTCCCGGAGTATCGATAATGTTAAATCTATGTTTTTTTGTTTTGTCGCCAGGTGAATAGGTTGGAGTCCAGAAACAAGTGGTTGCAGCAGACGTAATAGTGATGCCACGCTCTTGCTCTTGTTCCATCCAGTCCATCGTTGCTGCACCTTCGTGTACTTCACCGATTTTGTGATTTACACCGGTATAGTAAAGCACACGTTCTGTACTGGTTGTTTTACCCGCATCAATGTGCGCGATAATCCCAAAGTTTCGTACTTTCTCTAGAGGATAGTCTCTTGTGTCCATAATTGATTTTCTTAATGAACGAAGTGAATTGTAGAAAATCATTACCCTGTGAAATATCATGCGGGTAAATACATTCCTAGTCTACATCTCCGTTCTTGTTATGTTAATAATTATAAAATTATAGTGCATAGAATACCCGCATGATGATTTTCTAAAAAAATCATTTCACGGGGTAGCGAAAAAAATAGTCGCTACGCTTCTTATTTTTCAGCTACCAAGCAAAATGGGGAACTTCGACTCTACAGAATTCTGAAAGAATTCTAAGATCTGCATGCTCCATTTTGCACTGGTATAAAAATAGCTTCGCTCTTTTTCTACCAAGCAAAATGGGCAAATGCTTTGTTGGCGTCTGCCATCTTGTGAGTATCATCGCGCTTCTTGACAGCAACACCTTCTTTCTTACTTGCATTGATCAGCTCATCAGCAAGGAGCATGTGCATTGGTTTCCCTTTACCATTTCTCGCAGCAGCGATAATCCAACGAAACGCAAGGTTCTGTCTTCGTTCTGGACGAACTTCTCGTGGAACTTGATAGTTTGCTCCACCAATACGACGTGAACGTACTTCCATCACTGGAGCAACGTTGTCGATTGCCATCGTAAACACCTCAAGAGGTTCAAGACCTGTTTTTTCTTTGATTACATCAAAAGCACCGTACACTATTTTTCGTGCAGTTTCTTTTTTTCCACTCCACATAACACCGTTGATGAACTTACTCAAGACGAGTGAATCATGCATGATATCTGGTTTTGGGATATTACGATTTGTTACTTTTCTTCGCATAATTGATTTTCTTAATGAACGAAGTGAATTGGAGTAAATCATTACCCTGTGAAATATCATGCGGGTATAATTCTAATCATTCTCTCTTCGTACAACACTAGTAATGCAAAGCGTAGTTACTAACCACTACATCCGCATGATGATTTTTTCAAAAAAATCATTTCACGGGGTAGCGAAAAATATAGTCGCCACGCTCTTTATTTTTCTGCTATTTCTTAGCAGCGTCTTTCTTTGGTTTTTTAGTTCCGTATAGTGAACGACCTTTTCTTCTTTTATCTACTCCAGTTGCGTCGAGACGTCCACGAACAATGTGGTATCGTACTCCGATCAAGTCCTTCACACGTCCTCCACGGATCATCACCACAGAGTGTTCTTGGAGAGTGTGTCCCATTCCTGGGATGTAGGCTGTTACTTCTTGTCCGTTAGAAAGTCGAACACGCGCAATCTTTCGAAGCGCTGAGTTAGGTTTCTTTGGTGTTGTTGTTGTTACTTTTGTACATACTCCACGTTTGAAAGGAGCAGGATATGACACTGGCTTGTTGTGGATTGCATTGAACCCTTTGCCGAGTGCTACAGCCTTGCTTTTCTTTGCTACTTTTTTTCGTGGACTACGAACCAGTTGGCTTATTGTTGGCATAATGCTAGTTTATAGTTGAGATTTTAAAGTTTTTAAATTAAAAACACAAAAAACCCATAATTAAAAATAATGAGTTCACTATCTTGTGCGGGCTTCAGACGGCGCGCAGTAGATTGAGGCGAACGAAGAGAAGGATATTAGTGTGTGATGCACGATTTAAAAAGATAAAAGCGTATATCAGGCACCAAAACCCCTATGCAACTCGGGACGCTATATTCCAATTTGGAAGATTTTGCCCATAAGCCGTCTCAAAGCTTATGGATACATACTACCACATACATACAAAAAAACAAAGGCCTTTTAGGGGCCTTTGAGGTAAGTTTGAGCACTATACTAAATTACATATAGAGTTTAGGAGCTTTAAGCTCAATTTTTCGTAAAATCTCAAGAGAGAGAGGTATTAATTCCACCGGATCTGTCGAATCTTTATCAGCCAGCCGAAGACAAAAACAGAGTTGCTTACCTGACCATGGTAAATCCAGTGCATCTGTATCGACTACTCCAGAAAATGAATTAAATAAACGAGATACATCTTCTTGGTTTGAGAAGTTTACATTTTCTGCGTAAGAAGTTAGGTTGAATGGGCTCTCAGCTAAGAGAAAAAATTCATTGATATTCCCTCCTATGCTATGCATAGCATTACATCCATACATACACTCACTAACATCAGACAAATGAAAACCACTGCTACCTTCAATCATTACAATACCGACATTTTTTGTCAGATTCTCTGAGGCGTCAACAATAAACCAGAAGAGTTTTTTTGTAAGCTCTGTTACTTTTTCCAGTTTTGAAACAAGGATGAGATACTTCAATGTATCAATTTGTTTTTGAGTCATTTTATAAAATTTAAATTGTCTAAAAATAGATTATTCTCCATTTCGTTCCAAAAAACAAAAGTAAAAATAATCTATTTTTAAACCTTTTTCAAAGGGCTTTTTGTTGGGTTTAATATAGCATATTTATACATATCTGTCAATGATTATTTATGCAAATAAAAACACCCCTAGTGGGGTGGTTTTGTTTATGGTTTTGTAGGAAATTTTTTTCGTACAATCATGGGAATATGGTTTTTAACCATGTATTCAATATACTTATCTGCTAAAAAATATTCTATAGAGAATGCCGAAAGCCAGATAAAGAGCGCAACAAGGAATGATATTTCAATCTGGAGTAATACAAAAATACTCACTAAAAATGCTAATTGGCAGACCCAATATGCGCACTGAAATAAAAAACCGAGTACAGTAGAGTTTCCTCTTATCATTTTTATCCACGTTGTGTGATACTTTTTACTCTGGTAGGACATCACCGTCCCATTAAGAATCTTAAGCAGAGAAAATATAGTCATTATTGGAACCAAAACATGAAGAGGGAGTGCTTGTTTTTGAAAAAATTGTATTACAGACGGTATCATTCCGGAACTCAACATAAGACAGATGGAGCTGAGCGTAATACCAAGAATAGACGAACTATTTTCGAGGGTAAGATTTTTATGCATAGAAAATTTTTTAGGGGATGAAAAGAACGGTTGGTTAGCTTTTACCATAGCATAGAGAGATTTTTATAACAAGGGTAGGGCGACTGATAAATCAGTCGCCCTACTCTTGTTATAATTTAGAAATTGGTTATGAGAAACTCCGAAGCTCGTTTGGAGTCCCGATTTTACATCGGAATTATATTCCTGTAAGTATCTCCGGATCTCCACTCGTGATGAGAACCGTATGTTCAAAGTGGGCGGCTTTGGAGCGATCTTTGGTGATCACTGTATACCCATCAGGTAAGACATCGATCGCCGGAGAACCGAGCGTGAACATCGGCTCAATCGCAATAATCATGCCGGCCTTCAAAAGTGCACCAGTCCCCTTTTTACCAAAGTTTGGAATGTATGGATCTTCATGAATATGAATCCCAACACCATGACCAGAGAGCTCTTTCACATTTCCATAGCCATTTTTGGAAGCAAACGCTCCAACCGTCGCACTAATATCACCAACCCGATTTCCGGCGCGAGCCATATCAATACCAGCATACAAGGCATCTTGCGTGACCTTAAGCAGTTTTTTTTCTTTCTCAGTTCCAGCTCCTCCAACAATGAGTGTTGTGGCATGATCAGCAAAAAAGCCAAGGTGAGAAAGCCCTAGGTCAAGCGACACCACATCGCCCTCTTTGAGTACTTTGTCTTTCTTTGGAACACCGTGAACAATTTCGTTATTTACAGAAACACAGAGTGAGTTCGGAAATGGTTTGTGGTGCATGTCAGGTTTGTAGTTTTTGAAAGCTGGTACATCTCCGTCCGCACGAATCAATTCTTCGGCGTACGCATCAAGCTCAAGTGCAGTGGCACCAGGAATCGCGCGCTCACTTACCTTCGCCAAAATAGCACCGAGCCTGTGCCCCGCTTCGCGAATGAATTCTATCTGTTCTTCTGTTTTGATGAATATAGACATATGTTACTCAGGTTAAAGGTTATAGTTCCGAGGCGAAGCTCGGAATCCCGAACCAGGCTTCGGGGGTTGTAGTTTGTAGGTTATAGTGCTGTCACCCTGAACTTAAGGGCATTATACAGCACGAGAGGGTGCCCTGGGGCCTGATTGAAATCCAAGTAACATTTTCTGGATTCCGGATCAAGCCCGGAATGACAACGCATTACGGTGTAATATTTGTACCTTCAAACGGAAGATCGCGAATTGCTTTTTCGAGCTCATCAATATTGCGACCATCAAGGATTGCTACAGTCATGGAAGATTCTTCAGCAAATTTTGACGCCACTGGATCAAACGGTGAATGAAGCCCAGCTTCCCAACTATCGGGAATAATCTTTCGATACTCCGACCATGTTACTTTTTCTATTTTTATAGCATCATTATATTTCCTTGGGTCTTTCGTGTACACATGGGATATGTTTGAAAGATTGATAACACGGGTAACACCAATAGCATGCGCAAACAATACAGCATCGTAGTCAGTACTCCATCCCGGTTTCCAACCGGATCCTATAACAATAGGTTTAACTGTTTCGGGGATATGATTTGGATCAGTGACGATTTCATCATATGCTAAATCACCAAACACTGTTTTAAGAAAAAGAGCATTTACTTTTGTAATAGCAATACCAATCCAGTCTTTGTCGTCGCGCGTTTTTGTGCGATCAACAACATCCAGTGCCTCAATATACGTACGGCAGACACTTCCTCCACCAGTAAACAGAGTGAATGTATATCCTTCATCTTTAATCAATTTTTCAATACACTTCTTAAACGAAATAACAAAATACGTATCAACAGTATCTGGGACAATCAATGATCCACCAAGAGAGATGACAATATGTTTTTGTTTTGTATTATCCATGAATTTTTTGGCTAATTGCTTGTAATATATTTTGATGCACCACACCAGGCAAAGGCATGCCATCGATTTTGAGATAGGTAAAAAATGGATCGTTCTCTATTGCTTCAAGTGTCGGTGCGACAGCACGGTCAAATTCTTCTTGTCTTTTTTGAGCTCCATCTTGGGAATCATCGGTGCGTCCACGGAGCATCATTCGGCGAATCACTTCTTCGCTCGTCACAGAAATATCAATCACAAGTGCGTTTGTTTTTCCAAGGTACATAAGTAATTCTTTCAACTCGCTCAGTTGCTTGAGAGACCGTGGGTACCCATCGAACAAGAGATGGTCGGTGGTATTCACTGTTTTAAACACAGTACTAAATAGAAGCGTCGTCGCAAAAAAATCTGGTTGGTAATTACCTTCTGTAACAGATTTTTTTACTAAACTCGAGAGTGTATTTTCACTTTTGAAAAACTCTCGAAACTGATCACCACAATTATAGGACTGCACTCCCATAGTAGGATACTCTTCGGTAAAATACTGTTGGAGTAATTCTATTTGTTTGCCTTTCCCAGAGCCAGAACGACCCATAAATATAAATACGTGTGGTTGCATATGTTTATTATACATTAAAGATTCTTATTCGAGAATGAGAAACGACCTTTCAAAACAAGGTCCTTCCTCATTTTTGTATTAAAAAATCCGCTAAACGGCGGATTTTTTAATAAGCTCTTAATACGCTTTCATTGAAAGTTGTGCGTCACTTTTTTTCAAAATATCAACAACAACCGATACAACGATGAGAAGTGCTGTTCCTCCAATAGCAATAGTTGTGATACCTGTTATACGTTGTACAACAAGCGGAAGAATTGCAATGATTGAAAGAAACAATGCTCCAATAAGTGTAATTCTACCAACGATATTCCCGATGTACTGTTCTGTCGCATTTCCTGGTCTTACTCCTGGAACAAATGCACCTCCCTTTGAGAGATTCTGTGCCATTTGTTTTGGATCAAATGTAACCGCCGTATAGAAATACGTAAAGAAAAATACAAAGATGAAATAGAGGATTGTATACGCAA
>CAZMGK010000018.1:0-8710 GCA_964565825.1 uncultured Candidatus Saccharibacteria bacterium | reverse complement strand
TGTTTGGATCCGTGTAATCAATTGGTCGTAGGTTCGAATCCTACCGTCGGAGCATCCTAGAAAAAATCGGGTCGAAAGGCTCGTTTTTTTCATTTAAGCCTTGTATAGCAACGTAACTTTTAGGTTCGAACTTTGGAAATTCTGACTTAATACGTTTTACGCCTTCTATCAGAGTATTTATTGATTTCTTACTATAAATACTAAGTTTTTCATCGTTCCAAGTTAGGTTCGAACCAAGCTCTGACAATATATTTCTTTTAGCTTCAAATGTGCCATTTTTCATAACATCATTTATTTTTTCAATGATATCTGTTATTTCAATCATCTCCTGATACCAATTACTAACAATCACACTCTCTTGTGTATCCGAATATTCCTTTTGGAGCAAACCTAAATCGCCTGAGTATTCTTTATCTGTAATTTTTCCATCTCTAAGCATCTCACGCATCTTACGTTTCTTAGTCTCAAACTCCTCATTTCGTCTTTCCTTATCTTTACTTATCAAAATACTCTCATTTACTTCTTTATCCTTTAATTCATGAATATATTTTTTTGACCATTCCAACAAATCATTCGAGAAAGTAAGGTTTTCATTGATATAGTTCGACAATTCAGCATCAATAGTTGATTCTTCTATGCTTTTATAGGGCAATTTAGCCTTCTTTTTACGATTATTAAAGTAATAGGACTTACTGATATATTTCGAGTTCTCAAGCTGATCTATTTCTTTATTACAATTAGGACAATGTGTTTTATCTCTATAGGCAAACTTATGCTTACAATCACATATCAATTGAAACTTAAAGTCTGGACCAATAGCATCTCCCTCATCTGACCTGATAAAACCTGAATAAAGAGCTTTATGGTGTTGTACTTTAGGAATATTCTTTTTCGATAGTATTTGTAAAACTCTGTCTCTTTGTTGTTCTGTGATTAACCTAGGGAGGGACTTATCTAGCTCATATCTTTCATCTCCATAGTAAAAGAATCCTGCATATATAGGGTCCTTTAAAATTGTATAAATACGAGAAAGTACAATAGATTGACCACCTATTCTTTTTCTCTTAACAGTATTGAGCTTCAATTCTTCAGTTGCGTATGTATACAACTTTCCCGCAGAATAAGTACCTGTTAAAAATTCTTCAAATAGCTTCTTAATTTTCCAAAGACGATCTTCGTCTACCATCCAAGAGCGATTTCCTTTTTCTTCTGTCTTATCATTTAAAAATCCTAGAGATGCCACACCATGAGGGACCCCCATTGAAGCTTTCTTTGTTTGTCCTCGTTTTACGTTTACAGATAGATCTTTTACAAACTGTTTACCTTGCCCAAATTCAACAGACATAAGCAAAACATTATCAGTTGGATAGTACACCTTATCGTGAGTGATAATAGCTTTCAAACCACCAGAACTAAGCAGATCAATAAGCATTCCGCCTTCTGTCATGTTTCTAGCAAGACGGTCTAGCTTCCAACAAACAATAGAGTCAATAATACCTTTCTTTATCATCTCTATCATTCGCATAAACTCTGGCCGTATAAACTCTTTTTTAGCAGACTTTGACTCTTGAAAAATCTCAACAAAAGGAGGAAGTTTATAATAGTTGGATATTCTTTGTGCCTCCTCAACCTGAGAGATAATAGACAGCATTTGCTTATCCTCGCTTTCCGAAGACTTGCGGTTGTAGTTTACGGGTTTTAACTTTGTAAAATCTGTTGGTGTATACATAAATAAAAATGAGGCAACGACTAAGCTTAAGTTGCTACACTAGGGCCTGAGTCATTACCTCGTTCTTATATACAAAACACACTTATTTGTATCTTGTATCCTAGTGTAGCGTATTAATTATACCGTATTTACGCTGTTTTAGCCCCTCAGCAAGGGATGTCAGAAGAAACAGCCCAATCTCATTGAGTTCCTCATTATTGAGAGAAAAGTCACTACCATAAGCTCTTTTTAGCTCTACTCTCAAATCTTGGATTGCTTGTTCTGACAATTTCATCGACCTATTTCTTAATAGCTAATAATTGTTTTTCCATTTCGTACAAGTCTCTATCGCTAAGGTTATTACTTATCGCTAGATATCTTTTATATTTCTTAGTAGGCTTTCCTCGGTAGTACTCTCTCTTAACATACTTTTTATAGTAGTCTTCAGCCTTGGATTCATTAGTGAATATTTTCCACATTCCATGCCTAAATCTTTTGGATTCATTACAGCTATCGTAAGTTAGATCGGCACAATGACGACAACCAAAGTAATCCCCTGCTTGGTACAATATTCGGACCCTTTTCCCACAATGCTGACCATTTTTACTGAGGCCACAAATAAAGAACCATTTCTTACCACCAAACCTGCAAGGAGTGCTTTCCATTCGAAAAGAAAAATCCATATCTTTCCACTCTTCTCCATTTCTACGGACCTTATAAACAAACTTAATATTTGGACTATCTGAATAAGTATCTACTTGTATATTGATGTTACCTGTAGACTCTCCATTTCTGGACCAACTGATATTGCCACCTCGAAAACCATCGAGGTAATTTTGTTTTTTAAGCCAACTAAGCTCTACTCGCTTTGATGCTTCAGTTGTCCCTTTCCATCCGTATCTAGCCATATATTTCTTTACTACCTAAATCATTTGGGATATATCGACCTAGTAAAATACTGCCCTCTCTCATACACAAAGATACATTTCTAAAAAACCTAACTGTTTCAATACTGTTTCTGTGTATGTATGAGTGTATGTTGTGTGTAGTAGTCATTAAGATACACTCACTAAATCATCCAATAATCCTTTTGTTTCAAGTACTTTTTCTTCAGTGTATGTTTGTGTATCTTCTTTCTTACTTTCAAAATATCCTCGATATACCTTTTCTACATGCTCTCTAGTGAAGAGATATTTCTCACCCTGACTGTCTCTTGGGAGTTTCTGACTAGAGAGATTGAACTTGGTGATACTACGACCAACCATTGTCGACTTTTGTTTTTGACTCATAAAAGAGAATTTATCGTCTGGATCAAAAAGCTCAGTATCTATTTGTGGAGCTATTTCTTTTGGTCTAAGTATTATTTCGTCTTTTCCCTTCATCATTGAAAGCACGGTATCTATAACCGCCACTTCTATATCTGATGTCTGATAGATAGCAAATTCATATCTTGATAGAAATCTTTGTTTCGCTAATTCTATTTCTTCTTGTGGTACGAGAAATTCACTGAGAATAACCTCAATAGGAAGCCAGAGCTCAAGTCTTCGCCCATAAATTTCATTGCTATTTCGATAACCAATCCTCTTCATGAGATAACCTGTTTCTACCCCCTGAAAATTGCTTATCAATGAAATGTAGAGATCCCCACGAACTTCTTTCCAGAAAGTATCTTCACTGTCTACTGGTGCATAATTCTTGCCACTTCTAATAAGTGGAACAACAATGCATCTGTCCCGTAAGTCTTCTGGTAACTGATTAATTGATGCAAATCCTTTTGGACTGTAGGCATCAAATTCTTCTAGTTTCCACTCATTTTTTGTTTGAACCATCTTTCTTACACCACCACCCTCACGCTTATATGAGTCAGTTAAAACATCTAGAAAATCCTCCATGTGAGGTCTATGTAGCGCATCAGCCTGATCCATAAGATATGTCCCCTTGAGAGCATCCACCGTGTCACGGAGTGCTGGTAGGCTTGCACGGGCTTTTACAGCGTTAAATGCTGTCTGACAGAGGACGTTCAAACATTGGCTTTTACCTGAGCCTTTTGGTGCTTTTATGTGGATATACGGATACGCTCCGAAGCTTGGGAAAAAGTAGGTCCCAATAATCCACGCCGAGAGAAGTGTGTAGTCTGACTCATTTTCAAGCTCTACGTGTCGTTTCAATTTTCCTTTTATCTTTTCGTACACATCGTAAGGTTTTATTGTTTTATAAAGCGGGTCCATTGATAGCTCCACAAAAGTATTTAAGCTGTCTGCTCCCCACTTCTGAGATAGTTTTGATAACAATCTCTTTTTCTTATCGATTGAATATGTCTGTCCGTCATGCTCAAAATACGGATCCTCAATTGTCTGTAGAGCTTCTGTTGTCTTAACGAGGAACAGATCAGTTTCTTTGTCCCCCTCTTTCTTAATTCGAAAGCCTAAGACTAATACATTGTCTTTAATATCTACTGATGGATGGAACGTTTTATTTTCATTTTTATCTATAATTGTCATATCATTTAATCTTTTATTTTTTAATAAGAAATTCTTGTTCTTGCTTTTATCTCTCTAGTCTTTTCAGAAAAGAGCCTTGGTTCTACTAGGATTTCTCCGCTCAAGTACTTATTGATAACTTCCTCTAGTTCTTTGTTTTTCCGAAACAAAAAACCTACCCTAGGGGCATATTTAGGATTACGGTTATAAGCTTCAACCTTCTGGTTATTGAGGACACATGTAACTACTAGAGGTAGGTCACTTATCTCCTCATATTCCTCGTCTGGTAAATATTCAAATTCTTTCATCTTGTTTAATTTTTAATCAGTTTATAAAGCGAGGATTACCCTCATTGGATATATAGGAAATCAAAAAAAGACCCGTTTAGGTCTTTAAAATAAAGGTTTTAGGCTATGTAAAAATTCGCACTTTTATAAGTCTTCTTGTTTCTCTGATCTTTTTACGTACAAACCAGAGCTGTCTTGGTAGTATTCGTCTTCATTAAATGAGTCATTACTACGAGGAATACGCCTATCAAATAAGTTTGATAGAGAGGTCCATACCATCCCTGGAAAGGCTTTTTCTTTGTCGCCAAAAAGCCACGTAGTTAAATTCCTATTTGGAGCAGGTCTAAATAAATAGTTATTATATTTCGGAGAAATTTTTAGCAGATCAAGAGGGTTAAGTAGAGCAAACAACATTGGAGCATGATTTATTTTAGATAAAACATCTCCAGAATACGCAATTATTTTGTCATAATATTCTTCTTTAGTACTTAACTTCTTTGCTTTTTTTGATCTATTTCTTAAATCTTTAGTATTCTTCTCTAGATAATCCAAGCCTCCCTTGAGAGATTCATACTGATTATTTATCATTCCAAACATATATTCATACGATTCGTTTAGCGCGCTGTATGGCTTTTTATTTATGACATCAATAGGTTTTTTATTTTCCGTCTTCATACCTAGTGAACGAAAAAGATACGAAGGATTATCGCCCTTCAAAAGACTTGTTAGGATAGTTAATGATCTACCCTCAACTTCACCTTGATTTATATAACCCCCTCTAACTTTCAAATATTTTCTCTCAACACTCTCAGCCTTATCTTTATAGATACTAAATAATTTATCAAAAGCTTCATTGTCTCCATTCTGACATCTTTTTATTAAATATATTGTGACAATCTGTTTTAATAGGTCCTTACTTTTTAGCCAGTTTTCATCTATAGAATCCTTGACTAAATTATAATAATCTCTCAATGAGTAAGTTTTATCATCAATTACAATACACTTAGTATGTTCTTCTACTACTCTAAAATCCTGGTTTTTCCCAAGCCATTTTTCTGGTAAATATAAATTATCGTTGTATATTGAACTATTTACATCTATCTCATGGTCAATGTTTACAAATATATTTTTTTTACCTGCTTTAAATCTATCTATTTCAGCTAAATACTCATTGTTTATTTGTTCTAAATCATTAACCTTATCACCCATAATTAATCTTAACTTCTCAATAATTTTTTGACCTTCTCTCTTGCTCTTATTTTCTTTTTCTAAATAAACATGCCATTGATACCACGATGATAGAAAATCCTTATGGATTTTAACCTGTCTACCACCTTCAATTTTTGTAATCCAATATATAATCTCTGATATTGCACCCAAAAAATCCAACTTTTCTATGCTTTCTAAATACTTATCAAACTCAAAAGAGATATCTTCTTTTAACTTTTTAAAACTATTTATTTTTTCAAAATCTTCGTATTTACGTAATTCATCATTAATTTTTATTTTAAGAATTCTCTCTCCAGTATAAAATAACAATGTAGTACTAAAAATTTCAGCATTTTTGCCTTTCAATTTATTTTTTATTTTAATAAATGTTTGGCTACCATCATCTCTACTTGTAATCAAATAAAAGCTCTCTTCTAAGAACTCAAAATAATCTTTATTCTTATATTCTCTACGTCTAAATTTCATATCATCTGTTACTAGGGAAAAACTCTCTGGAAGTTATACATATTATACCCTTTATACTTGATTTAAAGACCAGTGGTTGTATAGTTGTAGTATTAACTACTAAGTCGTTTATATATGAAGAAAACAGCCATTTTAACCCTTTTAGCACTCTTTCTCCTGGCACCTTTCACCTACGCTCACCCTGGTCGAACTGACAAAAAAGGTGGTCACACCTGCCGAACCAACTGTCCGAAGTGGGGTCTAAAATACGGACAATATCATTATCATAATAGTAAACGATAATTAAAGTAAAAATATGAATTGCAAAAACTGTAGCCAAGAACTTGCTGAAAACGCCAAATTTTGTGGTAAGTGTGGAACTTCAATTGATGGCGAAACCTCTTTTAAAAAAGAACCTACTAATATAGTTAAGTGTGGTAACTGTGACTACATTGGTCAAGGAGAACCAGCAAGACGAACAATTTCTAAAATTCTCGCTTGGATCTGTGTTGTTTTTGCCCCACTGATTACTATTCTTTATTTTGTTGGGACTCATAAATATCGTTGCCCAAAATGCAAATCAACCTTTCTGGGTATCAAAAATAAACATGGGGTATTCCAGGGTCAACGCGGTGGTGCTGGTCGTGCAGTAACAATATTTATAGTAATACTAGTAGGAATTGCAATATTAGGAATTCTGGCTTCTGTAGTATTAGCATCTTTAAACTCTGCACGACAAAAAGGAACTGACGCTTCTGTTAAAGCAAATCTGGCTAATTTACGAGCACAAGCAGAGATATACTGGGATTCAAATAGTAAAAATGGAAAAGATGGTAGTTATGCTGGGTTATGTGACGATGCTGAAATAACAAAAATAATAAACTCAACACCGAAGGTGAAAGATGCAGGCCCTGTATGTAATGACAGTATTAAGGAGTATGCAGTGACTTCTCAATTAAATTCAGGTGGTTACTTCTGTGTTGATAGTGCAGGGAAAGCTGAAAACACGCAAAATCCCCTTACCACAGAAACCTCATGTATTTCTCTTGGTGGAAGTACCCCAGTAACGAATAGTGACTGGGTAACATACAATTCAGTCAAAGACCGTTTTAGTGTTTCTTTCCCTGTATATCCAACAGTTGAGACAGAAGATCAATCCGACTACACTTACAATACATATTATTCTGAGTCTGGAAATTCTTATTTTTTAGTTGCTAGCTACATATATGGCGAGTCTGTTGATCTTTCAGATACAGACGCTATCTTGGAATCAATGATGAATAACTTCAGCGAAGGAAGTGACAGTACCCTACTTTCATCTAATTATTCTTATTTTAAGACATTTAGAACTCTAGACTTTTCAGCAAAAAATAGTGACGGATTTTTACAGGGTAAAGTATTAATAGCAAACGATACACCTTTTTTGTTAATTACTGGTAGTTCAGAAAATATTATAGGGGGCTTAAATACAAAGAAGTTTTTAGATTCTTTTTGGGTTAAATAATTATGTTTTGTATTAAATGTGGAGAAAAGATGAATGAAGGAGAGCAGTTTTGTAACAACTGCGGTGCATCTGTCTATGAGAAGGAAAAGAAAAATTATTGGAGATTTGCTCGTTATATATGGACCGTTATTGTTAACTTAATAACCATAGGTGTAGTTATTGCTATATATAGCAATATATATGACAGTTTTGAGGTAATTGTCGTGTCGCTTTTAATTCTAATTTACTTAAGTATTCAAACTTTTGCGACAACATCAGGAAACACTAGTATCTCCACAGCATTTTATAACCATGAACAATTTTCAAGAATAAGGAAGTTGCTAAAAAATAGTGAAGTTGTAAGTGAAGATGAGGAATACGAAAATGAAGAGTTCTTAGAGGCGAAAAAGAAGTTTGATAAAGCAAAGACAAAAATGTACATCAATATAGGGTTTGCCTTTATTATCTACATAATTGCGCTATTTAATCTACTTGGAGCTCTGTAATCATACTTATCCAAAAGTAACTACTTATAACTAAGTTTAGAGTCTATTTTAGGGTAAGGAGTAGCTTTTTGATATAATTACTGGATATTTTAAAGGTAATCACAAAAAAAATATGATATTCTTCAATGAAAAATTTGAGTACTTAGTACAAAACTTGAGGCATCCTAGTATTAAGGATATGGAAAAATACGATTATGACGACGAAAAGTACAAAACTATGGAGTGGTGGAAATCTTACTTTGAAATGATGCTAAATGAACTTGGTGCGAAAGGCTGGGAATTAATCATTAAATATGACAACTCTTCCGATAAAAGCGCAACTGGGATATCCCATACCAACGATGAATTAATATTCAAAAGAAGCTCCAGGAGTAAATATTACAAGACTGGTTTAGGGATAGACAAAAATAGCTTATCTGCTTTAGCAAAAGAACAAGCTCAAAACAATCACATAAATTAATGCACACCTAACGACTGCTGACTTATTACCCCAAACTCTTTCGAACATCATCCCACGTTCGGAGCCGATAAAAATACCTTCACTAAGAAGGGTATTTTTTTTGCATAAAATA
>CAZMGK010000017.1:2517-9569 GCA_964565825.1 uncultured Candidatus Saccharibacteria bacterium | reverse complement strand
AAGGGTTCTGTGACATCTATCCAAGCGGTCTACGTGCCAGCGGATGACTTGACTGACCCAGCACCAGCGACAACATTTGCTCACCTCGACTCTACGGTGACACTCAACCGTTCACTTTCAGAAATCGGTATTTACCCAGCTGTGGATCCACTCGATTCATCATCTACAATTCTCGACCCAAATATTGTTGGAAAAGATCACTACGAAACAGCTCGTGAAGTACAACGTGTATTACAACGGTACAAGGATTTGCAAGATATCATCGCGATTCTTGGTATGGAAGAACTCTCAGAAGAAGATAAATCTCTCGTTGCTCGTGCTCGTAAAGTACAAAAATTCCTTTCACAACCATTCTTCGTTGCTGAACAATTTACCGGAGCCCCTGGTCAATATGTGACACTCGCTGATACGATTCGATCATTTAAAGAAATCCTCGAAGGAAAGCATGACCATAAACCAGAGTCAGAATTCTACATGAAAGGATCTATCGACCAAGTAGGAGAAGCTAAATAAAAATTACATGCAGTTACTTAATTTAAAAATTATTACCCCAGAGAAAGTGATCTTAGACGAGGTAGTCTCTCAGGTTACTTTACCGACAGTGAGTGGTGAGATTACTATACTTCCAGGACATATTCCTTTGGTTACGCTTCTTGGGAAGGGTGATATTGTCGGGATTAAAGACGACGAGGCAATCCCTCTTGCTATTGTAGGAGGTTTTGTGAGAATCACTGGGGATGAGGTTGCTATTATGGCAGACTTTGCTGAACATGTTTCTGTTTTGACAAGTGAAGAAATTGAAAAAGCTCAAGCTCGCGCAACTGAATTGCAGAGACAATTTGAAAATAATGAAATCGTAGACTTTGAACGATATGAAGCAGAACTTACTCGCAGTCTCACTCGTGTATCAGTCGGTGATAAGTGGAAAGTGAGAAAATATAAGAAATAGGAGAGAAGTATCTCTAATTCTGAATTCGTAATTTCTAATAAATACAAATGCGGGGAGGCCTTCGGCCTCCCCGCATTTGTATTTTGGTCATAAAAAAACTTGCGAGATTGTGTCTCACAAGTTGATATGCTGATACTAATTTTTATTATCTAAAATAGTCACCCAAATGTTGCTTCTTTTCTTTTTTCTCTGTTCTTTTCTTTCCGCTCGTTTTTTTGCTTTTATCTGGCTATTTTTTATAGTATTAAAATCAATGTACACAATATTTGTGTAACTTTGAACCCATAGTAGAACTTGAAATTCAAGTGCCTCAATTTCTTCTTCTGAAGTTTTTTTAAGAATAATAATATACGCGTAGTCAAATATTTCTTGTTCTGAGAATGTATCGAGTGTGTATATTGTGTGGCTATTTTTATAGCGTTCTTTAAGAATTAAGGAAATATGATTTAATTCATTATAAAGTTCTGAGCTGGTGATAACGAGTATCTTTTTCATGATGTAAGGGTTTTCTTATTTATACACCTAAATCGTTTTATCTCAAAATTTATAAAAAGCCATAAAATAAGCTATACTGTCTCTAGTATGATTACTCACTCCGAACCAGGAACACTCTATGTTGTCGCTACCCCAATAGGAAATTTGGGTGATATTACCTACCGTGCCGTTGAAATTCTGAAGAGCGTTGACCTTATTTTGTGTGAAGACACACGTACATCAAAAGTCCTGCTTAATCATTACGCTATTTCAAATAAGACGAGTAGTTACCACGCACACTCATCAAAAGATAAGCATGACTCTATTGTTGCAATGCTCGAAGCTGGTCAAAATATTGCACTCATTTCGGATGCAGGCACTCCGGGTATTTCTGACCCTGGGTCCCTACTCATCTCGCATATTCGAACTCGCTATACAGATATTCCTGTTATTCCTATCCCTGGTGTATCGGCCATTACGACGCTCCTCTCTGTTTCTGGCTTTATGGGGAATGAATTTAGTTTTCTTGGCTTTGTCCCTCACAAGAAGGGGAGAGAGACGTTTTTTAAACACCTTGCAAATATTCCACATACGATGGTTTTCTACGAATCTTGCCACCGTATTCTAAAAACTCTCGAATCTTTATTGCCATACGAAGAAACTCACACAATTACCATTGGTCGTGAAATGACCAAGAAATTCGAAACCTACACCTCCGGAGCGATTTCCAGAGCACTCCAGAGTGTTCAAAACGACGCTAATCAACAAAAAGGAGAATTTGTAGTCATGCTCATTCCAAAATAAAAACCTTCTTTTGTCTAGAACCTTTTTCATTTCATCTACGGCTTCTTTTAGTGTATACTTGTGATATATGATACCGTTAGAAATTAAACGGTTTATTAATTCAGTAAGAGTATAAAAAGTAAATTATGATAAAGGTCTATTTAAAAAATAATCAAATACGAAAATCTTCGATTTTCTATTTCTAACGGGATGAAATACATTCGGTTTTTTAGTGTTGTTGCTGTTCTCTTGTTTATAATTCCTTTTTTGGGAGTACCACAAGCATTTAAGGATTTTTTGATACTTACTATTTCTTCGGTTATTGGGTTTTTCATTTGGATTAGAATACAAGCATTGAAGCACAGAAAAGAAATGATTGAGGCAGCACAAAAAGAAAAAGAACATACCACCTAGCATGGAAATATACACAAATCACAAAAAAAAATCTTTCATGAAAGAAATACACAAAAACAGTTTCATGATACTCTGTATCGTTTTTGTTTTCTTGACAGGACTGTATCTCGGGTATAGTCATCAACTTGCTATTGGAAAAGTTAAAAACGTGATCAATCAACAACCTGACCGATCACCTACTGATGTTGCAGATTTCGAAGAATTTTGGAAAGTATGGAATTTGCTCAATGAAAAGTACCCAGATGCAGATAAAGTATCCAATCAAGAACGCGTGTATGGTGCTATTCAGGGCTTGCTTGCATCAACCCAAGATCCGTACACCGTATTTTTTCCACCAGAAGAATCTAAATTATTTGAAGAGGAAGTCTTAGGTTCGTTTTCTGGTATTGGAGTGGAAATCGGTGTAAAAGATAATGCGCTAGTTGTTATTTCACCACTCAAAGATTCTCCCGCAGAACAAGCTGGTATTCGAGCTGGTGATTATTTTTTCAAGATAGATGAGTTCACCGTGGCAGACATGACCCTTGATGAGAGTATTAAACACATACGAGGACCAGAAGGTACTCAGGTAAAAATCACTGTTGTTCGACCTCAAGTGCAACAACCTCTTGAATTTATGGTGACTCGTCAAATTATAAATATTCCCACAATAGCAGAAGATGAAATTGATAATACGTATATAATCAGCCTGTACAATTTTAATAGTACTTCTCGCGAACTAGTTCATCAGGCATTGATTAATGCTCGTAAAAAAAATAAAGAAAATATTATCTTGGATTTAAGAGGCAACCCTGGGGGGTATCTGGATTCTGCTGTTGCTATTTCAAGCGAATTTTTGGAAGAAGGGACTACTATTGTTTCAGAAGATTATGGTGAAGGAAAGAAACCGCTTGTTCACAGAAGTCGTGGGTACGGTACTATATCTCAAAATACCAAAGTAGTAATTCTTCTTGATAAAGGCTCAGCATCTGCTTCTGAAATCGTCGCAGGAGCGATGAAAGACAATATGCGCGCAACTATTATCGGTGAAACTTCTTTTGGTAAGGGATCTGTCCAGGAATTGCTCCCCGTATCTCACAACACTTCTGCAAAGATCACCATTGCTAAGTGGTTAACACCTAATGGTGATACAATTTCTGGTAAAGGGATCACTCCTCATATCTTAGTAGAGCAAAATCCAATAGACAGTTCCAAAAAAGATATCACAACAGATCCAACTATTATACGAGCGTTAGAGTTTTTCAAAACGGGTAAATAAACGAGTTAACTATGAAAGTAATCATGCTACAGGATATAAAAAATATCGGACGAAGGGGTGAAGTAAAAGTATTTCCTGATGGATATGTTCAGAATTTTTTACTCCCAAAAAAACTTGCTGAGATAGCAACTCCTTCAAAAATACAAAAAATTGAAAGTGACAAAAACTATAAAATTGGTGAGAAGGAAATTCAAAAAGATTTACTGGTCAAAGAACTCTGCAAGCTTGATACTCAAATTTTAACCTTAACTAAAAAGGTGAATTCTTCTGGAACACTCTTTGAGAAAATTCACGAAAAACAAATAGGGGAGTTGATACAATTACATTTTCATATAAAATTGCCAGAACAGTATATTCATATTGCGGAACCAATTCGTTCAACCGGAGAATTTTTTATTCATTTGGGTGATAGAAAAATTTTAGGAAAAGAATCATTGTTAACACTTATTGTTAAAGGACAGTAATATTGAAAAGTAGTTCGTATTAGGCAAATAAAAAATAGAGCGACAATATGTCGCTCTATTTTTTATTTGCCTAAACTTTAAACAACGTGTGCTTGCTTACGTCGTGTTACAGTACCGTCAAAATTTGTTTTTCTCTTACTCGTAAATGAAACAGTTCCTGGTTTGAGTGCAAAGAGTGTGTAGTCTGATCCAACTCCAACATTTGCTCCAGCCATTATTTTTGTTCCGCGCTGTCTGACGATGATAGATCCTGCTTGCGCTTTTTGTCCTGCATAGAGTTTCGTTCCTAAATATTTTGGGTTAGAATCTCGCAGGTTTCGGGCCGTTCCGGCCGCTTTCCTATGTGCCATGGTGTATTTCCTTGATTAATTAGTTATAATAAATATATAATATTGATATATCTTGTATGGAAATTGTAACAAAAATCACAAATAAAATCAAGGCACTTGGTGAAAAAAGAGATACACAGCATATTGCCCTGGTCCTGATTGTTGTTTTTGCAATGATTATTTCATATATTTTTGGAAAATTGTCAATAGAAACAGGGGATAGAGGTCCTTCTGAAAAATTAACGATTTATTTACCAAATGGTTCATTGTATACGGCAGATGAGCAAATTTCAGGCCAAAATCCCCTCACAGCTTATATTTTAGGCGGTGCAACAGATGCTTATAGAGCCCCTCATGGACCAAGTGTTCAAGAACGAGTTGCTCAAGTAGAAAATATGCCTGAATATACGAGTATCGCAGAATCTAGCTCAATAGGTGGTATTGTACCTCTCAATGGTCAAAATGAGGGTATATTTGGCTCTAAAAATGGAAGTACGTATTACGTAGTAGGTTGTAAAAGTGGCAACAGAGTAAAGCCTGAAAACAGAATTTATTTTGAATCAGAGACAGACGCCGAAGATCAAGGATATAGTAGATCCAAGTTGTGTAAGTAATTTTATAGAAAAAAAATCCTTTTGTGTGGTGGAGATAAGCAGAATGCTGATTTAAAGTGTGATGGTTAATTGATATATCTTTAAAAAAAGACATATCACGTCGTAAAAGATATATTGTGCGACATTAGTTCCTTATGAGCCCTAGCGAATTAGGAACTAAGAAATACTCCTGTGGTACGACATTTTAAGCCCTATACCCTCAAATCTATAAATTATGCATCATCTTCTATCTCTTGTCCGACAATATAGGTGCAACCATCTGGACCAACTTTGGCCGTGTGAATAATACCAGGAGGAACATCACATCTTTCCAAAGCAGAGACTTTTTTATTAATCCCACCAGAAAATACCACTTCACCGGAAATTACGAAAAAACTGACTTTACCCTTATGTGCATGTTCCTTGTACTCAGTCCCCGCTTCGTCTGTCCATTCATACACAAAAGGAAAGCGTTCAGATTTTAAGATTTTTTTTAATCTGCTGTGCTCTTCATGTAATTATTTTTGACTTTGTATAAGAGCTTGAGCAAGAATTCTTAATTTCTCAGGATCAGCTTTCGGACCACCGCCCGAGCAAATCCACCTTCGTAGGCATCAAACCAAAATTCCCTGTCTGATAAAAATTGCTGCCAGACTCCTTTCTTTAGATTTTCGGTTCCGTGCATTGGAATAAGTTTTATATGTGCATGATCAATTCCGGTACCTTCCATCATCACACCCACACGACCAACATCTTTATAGAAGTTTTCAAGAATAGATGAAACTTTTTTTGAGGCAATAATAAATTTTTGAAGTATTTCATTCGGCATCTTCATAACATCACTACTGTAGTGTTCTTTTGGAATCACGCAAGAGAAACCCTCTGTGTTCGGATCAATGGAAAGAAATGCCATGAACTCATCGTCCTGCCAAAAAACACCTGGCGTATCAAAACGCCCCGCGACTATTTCGCAGAATATACATTTGTTATCTTTTGTGGTTGCATCGTATATTGCCATATATATAAGTATATCAAAATATTCTCCACAAATGAAAAAAATCTTGAAATAAATTTCAAGATTTCCTTCATTGAGACTCGCAACCTCTATCAGTATTGCTACTGCGGGACTCTCTCTTACAATTGAGTCGTCAAACTTCCGAACCTCAGATTAAATATACATGATACCCTACTTTTGCGCAACCGAGCTAAAATGAGTTATCCACAGTTTTATACTAAAACATGAATATTATTTATTGTCCAATATTTGATTTATGTCTTGTGTACGCTCTTTTTCAGTATTAGAAACATTCTTTGCTTGATCTACAGCTTCAAAACCACGTTCTAGTACGTTTGGTGTTTTTTTACCGCCATTAAATAAATCTTGTCTGAAAATAAATAGAGACACCAGAAGTAATGCAATTATCATCGATAAAAGCATTGTGTAACTCCCCTCTTGTTGTTGATTATGAGTCATTTTTTTTACGTTATTCAAATATCGCATCTAATAATGTATTGAGACCAATTTTTTTCTCGGCAGAATAATGAACGCATGCTTGTCCAACCAAAGTCTCAATATTTTTGATCTGTATTATATACTCAGATTTTTTTATCTTATCAATTTTATTGATTGCAATAATGACATCACGACGATGTTCTTTGAGGAGTGATATCATGTAGAGGTCATCTTTACTTGGTCCTGTTTTGCCATCAATGAGGACAACAACTTTCTTCAAGAGTGGGTTTGTTGTCTCAAATAAGTAAAGTGCTAATAATTCACCGAGGTGCTTT
>CAZMGK010000017.1:0-2507 GCA_964565825.1 uncultured Candidatus Saccharibacteria bacterium | reverse complement strand
TTCGCCCCAGATGCCCGAGCATACCCATATCCTGGTAGGTCGACAAAATAACATGAGTCGTTGATCAAGAATAAGTTGATCTGTTGTGTGCGCCCTGGAAAAGAACTTGTTTTAGCTAAACTCTTTCTGTTTGTCAGTGCATTGAGTGTGCTTGATTTACCCACGTTCGAACGTCCGATAAAGGCGTAATGAGGATATCCATCATCAAAAATATCCCGGACGGAGGTTGAACCTTTGATAAATACAGCTGTTGAAATCTGACTCATGATACAGATAGTATATCATATTTGTAGTTATCTTATAAAAAAAAGACCGAACATACATTCAGTCTTTTTAAATTTACGCAGCTATTTTTGTTTGTTTTTGCAAGAGAGTAAGTGCTTGTGATTCACGATAAAATCCCAATTTGTGAAGAAAACTAAAAGTGATGTTCTGAATAAAACCTGTTTCTAAAAGGAGCTGGTAGTATACTCGCATATACCGAGACGGGATAACCGGACTGAGGAGAGAAATGATACCTTCATTTGCATGTTTGTGGATTTTATTATGCTCTAGGCGTTCAAGTTCAAGAGGGTCTCCCTTTCTCAGTTTTTCACTATCAATAGATGGTCTGTCTGGGTTAGAATCCGCGATTCGATGGAATATAGTAAAAGTAATTTCATCTCTGTTCCGCTCTTCTTCTTGCGTGAGTTTTTTTTCTGAAAGTCTTGTCTTTTTTAATATTTCAGCAAGATCTAGTATGTTTAAATGAGAAAAACGAAGAACAAGAATTCTTTGTTTTTCTACTGAACTCCAGTAAGGAAATGCATCAAAAGGGCTAAAGCTCAAATTTTTGGTTTGAAGGATACGAGTGTTTTTCATAATTATTAAGTTTTTATTTAAACTCATGATACTCTTTTGTTTACAAAAAACAAGAGTAGGATGATGCTGGATTTTTACTTATTTTTATGTATAATAAGAGAGATCTTGTGAAAAGAGATTTTTTTTGTTAGATGGCTTGTGCCTGGTTATGCTGTCTTGGTAGGCTCAAGATATAATACGCCTTGTTATGCTGTCTTGGTAGGCCCAAGATATAATACGCCTTGTTATGCTGTCTTGGTAGATAATCCAACTCCCGATCTCGTAGTAAGGTTTAAAAAAGATTTACATAATAATATGCCTTGTTAGCTCAGTTGGTAGAGCAACTCCCTCTTAAGGAGATGGTCGTAGGTTCGAATCCTACTGAGGGCACCTTGAACTAAGGTAGTTCAAAAATGCCTAGGTGGCGGAATTGGTATACGCGCTTGTCTTAGGAACAAGTTCCGTAAGGATTGGAGGTTCAAGTCCTCTCCTAGGCACATAGCAAAAAAGACTGATTTCATCAGTCTTTTTTGCTATGTGCCTGGAATATCATACTACTTGACTTTTTATAACAAAGGTGATATAATATAACTAGAAATAGAGTTATGTGATTTTTCCAGTATCACCTCTTTCCTTTCTCAAATTCCCTCATGGTGTATTGAAAAAATCACATAATTATAAACATTCCTTAAAAAATAAATAACATGAGCATAGCACAAAAATATAGAAATTTTTTTTCATTTAAAGTTGATTGGATTGGTGATTTACCAGATCCGGTTATCATGAAAATGGCAACAAAAATAGATCCTGAAACAAAGATCGAGAAACCAGCATGGTATTTTAAACTAACACCAAATAGAATGTATATCATTCTTAGAGGTGGTAAATTTGAAAAACTTATTGCTGAAATTCCGGGACACTTTGTTAATGATCCTGAAAATAAAACCTTGTACGATAAAGATAAAACAGATTGGGATATTCTTCCTTATAAAAATAAGAAAGACGATGACTCAAAATTTGATTTTCTCGAAGGAGTTCACAGGGAGCGAGCCAAAAGACTTGGAGTAATCTATTTAGGTGGAGCACCTGGTATATATACAATTTTAGAATGGAAAATGAGCTGGACTGAATATGTCAACAACGAGGTTAAACCTCGCACAAATCAGCTAACAAACCATTATAGATATAAATACCAATATTACACCGTACCAAAAGTACGCACAGGTGGCAATCAAGAAGACAACGAAATGCTTCCTATTGCAGTCAAAATACTGTATACACTTCAAATCAATAACGGCTACTTATTTCGTTTTAACGCAGATAATGCACTAGAAGTTGTTGATGAAAAAATAGAATCAACAATTCGTGATATTATGGGTAGTAAAACTATCGACTGGCTAAATGAAACTAAGCATGAATCTAATCCTGACGGTCTTTCGGTACAATGTGAGGATATAGTCAACAAGCATGAGGAGATAAAAAACCTTGGTGTAAAAATTCTAGATATTACATATATCGATTTTGAATTTACTGGACCAAACAAAGAAAAACTTGAAAATACGTTTACATTATCAAGAACTTCTAAAGAAGAAGCGGAGGCAGCTGTTGTAAAAATACAAGCAGAAAATGGCGCATTGTTTGGTAAAGGAAACAAACATAAAGGTTTT
>CAZMGK010000016.1:0-14412 GCA_964565825.1 uncultured Candidatus Saccharibacteria bacterium | reverse complement strand
CCAGCCCCAATATACCCCGGGGGGCCGCCCCCCCCCCCCCCCCGCCGCTCATCTAGACTCTACTTCTCCAAATCGCTCAAAGTGGTAATATGAATATATGCAGAATATATGGATTTCCGGTAGTATCAATAGTGGTAAAAGTACTGTTGCTCAGCTACTCGGCCCTGAACTTAGAATGGCAGTAATCGAGCTCGATACATTTTCAGAGTATGTACGAAGCTGGATGCCCTTCGAAGAGTATATTGATCTTAATTATGCACTTGTTCCAGGGATTACTGTGCTCTACAATAATTTAGGTATTTCGGTGATAATTGTTTATCCGCTTGATGAAAAACGATACCAAGCATTATCTTCTGTTCTCTCTCAATTTACTGTATTCACCCTTGATCCCACGCTTGAAGTTGCGCTTACAAATAGAGGCGAGCGCAAGCTTACTGATTGGGAGAGAAGTCGTATTCTACACCATTATGAAATAGGGATTCCGTTTCTCGCTGCTGCCCATCGAATTGAAACAAAAAATAAAAATAGTGATGAAGTAAAAGATATGATTATTTCATATCTCAATACGCTTTCAAATACTCAATAATTTTAAATATTAGGGGTCAGACCCCATACAGGAGACCCCACAGGTTAAAAATTTATGGTGTAGTGCAAAAAATACGAATCAGATTTGTTTCTTCAAAATCCATTTTTTCTTTCTCTATTTAAAAATTTCACTCAGCTTATTACCACCCAGAATATGAAGTTCACTAATAGCTCGGGTTAGCGCAACGTAGACGAGGTCTTTTTGCATCCGTTTTCTTTCTTCAAGGTGCTCGGGTAGAACATCGAGATGTTGTCCGACTTCAAAAGACTCCTTGTTTATTCCAACAATAAAAACAATATCAAATTCAACTCCTTGCGATTCAAGCATAGTGAGAGCATGAATATTTTTTATACCAGCAAATTCTTTTTTAAAGGAAGTTAAATATGATTCCCTTTTAGCAAGGATACCAATACTTCCTTTTTCGTATTGAGGTACGAATTCTTTAATATGTTTTATTTCGTTATCGATCGTATCTATAACTTTCTCAGTAATAGGCGGACCTTCTTTGAGGCCTTCAGGGATCTCAATAGTGTAGCCGAGTTTTTGAATGTACCCGAGGATATTTTTTGTGTTTCGGTAGACTTTATTTAAGCGAATGTTTCTTTCAGGAGAAATAAGTTCACCGGCTTCTTCCCAGTTTTTTATCGTCCCTAGTTTTACTTGCTGAGCAATATCTCCAACATATATGGTCGATTGTGTCTGAGTATTGAGACATGATCTCATGATCTGTAACTGCTCGGGAAGATAGTTTTGAAATTCATCCACTACGATGAGCGAATAGAACACTGGGTTCTTCTCTGTCTTTCGCACTAAATTGTCTTTGACATAGGTTTGGTATTCTCTCTTTGTTTCAAATTTTCTATATTTTTCAAAATAAGATTGTAATAAAATAACCAAGTCAAAACGATCCAACCTTTTCTCTTTTTTCTGTCTTTCAAAAAGTGGGGCAGTTGCAGAAGAAAGACATTTCTCGTATTGCAGAGAGAGTGTTTTAAAGAGTACAGTGTTCCATGGAGAAAGCGTACTCTCCCGAAGTGCGCGAATTTTCTGGTATTCGTACATGTCTCTTTCTTCGTCGTTTTCTCCGTATCGCTCGACATAGGAATATCCATCCAGATCGAGGATTGAAAATGCCCACTCAGAAAAAGTTGTAATGGTGACATCGTTTATTCCCAAGCCCGGCAGGAGCGTTGAAAAGTATTCTTTTGTTCCGGTGTCTTGAACAAAAACAATAATTGAACGAGCAGGATAGAACTCCGCGCTCTCTGGTGCTTGAGTCAGGTATGCTACGCGGTGAAGCGCAAGTGTTGTTTTTCCTGAACCAGCAGGACCTGAAATACTCATCGGCCCTCTGTAGTCTGCACGAATAACTTGATCTTGAGCTTTTTCCATTTGAGCGACAATTTCCGGCAGTGCGAATTCAGACTTTTGCTTGGTGAAATGTTCTTGGTAAATCAACTCGCGTGGATTACTTGGTGTCTCTCGGGCAAAGAAAATAACTTTCCCGTCAACAATCATGTACTGTTGCTTCTCGATTATCGTTATAGTTTTTATTTTCCCGTTAGGTAGTTTGTAGGATGCTTGACCTGGGTTTTCAAAACGGATAGAGGCAACAGGCGCCACCCAAGAATATATAGCTTCCTCGGAAAATTCATGTTTGCCAAAAAAATATCTTTTCTCTCTTCCTTCTTCATCCACAATGTTACATTTGATAAAGTATGGAGAACCTTCCAAATGCTGAAGCTCGAGTACTCGATCTTCAGCATTTTCTTGTAAATTCATATAGACGGCTTGGTCAGATGTGGCCATTTTACTTATTTCAAGCAAAGTCATATTTGCCAATATTTTGACTTGCTCGAGTTTTTCTCGAATTACTCTTTGTACAGAAGTAATGTGTGTATGGACTTCGTCCAAAAGTTCTTGTTTATATTTTTCCATATTGTATTAAAAAAACCGCTTTCGGCGGTTTATGAGATCCTCTTTGGGGTGAGTTTATTTGTATAATAATTCAACCTAACTAACATAATAAAATAATAACAAAGAAGATAAAGCAATGCAAGTTTTTTATGGGCCAGACCCCCCCCTAATATTGACCCCTAAAAATTTGGATTCAGGAAATAATATTTATATACTCTATATATGATCATCCATATTAATGGATCAATAAATTCAGAAAAAACTACCGTTTCTGGGATTTTGGAAATGAGAATCCCTAAGACCGCTGTTACCGATGGTTTTGTTCTGTGTATACCAGCGTTAGGTGTGCGTCAGGGTCAACCACTGCATTGATTTTTGTAAATCGCCGTCTTGATGAGGATAGAGGACAAGATGGAAGTGGTTTGGTATGAGATAATACGCGAGTATTCTCATGTTGTATTTCTCTTGTGCTTCCTCTAGGATGGTTTCAAACAAGATCATAGTCTTTCCTGTTAAAAGAAGATGAGTAAACAAGCATTGTCACGATTAATTACGTAATATAACTCATTTCCTACATCAACTCGAGGTATTTGTGGCATAGAAACAGTATATCAATGGACTTGAGGGAAATCAAAGGAACCTAACCCCTTTAATTTTTATATTAATCAAGTGCTTACCTCTTTTAAATAAGATAGTTCCAGTTGCAATGAATTTAGCACTCTGCTATCGCATAAAGTAAGTATACCCCAATACCTATATTGTCGAATATCGAAATCTTCCCAAATTTAAAAATACCACTGATAAATCAGTGGTATTTTTTGATTGTGAGAAATGAAGAAAAAATGTGTTCGAGAGAGTGTTTTACAGAGCAATTTTTCTCACAGCGTATTCGCCATGCGGATAGTGTGCTTTGAGTATATACATACCCGTCGCAACAGTCTCGAGGTTAATAGTGCTGTGTGTTTCGTTTCTTTGTTCTGAAAAAATTACTTGACCCCAACTGTTGCATACTTGTATGAGTGTCGGAGCAGTCTGACTTTTCACGGAGATGGTTTTACCCAGAGTGGTTATTCCCAACAGAGGTGAGTTATCTACGTCGTGTGTTCCATTTGGAGCAGAAACTTCTAGGTGAATAAGTGTTTTATCACTTTCATTACCGTACGGGTCAGTGAGTGTAAATTCATAATCGTGAACTCCCCAGTCCGCAAACAGAGCGAAACTAAAGTTCGTACAGTTTGTACTGTCGACTGTGAGTGAATCAATCACATTTCCGTATTCGTAAACTTTTGCAATATCTCCGATGTGGCCATTATCTCCTGTGTACGTAATCGTATTTGGTGAGGTAATAGTTGTTCCAGTTGAAAACATTGTGTTTGGTTTTGCTGGAGCAATGGAGTCGCCTGCGAGTAATGTTCTGTCTCTGAGCTGATTTTGAAAACGCATTTCTGCGGTAAATCCTGCATCATGAATTGTGTTCGTTGGGACATGGATGTATTTGTGAACTCCTACTATGAAATCAGGAAGATACAGACGCTCAGTGACACTGTCATAGAATAAAGGTGTTGTGTAATCTGATGAAAGTGCATTTGGGTACACGGAGCTTTGGTAAAGCTCCGTCCAAGTAGTTCCATTCCAGTAGAGTACATGCGCAGAAAAGTATCCGCCAGTCACCAGGTACATACTATTAGTAGTAATGTTGTAGTACAAGGGGGCATAGCCCAGTGATGCAGTTCCAAAACCCGGTGTTGCATTAATATCTCCCCAGTTGAGAAGCGCTGTTTGGCCTCGTATGAGAAATTTATTAATGTGGTAGTTGCCGTAAGAGTAATGAACCATCAGGGTATCACCCATAAACTTATCATCATAGTTTATTCTGTAGTATCCACCAGTTGATGTTGCAAGTTCTGCATTACTCATAGGTGTGAATACCCCGGTATTTTCATTCCAAATGAACATACCAATACCAGGGTAGCTTGCAAGATTAACAGCTACATGAAATTCATGAGGAGTAGTTGATTGAACCATGTCTGTGGTTACATAGAATAGTCCATTTGACCATGTTCCTGTGATTGGATCACGTTTTTTAATGGATGCATTATGGTTTACATAGAATGTGCCATTGAAGATCCAAGCATTCATAAATCCACCAGTAAGGCCTATTTCATACTGCCAAATACCAGTCATAAAGTCTTTTTTGGCAATACCCGAGAGACCACCAAGCACTTGAGTTGTTACATGGTGTTTGTCGTACTGGGTGATTTGTGAAAATGTTCCAAAGACCCATAAATTTCCGAGTGAATCAAAGAGTGTTTTGAAAATTGTGTTATTTGCTTGAAAGTCATAAATACGGTATACCTCAGATTCCGGTTGTTCACACGGACTCTGAGAAAAAGACACGAACGGAGTTGTTATCACACTGATAACAAGTATCCAGAGTAATTTTTTCATGCTATTTTGTTTTTAAGTTGAAGAAATGAGGTAAACGATTTACTTACATAATACCACAATAATATATGTTTGAATAGAGTTTATCCCCATCTTGTGGATAACTAGGTCTATAGGTTTGTGTACGGTCTATAAAGAGTATATACTGTATATGATGAATTTTAATTTTTCTCCATCTCAGTCATTTTTTCAAAAAATACTTGTATCTACAGGTCAGATAGTATTTATTTTTGTAGTTATTGGGCTTGTGGTCGCAACAGCGTCTGCATGGTCTGAACCAGTTGTTCCGTCAAATATCAACCTCGATACATTTAAACCAATTCACTCATTTGCTGATATACAGGCAAAAAATGGTGAACCACTGCCTAACACATCTTTGGCTATTTACGGACAAGAACCTCTAGTTGTTCCCCTTTTGGGGACAGGTGGTGGAGGAGGAGGGGGTGGAGGAATGGGAAGTGCATCTATCTTTCCTCTTTTGAGTCCATTTCTTGGGCTTGTTTCTGCTGGTACCTTTACTCTGACCCAAACGAGCACCAATAGCTACACCTTTCCAGAAGCCCTTTATATAGAAGGATTAAAGAAAGGCAATGGAGATGTACAAGTTGAAAATAATGAGTTCAATACTATTGCTTCTCTTGCGTACAAAGCCCCTGGTTACCTCAAGGCTGATCTGACTGACACGTCACTTTTCCCAAGTGGTGATACGAGCATGAACCGTGATGTACTCTACCTTGCTGGTGGAACACTCTCTCCAACAAGCCTTATCCCTGAAGACAATAAAATGGTCAACATCAAATTGGTAAATAATACTTCTACTGCTCAACCAACAAACCGTTTCGGCCTCGAAAATCAAGCCGGAACAGATTTCACTTCACTCCGTATGGGAAGTATTTCTGTCGATGGTCTCTATTTGGGTGGTGATCTTGGAAATTTTATTAACGTGGCTGCTCCTTTTGACGAATCGTTATCATTAGGTATCATGCCAGCTCCAAGAAACGAAGATGGTTTTGGAGGTACACTCGCTATGGACCTCTCTAAATACGTTAATCCAGCTAGTTATACTGCTGTATATGATAATCTAGTTGGCCCGCTTGACCCAAATGACCCAGGAAACCCAATCCTCCAGAGCTATTTTACCAATACAAATATCGGCTATGGAGACTACTGTTATTTACAGGATATCGTTCAGGCGCAATGTCCAGATGGATTTTTTCTTTCAAAATATGATAAAGAAAGAGAAGCAATCTGTCGTAAATTTAGTCCGTCTGCAAACCCAGTAGCTATCAATTTTAATACATCTTGCAAATCAACTCCTATCGTCTATGAATGTAGTGACGGAATAGACAACACTGACCCAGAAGACAGCCTCATCGACTACCCAAACGACCCAGGCTGTGAGTCAGCGCTTGATGGAAGTGAGATCAACCTCCCCCCTCCACCAGCTTCAATTCCTAACAAATACGTCACGATGAGATTAGACGGACCGTATCCTATTTCTGTTTGTAATTTAAGGGCCTCTGGAATATTTCCGAACGAAAAATACGTGACGTTATACAACAACAATCCGCACTATAATCCAGGGACTCTCCCATTTCCTACCACTTCTATCAGTTCCTATTTTCAGAACGTTTCATACATAGGGTACAGAATGAATTCAGGAGCTTCTGGTGGGTCAACAACTGGCTATGTTCCTCTTATTGCTGACCAAGTTTTATCAAATGGTATATACGGTAATGGTTTGGCAGGATCTGCTCCTCTACAAAAGCTCGGACAAGTTTCAAATGGGTGGTATTTTATTAGTGAAGTAAATCCAGCGGGTGACTATATGCTCAAAATAACCGGAGGAAAGCTTAAAAAAATAAAATCTTGTTAATATATGAAAAATCGTAATTTTGTTTTTGCTATAGTTGGTGTCTTTGTACTCTTTGGTGCAACTGGTTTTGCATTGGGTGCAGATTGGCAATCTCCACAATTCGGCTCAAAAGAACCTGTCACTGTTGGCGGAGTTGTCCAACAAAAAGGTACTATTGGTGCACCCGGAACCCCAGATCCAAAAGTAACACTTTCTCTCTACAAAGAAAGTATCACAAATGGTATCGGCCTCTTTACAGAAGGTCTCCTTCTTCTTGGAAATATGGAAACATATGGAAGATTTCTTGCTTCAACAAAAGCAATGCTCGGATCCGGTCAGTATGCACGTTCACCGCTCTATCTCTTTTCGGGGACTGGAGCGAGTCAAACAAATATAAAATTAGCAAATTTTTTGGGTATCGGGAAAGAACGCCTTGGCGTTTGGAGTGAAAAAGACAACAATTGGGCCGACACTCGTGTCAAAAATACCTATGCATCACATCTTGTTTTGACTGACCCAGCAACAGGTGCAGATCCATACAGAACAACGAGCTACACAACGTCTCTTGGAAGTACGACCAATTTTGACGTTGCTGGTAAGACAAATATTGGACGTGGCATGATTTGTTATGTTCGAAATACCGATGAATGCCCACGAGGATTCTTCATGAATGCAATTGGGTCCTACTACAATCGCTGTACTTCTTTTGCTAACTGGAAAAATAGTGAATACTATTACAATACACAATACAACGGTATTAGTACTGGTTGGAATCATTGCCCGAGCGGAAGTTACTTTTATCCAACGTACGATGACGTACTCGGGTATACATTTTTGCAAAACAATTCTGGACACTTTTTGCGTTCTGCTCCACAAACACTCGGTTCGACATGTGCATCTACAAACGGCATCTTGTCAGCACCAGCTAGCTCAAATTCAGACAATTCGCATTTTGCCAAAGCTCAAGGCTTTGGTTTAGGGACTATCATTTACGGAGATAAATTTCTGATGGAATCTGTTGAACCTGCTGCGTATCGTGTATTTATCAACGCATCTGGCACCTCTGGATACCCAGGTGGGTCTCAGTATCTTATCAAAGTTGATACGAATGGTCAGATATACGAGAAAAGCCCATGTTAATTATGAATACTATGAAAAAATATTTCACACAAAAAAGTATCTTTATTGTAAGCACGCTCGTTGTTGTAGTGCTGTTGCTTGGAACGCGTCAGTCAGTTCTGTCTAGCTACAGTTCAGCTCCGGGTGTTGACCCAACAGCTGGCAACGTAGAGCAACCAATCAATTTTGACACCAACCCGCAATCAAAAGATTGTAGTGGCGTTGGTCTCAATGACGTCACACTCTCTTTGTGTCATGATTCACAAGTGATCCCAAGTCCTCTTCCTATGGGTTTTGAATACCCAAAAGCATTACGAAGTGACAGTATTATTTCTTCTGGACCAATGACAGTAGCCGGGAAACTTGTTGCAGATTTGTCACCACTTTCTGGGGTTGGAGATCTTGTTAAAAATGCACTGATTCTTACTTCTGGTATCGAAACAAATATCACCACAATCACCAGCAACAAAAGTCGCTTGGGTGTTTGGAGTGACAAATTGAACAAATGGGCAAATGGACGTTTCGGACGACTCGACACAGAGAAACTTATTATTACCAGCCCTACTCTCGACAATACCTATATAGGGGGAACTGTTGACCCATACAGAGCTACAAGTTTCACGACTAGTCTTGGTGCGGTGACGACCCTTGACCTTGCTGGTACGACCAATCTTGGATATGGAAATATCTGCTATACTCAAGCATTTTCAAAAGGGTGCATTGGTAAAATTTCACTTGGTGCACCTGCATACGACCAAACTGTTCCATATATCAAAGGGTTTAGTCCAAACAGTGTTACGTGTCAGGATATTGACCCGGTTTCCGCACCTTCTGCCCAAGACCATGTGTCTGCGATCGGTTCAGGTGTAACTTTTGACTGTGGCGGTACAGCTCCGTTACCTCCTACTGAATCATTTGTTCGTACCTACAGCAACCCAACTTATTCTAACAACTATGTCTGTAGTCTCAGTGGCTCACCGGCGAATCAATTTCCTCCTGCTGTCGTAACTGAAATATCAAACAATGGAATTATTGGGTATTTTAACAACCAAGATTCTTTCCTTGCGGGGACAAATATTTTCAATAGTCCTAACCTTACGGGTAATCTTGCTGTCGGGAAATACGCGGTAATCTATAATGGTGATCAATATTTTCTTAATGTCACTTCTTCTGGGGTCGTAGGACAACTTTTTAAGTGTAACTAATTTTATATATATGAATCCACAAGATGCACCAGTACAAATGAACGACATGACTTTGCATGATAAAACAGAGCAAGTCATTTCTCACACCCATGAAAACCACACGTCTGTTGTTCATGGTGTGGGGAACCAAAAAACATTTTACAAAAAGCCACTTTTTATTGTACTCCTGTTGTCTCTATTAATTTTACTCCTTCTTTCTCTCTTCAGTTTTTTAAACTTTGGTAATTTTGAAAAAAAAGTAGAATTCAAGAAAACTCCAATAACGAAAGAACAATATCAAGCATTGCTCGAACAAATCAAAAAAGATGGTTTCCACTCTGGATATGAAATCGACTCAAAATTAATTGAAAAACGGTCACAAGAAGACCACGCAAATACTGACTTGGTTGACCCAACTCCACCTAAACCTGTAGATAGAAACAAAGATTCTTTTGAATCATACAATATGAGTAAATAGCCATATGAATACACTCAAGAAGAAAATTATTATTGCGAGCCTGTTTGTTCTTTCATCTATCTTTGGTTCAATGTATGTAAATTATCATCAACAAAAAGTTGAATACGTACATGCGGCTGGTGGTACAGATGTCATGGGTTATTTGTGGTCTAGTAGTATTGGTTGGATATCACTCTCTTGTGCAAACCCAGCAATTTCAACTGGTTGTTCTATTCCGTATCAAGTTACTCAAGATCCTGGAACAGGCGAATGGAATGGTAAAGCATGGTCTGATACTGTCGGCTGGCTTTCTTTTGATCCAGAAATAACAAGCGATTTTTCTGGTTTACCTGTGCCACCTCCGGCACTTGCATGTCCAGTCGGAGCGATAGGCCCATGTGAAGCAAAGATGAACGCCAATAGACTAGAAGGTTGGGCCCGTTTCCAATCTGCCAATGGTTCTTGGGATGGATGGGTTTCTCTTTCTTCCGATAGTTATATGGGTTCGGCACCTTCTGTCAGTTATGGGTCTATACTCTCTACTTTAAATATTACCGATGCTGTCGCCGCTGGTGTAGGTGGTTGTCCGATAACACTTTCTCCAGGTGGATGTGGAGCCTGGGGTTCTTCTATTGTCGGTTGGCTTTCTTTTATTGGGGTGACACTCGCTCCTGCAAATATAAATGTTGATTTACACCTAAAACCATCAACAAATAGTAGTCTCGGAGCTGCTGCAGTATTGGCAACACCTGACACAATCTCTGTTCCTGGTGGAACAGGAGCAGTCGAGCTCTATTGGTACACAACTGACCCAACAGCAGTCTATGTCTTGCCGTGTGAAGTTGCGTCCGTAAATGGTACAGGTTCTTCGAGTGCAAGTACGTGGACTTCATACCCGGTAGCCGCTGTTCCTAAGAACCCTCCGGGGGCAGGTCAGACAAATGTAACATTAACTCATCCAACACAGCAAACATATACACTTGGGTGTACTCGACAGAGCGGACAGGTAGACTATGCAACCGCTACGGTAAATATTACTGCTTCAAGTCCTCTTATCTTGAGAGCCGCTCTTCCTTCTGTAACGCTCAATCAGACTTCTATTTACACTGCAGGGGAGCCACTCAATATTACAACTTCAACTCCTCAGGTTCGTCTATTTTGGGCAAAATCTGCATTAGCACCAAACTACACCAGTTGTAAAATTGACGGTATTACAGTTGCCCTTGCTACTACGACGAACCCACTGTCTTCAAAATTCCCGGTCATACCTGCTCTTGGTTCACAAACATATGTCCTTACATGTACGGATGGTATCGTTTCCCATGATGCAGAAGCAACGGTGATACAAACAGGAAACTGTACAATTGATCTTGCCTGGGGTAGTCCAGCTCCACCGAGCTCACCTCCACCGTGTCCTGTGCCAGTAGAACTTACTTGGGATCCATATGGTGCTGCTAGCTGTAGTGGAAGTTGGACCTTTGGAAGTATTTCTCCTGGTGGTGGTGCGGCACTTGTATCTCCTCCACTCGGCACATCGACTGACTATACTATCAACTGTAGTACACCAGCACCGGGTTCATCGAACTGTAGTGAGACCATAACAGCAGATTACTCAAGTTGCACGCCTCTGTATCAGTGTAATGATAGTATTGATAATGATGGAGATACCTTTACTGATTTCCCCAATGATCCGGGTTGTACATCTTTAATGGATAACAGTGAAGCCAATGTAGCTCCAGCATGTAGTGACGGTATTGATAATGATGGAGATGGTAAGATTGATTTTGATGTCGGAACGCAAATTCCCCCAGGCTCAAGTCTTGTTGACCCAGGCTGTACTTCCGCACTTGATAAAAGCGAAAAAGCCGGAATTATCATTGAGGAATAAAAAGTTTGAGAAAAATAGAGACAAGCTAGAAGAGAGATACAAAAAGAGGGGAAAGCCAAAGGCTTTCCCCTCTTTTTTATGAAAGTAAGATGTATGCTATACTGTTTTTGCGTATATACCAGGAAGATATAGACCGGACATACCGAGAATATAATCTAGAAATACATTAATGCCCTTGTATTGATAGATATAGACCGGACATACCGAGAGTAAGGTTTACAAATAAATATAATGCCCTTGTAGTTAAATGGATATAACTGCGGACTTCTAAGCCGTTATTCGAGGTTCGATTCCTCGCGAGGGCACATGCATTAAGAAAATCCCCACTGCTGGGAATTTTGAATCTGGTGAATATATTTTACTTTTTTCTAAAAATAAGCTATATTTTATCTAGGTATATAATAAATACGCGCGATTAGCTGTCTTGGTAGACGGCCCAATTGCACCAAATTCAAAGGAAGAGAAAAATTTAGATTAAAAATATATGCGCGATTAGCTGTCTTGGTAGACGGCCCAATTGCACCAAATTCAAAGGAAGAGAAAAATTTAGATTAAAAATATATGCGCGATTAGCTCAGTTGGTAGAGCAACCCATTTACACTGGGAAGGTCGCAGGTTCAAGTCCTGCATCGCGCACCATGGAAAAGATTTCTTCATTTGAAGTCAAGCGAGTTAAAATTCTCGTTGAGTCACAAAATTTTGATGACCTGCTTGAATGTATCGAAAAAACAGGATTTGATGTGGAAAAGATTGGCGAAGGCGGGAATGCGGAAGTTTTTTCTGTTCAAGATGGCCCAATGTCAAAATTTTGCTTAAAGAAAATAAAAACTCAACCACAGATTAAAGATCAGAATATCGAACGTGAACATCAATACCAAATAGAAGCACGTAAGGCTGGTGTCACCACACCCTTGTCTGTAATTAGCTTTGAATCAGATCACGGTTCGTATTTGATTATGGAAAAAATAAACGGTTTTACTATTAGACAGATTGCCGAGAAACCGCAACTTTTACCAAAAAATTTTGATGTTGATATGTTTATTTCTGAACTCACTGCTATGATCAAAGGTATGCATAATGCAAATATTGTTCACCGAGATCTTAACGCAGGTAATGTTATGGTTAATACACAAGGTAAACCAGTTATTATCGATTTTGGCACTGCGACTCACGGTACAGCAAATTCAGAATTAGCGTATGAAGAAACGGTATTGCTCAAAAATCAACATACTGGTGCATATGAACAAAAATCAGGTTTCTTTATTGATGATATAAAGAATTTAAAAAATACTATTATACCCACAATACGTCATGCTGTAAGTACACATAAACCTACAAGCCCTACAGCATTTATGCGTACCGCATAGACAAGCTTTTCTATTTATGGTATATTAAATAAAAAATAACATGATAAATGAAGAAATTAAAACAATAGCACAGAACATATACCAAAAGATTACTGAACAGACAGGAAGTATGCCTTTTGAGAAAGGAACTCTCGGTGGATTTTTTGATGAATTTCAAGTTTTCAAAAATACTAAACCAGAGTATGTTTTCCTGGAATTCACTGAAGGTGACAACCTTGTGTATGTTGGCTATGACGAACAAAACAAATAACGGTGTATTAACAGCGTTATTTTTTTATACATGGAAATCTTACTTGAAACAAATGAATATCTTGTACTGAATAAACCAGCTGGTATTTCAGTGCACCCATCCGAAAAAGAGGCATTGAACCGGGCAAGTGGAGATAGAAAAGTCACAGTACCGACGGTCTCTGATTGGATTCAAGAAAAGTATCCAGAACTCAAAAGTATTGGTGAACCTATGGAGCTCTCTGGTGTACAAGTGTTCCGTCCAGGTATTGTGCATCGTCTGGATAAAGATACGACGGGTTGTTTGCTCGTCGCAAAAACTCAAGAGGTATTTCTTCATTTCAAAAAACAATTTCAAGAACATACGATCCAAAAAACATACCATTGTTTTGTGTATGGTGCGATAAAAGCAGATGATGGAGTGATAGATGAACCAATCGGGCGGAGTCGTGGTGATGTCCGTCGTTGGACGACCGGCGGAAGCGCGCGAGGCACTATTCGTGATGCATTGACCGAATACACCGTCTTGTCGCGCATTGGCGTAGAAGAGGGGAAAGGGAGTACTGACGTTGGGACATACAGTTTTGTCGAGTGTCGTCCAAAGACTGGAAGAACTCATCAGATCCGTGTACATATGAAATCCATCAATTATCCGATTGTCTCTGATATGTTGTATGCGGAAAAGAGAATAGAAAGTGAAAATCGTCTTTCAAAGCCAAATCTCGGTTTTGAAAGACTTGCGCTCCATGCTCGAAACCTGGCATTTTCTGACATGGCCGGTAATAGAATAGAGGTAGAAGCTCCATATCCGGCCGATTTCGAGTTCGCACTCGATACCGTTGCAAAAAAAGACTAACCGTGTTATATTCAATCGTATGAAAACAAATAGTCCAGTAAATATTGAAGAGCGAAAAAAACTCCATTTTTCTTCAGGAGATTTGATTCGCGTCTGGTCAAAAATCGAAGATAAAGGAAAAACACGACTTCAGGCTTTTGAAGGTATGGTTTTAGCTCGAAAACACGGTACAGAACCTGGAGCGACTTTCACTGTCCGAAAAGTATCATCAGGAGTAGGTGTTGAACGTATTTTTACTCTCTTTTCTCCACTTATTGATAAAGTAGAACTCGTTCGTCGTTCAAAAGCTCGCCGTTCAAAACTCTACTATGTTCGCGAGAAAGCTGTTAAGGAAGTTCGCCGAAAGATGAAGACTGCACGACCAGAAGAAGTTGAAGCAGAAGAAACAACACAAGCTGAATAATATACATAAAAAAGAAAAATCTCGAGTAATCGAGATTTTTCTTTTAAAAACTCAAAAAATGTGTATAATAGGCATACGAGCGCGAGTGTTGAAATTGGTAGACAAGC
>CAZMGK010000015.1:0-16175 GCA_964565825.1 uncultured Candidatus Saccharibacteria bacterium | reverse complement strand
GACGCCAGGTCAGCATGTCCCTTTGATACCCTGGGCTACACACATAATACAATGGTCACTACAACAGGATGCGACGAGGCGACTCTGAGCAAATCCCATAAAGGTGGCCCCAGTTCGGATTGGAGTCTGCAACTCGACTCCATGAAGTTGGAATTGCTAGTAATCGCGGGTCAGCCATACCGCGGTGAATACGTTCTCAAGTCTTGTACTCACCGCCCGTCAAGTCAAGGGAGCCGGGAGTACCCGAAGTCTCTACATAAGTAGGGCCTAAGGTAAGCTCGGTAACAGGGACTAAGTCGTAACAAGGCACGGCTAGCGGAAGCTGGTCGTGGAATAACTCAATTTGAGAAAAATGTTCTCATGTTTCTATTTTTATAGAAACCTCTAAGGATTTATTGTCGATATTGTGTCGCTCAATTGACGACGCAATGGTCTATAAGGTAACAGACCTAAAATACTTTTGACATGGATCGGAAAGACGATCTCATTTAAGACAATGTAAAGTATGTAATTTGTATAATTTTTGCTAAAGAAGAAAAAGAAAAAACCTCCGGATGGAGGTTTTTTCTTTTTCGTTCCAATCAGTATATAGCTGTTTTATTGATCTAAGATATCAATATCAGTAGTAGCTAAATCAGCTTCAATTGAATCAACTTCATCAGAAGAAGATTGCACTTGGACTTCTTGTGTGATCGGATCGCTTTGGATTACTTCTTGTATTTGTTGTATTTCTTGTTCTGTTGGAGGTGTTTCTCTCATTTTTATTCCGAACATGAACAATAACGTGAGTGCTAATACGATAATCAGAACAGCGAGTAATTGTTTTTTTGAGGTACTATTTTTTGGTTCCATAAAATTATTGAGTACTTGTTGAAGTAGCTGGCTCTACTTTTTTTATTGAATTGATAATATCCACAAGAATCATTTGAACTTCTTTCATGAGTGTTTTTATTTCTGAAATTGTAGCTTTGTTCTGTTCTGTTGCATCCTCACCTGTTGTTTGAAGTGTTTCCGCCATATCTTCTATTTCAAGTATCTTACTCTCTGCCTGAGCTAATTTTTCTTGTTGTGATGAAACATCTTTACCCGCTTCTTCCATTTTTGTTAAACGAGAGTCTATGCGAGTTGCAAGACCAGAAAGTCTTTGTGTCATCGCGTTAAAACGATTGTGTACAATTTCATGACGGATATCTTTTATGTCCATCCGCTTATCTTTCATTTGGACTCTGTTTTCTTGCATCATGTCTTTACCTTCTTGTCGACGAAGTTCTATCTCTTTTCTTACTTCCAAGCGATTTTCTGGAGTGATACCTTCACGCAAGTTTTTGACATCTTCTCGTATATCTTTCCGTTCACCTTGGATAACCTGACGATTTTCCATGAGATTTTTTTTCATGGATTCAACATTTTCTCGAAGTGCTTTATTTTCTTGACGCGCTTCTTTCATTGGTGCTTGTAAAAACGGTTTTGGTTGCATCATTCCACGTTTTGGTTCTGGTGGCATACCTTCTGTTTGAGCAGATACTGGAACTGCAACAAAAACGAGTCCAAGAAGCAAACCGCTACTAATATATTGTTTGTGCATATTTTTTAGATGTATCTGTGTGTGCAGATACGTATTATGTTATTACTAATAAGAGAAACCAACTGTTTCTTATACTCAGTATATACTTAAATTTTTTTAAAACGAAATAGTATTGCACAGGTGTGTAAGAAAGCGTATGATATACCTATATTTAGGTATATCTTTATAAGATAATTTTTAATTACGTATATTTTTATGAAAAAAATACTTGTAGGTTCATCAATACTCGCAGTGATTACAGGGATCCTTATGATTTCTGGTGGTATGTGGGGGATAGCATTTACATATAGAAATGTCGCTCAGGAAAAAATCACAACTCCAGCTGATGCGTCAATTCCTGGTGCTCCAGTGCGAGGACCACTAACCTTGAAATCTCAAGCAGATATTATTAGGCACCATACACTCACTACTACTGGTGGAAAAACATATGCAGAAATGCCACGTCAAGTTCAAAAAGTAGACGCAGATAATAAACCCGTTGTGGACGAACAAGGCAATCCTGTTATGGTTCCCAATACAACACGAGATATGTGGCTTACTGCGACAACACTCACTACTGCGCTCAATCTTGGTATCGTCACGTACCTCTTTTCTGGCTTGATTATTTTGTTTGGTTTGATTTCGATTTGGACTGGAATCGTATTCTACATTCTAAGTAAAAGTACAAAAACCTCTTAAAGAGGTTTTTGTACTGAGCAGTTGATTTATTTAGAGATTTTTTGTCGTGATAAACCACACAATAAGTGCAAGGTTGCCCCACCAGAGTACAAAAGAAATCATAAAAGAAAATAGTATTTTGTTTTGCCATGCAGTAGGGAGGAGGTCGCTTTGGTGACCTCTTTTTTCTCTTTCCAAAAGAAATGGGCTGACAGAAAACGACAGAAATATTCCATTGAGTACCATGATACATGCGGACACTATGTGAAAGATGGTGTGCAGTATATAACCATCACTGCACGTGGTGGATATACACCAGAAGTTTCTGTAGCACAATCTGGGATCCCAACAAAACTGATTGTTAAAACAAATGGAACGTACGATTGCTCTTCATCACTCGTGATCAAATCACTCAATTATCAAAAAATCCTTCCACAAACAGGAGAGGAAATAATCGATCTAGGTATACCAAAAGCGGGAATTCCACTACAAGGTGTTTGTGGAATGGGAATGTATAATTTCGTTATTAATTTTAGTTAATTAAGTTTCTCTAATTTCGCAAAAATGGAAGATATCTTTTTCTTCATACTCTCTCACGAGTAATCTAAGCACTACTAAACACTGGTTAATACAGCAAACTTACTAGATCTTATTTTTTGTTGTTCGTGTTTTGTTGGTGTGCTACTCAGTAAAATGAGTATCGCAGAGAAGTATACATTTTATTTTAAATTATAGACAAAGGTCTTTAATCTTATATACTAACTATATGAGAAGAAATAAAGTTTATATTGTTTTTATTTTTTTAATATTTTTTATTTCTACCCAAACTGCGTTTGCTCTTGGTCCCGGGAATGTTTCCTCAGGGCTGACACTTTGGCTTGATGCTTCAACAAGTACCTATTCCGATGGTGCTTGTACTGCAGCCGCGACAAACGGTCAAACCATTGGGTGCTGGCAGGACCAGTCTGGAAACAATAGACATGCTAATTCTACAACTAATACTCCAACGCTTGTTACCAATTCTATAAACGGCAATCCATTTATAGCTTTTGACAAACCAAACACTTCGAGTAATACCGGAGATATGATTAATCTTACAGGTGTAAATTTGAGCGATGTAATCACTACCAGTGCGTACTCTCTAGTATATGTTGGATCAATTGACACTGGATACGCTTTTACTGGTGGGCAGGAACCTATGATTATCCGTGACAGTACCGCTGACCCAAGTAGTAAATGGAATCTTCAGCCTGCGGATAGTTTTTCTCCGAGATTGGCTATTAATCATACTGCTGCTTCGGGTTACACTAATCCGTATACTTCTATGAGAGATAGCTTGGGTAATTTAACTTTTGGCTGGCCCGTTATGTTTTCTTCTACTTTTACAACAGGTACCAAGGCAAATGTTATGACTGGTGCCACCAACGTTTCTGGCGCTACGCCTGGAAATATAACTTCAGTCACGGGTGGAGTGATGCTTGGAAGTGAAGCTAATAATACGAGGTACGATTTTAATATTGCAGAACTTCTTGTTTTCAACAGAACTATAACAGCTACAGAGCGACAGCAGGTTGAAAGTCATTTAGCAATAAAGTACGGGCTCACTTTAGCAAGTCATACAAATTTTGTTCAACATACCAACTATCTTGACACTACAGGGGCAATAATTTGGAATGGATTTGTTGCCGGAACAGAGTTCTCCTATCATAGTGATATTACCGCATTGGGTAGACATGACGCGAGTGGCCTTAATCATACTTCATCAAAATCGGTAAATACGACCTCGATACTCTCTCTTAGTAACCCAACTAATTTAGACAGTGGAGAGTATTTCTTTGTAGGGCGTGATGATCCTGGGACGTATACCTCGCCGGTTGTTCCGACTTTTACGTCTACCGGGGCACCTACAGGCGCACAGATACTAACTAGAAAGTGGAGAGCTCGAGAAACAGGTAGTGTAGGAGTGGTTAAGTTTGCATTTGATGTTGAAGATCCACAGTTTGATATTCCTGCAGCAATTGGCGGGACATATTATCTGATTTCTGATACGGACGGGGACAATTTACTTACTGATGAGTCTTCATTTGAGCTGTTTGACGACGGAACAAATGGTGATGTTCTAGCAGGAGATAATATATGGACTATTGAAAAAGATATCGGTACAGGAATATTTACTATTGCATCCGAAACAGTTAATTTCCAAGGTACTGTCTATACCGATGAAGGAGTTACAAATATTGGCGCTGGCAAGACAGTGCGAATGCTTGTTGGTGGTACAAGTGCTGTGACTGCAGTTACTGATGCGAGTGGAAATTTTTCTATAACTCGAGGTATACCAGCTGCGGGGGATATCTTAACATTTCATATTGATGGAGCTACAGAGGATGCCGTAACAGTCACAAGGTTTGATGGGACCACGCTGACAGGTTATGATCTGTATCAAAACAGATTGATCGTTCGAACAGAGAACGGTACAGCACTTTCAAACACTGATCTTGATACCGCGCACGATGCTGATGCGGATATTACCTCAATATATACTAATGGGCTAACGACAACACTTACAGTCGCAAACAGCAAAGAACTCTTTATCTGGGCAGGGGATACCTTTACTCCTGGTGGTACTGTAAACATAGGTTCAACGACAGCCGGCGCAGGAAGTCTAGATATTAATGGAACGCTTGACGCGGGCTCAAATGCAATTAACTTGCGTGGAAGTCTTGATGTAGACAACTCAGGAACATTTACTCATACAGGCACACTCACAATGAATAGCACTTCAGCGTCTACCTACAACCAAGGTGATGATCCTATATTATCCACACTTGTGGCAAACAACAGCGTTGGTATCACAGCGCAGGTCAATCCCGTAAACGTGGCAAACCTGACAATCACAACCACGTATCTAGACATAAATGCTCAAAACCTGACTGTTTCAGGTACGTTTAGTAACAATGCTACTTTGCGCCTCGTCGGCTCTGAGGCCACGACATTAACCCAAGACATAGACAGCGGTACTTGGTATTACAAAGGTGATGGAGATGCACTTGCCGACACTTACACTATCAAGGACTTTGGAGCGACTGATTATTTTGGCTTACAAGTATTGTCGACAGATACACTCGATTCATATGACATTGGACTAGCTCTGAACACAGCGAGCTCCTTTAATCTCCAAGGTGGAATAGTAAATACTAACAACAATAACGTTACTGTCGGAACTTTTTATCAACAAAATGGAACATTGGCATCGACCTTTAATGCTGGTTCTAGTACGTTCGCTATTGGCACTTCTTTTACCCTGGGCGCAACTGGTGGCGCTCTTCAGCCTGTCGTGTTCAATGCAGGCTCAAGTACTATGACCACAGGTACTACGTTCTCTCAGACAGGAACAAGTCCTTCTATAACTACATTTAACGCTAGTACAGGATCACTCACAGTTGGTACCAACTTTTCAAAGTCTGGCACGGGGTCTACCTTTAATGGATCAAGTGGAACTATGGCAGTAAATGGTAATTTCACTTCATCATCAGGAGGTCCGTTTTTTGCTCCAACAAGTACATTGACGCTTGGAGGCAACCTGACCACAACGTCCTCGGGAGGTGTATACAATGCCAACGGCGGCAGTGTTATTCTAACACCGAATACGAATCATACTTTTGCAGGATCAGTCATCACTTTTAATAATCTGACGCTACTTGATACGGGTCTCAATAATATTGATTCCATACTTACACTTGGGTCCGCAACCACTTACACCATAACAGGCACTCTTACACTGGATGGGTTTGATGCAGATGATAGGGTTAATATAGTTTCTGCTGCACCTGGTACTGCTACAAGTTTCAGTTTTACAGGCACAGCTACGTTTTCTGGAAATTTTCTAGATATAACTGATAATTATGTTACTGATTCTTCAACAGCTCTCACAGCCCCTATTAATCCCACCAATTCAATCGATGGAGGAAACACGCTTAATTGGTTTGGTACTGTAGTAGAATTCACTTCAATAACTGCCGCTTCTACAAATGAAACGACTGCGGACAATTTTCCAGTGCTATTGGTTAGTGGAATCCTTGCCTCGTCTGCCACAGTGGAGGTAGATATAAACGGCGGTGGTACTGCCACATCTGGAGGTGTTGATTATACTTCTGCAGACCCTATTGTAATAACCATACCAGCAGGTACATATGACGGTACTGTGGGTACTGCTATAGTTATCACGGTACCGACACTTGTTCAAGATTTCCTAATTGAAGGCAACGAGACGATAACGTTTACACTACAAAATCCTTCCGGCGTTTCCGTAGGCGATGCTAGTGGTAACTCTACCAGCGAGTCATTTCATACCTATACGATCACTGACGATGATGTTGCTGTTAGTGTTGAGTTTTCTGCTGCAACGGCTGCATCTACAAACGAGTCATCCGCAAATAACTTTCCAGTACTTTTAGTAAACGGCACGCTCGCTTCTAGTGCTACTATAGATGTTGATATAACAGGGGGAACGGCCACAGGTGGTGGTACCGACTATGCTTCTTCTGATCCTATTACAGTAACTATTCCAGCAGGAACATATGACGGTCTTATCGGTACGGCTGTTGCTATAACTGTTCCAACACTTGTTCAGGATTCGATAGTAGAGTCTGGTGGTGAGACTGTTACTTTTTCACTTACGAACCCATCAGGGGTAGCAGCTGGTGATGCAAACGGAAACACTACAACACAGTCTACTCACACCTATACTATTACTGACGATGATACTCTATTGGTAGAATTCACTTCACAAGCACTTAGTAGCAGCGAAGCGACTGCCACCCCTACATGGACACTGACAGTTGGTGGTGCAATCATCAGCAGTTCTGCAAGTGTACAAGTTGCAAATGCAGGTACAGGCAGTGCAACATCAGGTGGTACCGACTTTACCTTTGCCTCGCCAACCACTATCACGATTCCTGCAGGTGATTACACAACAGCATCAACCATAACCATCACCGGATTGACCATTGTTGAAGATTTACTTATTGAAGGTAGCGAAACTATTGATGTAATTTTACAAGGTGCATCAGGGGTATCTTTGGGCGATGCTGATGCTAATGCCACCAATGAATCCACCGCAACTTTTACTATTACGGATAATGATACTGCGGGTGTAACAGTCGAACTCTCATCTGCAACCGCAGCATCTACCAACGAAGCAACCGCAAATAATTTTCCTACACTTTTGGTAACAGGTACCTTGATCACAGCACGAACAATTGATCTAGATATTACTGGAGGAACTGCGACAGGTAGTGGTACCGATTATACGATGACTGATCCTTTGACTATTACTATCCCTGCTGGTACATACGACGGGACGATTGCAACTGATATTGTAATAACAGTGCCAACATTAATACAAGATTCAATCCAAGAGATTGGCGGCGAGACTATCATATATTCGCTCACCAACCCAAGCACTGAAGTTACTGTGGGTGATGCAGATAGTAATACAACTACGCAATCTACTCACTCTTACACCATTACCGATGACGATACTTTGTTAGTAGAATTCACTACGCAAGCACCTAACGCTGGCGAAGCAACTGCAAGCCCTACATGGACGCTTACTGTCAGTGGTGCAATCATGAGCAGTTCTGCAAGTGTTCAAGTTGCGAATTTAGGAACGGGCAGTGCAACTAGTGGTGGTACTGATTTTACTTTTGCATCTCCAGTCACTATTACTATACCTGCGGGTGATTATACCACTGCTAATACTGTATCTATATCGGGACTTACTATCATTCAAGATATTATTTCCGAAGTTGGTGGTGAGACTATTAATTTTCAATTACAAAGTGCAAGCAACGTAACGCTAGGTGACGCAGATGCTAACGCCACTAACGAAAGTACTGCGACGTTTACCATTACCGATGATGATACTCCTGCTGTTACTGTCACCGAAGTAGGTGGATCTACTGGCATAACTGAAGGCGGGGTAACTGATACATACACTATTGCTCTTACTACTACACCTTCATCCAATGTTACTATCACGCTAACGCCCGACGCAGACTGTACAGTCTCACCAGCTGGGCCATTGGTGTTTAGCTCTACCGCTGCACAAACCATCACGGTGACTGCCGTGGACGATGCATTTATCGAGGGCGCACATACCTGTACCATAACGCACAGTGCAGTATCTGCTGATACCGATTACAACGGCATTGCGATCAATAGTGTTGTCGCGAACGTAACCGACAATGATACAGGGTCTGTTACTGTCGAGTTGTCCAGTGCAACAGCTGCTTCTACCAACGAAGCAACGGCCGATAACTTCCCTAAGATTTTGGTGCTTGGTACCATAAGTGCAACTAAAACGATAAGCATCACTAACGCTGGTGGTACAGCAACAAGTTTTGGTACGGATTATTCGTTCCCCGGACCCTTAACCGTCAATATTCCAGCCGGTACTTACGATGGTACTGTCGGAACCGCATTATCAGTAACAGTACCTCTTTTGACTCAAGATTCTATTCAAGAATCAGGAGGAGAAACCATAGGCTTTTCACTAACAAGCCCCGGCACTGATGTAACTATTGGTGATGCAAATAGTGATGCAACAACACAGTCAACTCATACATACACTATTACCGACGACGACACTTTACTCGTAGAATTTACTACTCAAACTCCAAGCTCACTTGAGTCAGTCGCGTCGCCTATATGGACCCTTACTGTTGGTGGTGCAACAATATCTTCTTCTGTAACAGTACAAGTAGTTGACCTTGGTACTGGTAGTGCTACAAGCGGTGGTACCGATTATACTTTTGCAACCCCTATTACAGTCACTATTCCTGCGGGTGATTATACGACAGTAAGTACAGTTGCAATTACCGGACTTACTATTACTGAAGATATTCTTGCTGAGACTGGTGGAGAGACTATAAATTTTGATTTACAAAATGCGACAGGCGTGATAGAAGGGGACTCAGACGGTAATAGTACAAATGAATCCACTACGACCTACACCATTACAGACAACGATTCTCCTTCAGTAGTAATAACCGAAATTGGAGGTAGTACAAATATTGCTGAAGGCGGTGCTACAGATACCTATACTATTTCTCTCGCCACTACTCCTAACAGTAATGTATCTATAGCATTAACTCCTAGCGCACAATGCACTATTTCTCCGGTCGGCCCACTCACCTTTAGTAATACTACTGCTCAAACTATCACAGTAACAGCAGTAGATGATGGTATTACCGAAGGAGTTCATACCTGTACTATCACACATAGTGCAATTTCTCTGGATTTAGATTACAACACAATAGGTATTTCAAATGTTGTTGCGAGCGTGACTGATAACGATACACCTTTATTGGTAGTAGGGGGCGCACCAATATCAGTCCAAGAACCAGATCCAAATACTGCAGGTGTGGTTGATACATTTACACTGAGGCTTGCGACAGCACCAACAGCCGATGTAACCGTGACAGTAACTCTATCCAATGGATATATAGTACTATCAGATGGTGATGAAACTTTGCAGTCGACTATCATACTTACCTTTACCCCACTTAACTATGCGACAGCACAAACAATAACCGTTACTACAGTTGATGATTTGCTTTTTAATGGTACTCGAAATACTAACATTAGTTTTGCGATTGCATCAGCTGATTTGAATTACAACGGACTCGTAACCACTGATTTATCGGTATCAGTACTAGATGGTGTTGACGAAGATGGCGATGGGGTAAACAACTCGATTGAAGCTGCCAACCCATTTAACGGAGGTGATGGTAATGGTGATGGAACAATAGATGCAAACCAACAAAGTGTTTCCGGTGCTCCAAATCCAGTTACAGGAGATTACACGACACTCGAAGCTACTGGTGCTTGTGTCTTTATTACTCAAAATGCATTTATTTCTGAATTAACTCTGAAAGATGCACCACTACTTCAATTTCCAGTTGGACTTGTGGATTTCCGTGTTGAATGTCCTGGACCAGGAATGTCTTCCAATATAAAAATCTACTATACAGAAACCTATGATATATCAGATTGGTCTTATAAAAAATACAATAGTGTTACAACTTTAGAATATGCCGATATAACTCCATTGGTAACATTTGGAACAGAAACAGTTGGTGGAATTCCAGTTACTACAGTATCTTTTTCTGTAACAGATGGAGATTCTCAAACCGATGAAGATGGAGTCATTGATAATTTTATCAATGATCCTTCAGGTCCTGCTACTAGTATCACAGTACCCACTTCTAGTGGAGGAGGAAGTAGTGGCGGCTCAGTTCTTAGATGTAGATATAGTAATGCAATAAATTACAACCAGCTTGGTGTTTGTAATTATCCTGTTGCCACTCCTCCTTCCTCACAGAAAGTCGATCTTATAGGTGGCGGTGAACCAAATGTCCCAGCTGAATTTTCAAACTATGTATGTGAAAGATACTTGCGGTCATATATTATGAAAGGGACAAATAATAATATAGAGGAAGTCAAAAAACTCCAAAAATTCTTGAATATTTTTGAAAAAGAAAATTTAGTTGTTGATGGTGTTTACAATAGTAACGACATAGAAGCAGTAAAACGATTTCAAATTAAATATGCAGATCAAATACTTGCGCCTTGGGGTCATAGCACACCGACTGGGAATGTATACAGAACAACCGCAGCTAAAATCAATATTATGCTCTGTAGTACTCAAAAAGGTTGCCCATATTTTAATGAATATTTAAAAGAAGGAAATCAATCACTCGAAGCAGTTAAGGTTCAAGACTTCATTAATATCATATTTGCTCCAACATCAGGATATCCAACAAACGGTATACCATTATCAAAAACATTTGAAACAAAAACAAAAAATGGAGTAAGTGAATTTCAGTCTGTATACAAAGATATAGTTCTTAAACCGTGGGGTCTCAAGAGTGCAACAGGCTGGTGGTACAAAACCTCACGCCATGCTGCAAATAAATTACTAAATTGTAATGAAGGAGAGATTAAGCTTGATAATGGAGTAACGTTTAAGTAAATGACACGATAAATGAAAAAATAATTTTAAATCATGAGATTCCCCAGTTGTGTTGCTCATCTCCCAAATTACTTATGAGATACAAAAATAGTGGGAAAGAATCCCACTATTTTTGATCTTGCGGAAATGGGGAGATTCGAACTCCCGAACGAGTTACCCCGTTGCCGCTTTTCGAGAGCGGTGCCTTCAACCACTCGGCCACGTTTCCATCTATTACAATTTTTTTCTACACCTAGTGCCGTGGGAGAGACTTGAACTCTCAAGAGATTGCTCTCACTGCGACCTGAACGCAGCGCGTCTACCAATTCCGCCACCACGGCAATTTACTACAGGATACTCCGAGCGTGTCCCATGCAGAGAAACAATACCACGGACAGAGTGAGAAACGAAACTATATGTATTTATTTTGAAACGATATACCAGGTAACAAGCGCAAGGTTGCCCCACCAGAGTACAAAAGAAATTATAAACGAAAATAGTATTTTGTTTTGCCAAGACTGAGGAAGCAGATCACTTTGGTGACCTCTTTTTTCTCTTTGCAAAAGAAATGGGCTGACAGAAAATGACAGAAATATTCCATTGAGTACCATAACACAGACAGATACTAGGTGAATGATGGTGAGTGTATGTATACCATAGTCTCGATAGAAGAGGAATCCACCAATAACTACGAGTGTCATACCAATCCAGATGAGTGGCTTGGTTACTTTGTGTGTGCGGGTTGTTGCTTCACTCCAGTATGCTGATGTTCTTCCTAAGAATCCATGCAGATCAATAACCGTGACTGCGCCGAGTCCGATAATAAATCCTGCGATAAGCAGAAAGAGTGCAATGAAGTGAGTAATCATAGTTATCTATTGAGGTATGTAATGGTAAGTTGAAGTACCGTCGCAAATGACACCCATAACAGGTAGGGGATTTGAATGTATGCTATCCATTTCACGTGTGGGTAGATTGCAATGATTGCCCAGATGAGTGTACCGAGTATAAGCAGTATGTCTATACTTGCGAGTAAATTATTTTTCAAACCAAATTGCAGTGGTGTAAAAGCAAAGTTGAAAATAAGGTTGAGAACAAAGGGGAGTGCGACTATATACGGAATCTGTTTTTGCCAGGCGAGTATAAATACTTTTCCAAAAGAAATTGCAATGATGACGTATAAAATACTCCAGACTGGCCCAAAGAGCCACGATGGAGGTGACCAGGTAGGCTTGATAAGCTGTGAGTACCAGTTGTATGTGTTCATGTATTCATTATACGTGACATTATATAAAATAACACACGGGTTATGCGTGTGTTATTTATGAGAGCAAAGAAAGTGTGAGGAGAAGAATCCAGACAACCATTCCAGCCGTAAAAATTATTTTCGGGGAGACATCTTTTTTGAATATTTTCTTTATGTAAAATTGAATTATTTCTGTATTTGGGTCGATAGATGAATCATGTTTTTTTCGCAAAAGAAGTTCCCATTTTGTTGGTGGACAGTACCCTAAAAATATCCAAGAACTAACCCAGAGGAGAAGGGTAGAAAGATAATATATTTTAATACTTGGAAATAACCAACCAATGAGAATAAAAACTCCAAGTAAGCAATGTAAAACAAAGAGCGTGTTTGCAAAAAAGAGGTGGATTTTTTTCATGGGGTAAATTTTAGATATAGAGAAACCAAGTCATTGACCCACTTGTTGCTTCAGTTTCTCTGAAAGAGTAGCATTTTAGCTACATCCTGGATATACTTATGTCAGAGTCTTTGCGCTAGGTTGTACACATTATCATTTACTTCTTGTTCTCCTCCTGAAACTTCTTTAAGAGCAAAACGATATAAAACATACTGCGCTGAAATATTAGCTAAATCTGTCGCTTGTCGAGAGGCCTCATTTCCATACACTCGAATAATATCCGCTGCGACCTGGCCACCAAGCTGTTCGAGTCCAAAACTGATCGAATCAATTGCTAATTTGGCGATACTATTTATTGAATCGGTGCCGACATTTGCAAGTAAAGATTTTTTAAAAGTTTCAGATTTACTAACCTCATTCAATTTTTTCATTTCAGCTAGGAACGTTGGATAAGAGTAATTTGCACCCCATTTATCTAAAAAGATAAACCAAGTGTAGCGTAACTTTGTTTTTAAGTAATATCCATAAGCAATAAACCCAATCAGAGCGGCTAATAAAATGCTGATTATGATGAGTAGTAATTGACTGTTACCTTGAATGCCGACAACCGCTATGGCCTGAGTCCCTATAATAAAAATCACAATAAATAAAACAGTAGGAATAAGATAATAACTCAGACATATTTTAAAACGAAGAACAAAAGCTGGCCAGAATAATGTGCGAGCGATACGCCAACTCTGCGCTGGTTCAAGATTTTTCTTATCAAAAAATGAATCAATCCAAATCCGTTTTTCGATGCTGAAAATAAATCTTATGATACTACTGTAAATAACAGCTAAAACTACAGCTACGAGATAACCTACAGAGTAAAAAGATAATCCGTTAGATGAAAATGGATTCAAATTGTATTTTTGACCAAAGAAATAAAAGATGATAATCAGAAGTAAGAACGGCCATACGATGAGAAGTGTTCTTTTGGCTAAGATCTTTTTCCTCAGGCTTAATTGTCGGCCTATCTCCTGAAAAATTTCCTGATAGGATGGCGAAAGAGAAGAATTGTTTGTTTCCACTACTATAGTGTATCTTAATTATAATTTTTAAGAAAGACTAGCGAAAATAATCTTAACACAAGAATATTTGCAAAAAAGAGGTGGATTTTTTTCATGGAGAAAATTATATAAAGAGAAATATAAAAACAAGTAGATGAGTTTACCTGCGTGAGTTACTCTGAAAGAGAAGTATTTTCTTTATTTCTTTTGTGTCTTTTAATGAGTTTTTTAATAACCATACGAATAACAACAGCTCCTATTGAAATCACAATAACAGCAAATATAATAGGAATGGCTTTTTCTCCTAAAAAATTCTCGAGTAGTTTACCAGCATACACACCGACGACAGCCCAAAGTATCGATCCTGTAAAACTGTAGAAAATATATCTTCGTGTTTTAACACCTCGAACCCCTGCAAGAATAGAAGGACTCGAACGGACAACGGGAATCAGTTTTCCGAAAATAGCGATAATCATGAGGTGTCTATCAAATAAATCCCATGTTTTTTGGTGTTTTTCGTTTTCAACAACCGAACGTATAAAACGTAAGTGTTTGAATTTTTTACTAATCAAAAACCCGGTCATATCACCAAAGAAACTACTCAGACCAATAACGACACTCGTGACTATTGGAGAGAGTAATCCTTGTTGTACCAATGTCCCAGCAAATATAGCAATAGTTCCACCGGGTAAAATAGAACCAATGATAGGCATCCCTTCAGCAAAGGAAAATAGAAAAAGTACAAAGTATTGTGTTGATGTCGGCACTGCCATTAAAAATTGAATAATTGTGTTTGAAAAAGTCTCCATGTATTGTGATACTAGTATACCATACCGGATAATCAGTATTGAATAAAAATAACAGACATAACGCCTGCATTTTAAAACCTGCGGAGCCGGGGAGATTCACCCGTCCGCTACGCTACCGAGTATAAACTTCTCATCCTCTCTGACGAAGACGCAAAATTTTAGGAAGCACCCTAAGATTTTGACCTTGGCGGAGCCGATAGGATTCGAACCTACGAGGGCTTTTACACCCTGCCTCTTTAGCAAAGAGGTACGTTAGACCACTCTGACACGGCTCCATAAACACCAGTATCTCATAAAAACCTTTATTTGAAAAGCTTAAATTACTACCACACGATTGGTTTCTTGTTGTGCTTTTTCAAGTATTCATTACATTTGGAAAAATGTTTTGACCCAAAAAATCCAGAGTGTGCGGAAAAGGGGGATGGATGGGGAGCTTCAAGGACGAGATGTTTGTTTGTGTCGATGAGGTTTTTCTTACTCCTTGCGAAATTTCCCCAGAGCATAAAGACGACATGTTCACGCTCGAGAGATATTTTTTGGATGACTGTGTCGGTGAATACTTCCCACCCTTTACGTTGATGCGATGCCGGAGAGTTTGCAACCACAGAGAGAATTGCATTGAGTAAAAAGACTCCTTGTTCTGCCCAGTATTCGAGATTACCCGAAGTAAAATCTTTTTTCACTCCAAGATCAGATTCTATCTCTTTGTAGATATTCTGAAGTGATGGTGGGACACGCACGCCTTTCGGTACAGAGAAAGATAGTCCATGCGCCTGGCCTGCTCCGTGATATGGATCTTGACCAAGGATAACGACGTTCACTTTAGAAAACGGTGTCAGCAAAAAAGCATGGAAGATATCAGTTGGTTTTGGGTACACAGCTTTCTGTTTGTATTCAGCTTTTACAAAGTCTGCCAGTGTTTGCCACTCCCTGGAAGCAAAATAACCCGCAAGTACTGCACTCCATTCGGGCTCAATTGTTACTTCGCTCTGTGTCTCCTTTGTCATATGAAAACTGTAGCACGGGGGAAGGGGTAGGTAAATAAAAAAAGCCCACAATGATTTCTCGAAGTGGACTTTTTAAACAATTAAAAACCTTAAAAATTCATTTTTATAATACCACAGTCTGTATAAAAACACAAGCGTATTTTGTTTTAGGTTATTTTATGATATTGTTGAGTTGTTGGAAGCGTGCATGAGTGGCTTAAATGAACAGTTTACTAAACTGTCGACCCTTTAACAGGTCCGTGAGTTCGAATCTCACCGCTTCCGCCAAAATTGAAAATCGGAATCGGAAGCCGAAATGGGGTCGGCGCGAAGCGCCGACACTAATGTATTCCCCCCAAAAAATCCTGAATCTGAAAGGGCTCGCCACGCTCCGCGTGGCTCAAAAAGTACGGTTCGATCTTTAATTAAAAAGTTC
>CAZMGK010000014.1:0-17661 GCA_964565825.1 uncultured Candidatus Saccharibacteria bacterium | reverse complement strand
GTAGCCGAGGTTTTGCGAAATCCTTTCCCCAGAAAATTGCTTTCGCAAAACCGAGCCCATTGTGTATTTAGCGTTTTCCCGCACTTCTGCTTCAGCAGAAGCTCTGTGCTTCGCACAGAGGCGCTTCAGCGCGCGGGGAACGCTATTCATTCTTCTGGAAAAAAGTTCGTGCAAAGTGTATAATTAGTTCACCCAAAGCAAATAAACGGTTTTCAAAGCACTCAAAACCTACTTTACACTTATATTTAAAGCTATTTTGTGAAATTGATAGTTCTGAAAAGATAATTCTTACTATTTTCTCTTTTTCATATGGATTTGCATAATTATAATAAATTGCAACGTTTTTTATAAGTTCTGAAAGTTTAAAAACATCTTTCATTGTTTCGTGCATAGCAATGTCAGAAACTTGTTCTTTATTTTGGATTTGAGTAAGCTCATTATTAAGTTTAACTTCTTCTTCCATAAGTGCCTCAGGAGTAAAGACACCTGTTTTAAGTAAAGAAAGTTTATTCGAACGTATGTAAGATAAGTCTTCTCGTATCTTTTTCTTCTGTCTTTCAAGTTGATCCAATACTTTTTGCCTTTTTTCTTCGATTAAAGCTATATCAGTCCCAACCCTAGCATCCATTTGTTCCATTTCTGAATCAGTAAAATAAAGATTTGAAATAAGTTTACCGATTTCTTTATCAATGTATTCAAAATTAAAGTTCTTGAATGTATTGGGACAATCTTTTTTACATCGAGAATTATAATATGTTGTGCCTTTTTGTTCGTATGGTGTATATACACGTTCACAATATTCACAACGTGCAATTCCTCTAAGTGGATGATCGAGTTTCTCTACGTAATGAATACTCACTTTCTTCTTTTTGAGTATTGATTGCACGCGATTAAATAGTTCATCAGATACAAGTGCTTGATGACTGGAGCTATCAATATCCTTTCCATCATTACCACGTACTTTCCCAATATAAAATGTATTTGTTAGCATACGACTTATCTGGTTATACGTAACAGGCAGGGAAACTTTTTCTGATTTAATATTTTCATCATCTTCTTCAGCGAGCATTGCGTCTTTACTTCTTCTTCGTCTCATGGGAACAGTCACTAGGCCTTGTTCTTGTGAATACCTTTCAAGATCAGATAAACTCCATTCTCCTGTTGCATAATACTCAAATATTTGTTTAATGATTGGTGCTCTCTCAGGATCAAATGGTTTATTTTCCATTTCACCGAGATTAAGATATCCAATAGGTGCTTTATATGTACATATACCTTTTTCTCGAGCGTTTCTTATTGTGATGGTTACTTTCTCACTAGTGACACGTGAATGGTGCTGAGCAAACATTCCATCAATATCCATATGTAATGCACCAGAACTTGTTTTTTCGTATTTAGCGTACGTAAAACGAATATCTACACCTTTCCTCATTAATTTTCTAATTAGAGTATCATCACCTTTATTTCTACTTATACGATCCCAACAAAGGCAAACTATACCCTTAAAATACCCTTGACTCACAAGCTGAAGCATTTTTTGAAATTTTGGTCTATCTATTCGGTACTGAACCATTCCGTCATTTGTAATGGTTATTTCATTATCTTCTTTAAATCCAGAGTGTTTTTCAGAGATAATACCATCAGAACAAAAACCGTTAATAGTAAAAACAGCTATGGGTAGTTTTTCTCTTAAAGCAAAGCGAGTATTTTCTGTTTTTTGATATCCAATAGAGTTCTTTTGGTTCTCTTCGTCATCGGTACTTTTACGGTTGTATATTAGATAACACTCACTATATTTTCCACTCTCTATTTCTGAGAGAATTTCTTTTTCGGTTTTTGTATATGATTTGTTCATGAGTATTCTTTATTTTTTGATATAGTTCCGTTTGAAATTTGATATCCTTCTGAAACTAATCTATGATGAATATTTTTTAACACATTTCCCAATTCCTCTAAAGATTCTATTGTCTCCTTTGAAAGACAAGATTCTATACTCAAAGAGGGACAACGAAACGACTCTTTGTTGCTACACAACAAGCCACGTTGCCCCTCTTTAGGTACAAAGTTAAGGTCGTTTATTTGGTTGTTGTGTAGCTTGTTCATTATATCATATGTATTAATTATTTTCGACCATTTTTTTAAAACGTGACTTCTTGTATCTGAGATTGAGACATCGTCTACAAGCTAAAATAAGGCTCATTGGGTGCACAAATAACACTCCACAACGTTTTATGCATATAGGACACATAAACCAGTATCTGAGGCCATTTCTATTGGTTTGAGAGGTTGTGAGGGTGACAGACACATCATCATATTCGAGTTCTGTCTCCAGCAGCTTTTTCTTTAGACTAATTTTTACTCGTTGTGTGTACTCTGTAATTGATATTTTCTGACACTCTTCAACGAGCAGTTTTTTTCCTAAATCATTGTGGGTTAATGTTTTCATCTTTGTTCACATTTATCTGCTGATTATTTGAAATATAAGCTGTATTAGTTTTAATATTCATTTCAATTTTTGGAGATTTAATTTGCTGAAGGGTCATTAAACTTGATAGGTATTGCCTATGAGCTCGATCAAGTTGCTTGCTCAAGTTTGCAATATATACGTTTTTATTTGGAGTAATATCTCGACATTCCAATTCATTGTTCAATCGTCTTGAATTATCAAGCACACGAATATATGCATTTACAGTAAGTTCAGCAAGTGATTTTTCTATTTCATTTATACAATTAAATTCTTTAATCATAGTTTTGGTCATTTCACGGGATAGCATTCTGTAACGTTCTTCAAAAGACTCCATTAGGCTGACATGACTTTCATTTTCAAATATTCTCATAAGTAGCATGGATTTATCACCAAATTTTTTATTTAGTTCTGCATCATTTTTATCCACTGAAAACTTAGGTATAATCTCTTCAGTTAATTCTTTGAGTAAAGATTTCTTATCATCTGGAAAACGTAGTATTTCCAAAATCCCGTTCTCAATTTTGCCAAGATCATTTTTTTGAATTTGATTATTTTTCATATTAAATATCAATATCATCATCTAATAATGTTTTTACCCCACTACCTGTGGCACTATTGTTTTCTGTCGATGTTTCATTTACCCCACTAGCCCCGACACTATTGTTTTCTAGCTCACCTGTATCGGTGAACTCAGTGATAAAAATTACTTCTTTACGTCCATCCTCCTTGTCTTTCTCACGAGTTATAAGCCCCGCACTTTCGAGTGTCGGCAGGATATCAAAGCGGAGTGAGCTCATATTCATACGTCTTTTGTACACCTGATAATGCTTTTGCATAATCTCAGCTCGAGTGATACCTGTCTTGGTATCAAATTCACCAAAACAAGTTTCATTCTTTTCTTCGTAAGCGGGAATAAATACTTTTGTATATAGCTCATAGACATAGGGTGGTATATTCAGCTCTTGAGATACAGAAATGCGGTCCCATAGCTCAAACGCCTGCTCGATATCATTATCATTTGCGGTGATAGTATCACCCTCTCTATCCCGCCACCACATATTGAGGAGAGCGAAAGACTTGATGAGCGATATGAGTCGTTTAACATCTCGCATATGTCTCGGCTGTAACACGCGGTCATTTTTCATAAAACGCCTTTCTATCTCCCCATAGTTCTCTATTTTGATTTCCCCAATATGCTCATTACGTATAGCTTCAATCCGTAACTTGAGGAGTTTCCGTGCTGGATTATTGTCGAGTATTTCTTTATATTTATCATTATCGGCTTCTTTGAGAATGGTACTCGATATACCTGCTCGCATTTTTTCTTGGTTTACTTCTGGTGAGAGCAGAATAAAGCGGGTCATTTCTTGCGGGTCCATTTTAAGTCCCGCTGTGCAGAATATGACTGCTGGGTAACCATTGAGAGCAACCGTTTTGGTCCGATTTCCACCCTTTTGGTTCTTGTCTGTAATCTTGGAATACATTACCTTTTCATCGTGTGAGAGGAATGAACGAAGCCCCTCGAGAAGCCCCGTGTGAGGCATATCAGTGAATATGAGTATCTTTCGAGACAAGTCTACTGTTATGATATTTGTCTCCTTGTCATAGCTTCCTTGTTCGTGGAAAAATGCTGTTTTGGAACAGTTTCCGAGTTTAATTACATCATCATTTGGAAATAGTTTTGATACTTCAAGTGCAATAAAACTCTTGCCCGTACTTGATGGGCTATTGAAAGAAACATTGAATTGAGCATCTTCGGTATATGCTGATAGTTGGCACAGAAATGTCACGACTTTGTTTTCATTATCCTTTTTGATAGTGAGCTCGAGTGCTTCTGACAGAGCATCTGGGGTGAGTGGTTCAAATTGGGACCAGTCTATACGTTCTGGGTATTCTTTACTATGCGTATTAAACAAGCTGGAAACAGGCATTTTGAGCTTTGTAAGATAGTCCGTGATGTCGCCACCGTCGCCGACTTCTTCGGGAAGTGTGATATTGTAGATGTTCCTCAATCCTACCTTTTTCAACGCTTTGAGTACCTTGAGAGCCCCATTTCTGCCTGCTGTGTCGTTGTCATAACAGACGTATATTTTTCCACTTTTCTTTATATCCGTATCATCAACCCACTCATCTTTGAACGTTCCTGACCCGTGTGTAGAGGTGAGAGCGAAACACCCCTGTGATATGAGTGCTAGTGCATCGAGCTCACCCTCGCAAAATATCTGCTTTTCTCCTTGTGGTGCGTATAATCCAAAGAGCTGTGCCTCTGCTCCTTTAGGGTAAGTTATCTTTCCGTCGCCATCTTTCGGGTCCTGTCGGAGTTTGAAAAACACATAACCACTCTCATCTATGATAGGGATAGTAATGTAGTTTTTGCCGTAGAAATTCCCATATCCTAGATGATAGGAGTCTATAACCCCGTCTATAATGCCTCGATTGTTGAGGTATGTTCGTATACGCTCGGGTAGATTTTCGTGACATTTGTATACCAATTCCTCGCTGAAGCGTGAACCTTTATATAGTGATGCACGCTGTGGGGTAGTTTGGTCGCCAAAGTGTTTTTGAAGTGTTATCAGATTGCCTTTCTCTCCGCACTTTTTACAGTCATACTGTCCTGTTTCTTTACTAAAATAGAGGTGTGCTTCATTACCTGCACTGTCATTGTCGCAACTATTAAATAAGCATTTAGTAATGAGTTCATTCCCATTCTCACGATAAGCAATACCTTTTTGTAATAGGTATCCTTCTGTATTTATTTCATTCATATGTAGTATCTGCTGTTTTTGATTAAGACTCTTGATGCGAGATACTACATCACTTTCACCAAGAACCTTAACCAAAAACAAAATTATTTTTTAATAAAAGTTAAAAAACCAGTTCGTTTTAAACAGAAACTGGTTTTGTGGTGGTTGATAAACAGAAAAAGCCGACACAACAAAAAACAATAACCATTAATACGGTATGATTTTTTGTTATCTCGGCTCTATGTAAACAACCCAGACGTTTAGGTGATGTTTAATTACTACCCCAGACGTTTAGGTGATAGTAAAGTGTCAGAAAACTTCCTTGTAACCCCAGACGTTTAGGTGATTACAAGCTTCTTGCAAATTCTTTAAAGGAACTTATGCTAAGTATAAACAATTTAAAAAAATCTGTCAATCTTTTTTCTTGTCGAAAATTTTTGAATATGTAGTTTTTGTTGCGAAAACAATTCCATCATCTCTCAATTCAAACCAATTTTGATGTCCATTTTTACATTTCTTTAAAATATTATTATTAAAATCTATTAAATATTTCTTGATATCTTCGATACTTTCTTTGTTTGTAAAATTTTTTAAGGGAGCTCTACATTTACCACAATACCATCCAATCTCACCAGTAGAGAGTTCATTTAATATAATTTCTAACGCTCTTTTATTAACTAAAGAGAGGGATTCATTTTTTTGAATATTTTCACTTTCCATTATTTCCTTTATCATTTTTGATAGTTCTTGAGTAGAAAGCTTCTCTTCCTTATTAGGGATTTTTTTATCAATCATTGCTTCAACTTCTTCTTGAGTTAAAGGATTACTATATTTTTGTGGGTCAAAGAGAGTATTATTTGAAAAATCAAAAGAATTATTGCTTAAAATATTATTACTTCTAGGTAGGAAATTATTATATGGAAGTGGATTAAAGTCTAACTGTGGTGATAAATCTAAAATACCTGGTGATTCTACTATTTGCCATTGATTTTTTCTTATATTAATTATCTTATCAGATTCTAGTTTTATGTTCATATCATCGTCTTTCATAATTTATATAATACCACTTTTACTATCAAATTTAAAGGTTCTTTGTTATAATTGCCATGTACGCCCATAGTTATTAATTCGTTGTCACAAACAATGGCAGTTTTGCCTATTTTGGTTCCGCATTTGCGGATTAAAATGGGTAGGTAGACTGCCACAAATCGGAACCTTTGTGCTAACGAAGAACAGTGGGCGTACCAGTTTGCCTATCCATTTTTGTCAAAAAAATTTATCAATAACAGATAGGAAGAAACATAGAGTACGCCTATGTCATCCAATGTATCATCAAAAAATGAGCAAGATTTCCTTGCTCGTATTTCTGAACTTGAAACAGAATTAAAACAAATCAAGAAACAGAAAAAATACGGACTCGTATGGGAAAACCATGACGAGGATGTAGTTTTGCAATGTCAGGAAAATGTACCTATTTTAAAAGAAGTTAAAAATAGAAAAATCAGTGATAAAGATACCGATAAACCAACGAATATTTTAATCGAAGGAGATAATTATCACGCTCTTTCTGTTTTGAACTACACCCATAAGGGCAAGGTGGATGTGATTTACATAGATCCTCCTTACAATACGGGAGATACAAGTTGGAAATATAATAATAATTATATTGATATAAACGATCAATGGAGACACAGTAAGTGGATTTCTTGGATGAATGAAAGATTAGTTATTGCAAAAAATATCCTGTCTCAAAATGGAGTGCTTGTTTGCGCCATCGATCACAACGAATTAGCTACACTATCCTTATTATTAAAAGAGATTTTTACAGAAAAAGAAATTACCGTCGTTACAGTAATTCATAACCCAAGTGGAATACAGGGAAAAAACTTTTCTCACAATAATGAGTACTTAATTTTTGTTTATGACGGAACTATAAAATCAATAAACTATGAAGAAAGAAGCGTTGATGACGCCGATGTTAGGTTGTTTATGAATACTGCGAAAGGAAAAGGAGATGGCTACAAGAGAATCAGTGGTTATAATTCATTTTACCCTATATTTATAAAAGACAACACTATTTTAGGATTTGGAGATGTTTGTCAAAAAGACTTTCACCCAAAATCATCAAATATTTTAACTAAAGATGGGGTTACTGAGGTTTATCCTGTAGATAATGACGCAGTTGAAAGAAAGTGGGTTTTTTCAAGAGACTCTGTTGAGGCTATTAAAGATGAACTCAGTGTTAAATTTAACAAGAAAAATAATAAGTATGAAATTATAAGAACCAAAACAAATATAAATTATAAAACCGTTTGGATTGATAAAAAGTTTAATGCAAAAAACTTTGGCACCCAATTACTGTCTGATATTTTAGATAATAACGATTTTTCTTTTCCAAAGTCTCTAGAGGGTGTTCTCGAAACATTAAGGTCTATAAAACATAATTATAACTCTATTGTGTTAGATTTTTTTGGTGGGTCAGGTACCACAGGGCATGCTGTTATGAAATTAAATAAAGAAGAGAAAGATGAAGTTAATCGCAACCTTAAGGATAGCAAGATAACTAAAACTGAATATGTAAATCAAATAAATAAATTAGGTAATCGACAATTTATTCTTTGTACAAACAATGATGTAGGAAAAGAAAAGGAAGAATTATTTAAAAAAGAGAATAATCTTACTAACGAAGAATTTGAAAAAGTAAAAAAACAAAATACAAAAGAATGGCAAAATTATTGTGATAAACATGGAATAGCATCATCCATAACCTATGAACGCATTAAAAGAGTCATGAAGGGATACAAGAATAAAAAGGGCGAGATGGTAGAGGGTCTCGGTGGGAACTTACGCTATTTTAAGACAGAGTTGTGTGATGTAGGGAAACTCTCACGCGTAACAGATGACAAGAAACTTGCTCTGACATACCGTGTAGGAGGGTTACTCGCTCTCAAGGAAAACACCTTTGAAGAAACAGAACACACGGACCACTGGCAAATATTTAGCGAGCACAATAAGTCCACGGCAGTGTATTTTAGCGAGGATAAAACAAAACTCCATGAGCTGATAGAGAAACTTGGTAGTTATAAAACACCTGTAAAACTGTATGTATTCAGTTGGTCAAAAAACGAATACGGCAGTGAACTCTCACATTATCAACATGTAACTGTTTCTGATATTCCCGAGCCGATATTAGCAGTATATCGAGAAATTAATAACTTATAATTTTATGATTACACTAAAACCATTCCAAGAAAATGCCATCAATGAACTAAAAAAAGAATTCCTCCATAAATGGCTCAAGAATAGAGAATCTCAAGAGATAGTTTTTAAATCTCCTACGGGGTCGGGTAAGACAGTGATGATGGCACAGTTCCTACGTGATATAACGAGTGATCCACGTATCGGTGAAACGAAACGTGCGTATATATGGTTCGCACCAAAAGGACTCGAAGCACAGAGTAAAGAAAAACTATTCAAGTATTATGACGGAGCCAGTGAATTGAACCTGGTAGATAAGTCACATATACAGAGTGGGTCCATGAATAATAACGATGTATTGTTTATCAATTGGGAAATACTTCGTGCGAAAAATGCCGATACACGCAAACTCCGTGGTGTCAGTGGCGAGACAGGGTATACGTTCGATGAATATATGACAAATACTCATGAGAAAAATATCCAAATGATTGTAATAATTGATGAGGACCATATTGGAGGAGCAAGTGTTCTCTCAAAAGATATTATTGAAGCCATACACCCCAGAGTAATCATGCGTGTCTCAGCAACACCAACACAAACTGTAGACGTAGAAGTACCTCATGAAGCAGTAATTGAAGCAGGACTTATCAAGGAAAAAGTTATCTTTCAAACAAGTGAAGATTTGGAAAAAATAATCAAGAAAGAAACTGATCGGGACCATGCTTTGATTGACCTGGCGTATAACAAGAGACTTGAATTAAAAGGTTTCTATGAGGATTTAGGTATTGATATTAATCCACTCGTACTCATACAACTACCAAACGATGACAAGAAAAGTAAAGAAGTAGACTCTCATACCAAAAAAGAAATAGTATTAGAATACTTGAAAGAAAAAGGTGTCCTGTCAGAACATATAGCGATATGGCTCACAGGTAAAGAAAAGGAAAATTTACTAGGTATTGAAAACAGTAACAATCCTATACAGTTCCTGTTATTCAAACAAGCGGCTGCTACAGGGTGGGATTGTCCACGTGCAGGAGTATTGGTAATGTTCCGCGAAACAGATGGAGGAAATTTTGGTATACAAACCGTAGGACGAATACTACGTATGCCAGAGGCAAAATACTATCCAGTTACCGCTCTGAATCGAGGGTATTTATATACTAACTATGAGCGAAACAAGATACTTGCAGAAATACGAAAATCTAATGATCCATCACTCAATTTAAGTAACATATCATCGTCTCGTAAAGATTCGGTCCCTGTATACGAACTACCAACAGTACTCATGAGTCGGTCGGATTATAATGACTTGGGAGATAGTTTTCAAAAGACTTTTTTCAAGGTTGCAGAGGATAAGCTTGGTATTACAAACACTCTCAAAGCCTCAAAAACGCTCTCAGGGCGCGGTTTTAACGCAGAGTCGGCATATGTAGAGTCGTCCTGGATAACAGGCATAGAACTGGATAATTATGATAACTTTAGGAGTGAGGCACTGGACGAAGGTGTCGCACATAGTATGAACATGTCAGAACATGATATTGAAAGATTATATAATCTCCTATGTTTTGATTTTATCGCAAAACAAACTGACGAGGTAAAAAAGTTTGCACCAGAGCGATCATGGGGTAAAGTAAAAACTGCTCTCAATGTATTCTTTAGTACCTACACGCAGTTACCACGTAATCAGATATATGCACTCATTGTACGAGACATGGTATCCGTAGATGGTATATTGCGAAGTATTCTTGAAGAATCTCTCAAGCAATACCGACCTATTAGAAATAATGAAGTAGGTGAAAGAGAAATACGTAAAAAACGTACAGAAAACCTATTGGTCCCAGCACCTGTAATATATTTCCCTGGAAACTATATAGAAAATACCACGTATAAAAAATGTGCGACTGAAATATGTTATTTATCTGAAAATATGCCTAAAAATGAAAAAGATTTTATAGAATTTATGGAAAGTCATAAATCCATTAAGTATTGGTTAAAAAATGGTGATAGTGGGTCAGATAGTCTTGCAATAGATTATCACTCTGTAATAAATAACAAAGAAGCATTATTTTACCCTGATTGGTTTATCTGGACCGATAAAGGACTATGTGTGGTTGATACCAAGGAAGGTATTACTGCCAGCGACCTAGATACCACACAAAAAGCAAATGCATTACAAAAATGGTTATTAGACCAAAATAAAGTAAAAGGAGGAATTGTAGTACCAGATGGTGAGAATGGCTGGAAAATAAATACAAATGAAGAATATGAATATAATAGTAACCTAAAAGGTTGGAAAAATTTAAATCATGTTTTGAAATAGTAAAATTTACTTAAAAAACATCTAAATCTTATATATAGTGTTAATATATGTGGGGTAAATAATATTTATCTATTTAGTAATTCTTCTTTTAGAATATCCTCTGCTTCTTTTATAAGTTTCATAACTTTTAAATTATTCGGGGAAAAGGTAATGTTTTGAGTTGTCTCTTCTTTATCAAATGCAAATTGATTTGCATTAATATTTCCTTTTCTTCTTAATCCTAGAACATCTGATGCCAGAGTAAGTTCACCGAGTCTTTTACCTGGTTTATTATTTATATCCTCTACAAGAGCTGATATGACGAGATCTTCTGTTAGTCCATAATCTCTCAGTAAATAACTGTATCCAAGACTCTGTGTGAGTTTCTGTGGTGTCTTAGCTGTATTTGGTGAATAGCCTACATCTATCATTGCTTGGCTGATATTTCCACCATTTTCCACCATTTTTGATAATGCTTGTTTCTGCTTAATTGTTGGCATAATTTTTTTAAATTATATTATTGAAATAAAGTGAAATTGTGAACATTGTGCACTTTATACAAATACTATACCATTTAGAAGTTGATTTTTCTAGGGATAGTTGTATGATTAAGGAATGAAAAATATATATAAAATTACAAAAGGTCAATTAATCGCTACATGGATTTTTGGACTAATTGGCTTTGTTGCATCTTTAGATCAATCAGATTATTCAGGTTTTGCAACATTTTTAGCAATTCTAATTCCTGCATTACTAGTATTTTATACTATAGGGTGGCGGGCTTCTAATAATAAGATAAAAGAAAAGAACAATGAGACTGGATTAAAAATCGGAAGTATTTTACCTTCTAAAAAGAAATTAATTACAACATTGATCGTAATTCTTTTGGCTGTTTCTATGATATTAGGAGTTTTATATTTTATAGATATTAGGGAAGAAAATTTAAAGAAGGAACAACTAAAACAGGATTACAGCCAAGCTATTTTAAAGGTTGATTCATTAAAAGAGAAAGTTGCTAGTTGTATAAAACCAGTTATTGATAAAAAATATCAAGAAGAGGTTCGAAGTTGTAATTTATTAAAAAATAAAATAAAACACGATTATAATTTTTGTGTATCGTTAGATATGATAAATTCTCCAGCATCTTGTCTTTACGACCACGATTATGAGAGTATAGATTGTTCTCAGGAAACGTTAGAAAAAAAATCTCGCCTTCAGATTTTTCAATCTGATTTTCCAACATCATGCTCTCTGTTAGTGGGGGAATTAGAGGAGGTTAATGCTGTTATAGCAGAATACACTAAGATAAATAAAGAAGAATAATTCGAATATGTTTTTAATAGATTAAAAGAGAACTTGTGAACATCGTGGCGATATGTTGTTGCTTTTCCTATTAATTGGAATATGATAAAGGTATTAATAATCACTTCAAAATTATATGAAAAAAGAAAAAGTTTCAGTATTATGTCAATAATTTTTTATGAAATAAATCTATGAAAATCAAAGATACAAATCGGGGATCAAATACAATATTCTGGAGTATTGTTATAGTAATTATTATAATTATTTTTATAGGTTCATTAAATAGCTCAGATGAAAGTCAAATAAATAATACAGTTAATTATTCGAGCGGATATTCTAATTATTCTAGATCAAGCGAAAATAATGATGCTGTTGAACCTGAAAATCCTTACAGCAGTGGAACAGGACATTCTGCAGGATATGAATGGGCTCAAGAGAATAATGTGAGTTCATGTGGTGGTAATTCTAATTCTTTTATAGAAGGTTGCGAAGAATATTTAGCACAACAAGAAGAATACGAAAATTAAAAGAGATACCACTATAATAAAGATGTTTATGTTGAAATTTTCACCCCTTTGGTGTAAAAGAAAAACCCAGCGAAGTAGCTTTTCTACTAGTGGTTATTTATTTCTTAATTCAAAAATGCTAATATCATTATATGAATAAAAAAACATTAAAGACTTCTTCAGTATTAAAAAAAATATTTCAAGTAATTGCAATTATTCTTTTGTTCTCATCACTTGCTATGATGTCTTATTTAAAGAATGTAGCATTAAGCGATTTAGGTGGGTTAATTAAATTAATAATTCAAATTACATTTGTAGTAATACTTATTAAAAATTGGAAAAATAGAAAGAACGAAGGAGATTGGTTTAATTGGTATTGGATAATCTATTTAATTTTAATTTCAATAATTGCATTTGGGATAATATTATTCATATAAGCAACATAATATTAATTAAGAAAAATGAGAATATCTAATCAAAAAAAAATATTACTAGTTATTTCTATTTTTTGTTTTATTGCTTTATTTGATGGGCTTCCTTATGGATATTTTACCTTTTTAAGATTTACTGTTTTTGGAATTTTCACTTATATGACTTATGTTCTTTATCATTCTGATAAAAATTCTTTATGGGTTTGGGTATTTGGATTTATAGCAGTTTTATTTAATCCGTTTATTCCAGTCTATCTAGATAGAGAAATTTGGTGGTTTATTGATTTAGTTATTGGAATTTTCTTACTTTTATTAAGTATCTTTAAATTTGAAATAATCAAACATGAATAAAAAGTATTACAATCATTTAGCAAAACTTATTTGGTGGGTAACTGCTTTAACGTTTGGTTTAGTTATATATGTTAATTATTTCATGCCACATGGTTCATTTTATCCTACAGGAGAAATTGTTTGCCAAAATGACGGAAGGGGTCCTTGTAATGAGGAATATAAAGAAGATATGAGTGAGTTAGATATTCCTAATTGGGCTAAATTCTTGAGAGAGTACTTTGTACTTGTAATTTTAGTTGAATTTATACTAGCTATCCATTTAGAAGTAAAAGGGGGTAAACAATTTAAGGAGTAAATAATTTACCTAATGTTTTTGGCCTAGCATAGTTGTTCGAGCATCATCCCACGTTCTGAACCTGTAAAGATGTGACCATTGTGCATACTTTAGAAAGAAAAAAGCTACCTTTTGAGAGGTAGCTTTAAATCAACACAAAATAAGTTTCTTTATTTTTCCCACACTAAAAAGTACGTGACAGCCCTATCGGTTGGTAGTTCATTCTCAAGTAAAACGTACTCAAAACTATTTAAGTCATCAAGCACTTTTTTAAAGAAGCTCACCTTTTGGTAATAGTCTCCGATACTTTCTTCATGACCAGAAAAATGTCGTGCAAAAAAATTAATGCAGAATGCATACAGAAAGTTTTCAATTTCTAACTGCTCAGGTTTTTTCTTACCACCAGTCATTAATTTTACTATAAATTCAAATTGATCCTTTACCATAAACTGGTAATACTGGCGGTGGAAATCAATACCGTTCATTTCAGTGAGCCACTCATTTGTTTCTTCAGCCTGTTTTTGTGCATCGTTATTTGCTGGATCTTCAGCTTCTACGCCACCTAAAAACGGATCATCAAAAACTTTTTGAATAACTCCTACAATAACAGGGGTTACTGTAGGAAGATTAAAAAAGTGCCTACATTTTTCTGTCAGTATGTTTTTATCTGCCAGAGGTAGTTTTGCGAGCACCTCATCCACTGTTTGTACAGTTGGGTTGAAGAAATACACGTCTCCTTTATATTCAAAGGGATTTTGCCCGAATGCTTCTTTTAAGAACGGGTTTTGGATACTTTTTTTTTCCATGATTATTATTTTTTTATATGTGCAAAATTGCTTAAGCATTACTTTATCATAAAATAAATTTTATGTCAATAAATATGTTATTATAACAAAATCTTTCGAGTGCAATTTCATAGTCAAGACATAGTGAGTACTTCGTGAACATTCTACACATACCCACTCAATTCTTCTATCCTTATTTGGATCAAATCCTTACTACTATTTAGTTCTGAAAGCCACACAAGTGGCTCACAAAGCCTTTTATCCTTATTTTATAAAGGATTCTAAATCAATTAAAAATAATTTTCATAACTACGAAAACCTTGCAATATTCTATAATATATTGTATTATGTACTTGAATTTTCAAAATATTTCTTCATTTAAAAATAATACATATGAACCCAGCAACTAACCCTGATGTAATTTCAGTTATTGACCCTGTCTCTGTATTTCGGTGTCCGTTCCAGATAAAAGGCGAAAAAGAAGGTACCATTGTAGAAGTACACCTAAATGACGATCAAAATACGAGACTTAAGCTCATATTAACGGCATTTGAATACTTCCATACTCATCCTGAAAGCATTTCAATACGCTTTCATCTTCCACAATCTCTTTTAGAAAAATGTTCATCAAACACTGAACTGAAAGATTTACTTTTTCAGTATCAGGTTGAAATTGTTTCAACCGAACTCAGCTACCGTCTCAATCCATTTTTTGTTTATCAAATAAAACAACACACAAAAGAAGAGATGGTCGCGTTCTACGAAAAAGCAAAGTATAAGTTGGTTATTACTCAAAAGATTGAAGAACTTGGAATTGATTGTTTCAAACATTCGATCAATGAATTCAAAGATCTCATGACATTAGTAGAAGTATTACTTCTGACATCTAAGGTGAAAGGAGCGATGAATAATCCCAAAGTTGGAATACTCTATGAAACAACAGATGGTAATGCCTCTGAGATTGCAGAAATATCACTCAGCAGTATCACTTTACAACCAGAATGGAACAAAGACTACGTTGATCCAAAGAATAATCAAAACTGCTTTGGTATTGTTACAACTCCATTTTATCCAAAGGAGTTTGCTCGCTACAGCGATGATATAACCATTGTCATGTCACGTATGGTAGACTTTTTTACTGTTTCATCAGAGCAGAGAAAAAAGATACGTCACAAGGTAAATTCAGTCTATCAAGCATATGGTGTTCCAATTATTGATCTTGAAAACGATAAACAACCTGACGGATTATGGATTCCTGAATTCACAGAAAGCAAAATTGTATAACCCTTAAAAATTAAATAAACAATGAAAACAGTACTTCTGACAGGGTTTGAACCCTTTGGTGATTATAAACATAATCCGACTCAAGACTTAGTTAATTATATTAGCAACAAAGAACCTAGAATTTCTCAATCTTTTATCCACGGTATTGTATTACCTTGTACATACAAGGGTGCATTTGAGATTTTATCAAAAGAAATAGATAGAATAAAACCAGATGCAATTATTAGTACAGGATTATCCTCAAGTGTAGGTGGAGTGAGAATAGAAACAGTCTTTCGGAATATGATGTATTCTAAATATGCTGATGCCGATGGATTTATCCCAAATTCTCTTAAAATACGGAAAGATTGGCCGATGGTAAATCAAGTACATCCTAATTCTGATAGTCACTTTTTGGCTAAATTACTTAGTAAAATTAATATCCCTGTCGAATTATCACAAAATGCTAATACATTTATTTGTAACTCACTTGGATTTTTAACAAGTGCAAAAATACAGCAGGAACATTTATCTATAAAAAATATGTTTATCCATATTCCTTGGACATCTGATTATCGAGGTAAAATTGATTTGGATCCAGATAAAGTATTTATCGAATTACCACAAGTATATGATGCAATTTGGGAATTGGCAGATTGTATTTTTGATACAAAATAATTAACAAAGAACTGGTCTAAACAACCAGTTTTTTAATTTCTTTCTAATATATTCATTCTCACATCATTCCACATTCAGAGTGAATTGTGTGCTTCGTGAACATCCTAAACATACTCATTTAACTCTCTAATACCTATTTTTATTAAATCTTTATTTCTACTTAGTTCTGAAAGCCACACAAGTGGTTCACAGCGACTTTCGTCCTTATTTCATAATGGATACTAAACTAATTTAAGATATTATTCAGGACTTATTGAAAAGTTGCTTTTTTATTTTATTTGTTGTATTATTTAATTAAATATTTTTAACCCTTTAAATTATAAATAATGAATATTATCAAAAATGCATTTGTTGATAAAAAAACTCCAGTAATGGTGATTGAAAGCATGTTTCGAATCGGAAATGAAAGACCTCAAAGGAATTTCTCTGGAATGGGGTTCTTGCACAAAAAAAATGATGATGGTTCCTACATTTTTGTAACCTGCGGACATTTTTTCTGGCCTGAAATTTTTGACGTCCCAAAAGGTTCTGACCTTTTTATTACAAAAGATTTCGGCACGAATGATAATCCACCTGAAAGTAACTTTCTACCGTTTACGATTGAGGAAGGTCCACTTTTCGCAAAAAATGCGAACGAGGATGTTTCCGTATTTAAGATTTTCCCCGTCACTAAACCACCAGAAGAGTTCAAATTGTTTACTGCTTCAGAAAACATAGAAGAATTACTTGATGCAGGAAGCGTATCATTGACAATGGTTAATGAGCATTCAATTGTTGATTTAATTTGCCAAGATAGTAGTAAGAAATATCCATATGATAAATATAATTTTAAATCAGCACAAGCTGCACTTGCCAAAAAAGACACCCCTTCGGCATCAGAGTTAATCAAACTTGGAGCATGTGTGTATCCTTGTTATGAAATTTTTTCTGACTTTGGTGCAAGTGGTAGCCCAATTTGGACAAAAGATGGAGTACTGCTAGGTATGAACCTGGGAGGCAAACCTGGTGTTTGGACAGCAGTGGTAACTACAGAACAAATCAACAATGTAATCAAAGAGCTTGGATTTTAATTTTAAGAGTCTAAAACAATTTCTCCCTTAAGCAAGGAGATTTTTTATTTCTACTCAAACAATATTTCAAGTGATCGGAGTGCATCGCCTACTTCGTAAATATTATCCAAGTATCAACTCTAACTCTTCAATTCCTAATTCTATCCACTCTCTACCTCTACAAAGTTCTGAAAGCCACACAAGTGGTTCACCGGTTCAAAAATGAGCTCCATGAAAGTGGAGTCATTTTTGTTCGGTGACCCTAAGAAATAAACTGCTTTATTTCGTCAGAGAATCGAAAAGCTTTTCCA
>CAZMGK010000013.1:0-17912 GCA_964565825.1 uncultured Candidatus Saccharibacteria bacterium | reverse complement strand
TCATTAACAAAATCCGGCTCAAAGGAAGTCGGTATATAAAAAAAACAATATTATGTCAAATCAGGGCACTTCCGCAAACACAAATCCCAACCCTCCTGCAAACAAAGGATGGGCTGCCAGAAACAAAAATAACATCATCGTATATAGCGTACTCGCAGTAGTGGCTATACTTTTTCTAATTACATCACTCAACCTCATGACAACAGATGCTAGTCCAGGTGAATCATCTTCTACTGAAACCTCAACAGAAACTCACACAGCAAGCAGAAATCAACCAGCAAGTAAGTTTCCTAGTACTAGGACAGAACATCTGAGTAAGTTAATCAGTAGGACACCGGGTTCAACCTATACACTATTGATCAATGAAAAAATAGTACTGGTCCTGGATGTCCCAAAAACAGACATACTCCATACTGGTAACTTTATATGTAACGAGAAAGAAATAAAAGATTCAGACCACACACCCCCATACAGTAATTCATGGGTAATTGAACCACTAAATAATTCACAATCATTTCTCACATTTACAAAACTTTAAAAAATGGAAAAAATACTGTATATGCTATTAGGGCAAGTAACACTGGCTCTATTAATTATTATTTGGGGATACATTGTATCTGCTCGACTACTGTATCAAATTACAAAATTTCTTGGTTATTCATTGTTTGGTATAGGTGTAATTAATTTTATTCTTATGCTTGTATCACTCAATGCTGAAAAATTTCTCCAAACTTTTTTGTTTCTAGTACTTGGCTTAGCCTGGATGTGGTGGTTTCTTAAATTTCAGCTCAGTATTGATAAAGGTAAAGTTTTTAGCCCTGTTAAAAACTTTACCAATGAGTATGTATCAGATGGTGAAGACAAGCAATTAGAATTAAAACAAGGTGAGCACATGTTGCCTTGGCCATGGATGCGACTGTCTTTGATAGAACATCATGAAGAAGAATCTATCCCTTTTGATGCTCTTAATAACATTATTAGCATTGACAAGCTCGAGACGCTTACAGCTGAAAGTGCGCCTATAACACTCACAGAAATCGAAGTTTCTATACTGATAAATCAAAATAAATTATATCAGTTAGATTTATTTAAAAGAAATGGAAAATCTGGTAAAAATGCTGCTCTTGATTTTGTCATTAGCCAAGTTAAAGCTGTTTTAAAACATTTTGCATCTGCTTATCCAATGGATTCTATCAGAAATGCAAGTCTCATAAAGAAAGAGATGGAAGCTAATGGCAAGCATCAAGTGATTGTTAATGATCTAAATACTCAAATAAACCAGTTTCTCATTGCCAATAATGAAACAGAGGAGTTTTTCAAAACCTACAAAGTAGAAAGGATAAAAATCGGAGATATTATATTACCTGAAAAAGTAGTTTCTACTATTTTAAACAACATTATTGTTGAAAATGAAAATAGGATAAAAAAAGCTAATAATGAAGCCTTAAAAGCAAGAGCTGAAGAATCTGGTATATCAGTAACAGATCAAAGTGCTATCGAAAACGGTCAAGTAAGTAAACTTGATGTATCTGATGGAACAAAGGTCTTGGTAAGTCACCAAACTAAAAAATAATCAAATAACCACGACTAGAGCAATCTCTATGTCGTGGTTATTTTTTTACCTATTTTACTACAACTTCTACCTGCTCTATTTCTCGTACGGTTTTTTGAATTCGTAATTTTGGCCTTTACTTTCTAGATTTTGTAAATCAGGTTTTTTGAAACCGAATGTATCAGTGATGAATTTCATAATACCGAAAACAGATACCATGATAAACAATCCAATAAGGCCGTTTATCATATGACGTTTACCAAGCTCACGACCTTCTTCACTTCCGGCATTTGCCATGAATTGGAGTAATCCGAAAAGAAATAAAAGTACTGCAAGTGCTGAGAGAAATATAACGAGAGGATTTACAATAACGTTAATCACACTCGTGACTAAACTTTTTACTGTATAGGTCGATGTCGCAGCATGTGCAATAGAAAACATGATGAGAAAATAATATTATCTACACTCTTTTGTATCTGGGTTGTATGTTCCAGTCACGCAAGGAATTGCAGCTGTTCCACCTTGACCAATACCAAGTGTTCGTCCGATGAAGTAGACGATACCATAGAGAGACATGACCACAAAAAAGACAACAATCATCTTGATAAGGTCTCCTCTGTATTCTGCCTTTTCTTCCCCGTCGGCGTTCATGAGTTTTACTGCGTTCCAGATAATGATAAGGAAAATAAGCGCAAGAGCGATTGGAATGAGCATGTTTATAATTGTACGAACTGCTCTAATCCATTTTTCAAGCTGTTCTGTATTTTGTGCAAAAGCAAGCATAGGAGCAAGAAAGATTCCACTTCCGAGTGCTAATTTTTTAAAATTTTTCATAGTGATTTTAGAGAATCAGATCGCATACTATTGCGACACGATTCTATGGTTATTATTAATAATTATTAAAAGCTATATGATAGCATTACCTCTAGTATACCCCCACACCTATTGTTTTACAAGTAACACAATAGGTGTGGGGGTATATCATAGTTTTCAAGCAAACAGGCAAGATTTCCACATATATTTAGAGACCGAGAGTTTTTGACATGAGCCGGAGTATCCCCACAAATGAGAGTGCGATAAATATAATAAACACTCCCCACAGGAGAAATTGTTTGTATTGATTGCGAGTCTCGTGTTCGTTATCATTGAGCACTTTGACTGCGCCAAACATAAACCACAGAACAAGTCCAGCAATACTGATAGGAATGAGCGCCAGTACGACACATGTTGCAATATTGATATACCCACCAAGCGTTTGATTTGAGGTATTTCGAGTACAAGAGAAAGCGCTCGAAGAAGAACTACTCGATATTGTTTTTGGTGTTGTTCCAACAGTATACGGAACTATCTGGGTGTCTTGGTTTCGATCTACAAGTTGGTTGTCTTGACCTCGAAGTGACAGGAGATTTCTCAAGTAGTCCCAAAAATTCTGACGATTACCGTTCCCTCCGTAGAGTACAAAGCCAGGATCGGTAGGACTACCAGTACCGATACCCCTACCCGCGTTTTCCGGAGTAGGAAGTAATCCATTTGAAACGGCGGTGTTTCCCGAACCAGAAGATATACCGGTACCGGCTTCTAAGGGAGTACCAACAGATGTACCTGTGCCTGGTTCAAAAACCGCACCGGGATTTGTTGGGTTATCAAGAGTAGCAGAAGGGCCTGGGTCAGTTGGATCATCTGGGTTAATTGCAGAACCAGGGTCCATAGGATTTTGAGGTGGTTCACCAAATGGTGACTCGGCAAGAGTGAATAGCGGGACTACAAATAAAAACAGTGCTAGGCATACAAAAAATGGCGCGATAGATTTCTGTGTGGCAGATTTGAGATTTGAGATTTGAGATTTGAGAAACATCAAATATTTTTTTTTGTATACAATACTTTTTTTCATCCCGTTAGAGATAGGAAACGCTTTATACGATTTTTAATATATCGCCTTCCCATACCTGATTTTAAATAGATTTCTCTCGACTGAGAATCTTCTCTTAATAAACATGCTTCGTAATATATTATCTCCCATGGTCTGTCTTTCTTTGTATACGCCGATAAGCCATCGTTGTGTTGTTTTAAGCGTTTCCGTAAATCGCTTGTACTTCCTATGTACCATGTACCTTTTTGTTTGCTTTTGAGGACATAGGTGTAAGACATAACTACTTAATCTCTAACGGGATGAAAAATGTTTTTTTTGTAAATACGATGTGCCACCACGTTTGATATCTTCGATAGTGCCTTTTATTGCCTGAGAAATAGTCCATGCGCCGAGAAGCAGTACGGCTCCGATAATAGTCCAGACGAGGCGACTTTTTGCTGTTTCTATTTTTTCTGGATTACCTTGCGCGCTCACGAACATGAACCCACTCCAGATGAGGAAAAATGCAACTAGTGGTACACCGACATAGAGAACAATTTCAAACAGTTTCAAGAGAAGTCCTTCAAGAGAGACATTTGGTCCGAGTGGGTCTTCGAGTTTTTCGATATCAGAAGATGCTTGTGGATTATTCGTTTGTGTTGGACCACCTTTAATTGTGGCTGAATCAGTAATTTCTACTGGGCCACCTTTAATTGTGGCACTCCCTTGTTTTTGTTTAGGTCCACCACTTATCTGAGCACTCGTTTCATTTGTATTCAAAAAAACACAAATAAGTAATAGTATAAAAATAAAAGTAAATTTTTTCATATAAAAATAGTATACACTAAATAATAATTAATTACCTGCATCTAAACAGTTAGGATCAATCTTACCTTTTCCAAGAAACGTATAGCAACTATCTTTTCCACCTTTCAGGACAAATGTCAGTATGGTGTTGACAATAAACCAAGCAAATAGTATCAGAAGTACACCTTTGATCATATTCCCTGCCATCTCTTTTGCCTTTTCGCGATACTCTGCTCCTTGTTGCATAAAATTAAACCCAATCCATGCTGTCATGAGCGCCATCAGTGGAATAATGAGGATCAGAATAAATTTCCAAAAATTTGTAAAGAGTTTTAATAAATCATTGAACCCACACGTGCTGACATCTTTGCAGATTCCAGCGAGCAATCCACCATTGGAACCAGAGGCTGCTACACCAGGTGCTTCTTGACCGACACCCAAATCAATACCGTATGTTGTTGCACCTGTATGTGCATTCAATTCAACTGACTGAGGTTGTGTATAGGCAATGTCTTTGTTACCTGCATCAACAAGTGCAAAATAGACTGTATTGTTTTGAATATCTTTTTCTAAAGAAACCACAGAGATTGGTTCGGATTTGAAAGAGATACTATCCCCTGTATTCATCAATCCGTGAAAAAAGGTCTTGCCATTATTTGAGGCCAGCTGAGTAAGTGCTTGTGGAGATGTGCCGTACACTACAGCAAGGTGTGGGGTAACTTCCGTAAACGCTTTGACTGTTCCACTGACTACAAAACTGCGCGTATCAGTCATGGTCCACATATCTGGATCAAAGGTAATTTCAAACTGGTGCTCTGTACTTTGCTGTACACCAAAGCCTGTTTTTTCTTGGGCAATTGACACCAAAGAAAACAAACTGAGACTACAAATGAGTGCTACGAAAAAAACAAAAATTCTTGTGAGGTACTGTTGGAGGGTGTTCGTATTCATATAGTTTAGTATAGTATATTTTCTTTTTTTCGGAAACAGAAAAACTGCTCATTTGTTATCGGAGAAGTGTGTTTAAAAGCGCATGTGCTTCTTCAAGTGACTGACGAGTGTCGAGATTGTTTCGAACGACCTGAGTTATCATATCTTCAAATATCTTTTTTGTATCAGCATATGATACGTCAAAAAATCCTGCGGAGATAACTGCCGAATTATAAATAATTGGACCTTCTTTTGTTGGAGGTATAGTAACGAGTATATCTTTGCGTGTTGGAGCAATTGGAAACAAAGCTTGTGTTCCATTCAGAAGTTTTTCAGAAAAATCTTTTTCTTTCATTTCTTGGGCTGTTTGAAAAGCAGCGAATTGTTCTTTTGATGCTTTGACCACAGCGAGGCCATACATACGGCCAAACGTTTTTTTAGCTCGAGCACCTTCTGCTTGAGGCATAATGGCGACATCAAAATTGATATTGGGATTAATAGTAGCTATTTGCGGAATTTCACTTGCAAAACCAATATACTGAGAGGCTTGTTCGCTTGCAAATGAGTCGCGGGCTTCTGGCATCGCACGGTTCCAAGTATATGAACCCTTGAGTGGATCAGAAAATTGAGTAAAAAATTGTATGACATATTCAGCGATAGGTCTGTCAGATCCAGGATAGATATCAAGAAGTGCGCTTGTAGCATACTGCGTGTTTGGAGTATTTGAAATAGCGACAATAGGATTACCTGCTTGCAAGAGAAGTAGAGATATCGTATCTTTTGCATTGATATTATTACTAAAAACTCCGAGTGGGAGGCCAGATTCGAGAATCGTTTCTGTTCCAGATTTTCTGTTTAACTTGAGTGCATATGTTGTGACTTCTTTCCACGTCAATGGTGGATTAAGTATGCCGACATTGTTGTAGCTTGTTCTGTTGAAATAGAAAATCATTGGGTCGAGAAGCATCGGAAATGCGAGTATTCCATCAGGAAGCAAGAATAGACGTGATTCGTCTACAAATACATCACGATATTCTCGGTCGGCCACTTGGGTATATGGGATATGGACAAACTTTGATTGATGTTTAATTAAGATTTCATGGGGAGCGAGGACGAGATCTGGTCCTTGTTGCGCTGCAATTGCTTCACTGATTTCTCTATCAATGGAATCTGGATCTTTTTCTAAATAGTTCAAATTCATCTGGCGAGTTTGTGCAAACTCATTGATAACATCGATTACCGCAGCTCGCGGAAGCGTCCCCCATAGTGTGAGAGATTTATTTAAAAGCGGTGGAGTTTTTGAAGTATCACCAGGTAATTTAATTGCACCAGAAAAAAGAAGTACCGCAATAAGAATAAAGATACCGAAAACCCCCATGACTATGTATTGAAAGTTTTGTTTCATTCGGTTAGAAATAAGAAATCAGAGATTTCTGTACTTGATTAACATAATAATAGACCTTTACCATAATTGCTGTATGTAATTAATTAACCCTGATAACACGTTTGATTTCTAACGGGATTCATTACTTTTATTATAAGTCTAAAATAAGAAAAAGCAAAATTTTAAAATCACGAAGCACAAAGAAAAAAGGCTTCCCTCAATCAATACATCTTGAGGGAAGCCTTTTTTCTATCTTTCTCTATTTTTTATCTTATTGGTTTCGTATGTGAGGAACTATATCTATTACAAACACGCCAGAGAAGCAATACTGTCCCCTGCTTTCAATTTCATGATTGTCACACCTTGTGTTTGACGTCCCAAATTTGGTACAGACTCAAGACCTGTACGAATCACCTGACTCTTTTTTGACATTGCGATAACTTCTTCTTCTGTTGTGATGACCGTACCGGCAATGAGTGCACCTGTTTTTGCTGTGATTTTTGTTGTTTTAATACCAGACCCTCCGCGTTTTTGGATTTTGTATTCAGCTATTTCAGTTTTCTTCCCATAGCCATTTTCAGAGAGTGTCATGAAAAATGCTGTCTTCTCGGCATCTTTTTTCACCACACCAATACCAATAATAGTGTCTCCTTTGCCGAGCTTCATCGCACGAACACCACCGGCGGTGCGACCCATTTCGCGAATATCATTTTCTTTAAAACGGATTGCTTGTCCGCCTTTTGTCGCCACCATCACAGAGTCGCCTTTTTCTGTCAAAAGCGCACCCTGAAGAGAATCTTTCTCATCGAGCTTGATTGCAATCAGACCACTACGACGTACGTCCTTGAAATGGTCATACGACATTTTTTTTGCTGTCCCATTTGTGGTAATAAGCATGAGGTATTGGTCTTTTGATTTCTTGTCTTTCTCCACAGGAAGCACAGACATGACTTTTTCGTCTGTTTGTAATTGGAGGAAGTTCATGATTGATTTTCCTTTAGTTGCACGACGGCCTTCGGGGATATCAAACATACGGATCTGGTACGCCTTACCAAGATTGGTAAAGAACAAGAGATCACTGTGAGTATTTGTATTAATAAGAAGCGTCACAAAATCTTCTTCTTTTGTTTCAAGATCAATCACGCCGACTCCCCCGCGTTTCTGTGAACGGTATTCAGAAGGGTCGGTACGCTTTACATACCCACCTTGTGTGTACACAAGTACAGACTCTTTTTCTGGAATCAAGTCTTCTTCACTGATGGTTTTGATTCCACCACGAACAATTTTTGACCGACGGTCGTCATTGTACTTTTCTTTGATAACAGCAAGTTCGTCGGAGATAATCCCACGAATAAGTTTTTGACTTGCGAGAATTGTTTTGAGTTCTTTAATGAGTGTTTGTTTTTCTTTGAGTTCTTCCTCGACTGCTTTTCTTTCGAGTCCAGCAAGTTTTTGCAAACGCATTTCAAGAATTGCGGTTGCTTGAATGTCAGAGAATTTAAATTCTTTTATGAGGTTGGTTTTTGCAATCGATGCGTCTTTTGATGCACGAATAATACTAATCACTTTATCGATATGATCCAGTGCTTTTTTGAGACCAAGTAAAATGTGTTCTCGCTCTTCTGCTTTGCGTAAATCGTACACAGTACGACGTCGAACAACGACTTCACGATGTTTTACAAATTCAACAAGAATACTTTTAAGGGAAAGCGTTTGTGGAACGCCATCAACGAGCGCAACGAGGTTGAAATGGAATGACTGTTCGAGTTGCGTGTGCTTGTAGAGATAGTTCAACACTTTTTGAGGATGCACGCCGTTCTTTAAATCAATCACGACGCGAATATCACGAGTAGATTCATCACGGAGTCCTTTGATACCTTCAAGTTTCTTTTCTTGGACAAGTTCCGCGATAGCCATGACAAGATTTTGCTTGTTGACACGGTACGGGATAGACGTAATGACGATTTGCGACAAACCTGATTTGAGCTCTACTATTTCTGCTTCACCACGAGTAACCACACCGCCACGTCCTGTGGCATATGCGTGTTTCATTTCTGGTGTACTGTACACAAGACCACCTGTCGGGAAATCTGGTCCTTTAACAAATTGCAAAAGATCATCTGTGGTTGCTTCTTCATTTTCAATAAGATGTTGTGTCGCGTCGATAATTTCTCCTAAATGATGCGGAGGTACGTTTGTTGCCATACCGACTGCAATACCGAGTGTTCCATTCAAAAGGAAAGAAGGGATCGCTGTTGGAAGCACAACGGGTTCTTTTCTACTTGAATCATAGTTTGGGCGAAAGTCCACTGTTTCTTTTTCGATATCTTTAAGCATTTCTGCCGAGAGTTTTGACATACGTGCTTCGGTGTAACGCATAGCAGCGGCATTATCGCCATCGATAGATCCAAAGTTACCTTGTCCAACAATCAGTGGGTATCGGTAAGAGAAATCCTGCGCCATACCAACCATAGAGTCATACACAGCGACATCACCATGAGGGTGGTATTTTGCCAAAACATCTCCAACAACAGCTGCGGATTTTTTTGGTTTACTTCCAAAAGTGAGACTCATCTCATGCATGGCGTAGAGGATACGTCGATGTACAGGCTTGAGTCCATCACGCACATCAGGAAGTGCACGCTCTGTAATAACAGACATCGCATAGTTGATATACGACTCTTTCATCTCAGAGATAATGTCGATAGGAAGAACTGAAATTCGTTCTACCTTTTCTTTTGCTTCATCATCAGTATTTTTTTGTATGGAGGTTTTTTTGTTCATATATTACTACTTATGGTTTGGTGTTATCTGTTGATTCTGAATACACACGTACTACTTGTTCTTGTATCAGGTTTTTTGTGGTGATACTTTCTCTGTACATTGCAGGATCTGGTTGCAGTTGTCTTTTAAGAAGTGATACCCACAACAGAACAACTAAAAACATGCAGGCAAGAGTAGCGAACCTCAGGTAGTGCATTCGAACAGCGTGTGGTTTTTGTCGAACATGCCTAACAGCGTGTTTTGTATGGTGTATAAGATGCTTAATCATCCCGTTAGAAGCAGATCGCGATCAGTGTGCGATTTTGCTCGATTATGCTCATAATGTTTTCTGGGTTATTTTTCATATAGTTTTTTTATATAATTGCGATCGCGGCTTCTAACGGGATCCATACTCCTATGATACCTTATTCTTCGTTAATTAAAATAATCTCAGTTTGTTTTCCAAAAATATCTTTTTTCTTGAGAGTTAATTTATCTACTTTCTCAGGTGACATATTTCCCGCTTCTTTCAAGAAAGCGGTAAGGGTTTTTTCTGAATAATCAACTGGAATAATAATATTTGCTTCAAAAGAAACAGCAAGCTTGTAGAGTTCTGATGGAGAGAGTGTATCTTCTCGTAATGAAATAAATAGAATTTCAGGGCTATCAATACGGCCTTTGTCAGACGCTTTGAGTGATTCTCCAAGTGGACCCAAGATACAGATATTTACTCCTTCCATGAGCAGTGAGTAGACAGTATTGATATACTCTTTCTTGTCGAGTGTTGTTTTTGTAGCAATGCCTTTAATTAAAATTTCTTTTGACTCATAGTCTCCAGGACCCTCTATGATGAGGGGCACTTGTTCCCCGTACGTATTTTGCTCTGTACTGTAATAATCTGGGTAATGATTTGAGCACAATACCAAAGACGCACCAAAACGGGGTACTTTTTGTTTACTACTTTTTGAAGGTGGATTCACTGACAATACGGTATCTCCTTGGCTAATCTTTAAATAATGGCCTCCATAGTACGAAATAATCATGAGTAGAGTATACCCCTACACCAATATTTTTACAACTTACCTTAATGCAATAAAGTATGTAGAACGTATTTAAAAATCGAATATTTTAGGTTCTGTCATTCCGGGCTTGATCCGGAATCTAGATTTTTATCCCAATAAGCCTGGATACCGGATTGAATCCGGTATGACACAAAAAACACCTCTTTAAGCAAATTATGGATTCTTCTACAGGAGCTTGCAACATATATATTTTTGTGCTATAATATATTCAAATTTCAAGTGCGCACTTGCACTAGAAATAAACCTTAAAATTTTAAAAATGAAACAAATCTTCAGACTTTTAACAGTAATCCTGTTGTTTTGTGGTATTTCCACAAAAAGCAGTGGACAATGTAGTACTGCTCAATTTGAGCTCGACTCACTACTCTTTAATCCCCTGATTGAAATTGGTTATTCTGACACTGTCTTTTCTGTGAACTTCACGGCAGGATCGTGTCCAGATACGCTCTATCAGATACAGACCAACAAATACGGTTCGTGCCTCGATCAAAACCAAGACAGTGTCAGTTTGTATGTAGTACCGGGAAGCATTTTTCTAGGGAAAATCAAACTGTCGTCCACTACTCCAGTAAGTATGTACTGCAATGTGGTTATACCAGCTAATACATCTATTAAAATTATTGGCATGAGTAAAGCTGATTCTATGGGTGCTATCAATCAAACTTCTCAAATAGGAATACGATTATTTGTAGCAGATTCAACAAGTACCTATTTCATCCCGGCATTCGGAGCACCTGAACTCTTGAGTCAAACCACCACATTTATTGGAGGATTTGTGTCGTGCATACCAGATCCGAGTTTCTCAAACCCATTTGTATCTCCCGGAAACAATATCCAAATAGGAAGTTTTTTCGTCCAAGGTTTTGGATACGCCAATCATATATTTTGGGACTCACTGTTTAACCTCGGTAACGTGCCAAACAGTTATCTTACCAATATACATATTGACACGAGCTCTACTCCTTTAGGTACAACTTCCGTTATGACTTCCAACACCCTCGTTACAGTCAACCAGAGCCTACCTCAATCGCCTGTCCTCTGTAAAATATTTGCAGACCTATCTTCAAATATTTCTGATGGAGATAGTATAAAAATAGCAATGAGACCTTTCGCTGGATTTAGTCCGACAACAGGTGCTCCTATCTATACATCAAAAGCAATTGGACCAAAGATGGTCGTTGACAATCCCCCAATCGGACCATGCACCATGATAGTTTCTGAACTACCCACATCTAATACGATTAGTGTTGGTACTACATTCTGTCTCGGAAAAATTCAAGTTGCCGATTCGGCTTGTAGTATTACGGTAGATTCTCTTAAGCTAGAAGTATTTGGTACTGCATTTTATGGCAATGTTGGCCCCATCTATATCATCAGAAATTTTACATTTTTGGCGAATACGATTACGTCTGTATTATCATATACTCAGACGCTTTATCTGGGAGATCCAATATCTGGGTCGAGTGATACATTTGCAATAAATGGAACCCTCAACATCGGAGCGATGAATGACATTGGTCAAACATTTGAATTTGTCATTACCGTGTACGGTCATGATGCGAGTGGAATAAAAATCACTAGCATAAATCTCGACACAAAGACCATTGTCGCGGCAACGAATATTCTGGACACAAAAAAGGATGCTGTCACCCTCTATCCTAATCCAACGACTGATGTTATTTCATTCGTTGGATTGAAAGAAAGCACCGAAATACAGATCAGTGATATGTCTGGGAGAATCATGGAGCGAAAATTTGTTTCAGAAAAAGACACAATTGATGTAGGTAATTACCCAAAAGGTATCTACTTCGTCAAAAGTAAAGACTGGCAACAAAAATTGATTGTTCAGTAACATTACCCTTGGGCTGTTTTCGCTTTGCGAAAACAGCCCATTTTTTATTACCCAACCTCTCTCAATTTGCATTTTCTACAAAAATAAGGTATATATAGAGGTATTAGTAGTTGAATTTTAGATTAATTCTTATGGGTTTTGTCACGTATGACAGGAACCACAGGAGGCTAAAATTTGTTTTTCCGCTAATGCGGATTTTTTTAATTAAAAAAAGTAACACATGTTAGACATAAAAAATTTATATGAAAAGAGTATGGCCCCTCTCCAAGTTGATATGCTTGTTGAAGGACCAGTAATCGACATCAAGAAGTCTTCAGTGTACATTGATCTTCGTCCATTCCGAACAGGAATTATCTTTGGGCGTGAATTCATGAACACACGAGACATCATCAAAAAGATGAATATCGGTGATATCGTGAAGGCTAAGATCGTCATGGTTGAAAACGAAGATGGCTACGTTGAACTTTCTCTTAAAGAAGCAAAACAAGCACTCATCTGGGGTGATGCTGAAAAATATTTGAAAGCAAAAACTCCACTTGATATCGTCATTAAAGATGCGAACAAAGGAGGTCTTATCATTGACTGGCAAGGTATCGTTGGATTCCTTCCTGCGTCACAACTCTCAACTGATCACTACCCTCGTGTAGAAGACAGTGATAAAGAAAAGATCTTGAAAGAACTTCGAAAGCTTATCGGAAAGAAAATTGCTGCGCATATTATCACAGCAAGTCCAAAAGAAGGAAAACTCATCTTTTCAGAAAAAGACAATAATTCAGAAGAAAAAAATGGCCTTATCGGCAAGTACAACTTGGGTGATGAAGTCGAAACTACTGTTTCAGGTCTTGTTGATTTTGGTGTATTTCTTAAACTTGAAGAAGGACTCGAAGGGCTCGTGCATATTTCAGAAATCGACTGGGGTCTCGTTGAAGACTTGAAACAAATGTTTAAAGTTGGAGACACCGTAAAAGCAAAAATTATTGAAGTAAAAGAAGGTAAAATTTCTCTTTCAATAAAAGCGCTCAAGGAAAACCCATGGAAGGAATTTGAAAGTAAACTCAAGAAAGGAGATATCATCAAAGGTGTTGTTATTAAATACAACAAACACGGAGCGCTCGTATCTATCAAAGAAGGTGTCGCTGGACTCGTCCACAATTCCCTCTTTGCCAGTGAAGCAAAACTACGTGAAAAACTACAACTTGGTAAAAGTTATAGTTTCCAAGTAACACTGTTTGAACCAAAAGAACAGAGAATGACTCTCGCGTATCTTGAAGAACAAAAGTAAGCACACAAAACAATAAAAGCGCGGACCGAAGGTCCGCGCGTTTATTGTTTTTTTTGGTTATTAAAACCGCAAATTATTTTAGCGTATTACATTCTGTCATAGTTTTTTGAATTGCCTCTTTTTCAAGTGATTTTAAAATAACCACAACACGACTACTCATCTCATCTATCTTCACTTTCTCATCCGGGCGAAATTCTTTGAGAACAAAATCCGCCCTCACTTCATTTTTTAATTCAATAAGTTCAACACTGTCTGGTTTGTATGAATGAATCCCTACTCGAATGCGCAAAAAACTCCCAAGCACCTGGATGATTGAAGCCACACCATTATGTCCAGCATCACTTTTCTCTTCTGCCAAGCGCAGTGTTCCAAACGGATATGCAAGTTCATCATGAATAACAATAATATCATCTTTGTGTGCACCATGTTTGAGTAATCCTTCTATTGTTTTGCCTGAGAGATTCATAAACGTTGTCGGCTTTACGAGCACATAAGACTCACTATCTATAACACCTTCTGAGGTATCGGCAGAATAGTATTTATTATGTTTCCAGTCAGAAAAATGACATGTATTTTGTATGTGTTCTACTATCAAAAACCCGACATTGTGCCGTGTGTATTCATACTCTTTACCTGGATTACCAAGCCCAACGATGTATTTCATAGAATGAGTATAAAATACTTTCTACAAAAAACAAAATTCTATTTGTGTCAATAAGATAGTTACTATATAATACCAGTATGGATTATTTAAAAGATCGACTTGAGATAAAACTACCATCAAACTTTCAGAGTGTTGACCCGGAAACTGAAGTCAAACAAGTCAATTCTTGGTGGGAGATCATAAAATTTGCAGTGATTGCATTTGCGATTATACTTCCAGTAAGACTCTATGTCATGCAACCTTTCATTGTATCAGGCGAATCCATGATTCCAACCTTTCATGATGGAGATTACCTGGTAATTGACGAACTCAGCTACAGAATACACGAGCCAAGGCGCGGTGATGTGATTGTATTTCAACCTCCAAATCAACGTAAAGGTGTCTACTATATAAAGAGAATAGTCGGCCTACCCGGAGAAACAATCCGTATCGCAAATGGTAAAATTATGATTAAGTCACCCGACAGTGAAGAAGAGGAGGAATTAAGTGAACCGTATCTACAAAATATTTCATCTGACACACTCACCACCCAAGTAGGACCAGCGGAAGTTTTTGTATTAGGAGACAATCGACCCCGCAGTTCTGACTCACGCGCATGGGGTACGCTTCCAATAGAAAACATCACGGGGAAAGCACTCGTCAGACTATTTCCTTTTAGGACAATAAAATTCTTACCGGGAGCACAACAAACATACAACACAAGTACACCTATTACTATTGCAACAAATTAAATATATTTCATATACATGAGTACAGATAAAACAAAAAAAATATCTTCTAAAAAAGAACCATTACTGAGCGTAAAAGGCATGCGTGATATTATGGATTCACAATATTATCTCTACCAAGGGTTTTTTGAAAAAGCACAAGAAATTGCAATTTATTACGGTTTTAAACCGATCGAAACTCCAATCCTTGAAAATGAAGAAGTCTTCACCTCTACTATCGGAGCTGGTACTGATATTATCGACAAAGAAATGTATACGCTTAAAACAAAAGGTGGTGACAAACTTGCGCTTCGCCCAGAAGGCACAGCGTCTGTCATGCGTGCATATATAGAACACGGGATGCAGAACCTTCCTCAACCAGTCATGCACTACTATTATGGCCCCATGTTTCGTCACGACAAACCACAGCGCGGACGATATCGACAACTCTACCAATTTGGTCTTGAGGCGATCGGAAGTGAAAAAAGTATTATTGATGCACTGTTAATAAAAACAACACTCACCATTTTAGAAGAAGCAGGTGCAGAAAATTTAGTAATTGACCTCAACTCTATGGGCGACAAAGAATCTCGAACTCAGTACACGCGAGAACTTATTACGTACTACAAAAAACACGCAAATGCATTACCACCTGTTGATCGTGAACGTCTCAAAACAAATCCACTACGCATACTTGATTCAAAAGATCCAAAAACAATTGAGATCAATCAAGATGCGCCCGATGCAATATCTTCACTTTCGCCAAATGCAAAAAAACATTTCAAGGAAGTATTAAGCTATCTTGATGAAATGGAAGTTAATTATCAAATAAATAAGAATCTGGTCCGAGGTCTTTCGTACTACACGCATACTATTTTTGAAATCATGCAAGAAAACACAAACGAAGATGGTACACAAACCACCCTTGCTATTGCTGGTGGCGGACGATATGACAATCTCGCAAGGGCGCTTGGATCAAAAAAAGATGTACCTGCCATGGGAGTGGCGATTGGTGTTGATCGTGTCGTTGAATCGCCGTGGTACAAAAAATTAAGTCCTCGTATTATCAAAAAACCAAAATTTTATTTCATTCAAATTGGACTTGATGCAAAACTGAAGAGTCTCAATGTCATTGAAATACTTCGAAAGGCTCATATTCCAATACTTCAATCGCTTTCAAAAGACACGCTCTCCCAGCAACTTGGCATGGCTGAGAAATCAGGGGCTCCATATGCGCTCATATTTGGGCAAAAAGAAGCCCTGGAGCAATCTGTGATTGTTCGCAATATGGAAAAACATGCACAAGAAACAATTAAACTAGATAAACTATTAGAATACATTAAAGAAATGAAGTAACATTTTTAGGTATGACAACTATTATTCAAGAAGGCGCAAAAACACTCAGACTGAAAGCAAAGAAAGTCCCCGTAAAGGATATTACCTCAAAAGAAATCCAGTCTGTTATAAAAAAAATGAAAACAGCGCTCCACAAAGAGCATGACGGAGTAGCCATTGCTGCACCACAGATAGATATATCATTACGTATTTTTGTTGTTGCTGGAAATATCTTTGACGACTATTTTACTCGTGGAAAAGATATGCCTGAAGGATACGTCACACCGCACAAAGATCTTGTTTTTATCAATCCTGAATTTACAAAAATATCAAAAGGTAAGAAATGGATGAAGGAAGGATGCCTGTCTGTCCGCCCACTCTATGGTGAAGTAAAACGCTCGCTGAACGCAACAGTCAAAGCATACGACGAAAACGGCAAGTCTTTTGAACGCGGGGCAGGTGGACTTCTTGCGCACATTTTTCAGCATGAGATTGATCACCTAGATGGAATTCTCTTTATCGACAAAGCGCGTGATATTCACAAGAGTAATCCACCCACTGAGCACTAATACGTGTCCCGTTAGAAGTTACATAGTTGACTAAGAACTCGCGGGGTACATACTTTATAAAGTAGAATATTTTATTATCAGATAATTAAGGACGGAAGTCTTCTGACTTCCTACTTCTGTTGGGACGTGTCCCGTTAGAAATTCATTCACATAAACAAAACCACGCGCATATGTATTATTTTTTATATAAACAGTAGTCGAATATTATAAGTCTTAAAATTTCTAACGGGATGAAAATAGCTTTTTTTGGAACACCTCCGTTCACAGTTGAGTTCTTGGACTACTTACAAGTCCACAATCTCACACCTTCACTCATTGTCACAGGGATGGATGTTCCTATTGGAAGAAAACAAGTAGTCACTCCACCTGAACCGAAACTCTGGGCGCAAAAAGAAAATATCCCGTTTGTGCAACCAGACAAGAATCTTACTGAACTCACGGACACACTCGCACAAGAAGAGTGGGACCTTTTTATTGTTATCGCTTATGGAAAAATTCTCCCAGAACGTCTCATTAATCTCCCAAAATATGGAACCATCAACGTTCACTATTCCCTTCTCCCAAAATATCGCGGGGCGAGTCCAGTAGAGCATGCAATACTTTCTGGTGATACAACAACTGGAGTGTGTATTCAACACATGGTCTACGCGCTCGACGCGGGAGCAATCATCAAACAACAAGAAGTAGTAATACAAGATACTGATACGCACACTATCTTACGCGACAAACTCAACCAAATAGCAAAACCACTCTTACTTGAAAGTATTGAAACACTCAGGGCAGGTAATCGAGATTTTATTATTCAAGAAGAAGCACAAAAAAGTATTACCAAGAAGATCAAAAAAACTGACGGGCTTATTACACTGAGTGAAGATGGAAAAATTCTGTGGCAAAAATATCGTGCATACTTTGGCTGGCCAGGACTCTATTTTATTGATGAGAAAAATGGACAGAGTATTCGAGTAAAAATAAGTTGTGCTCATTCTGAAAAGAATTCATTCATCATAGACACCGTCATTCCTGAAGGGAAAAATGAAATGAAATACGAAGACTACAAAAAATGGAAATAGTATTCTTGCATTTGTCCTTCCGGATAAGGTGAATTGCGAAGCAAGAGAAGATACCCTGTGGTACCA
>CAZMGK010000012.1:0-20626 GCA_964565825.1 uncultured Candidatus Saccharibacteria bacterium | reverse complement strand
CGTAAATATAAAAAATAAAATTTAGTTATAGAGACTTTTGTGTCTGTCCCTTCTCCTAGCCAGGAGCAGGCTTATGCATCTATTTACAAACTTGTGCAGTATATTTTGCGGTCATTACTTGGTTGTATTCAAACAATTTGATTTCTGAATTCCAAGAATAAGCACCTACTCCACCTTTTTCAGGGCATTTAAAAGTTTCTGATTTTTCATCATAGTTTAAACCAAACATGTAATACCCGTGTTCTTCTGGAAGAAGTTTATATCCATAAGAAAACATAACTCGCCCGACAGAAAGAAAATTAACCGGATTAATTTTACCATCATACTCCTTTTGTTTTGCAACTGATGTGGTTCCGTCTACATTTTTAATCAAAATAATATATGTATCATTATTACCACCGTTACCCCCTACAATAGCTTCATTGATTCCATCTCCGGTTAGGTCTATTTCTTGTGAAATTCCAACTGGTCCATCTTTTTCAAAAGGTGCATTTTCACCAATAATTCCTATTAAATCAGCTTTTGATAGTGATTTCCAATCTCGAGCAGAAATTTTATTCTGCTCAACAGGAATATTAGGAGTTTCTGTTTTTTGTATCCTCTGATTTTTTTTATACTGTGTATATTGTGTATACCCGACATATGAAGCAAATCCTACGACTAAAATAAGGATGATAATTAAAACATTTTTCATATATTTATTATATAAAGCGTGCTAGAAAATAGCAATTTATTCTTGCTGAAATATCTCTATCCCACCATCGAGTACCGCCTCAGCATTGGATGTTTCGATACCGCTCCTATGGTCTTTGACCATTTTATATGGATGCAGTACATACGAACGGATCTGGCTCCCCCATTCGATCTCGGTATTTTTGGTCGTGGCCATACTCTCGGCTAGCGTCTTGTGTTCACTTTCGGCTTTTTGATAGAGCTTTCCTCGAAGTATCTCAAGCGCGCGTTCTTTGTTTTGCTCTTGTGAACGTTCTTCTCGAACTGCGACCGTGATACCGGTTGGAATATGGGTGAGGCGGACAGCACTTTCTCTCTTATTCACATTTTGTCCGCCTGGACCGCCGGCTTTGGAAAATTCAATCTTTATATCATCATCACGGAGTTCAGGCATCTGAGCTTTCTCGATTTTTGGCAACACTTCAACAAGTGAAAATGAAGTCTGGCGAAGATTTTTTGAATTAAACGGAGAGAGCCGCACAAGCCTGTGCACACCACTCTCACCTTTCAAGAGTTTGTACGCATTTTTACCCGCTACCTCAACCGAGACATTTCTGTACCCATTTTGGGTATTTTCATTTCGTTCAAGGATAGAGATAGAAAGTGTGTGTTTCGCGCAGAACTTTTCGTACATATCAAAGAGCATACGAGAAAAATCTTCTGCATCATCTCCGCCTGCACCAGAGAGAATAGTGACAATACACCCACCTCTGTCATACATACCAAGCCCGTCTTTTTTATCTTGGAGTTCTTTCATCTCGCGGATTACCGCCTGTGCTTTGTCTTTATCAGCCCAAAAATCCGGAGTGTTCATTTCCGTTTCGATTTCTTGTAGTCTTTGTGTGATTTCTTCTGTGGTCATACTTTTTTATTTAGGTTTAAAAACTTTCACAAATTCTAAAATATTTGGAAGCATTTGCTCGGCATTAGCCAGCACTTCTTCTTTGTTGAAAAACTTTATTTCTATACATTCATCTGTTGGAGTAAAATCGAGGTTTTTTAACTTTGTACGATACAGTGCATTTGTTTTCCATACGTGATGATATTGAAATGTAAAAAAATAACTTGGTTGTTCTTCAATACATTCAACTTCTAGACCCATCTCTTCTTGTATTTCTCTTCTAAGGCATTCCTCTACGGTTTCCCCAAAATCTAGTCCTCCACCTGGAAGTTCCCAGACACCTTTTGCCTCTTTGACAAGGAGAAATTTCCCTTCATCGTTTAAAACCAGTGCTTTGACACTTACTCGATAACAACAATTTGGAATTAATGACTGCATAATACTGTGTGATTTCTTGACTTATAAAACCTCTTCTGCTATTCTTTAAGTACAAATGGACATTAGTCCAATCGAGAAGTCCCCGCAAGGGGGCTTCGTTCGTTTTATGGCTTTTTTATAAAATGTATCAATTTATTCTGTATTAATTCAAACTGGTGCGGAGAAATTTTTCTCACAAACCGACGAAGTCTTCGAACGCTCGTCAATCGTAACTGCGAAAGAATAACCGTAAACATCTTACCTTCGTGCTCAAGATTATGATAATATATTCCGTCTTTTGGTTTGGTGCTCATAGGTAAAACCCAAGCAACCTTATTATTAAACTTTTTTAATATTAAAACCGGTCTTTCAAACAATTCATTCTTGCCGTCTTGTTCATCACCGAGGTTTACACCAATTGAACACCACCAAATTTCTCTTTCGTGGAAAGCGAGGGTTTCGTGACCAGAATTTTCTAAACCTTTCTTTTCTGTATTCCAAGAATCAAAATCTTTCATATCAATATTTTAATAGATTTTGATTTTTATTACTAGCTACAGTCTTATTCAACACACAATTTCACCAAGAGTGACTAGGTCTTAATTACTGAGCCAAAGGGCAGGATTGAACTGCCGGCCTATCCCTTACGAAGGGATCGCTCTACCAACTGAGCTACTTTGGCGTTTCGATTTTCGATTTACTACCGCGTATTTAATTTTTCTTCTTGCGGGCCTACCAAGACAGCTACTTTGGCGTTTCAAGTTTGATTTTATGAATCGGGTTACTGTAGGTGTGTCTACCAACTGAAAGCCGGCGTAAAGTCGGCTTCCCGGCAACCGATGCCGTGATCGGTTTTTTGGCCTTGCGTCGGCATTTACGTCGGGACTATTTCGTCTTACTCTTTTTAGACGACCCCTTTGTATTTTAAACTATTTTAAGAAAAATACTATCTGCGTATCTTACCAGTAAGACTTCTCTCCGTAAAAAGCGAGCTCACAAAATGTATTCACATTTTATTAAAAACATGGTATAATGAACAAAAATATTTTAACAATGAAAAACCTCTTTATTATTCACATCGGAGAAAATGTAGTCTTCCATGATCTGAAGGCAAGATTTGACAGCATGCGCATCCCTCACCTATCTATCAATACCGAAGAAAGCACATCTCTCTTTAAGGTCTATCGGGAAATCGTACGTCTCTATGAGCAACAGAAAATTATTTGCATTGTCTTAAGTATGAGCGGAGAAAAATCACTCAAACGAGTACTCACCTACATGAAAAACCACAGCATGGCCACAACATCACTACTCACCTATGTTGATAGCACCACGTATCCCTTTGTACAGAAATTCTCCACCCACACAGACATGCGCTTGAATCCATTTACTGGTATTCATTTTTTTTCCAAAGAACACTACACGTGTATCTATGATGATTCTATCGGAGTATACGCGAAGGATATCATAGAAAGATACTTGTTCAAAAAAGACAAAAATACCCTCATGACGAAAGCAAGTGTCGATTTGTCCAAAAATTGCATCTTTTTGCAACTTGCAAAAACAGTACTTGCGCTTGCTCTTCAAAAAATTCATCAGCAAAAATACAAACATGAAACATCTTTTGAATTTTTCTACCAACTCTCCAGTCGTGATGAAATAAAAGACATAAAAAAGTTCTTAAGAAAAATTGGATTACTCCTCTGCGAGACTGATCACCTGTATACACTGACAGAGATCATAAAAACCTGGAAAAGAGAACACGTGCCTATTCACGCACTGCCTATCAGCCAAACCCATCGCGTACATGCAGAATATGTATTGTCTGTATACGAACAACAAGAACAAGCTGGACGCAAAGCGTATCAGCATATATTTCAGTACGAATTTGCAACGCTCTTGCAATTATAAAAACAAAAAACACTCAGGAATGGGTGTTTTTTAACATATGTCTGTATAAAAAATATACATAAAACATGGAGCCGTTGATGAGAATCGAATCCCGAAGTATTATTCGGGATCCCGACTTTACGTCGGGACTCATGACTCCCGAAGCTTTGTTCGGGATCCCGAGCTTCGCCTCGGGACTCACCCACAACCTCGGGTGTGCTCTACCAACTGAGAGCCGATGTTTCAATCGGTTTCCCGACAACCGATGTCGTGATCGGTTTTCCGACCTCGCGTCGGAATTTACGTCGGGACTAACATCGGGGCTCTAAACCCATCCATGTGAATCGAAAATCTTCTTTAGTATCTTATTACTTTTCATTCTTTTGATCCATTGCTCCCGAGAAAATGCTTCTTCTTTCGTTTTGTATGTCTCATATCCTACTAAAGACCAAGGAGTTCCAGTTCTGGTATAGTGAATTTTTTCAGAATTATGTTGTAATAATCTACGGTTAACATCATCTGTATATCCTGTGTAATATTTTTTTAATTTAGCACTGTATAAAAAATATACATAAAACATGGAGCCGACAATCGGAATCGAACCGATGACCTCACCCCTACCAAGGGTGTGCTCTACCAACTGAGCTATGTCGGCGTATCTCATTAATACGCATTTATAATTACATTAAAATCGAACTCATGACTCCCGAAGCTGTGTTCGGGATCCCGAGCTTCGCCTCGGGACTCGCCCACAACCAAGGGTGGGCTCTACCAACTGAGAGCCGAAGCTTTGTTCGGCTTCCCGATTTTACATCGGGACTATGTCGGCGTATCTCATTAATACGCATTTATAATTACATTAAAATCGAACTCATGACTCCCGAAGCCTTTGGTTCGGGATCCCGAACTTGCCGATTTAATACAGGCAAGCCTCGGGACTCACCCCTACCAAGGGTGTGCTCTACCAACTGAGAGCCGAAGCTTTGTTCGGCTTCCCGACAACCGATGCCGTGATCGGTTTTCCGACCTCGCGTCGGAATTTACGTCGGGACTATTGTCGGCGTATTTGCGATACGCTCATTTACTATACTCTTTTTTTTTCATTTTTCCAATCACGTCTTTTGTGGTAAAATAGATTTCATATGGAACACACAACACTCGAATACAAGCGACATACACTCGCTCATTTACTCGCCCAAGCCGCGCTCGAGCATTATCCTGATGCACAACTCACCTTAGGTCCAGCTGTTGAGACAGGCTTTTACTATGACATCGACTTCGGAACCGAAAAAATCAATGATGCGGACCTCGAAAAGATTCAAAAAACTATGCTGAAAAAACTCCCATCTTGGACCGAATTCACACACCGCGCGGCAACAAAAGAAGAAGCTCTGAAAGTCTTTGCCGGCAATCCCTACAAAATTGAGCTCATCACTGAAATTGCAGATCGAGGTGAAACCATCACTCTCTATACCTGTGGTGGATTTGAAGACCTCTGTCGTGGTGGACACTGTGAAAATCCAAGTACTGACATCAAGCCTGATTCATTTATACTTTCTCGTGTAGCTGGTGCATACTGGCGTGGTGATGAGAAAAACAAAATGCTCACTCGCATCTATGGCCTCGCATTTAGTACCAAAGAAGAGCTCGACGCGTACAATGCTCAGATGGAAGAAGCTAAGAAGAGAGACCATCGCACAATCGGTGAAAAGTTAGATCTGTTTTATTTTGAGGAATCTATCGGGAAAGGTTTACCTATCTGGCTTCCAAAAGGAAACATTATCAAAGAAGAACTTGAGAAATGGGCTAAAGAAACAGAAGATACGTGGGGATATCAACGAGTCACCACACCTATTATTACCAAAGAAAACCTTTTCTATACATCAGGACATCTTCCACTCTACAAAGAGAGCATGTACGCCCCAATAGAAATTGAGGGAGAAAACTACTACATCAAACCGATGAACTGCCCTTTTCATCATAAAACCTTTTCTGCTCGACCAAAAAGTTATCGTGATCTACCTGTACGATTCGCAGAATACGGCTGGTGTCACAGATACGAAGATTCTGGAAGTCTGTTTGGCTTGATGCGTGTTCGAGGTATGCAAATGAATGATGCACATATTTACATTCAAAAAGAACACGCGGTAGAAGAATTTGTAAAAGTAATCAAACTTCACGAGTACTACTACAAAATACTTGGTATTGAAAATTATCAAATGGAACTTGCGCTCCGTGACCCAAATAATATGGGCAAATATCATGGTAATGAAGAAGACTGGAAAGACGCCGAAGCAATGACCAAAGAAGCTATGGAGAAATCCGGTGTACCCTTTACCGTTGTCAATGAAGGTGCTGCATTTTATGGACCGAAGATGGACTTTCAGATTTTCTCCTCCATCGGCCGTGCTTTCACTGCTTCAACAAATCAGCTTGACCTCTATATGGGAAAAGCATTTAATCTTGAATATACTGACCAAGACGGAACAAAAAAAATTCCAGCTATTATCCACCGAGCTCCGCTTGGCACTCATGAACGGTTTATTGGTTTCTTGATAGAACATTTTGCCGGAGCATTTCCAACTTGGCTCTCTCCTACCCAAGTTTCTGTTATCCCAGTTCGCGCAGATAAACATACTGAATTTGCTCAAAAACTACTCACTGAGCTACGAGAAAGTGGAATCCGTGTTGATATGGATGATTCTGATAATTCCCTAGGCAAGAGAATAAATGGAGCAAAAGCTCAGAAAACACCATACGTCATCGTGCTCGGGGACAAAGAAATGGAATCAGGGCTCCTCACTGTTGAAACCAGAGGTGAGAAAATTACCGACATAACCACTTCAGATTTTATTAACAAAGTGCTCGTCGAAATTAAAAACAAAAAACTCAATTAAATATGGCAAAAAACGAAAACAATTTATATAATCTTATGAACCAAATGACCCAAGAATCAAAGTCACTTTGGAGAATGCAAAATGAATACATCAAAGATGCGGGCCGTGATGCTGAGCTCAAAAAGTTCTGGATGTACTATGCAAAAGAGAAAGAAGAGCACTTGAAAGACCTCAAAATGCTCATTGTTAAATACATGAAATAATAATAAAAAACGCTCATATCTGAGCGTTTTTTATTATATTCGACCAGGATCGACTGGGTTAAAGTAATCTTGCCAAACAAGGACATTGAATAAACGAAGATTTGTACCTACAATTTGGAATACTGGAGTGAGACTCGTGAGCCCAGGATCAATAACTACGATAGGAGCAGACCCAGGAGAAGTAACATTCGTAAATGAATATCTTTTCTCACCATTTACCCAAACCTCAATCGTTCCATTTTTGATAGTAAACAAAAGGTAATTCCATTCATTAATATTAAGACGACTCAATAAGGGTACAGCCCACTCAGTACCACTAAATGTCGAATATTGAGAACACCCAACACCACACGCCAGATAGTTATAATTAACAGTTAACCCTGATGAAGAATACACGAAGTTAATGATAGTTAAATTTGTAATACTATTACGTAAAGACCAATTAAATGAAGCATCACTTGCTGTAGGTTTGACCCAAACACCCATTGAAACTCCATCAGTGGTTAAATCAAGTGCATTCATATTTGCGTTGAGGAGCTGGTTAGTCCCGGCGTTCATAGAGTATCCACCTACAAGCGGTGTATCATTAGACCAGGTGAGATTATTTGCGATACCAGACAGACTAACGCTATATGGTGGAATGGGTACAGATAGCGCACTCGCGCCAATAGTCAAACCAGAAAGAAGTTGTGTTCGGAGATCGAGGGAGACAATTTGTTCAGTGAAACCAGCAACAGTGGACACTGAATTTGCAAAAACTTGATTTTTTGCAAGACGAGCCTTTGCTCGTGCCTGTTGCAAACTAGGAAAAATAACTGACGCTAAAAATGCGATAATTGCAATCGTGATAAGAATTTCTATCAGGGTGAACCCCGACACCAATTTCATGCGATTATTGGTACAACTAGACTTATGTTTATTCTGAAAAAAATTAAGAAAACCAAAAACGTGTTTCTTAATAATTGGTGTAGGGGTAAACCCTTGTATCTTTGAATACTGAGACGAGGTTCTTTGCATACGCATGTGAGTCAAAAAAGACATATGTCTAGTATACTACAGCGGAGAGAGATATCAATCTAGATATCGACAGTTGCTGTCTTTGCGTACGTTTGGATAAAGAGCTTACGTGGGGCAACCTCGGTACCCATAAGCATATCAAAGACGATATCGGCTTCTACTGCATCTTCGATACTCACCTGCTTCATCACGCGTCGTGCTGGATCCATGGTTGTTTCCCAGAGTTCTTCGGCGTTCATTTCTCCGAGACCTTTATACCGCTGAACATACCATTTTGATGCTTTTGGTTTAGCTTTTGTATCAGTTATTTCCGCATCTCCATTTTCGTCAGACTCAGCACTTTCGTTTTCAACACTGTCTATCATTTCTATCTCATCTTCAGCGCTTGGACCCATAATAGCGACTTTTTCTTCGTCAGTATATGCATAGAACACTTCTTTTCCTCGTTTTATTTTATAGAGTGGTGGTTGAGCGATATAGATAAATCCTCCATCAATGAGTGGCTTAAAGTAGCGGTAAAAGAGTGTCAGGATGAGCGTACGGATATGCGCACCGTCAACGTCCGCATCGGTTGCGATAATAATCTTGTGGTAACGCAATTTACTGATATCAAACACATCGCCGATAGCCGTACCCATCGCAATGACGAGGTTTTTGATCTGCTCTGATGCCAGCATCTTGTCGAGACGAGCTCGTTCAATATTTAAAATTTTACCTCGCAAAGGCAAGATTGCTTGAGTGCGTCTATCACGTCCCATTTTTGCTGTACCACCCGCAGAGTCTCCCTCTACGATGAACACTTCTGATTCTTCAGCAGATTTTGTCTGACAGTCAGCGAGTTTCCCTGGGAGAGTCATGCCTTCAAGCGCACCTTTTCGGAGCACAGAATCCTTGGCCGCTTTTGCCGCTTTTCGTGCACGAACAGCGAGAAGTGCTTTACCGATGATCGCTTTCGCTTCATCTGGATGTTCCTCCAAAAATGCAGAAAATGCATCGCCGAACACAGTCGCTGTTGCACCTTGCGCTTCCATTGAACCAAGTTTCCCTTTTGTCTGCCCTTCAAATTGAATCTCGCGAAGTTTTACTGAAATAACAACAGTGAGACCTTCCAGCACATCTTCTCCTGTAAATCCACCGTCAGCTTCTTTGATGATATTGTTTTTCTTTCCGTAATTATTCAACAGTCGTGTAAGCGCTGTCTTGAAACCAGTGACGTGTGTTCCACCTTCACCGTTGTAAATATTGTTTGCAAAAGGAACAATACGTGCGTCGATTTCGTCTGTATATTGAAGTGCAATTTCTACACCAACATCGTCTTGTTCTTTTTCAACATAAAAAATAGTATCCTGGACTGCTTTCTTGCCTTGATTGTAATGACGGATGAGCGACACGAGTCCTCCTTCAAAATAAAAAGTGTATGACGGGACTTCCAAATGGAGCTCATCAAAATAGTGCACATCATCGAGATTCATACTTTCTGTGTACTCCCGAGCATCGATAATAGAAATACGGAGATTTTTTACCAGGTATGCTTGTTGGCGCAAGTGGTTGACCACACGCTCCCAAGAAAACTTTGTTCCTTCTTTAAAAATTTCTATATCAGGTTCAAATGTAACAATCGTTCCGTGGATTTTTGAAGTACCCACTTTTTTTACAGGAGCTTTTTTCTTTCCTTGTGAATACTCTTGCATGTATTTTCCACCATCACGATGAACTTCTGCTTTTGTATAAATAGAGAGCGCGTTCACGACAGATGCACCCACACCGTGCAGACCTCCAGAGACTTTGTAACCACTATCATCACCGCCGAATTTACCTCCAGCGTGAAGTGTCGTCATAACCATTTCAAGAGCAGAGAGTTTTGTTTTTGGGTGAATATCTACAGGAATTCCACGGCCGTTGTCAGCAACACGAACACGGTTGCCAGGCAAAAGGACAACTTCGATGTGGTCGGCGTATCCACCCATGGCTTCGTCGCGGGAGTTGTCAAAAATCTCCCAAATGAGGTGATGAAGACCATCAGGCCCAGTAGACCCAATATACATTCCGGGACGCTTACGGACTGGTTCTAGCCCTTCCAAGACCTGGATTTGTTCGGCCCCATAAGATTGACCTTTTGTTGTTTTTTTCGACACTTTCTCCTTGCCCGACGCTTGGGCGTTTAGGGTTACTTTTTCTTTGTTTTCCTTTGCCATATATAGGTAGAGTATATCATTTTCTCAGCAATTCTGGAAATGAATACAGCATAACGTGGATCAGAATTTATTATGAACAAGTAGTTGCTGAAGATAGTAGTTGTGTGGATTCTCTGGATTTATTAGTAGAATCAACACACCAACCAGCAGACGCTGTAGTTGGATTTTTGAGTGACACAATAGCTGCCCAAGATGCACCATCTTCATGACATACCGCCAAGAGTGCATATTGAAGATCAACAGCATCTCCATAGTCAAATTCATCTGAAATATAATTTGCAACATCTGTTACAGCTGGATTATATTTTTGAGCCGAAGATAAAACGGTCTCATATATACCACCAGAACCTACATCGCACAATCCAACATATGAATTCGCATGATTCTGATAATAAAGCTGAGCTGAAGTAATAGCTCCTTTTAATTGAGATTTGATGGCAGCGTCAACAGCTTTTGCTCGCGCCGAAATCAAATTTGGAATCAAGACCGCTGCTAAAATTCCAATAATCGCAATGACGATAAGAAGTTCAATCAAAGTGAATCCTAAATTATCTTTTGCGGTAAGATGAGAGAGAGAAGTATTTTTATTCATACTAAAAGTATATCACAGTGCATACTCGTTGCAATATGGCATGAAAGGATCTGACCCCTATCTACTACACCCCAGGGCTACACAAGGTTTCAAACACATCGAGATGATTATTCACCGACTCACCGTTATAGCCTGATGAATCAACGCAAAATGCAATACTGGTATTTGTTTTAAGAGGAGAAGACATCGCCCATTCTGAACCGTTACTTGAGTTGGCATCGATAGCAATATTATCAATATTATCCAGGTGACACGCAACCTTAGTTGAACTTCCGGCCTCTCCGTAATTAGCCTGTATAAAACCTTGATTAGAAAAATAAGTGTCCACTAGTTTTCCATATATGACTTCGATATTTGTTTGGTTACACACATCAGCATACGTACCAGCGGATCTATAGGTCTGATAATCAGAAAAATAGAGCATAGATTGTGTTTGTGCGGATTTTAATTCAGCTCGTATAGCTCCATCGATGGCTTTGTCTCGAGCAGAAATCAAATTTGGAATCAAGACCGCTGCCAAAATTCCAATAATCGCAATGACAATAAGGAGCTCGATAAGGGTAAACCCCGACACCAATTTCATACGATTGTTTGTATAAGTAGGTTTATGTTTATTCTGAAGAAAATTAAGAAAAGCAAAAAAGTGTTTCTTTATAATTGGTGTGGGGGTAAATCCTTGAGAAATATTTTTCTTCATGTCAAAAGTATATCATAGGATAGACTCGTGGCAATACAGCGTTGAAATTGCCTCGGAAGACGCTGGCACTATTACGCCATAGATTTTCTACCATTTAGGGGTCTGCCATTTAGGGGTCTGCCATTTAGGGGTCTGACCCCTATCCTATCATCCTATCCAAAACAAAAACCCTGTACTTTCGTACAGGGTTTTTATATCAAAAAATTAATTACAAGAAGTTGTCGTGATAGCAGCAGGTGACGCACCACTTGCACCGGTATACGTTGCACCACCAGAAGTAGTAGCCCGTGCTGTTCCTGTTGAGTCAGTACAGAACCATCCACCCACATTCATTGGCCAAGCTATTGCCCAAGCTGTACCATTTGAAGGTAGTCCAGCTGCAGAATAACAAGCAGTGTTTGTAAGAGTCGTTGAAGGGAAAAGTCCACCCAGTGCGTTAGCCGCACTATCTATAGCAAACAACGTTGCTGCAGTGTTTGCACATGTTCCCAAAGTGAATGCAGTACCTGTTCCACTGTACAATTGTGATTGCGCTCTCATAGAGGAAAGTTGTGTTTTAATTTTTGCGTCTGTAGCTTTGTTTCTTGCACCGAGCAAGTTAGGAATCAAGATTGCTGCTAATATACCGATGATCGCGATAACGATCAAGAGTTCGATGAGGGTAAAACCTCGTGAATTATTTTTTATGGTATTCATATAAATGAACTATACCACATAGTTCCACAAAAAAAAAATAGGCTGTGGATAAGTGACGGTCAGGAACTCCTGGTTACTCCCCTGAGTCTTACCTCGGGTAAAATGCACCACCGTATCATGACACAAAAAAAAATGAAATACCTTAGGAAGATTCTTTTTTCATGTGACAATTTTAAAAGTAGGGTATAGATCCAAAAATCACACAATCACACTTCTAGGTGAGGTGTTGTGTTTCAAAACAATATTACTTTATGTATACTCTATAATAGAATGAAAAAAATCCTGAAAAATCAATGGAAGAGTATCGAGTCCCCTTTAAAAATATACTTCCTAGTGATATTTGCGATCGGTTTTGCCTACCAAAGCACGTTCGCAGAAAAAACCATGTTCTTAGATTACGGCATGTGGGCCAATCAAGCCAAATATGTCGTAGAATCAGACACGAGAGAGTTTGATGCGCTGCAAGCATATGGACACCCTGGTGGACCGATCATCTTGAGTACTATCGCTATAACAAAAATCATACCGACTCACGATTACGATGTTGCTTTACCTATAGCCATCGCACTCATACATGTCATCCTTATTGCACTCTTGACATATGTATCTTTTTTGTTATTTCCAAAACATTTTTACTGGAAAATTCTACCGATCATACTCTTTTTCCATTACTCATACCGGTACAATACTCCCCCATCCATGATTATAGCCCTTACTATTCCACTCCAGTGTTTTTATACTCTCTATCTGTGTAAAAAAGAAAAATTGAGTGCAAAAGACATACTGCTTTTCTCCTTGCTTGCAGGATTTTCAGCCTCAACCAGAACGGATATCGGCGGTTTGATGAGTATCGTCATGGGACTTATTCTCATAAAAAAAATGTCTCTTAAAGAGACAGGGCTAGCTGTCATACTAAGCTTTTTGACATTTTTCTTTTTGGATCCATTTATGTATTTTATGCCAATTCAACATATCGGAGATATTTTTCACAAAGCTTTCTATCACTACAAAGACTACGCTCACACGCCGTTCCAAATACGGCGATTATTTCAGATTTCCACAATTGCGTTTTCGGGTATGGCAATCACCTTATACTTAATCATAAGAAATAAGATTGACTCTTTTTTTAATAAAAAATGGATATATACCATACTTGGAATAACTGTTTTTTTGTATGTACTGTATTTAGCCTCACATTACAAGGCGGAGCGTTATTTTTTACCATTAACATATCTGTGGGAAATTATCCTCCTCTATTATCTTGATTCTTTTTTTTCTTCCGACAAGAGAGATATTATGATTTACCTGCTCTTAGTCACAGCTCTATTTTTACGCGTATGAAATACCCAAAAGTTATTGTTATTATGCCTGCGTACAATGCTGAAAAAACGCTTGAAAAAACAATTTGCGACATTCCTTTTGATATAATCAGCGAAATTATTATTACTGACGATAGTTCAACAGACTCTACATACGAAACGGCAAAAAATATCTGCTCATCCCACCCCGCGCTTTCTTTAGACAAAGAAGTAGAGAGTAAAGTCCTCTGCACTATCATACAGCATGAAAGAAACAGAGGATACGGTGCAAATCAGAAGACATGCTACGATACTGCACTTTCCCACGGAGCAGATATCATTATTATGATTCACTCAGACTATCAATATGACCCGACGGTGATCCCCTATATCATAGATTTTATTGAAAAAAGAAATTTTGACGTTATTCTGGGATCTCGCATACGATCACGAAAAGAGGCACTCGCGGGCGGAATGCCCTATTACAAATACTTTTCCAACCGAGCACTCTCAAGCATTGAGAACATCTGCACTGGCAGAGTACTCACAGACTGGCACAGTGGAATGCGTGCATACAAGAGAGAAGTTCTAGAAAATACACAATACAATACTTTTTCTAATGACTTTATTTTTGATTCACAAATGCTTCTGACCACAATACACAATACATATAGCATAGGCGAATTACCTATACCGATTCGATATTTCAGCGAAGCTTCATCTATCAACTTCAGAAGAAGTGTACGGTACGGTTTTCTCACTCTCGTAGAACTCTTCAAATTTGCTTTTCGTAGAAAATAAAAAACCACCCGAGAGGGGTGGTTTTTAAGTACTCTTTTTATAGCTAAGAGATTATTGGCAAGCTGTAGCACCAGTTGCAATAGCTGCAGTCGCTGCAGCACTTGTTGCTACTGTATACGCAGCACCAGAGGCGTTTGTAGAACGTGCTGTTCCTGTTGAGTCTGAACAGAACCATCCGTTAGCTCCTGTAGTACCACCCATTGGCCAAGTTATTGCCCAAGCTGTACCATTTGAAGGCAATCCAGCTGCAGCAACACAAGCAGTGTTTGTAAGAGTCGTTGAAGGGAAAAGTCCACCAAGTGCATTAGTAGCACTATCGATAGCAAACAACGTTGCTGCAGTGTTTGCACATGTTCCCAAAGTGAATGCAGTACCTGTTCCACTATACAATTGTGCTTGAGCACGCATTGAAGACAGTTGAGTCTTAATTGCTGCATCAGATGCCTTTTGACGAGCTGAAAGCAAGTTAGGGATCAAGATTGCTGCTAATATACCGATGATCGCGATAACGATCAAAAGTTCGATGAGTGTAAAACCTTTTTGAGATTTTTTCATATATTTTTGTTTTGGTGGGGATTTTTGGGCGAACAATGTGCGGCGGTTTCACGCACATTGTGAGAACAAAAATCCCCACAGATTTTAATAATGACCTTTTAATAAAGTTCTTGCACACAGTACAATAGAACTTCTTATAGTATAGCAGGATTTTTAAAAAAACAGCAAGAAGGAGGAGGAGATACGAGTTTCCTGTGGAAAACCCGGTAGTAGCTTTTGACGATGTTTCTCCAGAAACGCACTCTGTGCGTCGTCAAAACTCACTACCGGGAAAACTATTATTTATAAACATTCCCTCGATAATCAAAAACAGCAACGTAGGCATTATGGTGGGTAAAATCAATTCTAAAAATTACTCGTTTTCTACCAACTCTCACACGAAAAAATCCTTTCCATTCTCCTGTCATTCTTTTAAGATCAATAGATACTGATTCACCAGAAAGCTTTTTAATGGTTTGAATAACAAAGTAGTCACTTCGGTGGAATCACTGTGATGTTTATTCAAAAATGTTTCAACTTGTTTAGAAAAAGATATCTCCCAATCCATAGTAAAATATGCGGTTATATGCGAACAGAGATAGTACGAGCAACTGTACGAGTAGGTTTTTTGTATCGCTTTACAATATCATTTTGCTCAAGAGGAGAAACAGTATCTAGAGAGAGTGCCCGAAAAATAGGGAGTTCTTCCAAGAGAACATCTCTGATACTTTCACGAAATATTGATTTTATTTCATTTCTTAGCGCCGTAGTCATGCAGATATTATACGTAATGTACATGTAAAATGCAAGTTCTAAAACCCCCAAACCTATTATCCTATTGCAGGCTTTCGTGGATTCTTCTTTTCAGTTGAGCTAGTGCCTTTCCATCTTTCTTAAGTGAATACTCTCTCTGTTTTGCCTCACTTTCTTTTGAATACGCTTCATAATACCTCAACTGGAAAGACATTCGTGATTTGGTTGATTTAACTTTCCCAGAGTTGTGCTCAGAAAGCCTGCGTTTTAAATCGTTTGTATATCCAACATACAGCTTATCATCATACATGCTTTTTAAAACATACAAGTAGTACATGCGTACATTATATGATTTAAAACTATAGGATGATAGGTGTCGGGGGGAAACCCCAACACCTATCCTGCCATTATTCCTATGTGTTTGAGATACGTTTCTAGAGAAAGTCGTGATCATCACTAATAAACAACGTATGCAAAAGTTTACTAATGAAATAAAAACACTATGGCAGGATAGGTGTGGGGGAAAACACAAACTGCTCGCCTATTTTTATATCATGCTCTTTCAGAAATCCAGCCTTTAGTTCCAACACATATTGGGATTCACTTTTTGGAGTAATCGTATTTGGATAGGTTTCTGGGGTGATATTTTCGTGTATATCCACCACCTTTTTTTGGCTATCGAGCCAGACAAAATCAAGTGCATACTGCATGTCTTTCATCCAAAATGAGGGTTTACTTGGAGCATCAAACACAAAAAGCATGCCGTCATAGGGAAGTACAGAAGTGTCCGAGAGTCCTTGTGTACGAAGTACTGGTGTATCGGCAACAACTACTGTATATATCTCTTTATGGATAGTGATAGGAATAGTTCTATGTGCTTCTCTCTTTTTCGGAAACGACCTCACAGAGCCGAGGTCCTTCCCGAAAAACATAGTTTTTTGCGCTTTTGTATGTTCGAGGTGAGGTTGAAAAACAATAGACACGAGTAACAGTGCCAACAAAAAAAGTAATATTTTTTTCATACATAGAGTATACCCCCACACCTTTTAATTTCCAAAATAAAGGGTGTGGGGGTATACTACACCTATGCACACTGGAGAAACTCCCCTCGTCAAAATATTCAAGCTTGTCCCTCTACACAAAAAAGCTCTCGAAAAAATAGGTCTAGTCACAGTGCAAGACATCCTAACGTATTTTCCTGTCAGATATTCCCACCTCAGTGAATTTAAAACGATAGAAGCTACCCAAAATGACGACTACGTTACCATCCATGGAGTTATCAAAAAAATAGAGCTTGGACGATCATACACGACTAAAATACTTCAAGCAAAAGCAACGCTCACAGACATGCAAGGAAGTGAGATCGAGCTCGTGTGGTTCAATCAGCAATACATCGCGAAAATGTACCATGTTGGTCAGTACGTGAAGGTCTCTGGAAAAGTAAACGTCTATAATGGCAAGAAAAAATTGCTCAATCCTGAAATAGAACACATCAAGAATCTGCCAATCGACACACATGATTCACTCTTCAAAAATGAGGCGAACGAGAACCAGTATGGGTTTCCTGTCTACAAAGAGACAAAAGGTGTTACGTCAAAATGGATCTACCATGCGGTAAAAAAGTTGATTGGGCTTGGTCTTCATGAAGTACTGGTTGATCCAATTCCCGAAAGTATTTTAAAAAAGTACAGTTTACCCAAGAAAGCAACAGCACTTTTTTGGATTCACCTGCCTCAAAATGACAATCACAAAGATGCGGCGCAAAAAAGATTTGCTTTTGAGGAAATATACAAAATCCAGCTTGTCGCACAATATGAAAAAAAGATACTCGCCAAAACAAAAGCGTACCCGATTGATAAAAAAATAGCTGATATTGCTGACTTCATCGCCCGATTTCCTTTTGGCGCAACACAAGCACAAAAAAAATCTATAGAGGATATACTCTCTGATATGGGACGTACATTCCCGATGAGTCGTTTGCTCGAAGGAGATGTCGGCTCAGGAAAGACTTTTGTCGCCGCATGTGCAGCCTACAGTGCTATTATGACCCGCCCAAAAGACCAGAACTTTGGCACGCTCCAAGTCGGCTATATGGCACCAACGGAAATTCTTGCAGTACAGCAATTTGAAAGCTTTGTAGAATATTTTCGTCATACTGGCATATCTATCGGACTCCTCACCAGTAATTCCTGCCGAAAGTTTCCATCAAAAATAGAGACAAAGAGCAACAAAGCCGGAGAAAAAGTATCAACTTGGACAACTATTTCAAAAGCGCAACTCAGTAAATGGGTTGCAAATGGAGAAATTAGTATCGTTATCGGAACGCATTCGCTCATTCAAAAGAGTGTTGTCTTCAAACATCTTGCGCTTACGATTATCGATGAACAACATCGTTTTGGTGCAAACCAGCGTAAAATGCTCGCCAAAAAAGATACAAACATGCCTCACCTGCTCTCAATGACCGCTACCCCTATTCCGCGCACACTCGCTCTCACACTCTACGGTGGACTTGATCTGACACTCCTTGACGAGCTTCCGAAAGGACGAAAAGTCGTAGAGACAAAAATAATTCTTCCTCCAAAACGCCAGGAAATGTATGATTTTATTGCTGGTAAAATAAAAGAAGGTCAACAGGCGTACATCATCTGCCCACGGATTGATGAACCAGATGAAAATGCAGAGACAACATTGCAAATGCGTTCAGTGACTCAAGAAGTAAAAATACTCCAGGAAAAAATATTTCCGAAACTAACTATTTCTGGACTTCATTCAAAAATGACCAAGATAGAAAAAGAAAAAATTATGGGGCAATTTGCGGAAGGTCACATTGACATTCTCGTCGCAACATCAGTTGTCGAAGTTGGAGTGAATGTGCCGAATGCGACAGTTATTGTCATAGAAGGCGCAGAGCGGTTTGGCTTGTCACAACTTCACCAATTGCGCGGACGAGTCCAGCGGAGTTCAGTACAACCGTACTGCTTCTTATTCTGCGAATCAAAAAGTGAGAAAACACAAACTCGCATGAAACACTTTACCCAAGCAAAAAATGGTTTTGAGCTTGCCGAGTTCGATCTAGAAACACGAGGTCCAGGAGAACTCATCGGAACCAAACAGTGGGGCATATCGGATATCGGCATGATGGCACTCAAAAATATTAAACTCGTCGAAGCTGCCCAAAAAGAAGCAAAAGAAGAAATCGAAGGTGGATATATTCCGCAAAATTACGTCAGTCATCATTTTGAGTAATAAAAAAAACGAAGATGGGTATCTTCGTTTTTAAAAATAAACTGTAGCTTAATTATGAGTGTGCGGGTACAATATAAAGTTTGGACTTTGTTGTGTATTGGCAGGGCAAGACATTAATGTATTGAGGATATACACTCGATCACTTCCAGAAGACAGTGTTCCGTTGTATTTTACAATACCATCCAAATTCACATCTTCAGCGCGGTATCCGGTCACATAACCCAGTAAATTTGCCGAACCAACAGTATACGCAATAGATTCTTTATCATTGTATGTTCCATTGTATTTTACCACTCTGTTGATATTTGCATCACCAGGCCACAATACTTGTACACCATCAACAATTTTTGTTGGAGTGTGGTAGTATCCGGGAGAAGCAGTATGGTTAAACAACAAACCAGTCGTAAAATCAAATGTTCCATTACCCGTTAAGCAATTCACGGGAACGAGTGTTTCAACTGGTAAGTGATTTCGATGTGAAATCCGTAATATGTACGATCCAGGTGTCAGGCTTTGGAAAATAATGTAAGATAAACCAGAAGGATCTACAATGTACCCATCACGACGTACTAATGCACGTTTTGTTGCGACCACATCGGTGAATAACAGAGGATTTAATACCTCAAGGTAGACCCAATCAACGATAGCTTCAGGTCCCGTAGTCGACAAGACAGTCGAAGTTACTTGTTCGTTGTCAGGCTCACCAATTGCCATTTTGTAATACGGAGAACTGGAATAGGGCTGAGACAGTGGAATAAAGCCAGCGGACCGTAAATCATCACGCATGAGTCCGATACTGGGGTCATAGGACCCACCGAGGAATACACGCAAAGAATCAAAGGTTACTTGTGCTCTACTCACAGAGGAACACGCTAAAAATACCACTAATGGTAAAAGAATTTTTTTCATAAAAAAGTTTTTTAAAGTAAAGAAATTTGTTTGTTCTAAATATAACACAGATTCAATATAAATGCAAGGGATTAAAAGCGCCAAAAAGTGTGCATTTAATACAAAAATACGGCGGAGAAACCTTTGGTTTCTCCGCCGTATTTCGCTGTTCTCTGTTGTAAACAAAAAAACCTGTTTAGTACAGGTTTTTTTGTAAAAATTAAATTCTCTATGTTGGCAACTACCTACTTTCCCCGTTAAGAGTATCATCGGTTCTACAGCACTTAACTTCTCTGTTCGGAATGGGAAGAGGTGTACCCGCTGTGACAAATTACCAACATAGAAGATTTAATCTTCATAGACTTTGAATGTTTCAAATAGTGTTACATTTCTGTAACCGTATTTTGGGATTGAGATTTGTATTAAACAAATCTTTTGGCCGTCATCTTTCAATGACGGGTGTGGTTTCCAACTTTCCTAATAGGAATTGGGCAATTAGTACGTCTCGGCTCAACACATTACTGTGCGTACACCTAACGCCTATCAACCTGATCATCTCTCAGGGCCCTCAAACGATATCTCATCTTGAAGCTGGCTTCCCGCTTAGATGCTTTCAGCGGTTATCCATTCCCAACATAGCTACCCTGCGGTCCACCGGGCGGTAGAGCAGGTACACCAGAGGTCAGTTCATTCCGGTCCTCTCGTACTAGGAACGACTCTTCTCAAATATCAACGCCTGCAGTAGATAGGAGACCAACCTGTCTCACGCATCACATCCACACATTACTGTGTGTATTGGACTGGAACTTTACCCTGAGCTTGTCGAAGGGTTTATTCTTCTGTAGCTTTTAGGTAGTTGACGTTCAGTCTCTACGGGCACTTCGACAAGCTCAGTGTAAACTTTGCTCATTGTCATTTCCCTCGGAATT
>CAZMGK010000011.1:12835-22036 GCA_964565825.1 uncultured Candidatus Saccharibacteria bacterium | reverse complement strand
AGAAATAGAGCAGGTAGAAGTTGTAGTAAAATAGGTAAAAAAATAACCACGACATTGCCGTGGTTTTTTTGATTTGTTTTTAAAACTATTTTTTCTTTGCGCCGATAGATACAACAGGGCTTATTTTCTTCGGATCTATACCCTCAAAAATATACTTTGTATCAGCTTGGTTGTTTTTTCGAAGATAAATGTCTTCCCAATATTCATATGGTAGATTAGTACCTGCGTCTTCTGCATTTTTCTTCATTTGTAAAACAGTTTGTTGTTCCGCAAGCGTTAATGTGCGCCTTCCTTGTCCTTCCTTTTCCGCCGTTTTTACTTTTTGTACGGCAGTTAAGTATTCCGGAGAAAATTTGATTTTTATAGTAAACAACTCGTTCGTTAGAATCTCAAGTGGAAGTCCACTTAATCGTACTCTTTCAGAGAAGGTGTCTTCTATTTCCTTTTTGAATGCCTCTTTGGAACATTGTTCTTTATCGATATTTTCTAAAGCATAGGAGTCATCAACATCTTGGCATGAATTCTCGAGGATATCACATACACGCTCAATAATACCTGTTTGTCCTCCACTACCACCTGTAAAGTTCCTAATTTCTAAAACTCTATCATTAGCAGTAATCCATTTGTAAGGGAATGTTACTTCGAGTACAAACATCCAATCATCAGAACCTTTCAAGCTGTCTACAGTGCAGGTGTGGTTAATCTTTTGATCCGTAATCGGTTCTTCTCCATGTGCTTCTGAGATAATCCATTCGTAAAAGAAGATAAGGGATAAATGAGTACCTTCTGTTGTGATACTAGAAGGTTTCTTGGTCCACAAACTTCTTCTCTCACCAAATTGATTTGACGGAGTTTGTCTGATTGAAAGTGTTGGAAACCATACCCAGATACCTGTGTTTACTAAACCAATTATTCCACCAGTAAAGTCATACTGACTGAAGGAGATAAGTGCAACTAGTAAGTACATACCAGAAATAAAATAAAAAACAGAAGCAATAAACCCTCTATTTTTATCTATTGGCATTAATACGACCTTTTCCTCAGGTCTATGTTTTTTTCTTCCTTCAATAATAAAGAGGATGATGAAGGTGAAGAGTAATCCAGCACTATTGTACCCTATGCTGTAGGGGTCTGTAAAAAAGAATGTTTCTTCCATTTTCTGTGTTTTAGGGTTTGGAAATAAATAATTTTGCACTACCTGATTGTGGCTTTATGGTGTGATACCTTTTGTATTCACCCCACGAACCTTGGCTTTCAATAGGTTTACCATCGCAGAAGATTTCACCAATATTGGTAACTTCTGAATAAGGAACATCTTGATCGAGGGTAATCTCTTCTGTGATCGTCACAGAAGTAGACTTTACTCCATCATGAAGATAGTCACTTACTCTAATGGTTTTTGATCGGGGAAGTGTTGTTTCTGTTGAATACTTGGACGATGTGTGCTTCGGTGCATTTCTGTACCAAGATAGTCCAAAAAACATAATGACCAAAAGTATAATTCCGGCTACTACATAAATCACTGTTTTTCCAATTTTTGGAACTTGGTCCCAAAAAGAAGGGGTTGCTGGTGTTGCGCCATGAGCGCCATGTGGTACTGACATAGTTAATAGTTTTTTTGTTAAAGAATTTAATTACTCCTATTATATCATTTTAAAGATAAAAGTCAAGTATTTACACTAGAATTTTGTGTTGCAAAATAAGGTCATTTGAGGTATAGTGTGCCTATGTTAGAAAAAAAGAAAAATGACAAAGTTTATTTATATGGGAAAAATGCACTCATCGAAGCCTTAACCGCTCGACCTGATGTTATTCAGAAAGTTTTTTTGAGTAAAATTATGCGTGAAGACCAAGCCATTTCAAAACTACTCCACAAGCACAAGATAGATGTTTCTGAATTGAAAGAAGATGAAAGTAAAAACAAGGTTGGTAGCGATGTGGTCACTCAGGGTGTTATTGCGACGATTGCAGTTGAAAAACTCTACACGACACTGGAAAAAGTTCTGGAAACAGATGGGCGAAACGAAGGTAAAAATCCAGCAATTATTGTTTTGGGTGAACTTCAAGATCCACATAATGTTGGGGCAATTATTCGCTCGGCAGCAGCTTTGGGTGTTACGGCAGTATTATTACCTGAACACAACCAAGCACCAATTACCGGTGCAGTTATTAAAACATCAGCGGGAATGGTATTCCGTATGCCTATTGTGAAAATTGGCAATGTAAACAACTCTCTTCGGAAATTAAAAGATTTGGGATACTGGGTGTATGGACTAGATATGGAGGGGCAAGTACTCAAAGAAACAGTTTTTGATACACCAAGTGTTTTTGTGGTAGGGAATGAAGGAAATGGAATTCGTGAAAAAACACTGGATTTGTGTGATATAAAACTTTCTATTCCAATGGACCCACGGTGCGAATCTTTGAACGCAAGTGTCGGGACGGCTATTGTGTTGTATGAATGGTCCCGAGGTCTATAAGATGTACAGAATGGATAGATTGTTTCTTTGGTAGATAAAAAAATAGGTACAATTAAAAATTCCCCAATAGGCTCTCTATTGGGGAATTTTTGTATAGCTCATGCACTACAGATTTTGATAATTGTTTGCCTGGAGCTATGCTATAGTACAAACTATGAGAATTCAAGATCTCAAAAAAATAAAATTACCAGATACTCCTGGTGTCTATTTCTTTAAAAAAGGAGATACTGTTTTGTATATTGGAAAAGCCACAACACTTAAAACACGTGTCGCGAGCTATTTTTCACAAGATATTACCGAAAAAAGAAGCATGAGTATTGGGGATATGGTGGTCTTGGCTACCAGGGTGGAATATCAGGAGACTGATACAGCACTCGAAGCATTACTTTTGGAGTCTGAGCTGATAAAGAAATATAAGCCAAAATATAATACCAAAGAAAAAGATGATAGAAGCTTCAATTACGTTATTATTACCGACGAGCCCACCCCTCAGGTGCAGGTTATTCGTGGGAGAACACTCAAGATCGAAAAAGAGCTAGAAAGTCTCAAGCCTGCGCATACGTTTGGTCCATTTTCAAATGGAGGAGCGATCACCGAAGGGTTGCGGATTATTCGGAGAATTTTTCCCTATATTGATAGTCGCTCAATCAAAAAAGACAATTATCAATTTTATAAACAGCTTGGGCTTACTCCTGATACGACCAATCGCGAGGCACTAGTGCAGTATAAAAAAAACATAAAAAACATCGTGCTATTTTTCCAAGGTAAGAAAAAAAACATACTTGTAAGTTTGGAAAAAGAAATGAAAGAGCAAGCAAAGAAATTACGTTTTGAAGAAGCAAATGTGATCAAGAAGCAAATTTTTGCACTGACACATATCAATGATGTTGCTGTTATTAAATCTGATTTCCTTGAGACGCATATTGATGATGAAAAAGGAATTCGTATCGAAGGCTATGACGTGGCACACCTCGGAGGTAAAGATATGGTGGGAGTGATGACAGTTATGACAAATGGCCAAGTTGATAAATCTGAATATAAAAAGTTTCTGATCAAAACACAATCTGACGCGAATGATACTGGTGCATTGTATGAAATGCTCATGCGAAGATTTCGACACACAGAGTGGGGTGTACCAGATCTGATTGTGGTGGATGGGGGAGTAGCGCAGATACACGTAGCGGAACAAGTGTTAAAATTTTACCAACTCAAAATCCCGATTGTATCAGTACTGAAAGATGAACGACATAAACCAAAAGATATTTTAGGTGACGCACTGTCGGCTCAAAAATACAAAAAAGAAATCCTTCTTGTAAATAGCGAAGCGCATCGTTTTGCAATCAATTTTCATAAAGAAAAGCGAGCAAAGAAATTTCTTAGGTAATAAGAAAATACAACATGTTGGGCGACCGAAGGTCGCCCAACATTGTATGTTGTCTTGTGCTATTTTCTTTCAAATGTTCTATGCTCGATAAAAAGTGCAATGGGTATACCACAGAGTAGTATTCCTAGATAGATACCGAAAAGTATTTCATACGACAGGGCTATTTTGTCGAGTACTCCGAGTGTGCAAATAAATATCCAAGAAACCACAGAAATCATTCCGCAGATAAATGAGACTTGTCTAAACCATTTTTCCGAATGAGCAGTAAAAAATTTTTTCTTGAGTAGGTGTGACCAAATGTATTTTTCGAGGATAATACCGTTAATGATGAGTACACACATGATAGTCATTTTGACGAGAAATTTTACTGAGTGTGTATATTTTTGTATGTCACTCATGAAAATTGCCAACCCAGAAAGAATAATCAGAGGTAAACTCCAAAGTACTATTTTTGAGAGTAGTGAAAGCGTACCCACTTCTGTTTCTGAAAGTTCTTTGTCTTTTGCGTAAAAATTGAACAGTACGTCGGACATGAGTGCTGCGCCCATACCAAATACGACACAGAGTACGTGCAGGACTGTAAACAGCGGTTTGTTGTTCAAGAAAAATAATTCTATGTCCATAGATATTATTGTACCTTGGAGTGTATGAAAATTAATATTGTAGAAGCACTATTTTTGTGGTATAGTCTACAAAACGCAATTTTACAAATAAGTTTAAAAGTGACACATGTGTGTACATACAAAGTGCGTCTATGTGTAACTTTTAAACTTTACAAAATGAAAAAACAAAAAACAAATATCTCCTACACACGATGTTGTGTATACATCTTTGCCTTGTGTCTCTGTTTCGGAAAAACATATGCTCAAGCACCAGTGACTACTGTTATTGGTAACACGTCAGGTCCTGGTAGTTGGTTTTATGGTCCTATTATGCGTAATACTGGAAATTCTGGCTTACTGAATTATTCGAGACATGCATACATTTACACTTCGTCGGAAATACCTATTCCTGTTGGAGCAAAAATTATCAAGCTTGAATGGCTTAAAAAAGATGGCCCAAGTATTACTGGAAGTAATCATTTCAACTTATGGCTCAAAAACACGACGAGCGCTACATTTAATTCAACTGAATTATGGACAGATCTCATTTTTGGAGCGACTCAGGTTTCTACAAATACATCTTTTTCTATTTCATCTGGAACAAATGTGTGGATTAATAGCACTCAACCAGTTGATAGTTTTACGTATGATGGCAACAATCTACAAATTCTCACTGATTGGGCTAAGTTAGGTTCGGTTGTTGGATCAACTGGTGTAAATTTTTACACGTTGTCCGCAACAGGTAAAGCAATTGGTATTGCAAGTTCTGCAGTGTTTAATAGCGCAACTACCTTACAATCAGCTACGTATGGAAACTCTCGTCCCACAATACGCATTACGTATGTTCCTGTACCCGCGTGTTCTGGAACCCCAACTATTGATTCTGTGACTACTACAACAGCACAGCCATGTTCTGGTAATGATTTTATTTTGACGGCCAACACCACAGTCTCTGGTGCAGGAATTACTTTTTTGTGGGAACGCGCAGAAGATGCGCTCTTTACTCAAAATGTCTCACAAATAGGATCGAGTCCAACTCTGACATTAAGCCAAACTGGTTCATCATACTATCGCTGTACTGCAACTTGCAGTGCAAGTGGCCTGTCTGATGCAAAATCTATCTACCTGCCCATTGCTCCTTTGTATCAGTGCTATTGCGCTTCCGGTGCTATTTCACCTGCAGATGAAGATATTTACAATGTAACATTTAGTACAATGACTAATGCTTCTACGTGTGGCACTTTGGCACCTGGTTTAGGGTCATCATCATCAATGTATTCAAATTATCAAACATCGGTTACGCCACCTGCTATCGAAAGATTGTCTCTTGTTCCGTTTTCTGTTCAAGTTGGAACCTGTCTAAATAATTTTTATGCAAATAATATTTCTTTGTTTATTGATTATAATCAAGACGGTGATTTTTTGGACACAGGGGAACTCGTGTATACTTCCCCAAACGCTCATACAGGAGCACATACTGAATACGGAAGTATCACCGTTCCCGCAACAGCACTTTTAGGCTATACGGGGTTACGGGTCATTGTGGTTGAAGCAAACAATCCAATCACAAATCCATGCGTGCTTTACAATTGGGGGGAAACAGAGGACTATGTGATTAATATCACAGCCACAACAAATTGTAGTGGTCCACCAGCACCAGGTAACACCGTATCAAGTATTGGTGCATCTGTGTGTACAGGGAATATTGCTGTGCTGACATTGCAAAATTTGACTACCGGACAAGGTGTCAGTTATCAGTGGTACAAAAATGCTGTGGCTATTTCTGGAGCAACTTCTATTAACTACACAACTATTCCACTTGTTGGAACTGAGTCGTACTATTGTGCTGTAACATGCTCATATTCTGGTATCACCACAAATACGACTCCTATTGTATTTTCTCTTAAAAACTTCAAAGAGTGTTATTGTAATTGCCAGCCTTCAAGTAACGTTGATGATGATATTTTCTCAGTGACTCTCAATGGAGCAACAAATGCATATGATTGCGTAACACCTGCCCCAGGAACGGGGTCAATCTTGAATAGATATTCTAACTTTTTTACGTTAGGCAATCTCACAAGTATCGCTCTTGGTGGAACTGTTAATTTTTCCGTGCTTACTGATGAATGTGATGTTCCGCCTGGACCGTATTCATCTTGCGCTATGGCTATCTGGATTGATTTAAATCAAAATGGATCTTACGCTGATGCTGGAGAAAAATTATTTGTTGAAACAAGTGCGCAGAACGGTCCACGGACTATTACTGGTACTATTACAATTCCATGTACGGCACTCTCTGGTCAAACTGGTTTACGCATTGCTCTTGTTCAGGGATTGTCTGGTTCGCAGTTACAGCCTTGTCTCAATTATGGCTTTGGAGAAACTGAAGACTATTTGGTAAATCTCACTGGAGTGTCTTGTGCACTTGGAATCAATCTGACCTTGTTTTTAGAAGGGTACATGAATGGTCCAAACACAATGACTTCGGTGCTGATGAATCAAGGTGTTGGTGCTAATCCGCTTGTGTCTGATAGTATTACGGTTGAATTACGCAACACAACAGGTTCATACAACCTCGTTGCGAGTCAAAAAGTAGTCTTAAGTACAAGCGGAGTCGCGTCTCCGTCTTTTTCTGGAGTTCCAGCTGGGACGTACTATATTGTGATTAAACACAGAAATGTAGTAGAAACATGGAGTGCTCTACCTGTCGCTCTGTCAAATGGCTCGAGCTATAATTTTTCAACTGGAGCTAGTCAGGCCTACGGAAGTAATCAAGTGCAAATCAGTCCTTCTGTTTGGGCAATGTACTCAGGTGATCTTAACTTTGACGACAATGTTGACCTTACTGATTTTGTTCCTGTTGAAATTGATATTAACAATTTTGCGAGCGGATACCTTTCTACTGACCTCAATGGTGATGGAAATGTTGACCTCTTGGATAATGCTATTATCGAAACCAATGTAGCAGGTTTTGTTTTTTCAAACCATCCTTAATTTTTAAAATCCTGAGTGTTTACACTTGGGATTTTTTTTATTGGATGTCTTTGTAACCCTATGTATTCTTTATTTTTTTGTGGAAATACGGTACTATTTAGGTATATGAAAACTTATTTCTACGCGAATTACGCCAAGGTCGTTTCGGTCATTTTTTTCTTATTTTTATTTCAAGTACAAGGAACTCAGGCGGCGAGTATCGTCTATGATGGACCTGGTTTTACTGAAACAATTACCAATACAGGAGCAGTTTCTGGATCTATTACAGCAACCTTAACAGGGGACCAGTTTACTGACGCAAACAGCAATACTCAGCTGGAAATAGGAACCGAAGTATCACTGGTTGGTGTTCCCGCAAACCTAACACCGACGCTTTCTTTGTCTAGAACAGCGATTGGGACTTTTACTTCAAGTGTGAGTGCTGAAGCAAATGACTGGGCGTCAATTGCATATGGTAATGGTCTGTTTGTCGCGGTGTCTGGAAGCGGTACAAATCAAGTAATGACATCTCCCGATGGTGTCACATGGACTGCACGTTCTGTGCCTGCGAGTAACTGGTCAGCGGTAACCTACGGCAACAGTATGTTCGTCGCAGTCTCTGGTGGCGACAATGGGATAAGCGTCATGAAATCAAACGATGGAATTACATGGACTTCACATACAGGTATTCTGAGTACTGGGTGGTCGAGCGTCGTGTATGGTAACGGAGTTTTTGTAGCTACTGCTTCGTCAGGTACACAACGCGTTATGACTTCACCCGATGGAATCACCTGGACAGGTCGCGCTGTACCACTGAACGATTGGCATTCAGTTGCTTTTGGTAATGGAGTTTTTGTTGCTGTTACGTTAGATACAGTAGGAAGTCAGGTGATGTATTCAGCCAATGGTATCACTTGGACGAATGCAAGTTCTTCTACTCCATCGGGGTGGTATTCAGTTACGTTCGGTAATGGACTTTTTGTCGCAGTCTCGGCGTTCAATTCATCGACGCCAAGTTTAAATCGTGTCATGACATCCACAAATGGAATAAACTGGACTACTCGTACAGCTACTGCAACTAACACCTGGTATGCGGTGACCTACGGTAACGGATTGTTTGTTGCCGTGGCACCTGATGGAACAGATCGCATCATGACTTCACCTAATGGAATTACCTGGACCGCTCGTTCGGCACCTGAAGCAAATTCATGGTCTGCGGTAACGTATGGTAATGGGTATTTTGTTGGTGTGGCGCCCGATGGGACGAGTCAGGTTATGCGTGCTTTGGGTCCGGAAGATGTTGCGACGCTTACACTTGCTGGTTCCGCAACCTCACATGCAAATGCAAATGATGTAGCAGATATAACTTTCAATTTTGCTAATAGTGCATTTTTGGTTGGTCCAGCAGCGAGTGTGACCAATGCAACAGGGCCAGCAAGTTCTGGGTATGGAGTTAATTTCAATGATTCAGTAGCGCTTATTTATTCAGGAGATTTTTCTGAATCAGGCGTCAATAATGGCTCTGTAACAGGAAGTCGTACCATGACCTTAACTGGCGACACCTTCACCGGAAGCGTCGGCACCGGAAGTACCTTTACTAGTGGAACACACTACACACTCACCAATGTACCTACAGGATTAACTGCAGTTATTACAAAGACAAGTACCACGGTTGCCACTCTCACATTCACTGGCACAGCTACAGCACATGCCAATGCAAATGATGTAGCAAACCTCACTATTACTTGGTTATCTCCTGCAT
>CAZMGK010000011.1:0-12735 GCA_964565825.1 uncultured Candidatus Saccharibacteria bacterium | reverse complement strand
CTGCAAGTAATGTTACTGGGTATGTGAATGCAACTGGTGTGATTGATTTCAATGATGCTCAAGGTCTTGCGTATTCTTCAACCATTTTTTCTGAAGCAGCTCTTAATGATGGAACAATCAGCAACACGCTCACCATCACCCTTACCGGAGACACCTTTACCGCAGGTCCATTCACAGACGGTGTAGAATACACGGTTACCAATGAACCAGCAGGTCTCACTGGTGTCGTGACACGCACCAGTGGAACAACCGTAACCGTTGCACTCACTGGTACTGCCGGAGCTCATGCCAATGCAAATGATATTGCAAACCTGACCGTAACTTTTACAAATAGCGCTTTTGCGGGTCTTAATGCAAGTCTGATAAGTAATAGTAATCTAACCACACTCGTAGTTGATTTTTACGATACTATTACAGTAGAATTTGCTTCAAGTACAGCTACTCAATCTGAAGCGACAACACCACTCTCTGTAGCACTCACCGTTTCTGGTGGTTCTCTTTCTTCTCCTGGTTCTGTTTTGATGTCTGCCTTGACCACAGGAACAGCAACTGGTTCAGATACACAAGTACTCATGAGTGTAGGGAACACAGCTCAGGTATCTCCTACTATTTTTGAATATGATGTCTTTTTAACAAATACGGGCACCACGACTCTCGCACTTCGAGGATATTCTTTTGGACTTAACTTGAACCCAACATACGTAAACGGTGGCACGCTCACTCATACCTATGTTGCAAATTCTCGAGATGTAGCTATCAACACGCTTCCCGCAGTGACCCCAAGCGTATTGGATACACATATTAAAGCGACAACAACAAACGCACTTCTTGGAAGTGAAATCACCCTCGCGTCAAATACACCGTATAAACTTGCACGTATGCAAGTTGTGAACTCTGGGGCAAATTTTCTTACATCTGAAGACCCTTTTACAAATTTAACTCCAGGTGTTGATGCTATTCAAGTCGTACCTGTTTCTGGAAAAACACAATCGAGTATCACGGCAATTGTTAATCCATCTGGTGTACCTGGTACTTCTTTTGTGATTAACGGTATCGCCAATCAACCAAGTAGTGGTGTTATTTCTGGATTAACTGCTGTTGTGTTGCCAGCAACTGCACCTGTAGTGACGTCTGACTACTCACTTGCTCTACCGTATACACTGAGTATACCTATCGGGAATTACACAACGCCACAAACAATTACCGTACCCATAACATTGATTAACGATGTTATCACTGAAACAAGCGAGACTATTGTACTCTCTTTAAGTTCTCCTGTTGGAGCTATCGTTGGTTCTCAATCAACAATGACAACTACAATAACAGATAATGATACCCTCAGCATAGGTTTTTCTAGCCCAACATATGTTTCTTCTGAAGGAGCAATCACCACAAACCTCACGCTCTCTGTTTCTGGTGCTATTCTTGGTACAGCAAGTAGTATCGACATGGCAGTGACTGGAGGAACTGCTACAAATGGTGACGATTTTGTATTGACAACTCCTCAAACAATTACTATTCCGGCAGGTGATTATTCGACAGTAGCTGGAACAGTAACTATTCCTATCACACTAACCGATGATGTAAACACAGAATCTGATGAGAGTATTACTGTCGTCCTTTCAAATCCAGTTGGGATTTCACTCGGTGCTCAAGCTTCGACTGCTGTCACCATTACCGATAATGACGTGCCTGGTTTTACGATGACCACACTTGGTACAAGCATGAACGAAGGAGATGTAAATACCACGCTGTATACTCTTGTGTTGAATACGCAACCAACTTCAAATGTAGTCATTACCGTTTCTTCAGACTCAACAACAGCGAGTTTTAATGCACCTGCTTTTACCTTTACGCCAACAAACTGGAATGTTCCTCAGCAAGTTAATGTGAGTGTACTTGAAAATAGTGGTATCAACCCAGAAGCAAGTACGACAACTACTTTTGCTATTGATGATGTTCTTTCGGATAGTGCATTTACAAGTGCAGCTGACCAAACAGCATCTTTGGGTATTACCGATAATGACGTGCAAGTGGTATTTTCTGGTGCTACGTATACAGTAAATGAAACGAGTGCTTCTGTGGATGTAACATTGATACTCTCTGGTGGTACAATAGCATCTGCTCAAACCGTAGACGTAGTCATCTCGGGTGGTACTGCGACGAGTGGTGGAGTAGATTACACTCTCACTACTCCGTATACTGTAACGATTCCTTCTGGTACATATGCGAGTGGTACCACAGTAACAATTCCTGTACTCATTCAAAATGATACTTTAGGAGAAGCTACTGAAACTGTCCTCCTCTCACTTGATAATGAAAGTAGTCAGGTATTTATTGGTACGCAAGATACGGCAACGCTCTCTATCGTGGATAATGACACAGCAAGTTTGTCTTATGATGGTTTCTTTATGGAAGACATAACCAATACTGGAATCATCAAGACATCTGGCGACGGTTCCCAAGTAAGTATCACACTCGCTAATGGTCAGTTTGCAATAAGTACCGGAAATTTTGCATCAGGAGTTGATTACGTGGTCTCAAATCTCCCCCTCGGCCTTTCTCTGACTATCACCGCTACAAGTAGTACTACTGCAACAATGACGATTTCTGGCACTGCAACTACACATACATACGCAAGTTCATCTCCACTGTCTATTGTGTGGAATACAAGTGCATTTTCAGGTACACCTGCTTCTCTGGTAACAAATTATTCATATACGAATATACAACTCTTTTTTAATGACGCGACAGATTTAGATATTGATAATGTGTCAGATGCTACTGAAGCAACAGGAATTAATGGAGGAGATGCAAATGGTGACTTGATTCAAGATAACATACAACCTTATGTAACAAATTTACCAGCAACAAGTACACTTCCCGCGATGGGCCTTGAAGTTGGAGGTAATTGTCATATTATTTCTGGAGCGACACAGACTACCGAAAGCGGTACCGGTGTCAATGATTCTTCTTTCAGCTTCGCTCTCGGGTTACTTGATTTCAATGTAGCCTGTGATTTTCCTGGCGCGGTGGCAACGGTCACTCTCTATTTCGATCAAAACTATAGTCAAACATGGACTTTCAGGAAATTAAGTAGCTCTGGTAGTTGGATAACTATTGTTCCAGTTTCTAGAACACAGAATACTACAACTGGATTTACGCAAGTAGTATTTTCAATGACAGAAGGTGGTTTGTATGACGCGGATGGACTCACTAATGGAGTTCTTGAGGATCCAATTGGTCCAGGTACAGCAACTTCAAGTTCTTCTGGTGGAGGGGGAGGAGGTGGCGGTGTACCAAAGTGCGGAGCAGGCAAAGTCGGAGTATATCCAAACTGTACCGACTCAACAGCGCCTGTTGTGTGTATGACTGGTCACTTATTCAATCCAGACACTGGTTTGAAATGTACAGAATTTACGAATACCGTTTCTTCTACGACACCTCTTGTAAACAGCTGTGAACCACTTATTAAGTATCCGGTTGTGCTTGGAAAAGATAATTTACCTCAAGATGTCTACAATTTAACATTGTTTTTGAACACATACGAGGGTGAGAAATTAGTTCTCGATACCGTCTACGACATATTTGATCAAGCCGCAGTCAATCGCTTCCAGAAAAAATATTGGAATGAAATCATTGCTCCATTTGGTGGAAAAACAGTCACGGGAACTGTTGGAAAATACACAAAAGGTAAAATAAACGTCATGAGTTGTGCAAAAATGGTAGGGTGTCCATATTTTACTGGTGTCCAAAAATACGGCATCATGGCGAATGACCAAGTAGGGAGAATCCAAACCTATCTTAATTTGCTCATGGGTACGACTCTCAATGAACCACAGTACAATGCTACTGTCTTTAATGCTATTAGAAACTATCAGACAGTCTATAAAACTAAAATCTTAAAACCATATGGACGTACTACTGGAACAGGTAATTGGGGACCATTTACAGTACAAACTTCAAATGAAATTGCTGGGTGCGTACAATACGCGCAATAAAACATACTTTAATAATCACACTTTTGTACTGTTCTTAAATACGCTATAATATAAATATGAAACAAGCCCGATTGGAAAATTTAACAGATGGTATATTTGCGATTGTCATGACGCTACTGGTGTTGGAAATGAAAATTCCTAATCTTACCGTACTTACACCCTACACAATTCTCAATTCTTTTCGCGAATTGATTCCATATTTTATGAGCTACCTTACATCATTTGCGCTTTTGTATGTGTATTGGCAAGCGCATCATTTTATTATTTCTGTGTATGCACGAAATATAAATCTCACTCTGGCTAATATAAATGCATTATTTTTGTTCCTGATAGGGATGATACCTTTCTCTTCTCATGTTCTGGGTCTCTATCATGCATCGTACGGCATTGTCATTTTTTTCGCGATTCACGTTATTGCAATTGGTTGTGTTCTGTATTATATGAGATGGTATATAAAACACTCTTCTTCCATCCATAATGTAGAAGTAACTCCCAAAGAAGACAGACATTCACAAGCACGTATTTTATTTCCTATTTTTTGCGCATTGCTCGCTATTTGTGTATCTTTTCTCGACTCCCGTGCTTCACTCGTTATGCTTACTCTAGGTATTTTATTCAACTATTCTTCCAGAAGCACTCGTATCACTTTCAATCTATTGAGCGTATTTGTACCTCGTCATGAGAAGTAATCACTCTCGCCGATCTTTTTTCTTACTAGGCGCAATTTTTGTTGCACTGATTCTCCTGTATGCAGGTTGGCATTTTGAAAGTACTCATGAGTATGGTGCAACCGTTGAAAAAAAAATACAGGTTGAAGACACAACATGGGAATTTGTTGAATACACAGATGGACCCAATGTGGAGAATCTTGTAGGTACTGATTGGATACTTCAATTTGATAATTCGACAGGGCTTGTCAGATTGTGCGATACATATACTTTTTCTTTTTTTACTTCGCCTGCAAAAATACAATTCATGTTTGATAATCTCCATCCAGAGAATTGTCAAAAAAATGTGAATATGAGTGAAGCTCTGGTATTTGATATATTACAGAATAATCCAACCATTCTTCGTACGGCGAGCCCGACCAAAGTGTTTACCGAAGTCCTGGTCTTTAGTTCAGGCAACAAGAAGCTCGTGCTTGTTCCAAGAAATAAAATTGATCTTTCAAACAAGAGGTCGCATGCCCAAAAGGTGCAATTGATTGCACAAGTATGTACACAAGATGTGGTACAAAATAATGCCGATTTGCTTGATTGCGCCTCACTTCCTTTTTCTGGGTTTTTTTCTGTTGCTACAGTTGATTCATCAACCCAAAAAGTATCTTACGAAGTCGCAACAGATATGCAAGGTAAAGGGGAAGTAGCTTTGCCAATTGGAAGTTATCAGATAGAATTAAAAGAGCCTACCTCAGATATTGTCTTCCCACCTATGATTTTTTCTATTACTCAGCCAGAAAAAAATATCAAAGAAATACCTCTATTTGTATACAAAAAATGAGAACACGCTCTCGTTAGAAATGTGCTATACTAGCGTATAGTACGCATTTTGTATATCCATGATAAAGAGAATAATTTCCAGCCTCATACTTATTTTACTATTTTTTGTAGCACCTTTTTGGTTTGCGATACTGTGTGCCTGTCTGTGTGCAGTTATGTATAAAAACTATGTAGAAGGAGTAGTAATACTTGTTTTATTTGAAATTCTTTTTACTCCAGAGAGCCACTGGTTTGGAACAACAACCGCACTCAGTTTCCTATTTTTTGTTTTTCTTGTAGAAGTAATAAGACCGTATGTAAGACGTACCATGTAACTATATGCACCGAAATAGAAAAAAAATGTACCAAGATATTGAAGCAGATGAAGTATTCTTGGATTCAAAAAATTTACCTTTTTTTGATAAACAACAATTTGAAGGTAAATTAGAAAAGCCAATCAGTACGAGATCCGTATACTTGTTACTTGGCTGTGTGTTTTTTATAGTATTTATTTTTATCATACGTTTGTATGTATTACAGATTATGCAGGGTAAAGAATTTTATACAGCAAGTACAGAAAATGCACTTGACCGAGAACATATTTTTTCTTCGAGAGGTCTTATCTATGATAGTGCTGGAAGGAAGTTGGCGTGGAATGAAAGAAGTCCGATTCAAGATAGTTTCTTGTTAAGAAAATACTCAACTGTTCCTGGTCTGAGCCATATTTTGGGGTACGTCAAATACCCCAAGCAAGATAAAAAAGGTTATTTTTGGAGAACCGAATATGTGGGTATTGATGGGTCAGAAAAGCAATTCAACGAACTCCTGTCTGGCGTCAATGGTGCTCGAATTATCGAGACTAATGTAGCAGGTGAAAAAATTAGTTCAAACATCTACGAAGAACCTGTTTCCGGTCAAAATATCACTCTCTCTATAGATAGTGAGGTAACAGAACTACTCTACGATGGGATATTGCGAGTTGCTCAGGATTCAGGATATGTCGGTGGTGCTGGAATGCTTGTTGATCTTTCTTCTGGTGAAATTGTGGCATCTGTGAGTTATCCAGAGTACAGTTCCAGCATTATGACAGAGTCTACCAACGAAGAAGTAATATCTGGTTATTTCCAAAATCAGAGGCACCCTTTATTAAACCGAACTATTAGTGGCTTGTATACCCCAGGGTCAGTGGTCAAGCCATTTGTTGGTATTGGTGCTCTAACTGAAGGAGTAATTACACCTGAAACACGTATTACATCAATTGGATCAATTACTATTCAAAATCCGTACAACCCAGAACTTAAATCAGTGTTTCGAGACTATAGACCTAATAATGGTGTGGTTAATATCATGGAGGCGTTATCTGTTTCTTCAAATATTTTCTTTTATAATGTGGGTGGTGGTTTTCAGTCTCAAAAAGGTATTGGAATAGATAAAATAGCAATGTATTTCGATATGTTTGGTTTAGGTAAAAAAACAAATATCGATTTGCCTGGTGAGATAGAAGGTGTTATTCCTAGTCAGGCGTGGAAGAGGGAAACATTTCCCACTGATCCAGTATGGCGTCTGGGTGATACCTACAATACTGCAATTGGTCAGTATGGCGTACAGGTGACCCCCGTTCAGATGCTCCGTAGTGTCTCTATTATTGCCACAAAAGGACGTGATATTCCATTTACCATAAGAGATACAAACGAACCAATTCCTGAATCCAAAATAAAAAGTATTCCAATCACACAAGACGTGTTTTCTGTTATACACAAAGGAATGCGTCTTGCCGTCACATCACCTGTAGGAACAGGAAAGGGGTTGGCGAGTGGTCTCGGGACAGAATTTGCTATTAAAACAGGAACAGCCCAAGTAGGTGCACGAAACGAGTATATAAACACTTGGATCATTGGGTTTTTCCCTTATGATAAACCAAAGTACGCTTTTGTTATATTGATGGATAAAGGTACTGACTCACGTGCATCAGGTGCTCCTTCCGCAGCTCGTTTCTTCTTTGAAAAGTTACAACACACTGATTTTTTTAAAAAACACATAACAAATTCATTATGATTATTAAACCTATAATTTTAAACCAAAACGAATGGGACGCCCATGTAGATTTTCCAACGCAATCGTATGCGTGGGGTTACGCATGTGAGAGTAACGGCTATGAGGTCGAAAGACTTGGAATATATTCGGAAACAGGAGATTTGTGCACTGTTTTTTTGTTGGTGGTTCATCGTATCGGGCGCACGTCCCAGAGAAGAGCTCATGTACATAGAAGTTCTTTTTTTTCTGATGATATAGTTTCTGCTTTGTACGCATATGGGAAAAATAAATATATCTGCATTACAATCGAACCAAATATCTTGAAACAAGCACATATCGCCACACCTCTTTTGTTGCGTAAATCACCTTTTGAATTTGTTACCTGGACTCCATGCATTGATCTGACGCAATCTTTCTCTCTTATTGAAAACAAATTTTCAAAAACAGTACGGAATGAAAATAGGTATGCAGAAAAAAATGGAGCTGCTGTTTTGCATGGGGACTCCGAAACGCTTTTTCAAGATTTTCTCAGCATCATGCAAAATACCCAAACACGAAAAAATTTTAGAGGACACACAACTAACTACTATACCCATGTTTTTGAAGCATTAAAAAAATATGCCCAAGTAGAAATTTTTATTGTATATGAAAAAAATGCTCCTATTGGAGGTGCGTGCGTGTTTGTATTTAAAGATACACTGTATTACGTATACGCAGGATCGTTGGGTCAAAAAATTCTCCGTGGTTCAATGTATCACCTGGTGATCAGTATTATCCAGTGGGGTCAATCTTGTGGTAAAAAGAATCTAGATTTGTTTGGGTCTTTGGCTCCAGATGACGTCAGTCAGCATCCATGGCAGGGATTTACTAAATTTAAGAAATCTTTTGGACCAGTTTTTAATGAATACGTTGGTGCGTATGATATTGTGCTCAATAAACCGATGTATTTTTTGTATAGTACGTTTTACAGAATTAAACGTATTTTGATTAAAAAGTAGAGACGTCTTTATTACTAAGATGTAAGTGCACTCTCTGTAGTTATAGATTTGTATCTGGTTGAGAGTACTCGATACTCTCTAGTACGTGCATTTTTGTACTACTTATATAAGAATTAAGAATCAAAAGTAAACCAATGACAGAGAGCACTAATAATCCACCAATCGCTAGATCTCGATGGTGTTTTTTGATGCGTATAACACTATTAAGTATGAGCGCTAGAGAAACAATACAGAAAAGGAAAGAGAGTATGGTTTGAGTTGTGTTTCTTGGGGAGGAACTCAAGATGTTCCACCAGGTTATGTCTGTATCTGTGGATTGAATTGGTCCATCTACAGGTAGTTCTGTAATTTCTGATTCTGCTCCAAGAACTTTTTGCTCTACAGTGTTTATTTTTCCACCTAGCGTATTAGCAGATACATGAGTCACTGTTTTTGCACCTTGTGTAGGTGTAAGCGGTCGAGCATATACCTGTGCAACAAACACAGCGGTTTTACCTCGATAGAGACCAGTCGCAATCCCTGTACCAATGTGCGTGTATTTATCTTTTATGATATTTGCTTTATGGGTGGGACTATTCATCCAGGCTTGAGTTACGTCTTTTGAGTCGTTGAAATTAATAGCCAAATTTTCTCCAGCATATTGATACTTGTATCCTACCGTTTCAAGCCAGTACCAGGGTGTAAGACCAGTAGGACTGGTATGCGCAAAATATCCATTTTTTGCCATATCTTGTGCTTTGAGTTCAGCTGCTTGTGTTAGAGCCGGGTCTGTGGCCAGTGGTTGTAATTTTTGTGCTTGACGTTCTTGATTGGTAAGTGTAGCAAGAATCGCAGGAAGCACTGTGGCAAGCTGTGAATTTTTTTGTGACCAGCCTGTGCTGTTGGACACAAGTGGAAGTACAAATGTTGTGAGTTCACAACAAATAATAAGTATGAGTAAATTACGAATACTCTCTCTCCGGAGAAAGTAGGGGCGATGGTCATTTGCCTCATGTGGAATAAAATGTTTCTTGAGCAACTTTATCATATGAATATAGTATAAACAATAAAACCCTTATTCCAAAGAGGGGATAAGGATCCTATGTGTATATTATTTATTAAGTTCAGCAAGTGTTAATGGCCCAACGTTTCCTGTTGTTGGGATTCCATGTGCTTTTTGAAATGCACGTACACCAGCGAGTGTGCGGAGACCAAAAAATGCAGTACTTGGTTTTACCATGTGTCCATCACGGATAAGACGCTCTTGGAGCTCTCTAACTTCTTCATTGTTGTCCCAGAGTTTCATGAATTGAGTAAAGACGAATTTTTCCGCACCAAGGACTTCTCCGACAGAAGGTGTTTCTGTGATTGCTGTAGGAGTGGTAGGGATTACGGTACACGTACGGCTACCATCAGCAGTGTAACCTACTGGTACTGTTGCTTGGATGCCAGTAAGATTTCTACAACGGTCAATTGATCCTCCTGATGACCCAGAGCGCGATCCACTATTTGTAGAAACTGTCGCGGGTATAATATTTGAGATAGTAACTGTTTCGGAAGTGGTATTACCAGCAGTGTCTGTTGCTATGAAAGTAAATGAACCATTTGTTGTAAATACGTGTGTTGTTTCATTGAGTGTCGCTTCTTCTTCATTAGTTGTGGCTGTAACCGTGACTGGTCCAGTAGTAGGAGCTGTGTTATATGAATCAATCGTGATAACAGGGTTAGTTGTGTCGATATTTTCAACAAGCACATTAAAGGTTGCTTGATTTCCTGCTATATCAGTAGCAATAAAATCAAAGCTTCCATTTTCAGTAAATGTATGTGATGTCGCATTGAGTGTTCCTGGTTCATCTATGGATGCAGTTGCAGTAACATTTTGGTTTGTTGGGCTTGTTTCTGACACCTGAACGTCAATCATTGGCGCAGTTCTGTCAATATTGGTAATCGGGTCAATTTGTTCAAATCCCATCGTACCTGAGTTGTCTACAACAGTGAATCGGTAAGGTACAAGAGTGTTGCTTGTAAATGTGTGTGACAGGGAGTAGAGTCCTGTTGTTTCGTCAAATACATCCTCATCAGGAGCGCTTTGAATAAAGGGCGAAGTGCTTGTTGCTGTTACAGTGAGACTTTGTACAGGTGTTTCAGCGTCGAAAGGAATAACGTTGATGAAAGGAGTCAAATATACTGTATTTGACTCTTCTTGGTCTCCAATAACTTCCGCGTGTACCTTTGTTGTAAGAGTAAACACGGAAACCATGATTACCAAACTAAGTGTTTTTATAAGTATATTTTTCATATATAATGTATATTTTATATTAAACTTTAATAAATTTAGACGACTAAACTAAGTCCTATGAGTACTTTAATAGTATATAAAGTATAGCTCAAGTAAGGGTTAAAAACACCTACTTTATGAACTTTTTCTATTATATTACTTTACTTTAGTTTTATCAAGTACTTAGGTAATTTGAAAATTAACGAAATTCGAGCAAGGATTTATAAAATATAAGTTCAATAACTGCTTGTGATACTATTTTCCAGTCATCCGTCTCTATTTTTGTTGTCCTGAATCAGGGTATGTTTCCAAAGATGATTTATTCACATTGTAAATAATATAAAAGACTTCTTTCTAGTTATGAACTAAAACACGAAACCCCACCTTGTGGTGGGGTTTTTCGGAGGCCGAAGCCATTTGTACTTAGAGTGTATTAAAAGCGCCATACTTTTGTAAAGCACTCGTTCCAGCTAAGGGAATTTTCCGACACACTAGTACAGGACTCTTCTATTACATGGACGGTACACCTTTCGAATCGTACTCGCTTTGCTCCGTGCGATAGTCTCAAGGTTTTCTCGTCCTGACGCAAAGCAAGCAGTTGCTTTGCTTACGGTCCACAAACAAAAAAACACCAATAAATGGTGTTTTTTCGTTTGTGGATTACAATCCTGGTTGTCAGAACTGCCCTCCCTTACAAGAGATTTAAAATATGGTGAAGAGATACTTTCCTCATTCGAGCTTTATGAATATAGACCACCCTGAAGGCGTGCATCGGACCCTCCCTTTTTTTATCAACCAATAAATTATAAAGTAGCAATATGAGAAATATAGAAAACAAATATTCAAATAAATTAAGAGAATTGAGAGTCAAGAAAAATCTTACACAGAAACAAGTAGCTCAGTATTTACATATGCAGTGTGAAGACAGACTTTCACATTGGGAGAAAGGTAGAGCGTTTCCCAGTATTCAGAATTTATCAAGGCTCTGTAAATTATATGAAGCGAAAGCTGAAGAGTTGTACCCAGAGTTCGGGTGAGTATGGTAGAATATATGTATGAATAGGGAAGTTAATTTAGCATTCATAGATGGACAAAATTTATACCTCGGAACTAAACAAGAAGGGTGGTGCGTTGATCTGTCAAAATTTCATACCTATTTGAAAGATAAATTCAATGTGAAAGAAGCGTATTATTTTATGGGATATTTGCAAGAGGAAAATAACGATTTGTATATCAATCTCCAAAAAGCAGGCTTCATTGTTTTATTTAAAGAGCATAACCAATACGCACTGACGAAAAAGAAGGGGAATGTCGATACAGATATTGTTTTTGAAATAATGAAGAACCTTGTTGAAAGTAAAAATTTCGACAAAGTTATTTTGGTTTCCGGAGATGGGGACTACAAGAAATTAGTTGAGTATCTCATATCGAAAAATAAATTTAGTAAGATTTTATTCCCTAACCGAAAATTCGCTTCCTCTTTGTATAAAAAATTAGGCAATCAGTTTTTTGTTCAGCTTGGGTGTGATGACATCAAGAATAAAATTGAAAAAAGAGCAAAAGAAAAGGGTGCCTAAAGCACCCACACTTTTCGGACCCCTTTTCGTATTGATAGCTACATTATATACGAAGGCTTAGATTTTTGCAAGCTTATTTCCATGCATCAAACAGACCTATCCGATGTTAAACATGCTTATATACAATAAGGATATTAAAATTGTTGTTTATAACAATTCATTGTGGACCGTACAGGACTCTTCCATTACATGGACTGTACAGGTGTCACATCCTTTCTCCTTTCAGTCGAAATGATATACTCCACCTTTTCTTGTCCTGACGCAAAGTGCGCAGGCACTTTACTTACGGTCCACCCAATAAAAAAGGCTGTCTTGCGACAGCTCTTTTTTAAACAGGTGGTGTTTGTTTGAAAAAGTCCGAACCCATTTCGAGCAAAATCCCTAACTTCG
>CAZMGK010000010.1:25519-33311 GCA_964565825.1 uncultured Candidatus Saccharibacteria bacterium | reverse complement strand
ACGCAGCATCTATTTCATAGACGTCGATATCTGAAATACCGAGTGTCCGACCAAAGATACGAGCAATGGATGTTTTTCCTATTCCTCGTGTCCCAAAAAAAAGATACGAATGAGATGGTGTTCCTTTTTCTATTTGAGTGTTGAGTGTGTCAATAACGTGTTTCTGACCAACAACATCACTGAAGGTATTTGGACGGTATTTGCGATATAAGACTTCGTAAGACATAAAACCAGTATATCATACTGGAATTACAGATTCTAATCCCGACGTAAAGTCGGGACCCCGAACAAAGCTTCGGGGATGCTAAATGACAAAGGATACAAAATACAGGGCGAAACCGTAGGTTTCGCCCTGTATTTATTGAGTTTTCTTCCCCTCAAAATACTGTTTCAACTCTGCATACGAATTTACTGTATCAAATATCTCTACCCGCATTTCTTTCGCGCCTTGGAAGCCATTGATATACGCTTTGATGTGCTTTTTAAGCACTGAGAAATTTTTGTGATCTTTGAGGTATTTATCAAACAGCTGTGCATGGTACAAGAGCGCTTCGATTCGTTCCTCTTTCGTCTTGTTAACCACAGTATACTTTCTCTCCCCTTTCAATTTTTTAACCCAAGCACTCGGCAACAAGCTTGAGATAAAACGTGGAATAGAAAGTATTGTTTCTTTGATCACTGAACCTTCATCGAAAATCCATGGATTACCGAGCGCTGAGCGTCCGATCATAATACCGTCAACACCACTTTGTTTCGCTCGGAGTTTTCCAAGCGCGATATCAGTAATATCACCGTTTCCAATGATAAGCGTCTCTGGCGCAACAACGTCGCGTATTTCCACAACACGTTTGAGTAGTTCCCACCTTGCAGGAACTTTTGACAATTCTTTTCTTGTTCGTGCATGCACAGTAAGTGCAGAAATGTTTTGTTTTAAAAGAAGTGGTATCCAAGTTTCTATTTCAAGATTGTTGTATCCAACACGAGTCTTCACTGAAACAGGAATAATTTTCCCTGCATCAGCAATGCCAGTTTTTACTGCACTAATAATATCAACGGCACTTGGTGGGTTTTTCATCATCGCAGCTCCCGCGCCTTGTCGTTCGATACTTTTATCTGGGCAACCCATATTGATATCGATACCATCAAAGCCAAGTTCGGCAACGAGCTTACTCGCTTTGCGCATAGTCTCTGGATTAGATCCAAAAAGCTGGGCCACTATAGGACGTTCAGATTCATCAAACTGAAGATCCTTAATAAGGGATTCTTTTCCACCTAAGATAAGACCATCAGCCGAGACAAACTCAGTCCACAGTACATCCGGACCACCAGCAGGCTCACCTTTCCTAGAATACTTTGCAACTGCCAGTCTAAAAGAGATGTCCGTTACATCAGCCATAGGAGCCAAGACAAAAAATGGTTGCCCTGTATCTTTACATTGTTGTTTTAATTGTTTCCAAAATCCATGCATGCTATTTAATTTCATTAATTACATCAGTAGAAGATGTAAGTTTATAAAAAACTTTTCCATCAAAACGCAAGTCTATATACTCCAATCCTGAAAAATAAGTTGCTTTCTGTTCCGAAAGTACATCGGATTTCAAAGCGGTAACCAGATGAGAAACAATAGATTCTGTATCTTGTTTTGTTTGTGTTTTAATAAATGAGGATGGCTCATTATGACGTATTGGAGAAAGGTAAAAAATCTCTTCATTTTCATCGTGTAACGAATATCCGTAGAGTGGTATTGTATAGTGTTGTAGGTTTTGCCTAATTTGTTCTATGCGTGTATATGCTTCTTTTGGTAAGACTGATTTTAATATAGGTTCAGTATCATACAAGACAGGAGTATCGTACACAAAAAATAGTGGATTACTTGCTTTTCCGGCAATCTCATAAATCACCCCTTCTGTATCAACCGAATAACACACTGCTTCAGAATCTAGGCTTGAACACCATACTGCGTCTCGTTCTCTTTCGGTGATAGTAATGCGGAGAGAAGTAAAATGCTTATTTATCTTTACAGTGCTTGCATGAGGAAAAAAACTCTGTATTGCTTGTTCTAATGTTTTTTTATGTATTAAAAAAACATTTTTCTTGGGTACAATCCCTAAAAAAGTACCTTGAGTACGTAAGAGTACGTACCTTTCTAACTCAGAAGAATTAATCGTTTCAGTTCCAGAAATAGACACGGTTCGTATATGGAAAAAAGGAATCCAAAAAAAAGCTACCATTAAAAAAACAAAGGTGACAGCAAAAGCGATAATGATATATAGTTTCTTCTTCCGGTGTTTCTTTTTTTTAAGTTGGAGAAGCTCTTTTTTTGATAAAACATCTGTGGATACATCTGTTTCGCTCTCTTTACGAGTAACAGTAAGTATACTCATACCTTATTAGAGAAATGTCCGTCCAACAAGTGGAACAAGTACTTCTGGTACGAGAATCCGACCATCTTCTTGTTGATAGTTTTCCATAATACATGCCAGAATGCGCGGAGTTGCAACAGCAGTATTGTTGAGTGAATGAACATACCGAAGTTTTCCGTCATCGTCACGATAGCGGATGTTAAGACGTCGTGTTTGAAAATCATGAAAATAAGAAGAAGAGTGTGTCTCTCGATATTTATTCTGTGACGGCATCCAGACTTCTATGTCATATTTCTTTACTTGTCCTTGACCTAAGTCCCCTCCGCAATTCACCACAACATGATATGGGAGCTTGAGCTCTTGAATCATTTCTTCTACATTTTGAGTGAGGTATTCATGGAGCTCGACTGATGTTGCGTGATTTGCTTCGCAAAGAACAACTTGTTCGAGTTTGTAAAATTCATGAACTCTGATAAGACCTTTCGTGTCTTTACTATGACTTCCAGCTTCACGACGGAAACATGCAGAAAATGCTGCGACTTTTATCGGCAACTCTTTTTTATCTATTACTTCATCAGAAAAATATGACATGGTTGCAACTTCACCTGTACCTGCAAGGTACTCTTCATCTTGAGTGCGGTAGAGATCGTCTTCACCACCTGGAAGGTAACCAGTACCCACAAGCGTCTTTTTTGTAACGAGTGATGGAACGATCATTGGAGTAAATCCTTTCGCAACAAGTTTCTGATTGAAATATTGCCACAGTGCCATCTCAAGGAGCGCGCCGCCATTTTTCAAAAAATATCCACGAAAGCCAGAGACTTTTGTCCCTCGTTCAAAATCAGCCAAATCATTTTTTTCGCAAAGTTCAATGTGGTCTTTTGCGGAAAAATTAAATTGTGGAATATCACCCCATGTTTTTATTTCAAGATTTTGTTCGTCACTCTCGCCTTCTGGGACGGTAATATCTGGAACGTTTGGAACTTGGAGCATCAGACGCTTCCACTCGTCCATAGTAGCAGTGAGTTCAGTTTCTTTCTCGGTCAGTTTTTCTTTGACGACCTTCATATCTTCGATGAGTTGCGCACGAGACTCCGGGCTTGCATTTGGGATTTTTTCAGATACGGCATTTTGTTCGCTACGGTATCCTTCCACAATTTTAAGGAGTTCAATGCGTTTATCGTCGGCAGAAACCAAAGCTTCCACATCAAAAGAAATGTGTTTCTTTTCTGCCCCATTTTTTATAATGTCTTTGTTTTCACGGATGAATTTGATGTCTAACATATTAGAGATTATAGCATAGAGAGATTAAAGATTAAAGATTTGAGAGATACACAGAGGCGCGACCTTCGGTCGCGCCTCTGTTGTGTCAAATGTATAGAATTTATTTCCCCCACGCACTCTGCCATCCTTTCATCATTTCTATTTCTTTATTTTGTGCAGTAATGATGTCGTTTGCGAGTTTGATGAGTTCCGGCCGTTTGGAGACTTCAAGCACTTTCTGTGCCATCTCGACTGCGCCTTGGTGGTGAACAATCATCTCAGACAGAAATGCCTGGTCAAAGGCATCACCGGTTTTGCCCTCCAATGCTTTATTCATATCGTGCATCATACTTGCCATACTATTTGTATGTGCATTACTCCCATGAGAACCATGAGACATACTGTTCCCAACTCGTGTACTTATATCTGTATAGTATTTATTCATATTTGGACTGAACAGTTTTGCACTGATACCCACACCAAGCCCAATTCCAAGAAGTAAGCCAATAGATGTATATAATATGTGTTTATGTGTATTTTTCATATATATGTATTTATATTAAATATAGTATAAGCATACCACAAAATGGTACAATTAAAATATGCGAAAACTAGAACACCATGAAATTCCATCTCAGTTTTTTGAAATACCTGAACCACCCAAAGAATTGTGGATTGAAGGAGAGCTACCAAAAGACGAGACTATCTACCTGACAGTCGTGGGGTCGCGCAAGCACACCAACTACGGTCGTGATGCATGCAGAGAGATAATCAAAGGTCTCGTAGGGTATCCAATTACTATTGTTTCCGGTCTGGCTATTGGAATCGATACCATAGCACATACAACAGCACTTGAAATGGGACTCAAGACTATTTCATTTCCAGGTTCAGGGCTGGGAAATACTGTCCTGTATCCACGCTCAAACTGGCAACTCGCAAATGAAATCGTAACAAAAGGCGGTGCCCTCATCTCGGAATTTCCACCAGAGACACCATCAGCCATATGGACATTCCCACGTCGCAATCGCCTCATGGCAGGGCTTTCCCACGCCGTGCTTATCATCGAAGCAGAAGAGAAGTCAGGCACGCTTATCACAGCCAGGCTCGCGATGGATTACAATAGAGATGTTTACGTTGTCCCTGGATCAATTTTTTCAGAAAATTCTTTTGGCACCAACCGCCTCATCCGCGAAGGTGCCCATCCGATATGCTCTTCGCTTGATCTTCTCCATGCACTCGGTTTTGATCCAGCACAAGATGTACCTGAAAATAATCAAGACAGTTTATTTGAAAAAGAAAAGAATCTTACTCCTGAAGAAAAAATAATTTTAGAGATACTCCATGCGGGCGCCCTACCAAAAGAAATGCTCATCAAACTCTCGGGGATGGAAATCCAAAAAATAAACATCTTGCTCTCACAAATGGAATTAAATGACCTGATTACTGAAGAAGGTGGCGTCATACAGAAAAAATAATCCACCTCACCCTGCCTGCCGGACAGGCACGCCCAACCCGAGCCTGTGCAGTAGAGGGAGTACCAACATTGCACAAAAAATAAATAGGTGGTACTACTTATGTATATGAATCCCGTTAGAAGCCGCGATCACAGTCATATAGAAGAAAAAATGAAACAGACCTATCCAAACATTATTATACTAATCAAGCAACGTCGTGAATCTTTCGCGATCTGCTTCTAACGGGATGAAACTCCTGATCGTTGAATCACCCTCAAAAGCAAAGACTATCGAAAAATATCTCGATGGTGCATATACTGTGCGTGCTTCTGTCGGTCATATTCGTGACCTTCCAAGTTCTAATAAGAAAGCAATAGATATTGAAGGAGGTTTTATTCCCCACTATGAAATCTCAAAAGGGAAAGAAAAGGTAGTCAAAGAACTCCGCGACCTTGCAGAAAAAGCGGGAGAAATTCTCCTCGCAACTGACCCCGACCGTGAAGGTGAAGCTATTTCTTTTCACATCGATGAACTCCTCAAAGAGAACAAAAAGATAAAAGTAACAGCGGAACGTGTGACCTTCAATGAAATCACCAAAGAAGCGGTCACTGAGGCACTGAAACACCCACGCAAGATTGATGGACATTTGGTCAAAGCCCAAGAAGCACGACGTGTGCTTGATCGTCTCGTTGGATATGATCTCTCTGGAGTCATCTGGAAAAAGGTTCGCTATGGACTCTCTGCTGGGCGGGTTCAATCCCCTGCGCTTCGTATCATCATGGAACGTGAACGAGAGATTCGTGCATTCATACCAGAGACGTATTTCGTATTAGGTGGTGAATTCGAAACAAAGAAAAAAGACCGTTTACAACTCACCTGTAGTATTGAGCCAACAGACGCCGGTATTGCACAAGACCTCCTCGAAAAAGGTAAAAAAGGTTCTTGGAAAATAACTGATCTAAAAGAATCTGAACAAAAACGTTCCCCTCGAGCACCATTTACTACTTCCACTCTCCAACAAACAGCGAGCACGCGTCTCGGTTATTCTCCATCCAACACGATGCGTATTGCACAGAAACTCTATGAAAAAGGATTCATCACCTATATGCGTACAGATTCGACCAACATAGCCGTAAGTGCGATCGCTGAAATCACCCAAACGATAGAAAAAAAATACGGTAAAGAGTACGTCGAAGTCCGCACGTACAAAACAAAAAGTAAAAATGCCCAAGAAGCTCACGAAGCGGTCAGACCGACGCACGCATCTGCACTATCCGCTGGAACAACCGACGAAGAGCAACGTCTGTACAAGCTCATCTGGGATCGTACCGTATCATCACAAATGGTTGATGCAAAACTTCTTAAAACAAAAGTAGAAGCAAGTGTAGAAGAAGTGAAAGATTTTCCAAGTTTCTCAGCCAATGGATCACGCGTCATATTTCCAGGTTGGCTCTCTGCCGACACAGGAGCACGCGGTGAAGATACAGAACTTCCAGAAGTAAAAATTGGTGAACCCCTCAAACTTATTGAGCTTGTAAGTACAGAAAAACAAACCCAACCACCAAACAGATATAGTGAAGCAGGACTCATCAAAGAACTCGAAGAGCGAGGTATCGGAAGGCCAAGTACATACGCATCTATCATGCGCACCCTTGAAGATCGCGGATATGTCACCAAAGAAGGAAAAACACTTTTCCCTACTGACACAGGAGATGTAGTGTCTAGTTTTCTTGAAGCGAATTTTGCAGACTATATATCAGACACCTTTACTGCAGACATGGAAGACAAGCTCGATGATATCGCAGAAGGAAAACGCGAGTATGTAAAAACGCTCTCTGATTTTTACGGTCCATTTCAAAAAGACGTTAAAGAAAAAGATACACTGGGTAAAATCACAACTCTTGGTGATGCTCCGACTGAATTTAAATGCCCTATTTGTGGAAAAGATATGATTGTGAAGCTCGGTAAAAATGGCAAATTCCTCTCTTGTAGTACGTACCCAGAATGTGCTGGTGCGCGACTCTTTGATGGAACAGAACTTGCTCCACCAAAAGAGATAGGTCAAGTCTGTCCAAAATGTGGCTTTGATAAAAAAGGAAAAGAAAAGGCACCAAGTGGCTCAGGTGGCGGAGTGCTCGTTATTCGCGAAGGACGGTTTGGTACATTTATTTCTTGTTCTCGCTACCCAAAGTGTAAATATATTCAGGAGGATCCAGAAGAAGCAAAGAAAAAAGACACTGGTGTTTTGTGCCCTGTTTGTAAAGAAGCAAATATGACAGAACGCCGTGGACGATTTGGTATCTTCTACTCTTGCCAAAATTACCCAGATTGTAAAAATGCGATCAAAGCAAAACCAACCGGCAATCTCTGCTCTCTATGCCAAAGCCTCATGATGGAAGGCACAAAGACCATCCCGGAGAGATGTAGCAACAAACAATGCCAGAATCATAATCCGCATAAATTAGAAAAGAAATAAAAAAGAGTGGCGCTGTAGGTGCCACTCTTTTGTGTAATTTGTTTTAATCCCATCCATCATCTTCATTTTTATCATTCATTTTTTTATATGAATAACTCTGAGCTGAAGACCTTAATTTACGACTTTCTTCTTTAATAATTTGAATTTCAAAATCGTCATACAGTTTGGAGGATTTATTGATAGCACAGTATACAAACAACGCTACGCCACAAAGCACTTCGCAAATAGGCTGAATG
>CAZMGK010000010.1:0-25509 GCA_964565825.1 uncultured Candidatus Saccharibacteria bacterium | reverse complement strand
AAAATGCTAGAAACGAGAGCAAATACCCATAACCATCCACTAAGCTCAAAGATGTATAAAAAAATATTCCACGTAAAAAGATGCGGATTGGTAAATACATACACACCACCAACTAAACTGAGATACAATGAAATGAAAAAAGAAATAACGGCAATACTTTTGTGAATTTTTTCTTGTTGCTGGTTCATAAGAAAGGAATTTTGTTTCCAAGAGTATACCATGGTTTTTGCATTTTAGATATAAAATAACGGCGCCGTAGGCGCCGCTCTTTTGTATCTTTAATTTTGTCGTAATTTTATAGTACGTTTAATAATACCCTTATTGCAGTAAATATAACAGCACCACATCTACACTATTCTGGTCAAAACCCTATCAAATATGCTTTAATGAGAGTATGAATCCCGTTAGAAGTCAGGTGTGTTCCTGTTAAGTGACGGGCAAAGTTCAAACAAAGGTCTACTATATTTATTACCAGATAATTAAGGACGGAAGCCTCAAGACTTCCTACTTCTAACGGGATGAAAGAAATAGCTGATATCACCCATTTCCTCAATAAACCAACAACCGAAGACATCGAGCTTATTACTCGTGCGTATGAATTTGCAAAAAAAGCGCACGAGGGGCAGTTTCGAAAAAGTGGTGAACCGTATTTTCTCCATGTCGCGCAAACTGGTTATTACTTGGCTGAACTCGGTATGTCGCCGACAGTGATTTCCGCAGGGCTCCTCCATGATACAGTAGAAGATACTGAGGTTACCGATAAAGATATCGAACGTGAATTTGGTGGAGAAATTTTGTGCCTCGTCCAAGCCGTCACCAAACTCGGTACAGTCAAATACAAAGGCGTGGAGAGAAATGTAGAAAATCTTCGTAAATTTTTTGTTTCTATGGCGCAGGATTTTCGTGTACTTATCATCAAACTCGCCGATCGCTTGCACAATGTCGAAACGCTAGAGCACGTTCGGCCAGATAAACAAAAACGTATCGCCCTTGAAACACTCGAGATATACGCACCACTCGCGAACCGTCTCTCTATGGGAAAACTTCGTGGGAGACTCGAAGATGCGGCATTTCCTTTTGCATATCCTAAAGAATATGAAAACGTCAAAAAGAGGCTCGCTGAAAGAAAAGATATCGACGAACAACATGTCGACGAATTTACCAAGGAACTTAGGAAAAAATTGGCACTCGCACATGTCATTCCTCTGTCGATGGATTACCGTATCAAGCATCTCTATTCGCTCTGGAAAAAACTCGAAAAGTATAGTGGAGATATTCACAAAGTATACGATATTGTCGCACTTCGTATTATCGTCAAATCAATAGAGGACTGCTATCAAACGCTTGGCGTCATACACGGCACATGGAAACCACTTCCTGGGAAAATCAAAGACTATATCGCCCTTCCAAAAAGTAACGGGTATCAGTCGCTCCACACGACCGTATTTACCGGAACAGGTGGAATTGTTGAAGTACAAATCAGAACAGAGCAAATGCACATCGAAGCAGAGTACGGTGTCGCTGCACACTTTGCCTACAAAGAACATATTAAATTAGAAAATGCTGATCTCAAGAAACAATACGAATGGGTGGAACAGCTTCGAGATACACAAGGACAAATAGCCAACACAGATAAATTCTTCTCATCATTGAAGATGGATTTTTTCCAGAACAGAGTATTCGTCTTCACACCAAAAGGAGATGTCATTGATCTCCCCGAGCAATCAACACCAGTAGATTTTGCCTACAATGTCCACAGTGATGTCGGAAATACTGCAACAGGAGCAAAAATAAATGGAAAGTTCCTGGCACTTGATACAAAACTCAAAAGCGGTGACATTTGTGAAATCGTCACTGCAAAAAACGCCCACCCAAATGAAAAATGGCTCAAATTTGTCAAAACAAGTATCGCTCGAAATAGAATCAATCATTACCTCAGAGAAAATTCTCTCAGTGACAAGTTCGGGGGGTTTGGAAAGTATATTCCGTTCTTAAAAAAATAGTTCCTCGTGTCATTCCGGACTGGATCCGGAATCCAGATTGGATGGTACGTTACTAGATTCCGGATCAAGTACCCCAGGGCATACTCTTTTGCTTCGCAATTCACCTCATCCGGAATGACAATAAAAAAGAAGCAAGTTGCTTCTTTTTTTTATTACACCGAAAAACTATTTACATTATACAAATCTGGATCCTCTTCATCATTTCTGGCTTCTATCTTAGATCTATCATCCAAAAATTCTGGTGTATTGTCCAAATCATGAGTCATATCAGTAATAAGCGCAAGTGTTGGATCAACAAACACCTCGGGATCTGTTTCAGCCTGCACCACAGTTGTCGGGCTTATTTCAGGATACTGAATTTCTGGAATCAAATTTTCATGTGTAGCTACGACAGGAGCAGTTACTACTTCATTTTGTCGCATTTCAAAACGATCGAGCATGTTCACATTACTTTTCTGTGTTTCAAGCATGTGTAGAAGTGTCTGCAAGTCTTCATCAGAGAAGAAATCTATCCATATCTGTCCGCCAACATTTTTCTTTTCTATGTGGACACGAGTACCTAATGCATCACGTAATTTTGCTTCATATTCAACGATATTTGCATCCAAAAAATACTCTTTTTTTCGAACTTTATCAGTTGCAATACGTCTTGCCATGCGTTCAGCTTCACGGACGCTCACTTTCTTAAACATGATTTCTTTAAACAACACAAGCTGTTCTTCTGGTCTACTCGAGAGCATCATCAGCGGTCGTGTGTGTCCTTCTGATATTTTGCCGGCTGAAAGTGCGTTGAGGATTTCTTCTGGAAGTTGAAGGAGACGGAGCGTATTTGAAACATACTCGCGACTCTTACCCATCTTTTGTCCTATCTGAGTATGGGTAAATTTAAATTCATCTTGAAGTCGTAAAAAAGCTCGAGCCCGTTCAACAGCATTAAGGTCTTCACGTTGGAGATTTTCAATGATCGCGAGTTCAAGTTTCGCCATCGGGTCATCACCCACGCGGATGACTGCTGGTACTTGAGACAAGCCAGCCAGTTTTGCAGCACGGAGACGACGCTCGCCCGCAATAAGTTCATACTTTACTTCCAGTCCACCGTCTTCTTTTTCAATCTCGCTCCGAGAAAGAACAAGTGGTTGTAATATTCCGTACTGCCGAATGGACATCGAAAGATCATTGAGCGCATGTTCTTCAAATTCACGTCTTGGTTGAAACGGGTTTGGTTGAATCTTGTCGACTTCGATAAAAAATATTGAGTTTGAATATAGTTGTGCCATGCGTACAGTATACCCCCACACTCATGTTTTTTCAATTTACCTTTGAGTAACACCATATTTTAGACATTTAATAAACACTCTATGCAAACATAGGTGTCGGGGTATAGTCATATTTTGCAGTCATGAAAGTAGAAAAAAATGTCGAAATGGTGTATAGTAGGAAAGTTAATAGTTTTTAGTTTAGAGTTTATAGAAAATACAATAAATACACATACTATTTCTTGTGCTGTCATTCTGGGCTTGACCCGGAATCTAGAAAATAAAAGTACGTGGAACTAGATCCCGGATCGAGTCCGGCATGACAACATAAATAATAACATATGCCGGAGTGGCGGAATGGTAGACGCACTCGACTCAAAATCGAGTATTGGCAACAGTGTGGAGGTTCGAGTCCTCTCTCCGGCACAAAATAAGAAACCCCTTTTTGGGGTTTTAATTTGTGACGGAGAGAAAGCAAATAGTTTTGCTTTCGTGGAGGACGAGAAAAGGTGGAGTATATCGTTTCGAATGAAATGAGAAACGATACGACACCTGTACCGTCCATGTAATGGAAGAGTCCTCTCTCCGGCACAAAATAAGAAACCCCTTTTTGGGGTTTTAATTTGTGACGGAGAGAAAGCAAATAGTTTTGCTTTCGTGGAGGACGAGAAAAGGTGGAGTATATCGTTTCGAATGAAATGAGAAACGATACGACACCTGTACCGTCCATGTAATGGAAGAGTCCTCTCTCCGGCACCAGATTAGTAAATCCCTTTATGGATTAATTGTAAAAATACTCAAGTTCTAATCTGAACCGCAACATTCTTAAATAATTCCCTTGGAGTAAAATAGCCTAATCTTTTTCTTGGCCGATTGTTTAAAAGTCGGACAGCTTTTTGTACCTGTGCTTCTGTAATGATATCAAAATACATCCCTTTGGGAAAGAACTGTCGGAGTAGTCCATTCCAGTTTTCATTGGTACCACGTTCCCATGAATGGTAGGGAGTAGCTCGGTATACTTCCATCTTTGTTCTGTTTTCAAGTGTCCGATCATAATCACCAAATTCAACACCATTGTCTCTCGTTACTGTTCTTCTTTTTTCTTTGGGTACTTTCTTGAAAAGCGACACAGTTTTTTCATTCACAATTTCTGCTGTCACAGTAGATACCTTACGAGCCATCGCATACCCGCTTTTTCTTTCAACATAGGTGAGTATTCTTTGTTTCTTCTCTTTACCCACAACCGTATCACCCTCCCAGTCTCCAATTCTTTCTCGTGCTTCAACTTCTTTTGGTCTTTCTTCAATTCGTTTGATTTTCATGCTTCTACAGAAGGATATTCGAGCATGTGATCCTCTTTTCTTCCGATACTTACTCTTTTGATGTCTCAAGTATTTAATCAAATCTGGTCGCTTCTTGTAAATGAAGGTGTAGATAGTTTCATGACAAATGACAGTTTCTTTCTTCATCGTTTTCAGTCTTCCTGCAATTTGTTCCGGAGGCCAACACTGTTTTAATTTTGCAACGATGTACCTTTTGAGCTGGGCATCATTTTCAATCTTCCGTTCTTTGTGTTTTCCTCTCTTTCTCCTTTCTAAGTACTTCTTGTGAGCAGAGAGTCCTCTGTATATTCCATCAGGATCAGTGTTCTGTTTGATTTCTCGAGAAACACTTGATCGATGCATGCCAAATCTCTCTGCACAGTAGGCGTGGTTCTTACCTGCCCACAAGAGTGCTCCTAGCTCAACTCTCATTTCTTTGTTAAATTGTATGTACAACATCTCTTTGTTTGTTATTAGCTTGTAATGGTATACAGCTAGTGTACAACAAGGAGATGTTGCAGTTCAGGGTGGAATTCAGGATACAGGTATTGACTTTTTATTATATATAGTATATAATGTTCTTAAATAAAAATGTTAATTATGAGTCAAAACGAGCTTATCTTTTGCACTATTACCGCAGTTACGTCCACTCTCGTGAACCTAACTATTACAAAAAAAACCTTAAAAGATCTCTCGAAAGAAGATCCGTGGTTAGGACCTTTGTTTACTTTCTTCCCAGTACTCAGTACACTTGCCATAATGGCGTGCTTTTGGATACGGTTAGAACGTAAAGCTTCTGTCTAAGTGTGCGTATATTATAAAAATCCCAAGATTCGTTCTGGGATTTTTTATTTAACTATATCTATCATATATAGTACTATAAAAGAAACGCAATTTTGCAAAAATTAAAAACAGGCCCATGAAAATACTTATTGTAGACGACAGCACTCATGTTCTCAAACAACTACCTAAAGCACTCGAAAGATTTTTTCCAGAAGCAGAAATTGACACAGCGTGGTCATACGTTGAAGCTGATAAACTTTTAAAAGAAAATATTTACGAAGTAATACTTTTAGACGGAGAACTTTCTGAACACATTACTGACCCTTGGCAACACGCCTTTGGATATTACCTCATTGAACCAATTAGAAATTCTTCTTCATCCAAAGCAACAATTATTATGATTTCTACTGACGAACAAATGAGGAATCAGGGTGAAGAATTAGGTGCAAATTTTAAAATTAGTAAAAATGAATTTTTTGGTGGTGGAAAAGTCATCAATTCATTAACAAGAAATTTTACTGTTGAAGATGGTTTATAACATAACAAAAAAACACTAGTAAAATGAGTTACTGCACGCGCTTTTTAAAAGAATGAGCATTTTCAATAAGACTCATTGGACCCTCTTACCTGCACAAACTGATAGCACTGGTAGCACTGACTTGGCTTCCAGCAGTAGTAACAAAAAAAGACCCGGATAACTCCGGGTTTTTTATTACCTATATTTTTGTATTGTCATTCCGGACTTGATCCGGAATCTAGGATTATAAAATAAATACAACTGGATTCCGGATCAAGTCCGGAATGACAGCATTATTGTTTATTTCCCTCTCAACACTTTTTTGAGATATTTACCTGTGTATGATTTTGGATTATTTGCTACTTCTTCTGGAGTGCCTTTGGCCACAAGATTACCACCACCGATCCCACCTTCTGGTCCGATGTCGAGGATGTAGTCCGCACATTTAATAATGTCCATACTGTGTTCAATCAAAACAACCGAGTTGCCTTTGTTCACGAGCATATTGAGCACGTCGAGGAGTTTGGCAACGTCATCGTAATGGAGCCCAACAGTTGGTTCATCGAGGAGGTAGATTGTTTTCTCGACATGTGGACGATAGAGTTCACTTGAAATTTTGACACGTTGCGCTTCCCCACCGGAGAGTGTCGTTGCACTCTGACCAAGTTTGAGATAGTTCAGTCCAACATCATTCAGTGTCTTCAATCTATCATAAATCGCTGGAATATCTTCAAAAAAGACCAAAGATTCTTCCACGGTCATCTGAAGTACATCGTAAATATTTTTCTTTTTGTATTTAACGGTGAGTGTTTCTTTGTCGAATCGTTTACCATTACAGACATCGCAGGTCACATAGACAGTCGGGAGGAAGTGCATCTCGACAGCTATTTCGCCATTTCCTTCACAAGCTTCACAACGCCCACCTTTCACATTGAAAGAGAATCTGTTTGCTTTCCACCCACGAAGTCGCGCATCGTCAGTTGTGGCGAACATATCACGAATATGCGTGAATGCCCCAGTATACGTCGCCAAGTTTGAGCGAGGTGTACGCCCAATCGCTGACTGATCGATGAGTACAGCCCGAGAAAGATACTCTGTTCCAGTAAATGATGCGCAGTTAAATACTTTTGCAGTTCTATATTTTCGTTCCAATCGTGCTTGAAGATTTTTGTGGACGATCTCATACATAAATGAAGACTTCCCAGATCCAGATACACCAGTGATACAGACCAATTTTCCGAGAGGAATTTCAGCTTGCATATTTTTTATGTTAAACACATTTCCATTCACTATTTTGAGCGAGCCTTTATCTTTCGAACGCCTTTCGTCGGGGATCGGAATTGAGAGTTCATTTCGCAAATACCCAAGCGTCCTACTGCCATTGGTGTTTTTCTTTGCAGACAATAGGTCAGCTAAGTACCCATCGGCAATCACTTCCCCACCATGCACGCCAGCTTTGGGTCCGATATCAATAATGTAATCGGATGAATAAATAGTATCTTCGTCATGCTCTACGACAATGATCGTGTTTCCAAGATCACGCAAATCTGTGAGTGTGTTAATGAGTCGTTCGTTATCCCTTTGATGAAGACCGATCGTCGGTTCATCCAGCACGTAGAGCGCCCCCACAAGTCGAGAACCAAGCTGTGAAGCGAGACGAATACGTTGCGCCTCCCCACCAGAGAGTGTATTTGCACGACGATCAAGAGAGAGATATTCAAGTCCGACGTTGAGCATAAATTGCAAACGGTCGGTAATCTCACGAAGTACCGGAAGCGAAATGTCTTTTTCATTACCAACTAATTTTAGGTTTTTTATAAACTCTTGCGCGTCTTTAATCGACATCGAAGTAAAGTCCACAATATTTTTTCCATGTTTCAAATCACCTCCGATCATAACATGGAGTGCTTCTGTTCTGAGACGTTTTCCATCACAGGCACTACATTCATCAAGTGCTGCAAAATATTTTGTTCCGAGTCCGTTACATTCAGGACATGCACCATATGGTGAATTAAAAGAGAACAGCCGTGGTTCTATTTCGGGAAAAGAGAAGCCGTCATTTTTACACGCAAATTTTGCAGAGAGGATAAATTCTTCCCCTGTTTCGAAGTGAATAGTCACGAGTCCGTCACTTTCAGTAAGTGCGCGTTCAACTGCTTCAGAGAGTCGCATACGAGAACCCTCTTTATCATCTTTAAATTCATGCAGAGCGAGAGTATCTACCACGACATCAATTTCGTGCTTTTTATTTTTTGAGAGATCAATTCGATCGCGGAGATTTTTGACCACACCATCAACACGCACTTCACCAAATCCTTTTCCGAGTAAATCATAGAGCATCTGATAGTGTTCGCCTTTCCGTCCGCGTAATAATGGTGCAAGGACGGTGACTTTGGTTTCATTCCACTTTACCCCCATAAGCTCTTTATTCTTGCCCGTATTTTTTTTGAGATGCGCTTGTACTTTTTCTAATACGAATGCAATGATTTCTTCGTGAGAAAGCTTCTTTATTGGCTCACCACACTCTGGACAATGAGGAAGCCCCACACGCGCATAGAGTACACGGAGGTAGTCGTAGATTTCAGTAATCGTTGCGACAGTTGAACGAGGATTGTTCGAGCGGGATTTTTGATCAATCGAAATAGCCGGAGAAAGTCCGGTTATCTCGTCGACATCTGGTTTTGGCATTTGGTTCAAAAATTGCCGTGCATACGCAGAAAGAGACTCCACATACCGACGTTGCCCTTCGGCGAAAATTGTATCAAAAGCAAGCGATGACTTTCCACTCCCTGACATACCAGTAATGACCGTCATGGTGTTTCGTGGAATTTCTACGTTGATATTTTTGAGGTTATGTGTCCGTGCACCTTTGACGGTAATGTATTCCAGAGCTTGATTTTTCTTTGACATAGTGTCATCATACCACAAAATCACCTACCAAAAAACCTCCGTGTGGAGGTTTTTTGGTAGGGTTTTGAATTTATTTTATTTCCAATAACTCTACTTCAGTGGAATCACTACTTCTTGTATTCCATCGGCATATGAAGCAACTTGGTATTGACCAAAATAGATGGTGAGTGCATCTGGAGTAAAAGTATAGATACTAAAATTTTCAGTAGTAGGTTCGGTGCCGTCATAGATACTCTGTATGATAAATTCGTGCTGGTCTATATCGTACACCAGCTCGTCAATTGTTTTTTTGTATTCAACTTCGGGTGCAAACTTTTTGAGCAATTGTTTGCGAGATTCTTCAGAAATATACTCAAGTACTGGAGTGGATTCGTCTATCTTTGTGTCTTTCAAAATATCGAGAAGTGTGAGAACTTTCTTATTTTTCACATCATAATTTAGAGTGAACATGTTTTCAAAACCATGCGCTCCGCCTTGAAATGCTCCGTACAGATACAGGACGCTGATAAACGTATCATTTATTTGTACTGGTGTATATGTTGCATATGCTTGATACTTCTCTTCTGCTTCCGGAATAAACAGAGAAAAATCTTTTCCATTATTTTTTTCATCTGTCTCAAAGCGTGCCTTCATATTTTCTCTTGAGATAGTATTGTGTTCCGCAATAAAATCAATATAGAAATCGTAGACTGTACGATTCTCTTGTGCATCAAGCAGTAAAAATTCTGGATATTCGATATCGATACTTGTGTATATATTGTTTTGTAAGATTTTTTTATTCTGAAAGGAAAGATGATTCACTAGACCAGTGTCGCTATTTTGTGTGTTGAATGTATTTTGACTCACCGGCTCAAACGCTCCTTTTCGAAAATGAGTATCCCAAACGTACAAACCGCCGAGGATAATGACAGCAATAAGAATAAAATAATACACTGGGCGAGTTGGGTGTTTTTCCATATGAGATAAGTATACCCCGACACCTGTGTTTGTACCAAATATACCTTCTTTTTCTTTTTTTTCTTGGAGTAGTATAGGTGTGAGGGTGTGCAGTATTTAATTGAGAGTACATGATACAAAAAAAACAGGCTCGGCACCGAAGGCGCCGAGCCTGTATTTTTTGAATTCACAGTTTCTCTAAAACGGTGCTGTAGTACAAATTGGTTTATTATAGTTTCCTGAATAGAGCGCCAAACTAGCTTCTTGAAGCCAGTTTACTCCATCAGAGGATGACCAAACATCACTAAAATAGTTTGGAGGAGTAGACAAACTATTTCCACTTAACCCACCGATAACGTACATTTTATTATTAAAAACAACTGAGCAATGATTAAACCTCCCTTTATCAATACCTCCGTCTATTCCCCAAGGAGCGGTATTTGTTTCTAGATTCCAATTGATACCATCAAGAGAAGACCAGACATCCGAATGCCCGAAATATCCACCCAAATTACACACAGCACCTGAGCAACTCGCTCCATTACCACCAAGAATCCACATTTTTCCATTAAAATTTAATGCGGTATGCCCAGTCCTAATAGACCAAGGAGCGGTACTTGTTTCTAGGTTCCAATTGATACCATCAAGAGATGACCAGACGTCATTTGTACCAGTGCAACAGAGACCCGTCAGTGGATTGGTCATTTGATTACCACCAAAAATCCAGATTTTATTATTAAAAGAAATTGAAGCAAAATTAGATTTTCCTGCCCAAGGAGCATTACTCGTCGTTTGAGTCCAATTGATACCATCAAGAGATGACCAGACGTCATTATAAAAATCTACAGGAAAAACTCCTATTGGGTACGGGGCTGGTACACCACCTAAGATAAAAATCTTATTCGCATGTTGCGTTAATGAATAGAGCTCTCTCGAGAGCATTCCTTGCCAAGGGAAAACGACTCCGACTGAATTCCACTGGGCACCATTCAAAGAGGTAAAACTGTCATTAGCTGTAGGACCACCAGAAGCAATCAAATTTAAACCTAGATTTCTTAATTCATTATTAAAAAATATACCATTACCAATTCCATTAACAACACTCGTAATAACGCCTATGGGGATACTCGAACTTGCAACCATTGACCAAGAATTTCCATTTGGAGATTTGAGAACAATATTTCCAAAAACTCCGGACCAGACTCCATACACATAGATATTTTCTGTATTTGTTTTAGTGATACTAAATAGATTGTCAGAAAGATCTGTGATGTAGGTTGAACCCATTGTGGTGTTCATGTGTATTTTAAAATAATTTCCATACTGCATACCGGGCCACGTTATTTGAGTCGGTAGTGTAAATACTTCTACCCCATCATTAACAGTAAGCATGCTTCCAAAGCTACTTGCTGGGAGTGGTACAAAAAACCCTTCAAGGTTGATACCGAGTATCGCTGTATTTGGAATATTACACGTTTTCCATTTTACGGTAATTTGTTGACCGGGCACATAATTTTCTCCTCCATTGGGTGAAATGATTTGGATCCACGGCTGACTCGTCAGTTTACATAATTTCATGGGCACGAGTGGTACCGCAGGATTATCATTATCGGTAGAAAAAGTTTCAAATGAATTCTTAATAGGCTCCTCTCCGTCTAAAATACGTGAAAAAAAAGATTTTATATCATTATTACTATTAAAAAGATCTACTACACGAAAGTCACTCGCAAAAGCAACATTAAATGAAAAAAGACAAACCAAAGAGACAATTAATCCAATTTTTTTACTCATACTTTGATTATACAATATTTAATATATTTGCCAATCGATCTTTCAACACAATAATTTCATCACGAAGGATTGCCGCGGTTTCAAAGTCGAGTTCTTTTACCGCAGTATTCATTTCTTTCTCTTTAAGCTTAATCAACTTCTTTGGATCTTTTTTGAATACCGCACTGTCGATATCAAGATTCATCATGACCGCTTTTTTATGCTCGCTTTCCAATTCTTGGGTGATATCATGAATCTTTTTCATAATCGTTTTTGGGGTAATACCATGAGCTTTGTTATACGCAACTTGTTTTGCGCGACGTCTATTTGTCTCGCCAATTGCTCGATCCATAGAACCAGTCATATGGTCGGCATATAAAATAACATGACCTTTTACATTTCGAGCTGCACGGCCAATCGTCTGAATGAGCGATGTCTCTGAACGCAAAAATCCTTCCTTGTCAGCATCCAAAATACCAATGAGTTCTACCTCGGGCAGGTCGAGTCCTTCTCGAAGCAAGTTCACACCAACAAGACAATCAAATTCTCCTCTTCGGAAGCTCGTCAAAATCTTGATACGATCAATCGTCTTGCTGTCACTGTGCAAGTATTCCGCTTTAATTTTTTTACTGGTACCTGTCCCGAGCTTTGTCGAGGGGTCTTCTTTTTGATCTTTCAAATACACTGACAAATCTTCCGCCATTTTTTTAGTCAGTGTTGTTGCGAGTACTCGTCCACCACCTGAAATAGTTTTTTTAGCTTGTTGAATAAAATCTTGAATCTGCCCAGGGTACGCACCTTTTTCTATAACTGGTCGGATAGTGATTTCCGGATCAATGAGTCCTGTCGGACGGATCACTTGCTCGACGACTTGATTACTTTCTTCTCTTTCAAAAGTTCCTGGTGTTGCAGAGACATACACGACTTGGCCGACACGCTCTACAAATTCCGGATATTTGAGTGGTCGATTGTCTTTTGCACTTGGAAGCCGAAAACCAAATTCAACCAACGTATTTTTTCGAGATGCATCGCCGGCATACATACCGTGAAGCTGTGGTAATGTAACATGAGATTCATCGATAATCGTGAGAAAATCCGGTGTCCCATCTGCTTTATGTGGAAAATATGAAATGAGCGTATCAGGTGGTTCACCTGCTTTTTTACCAGAGAGATGACGAGAGTAATTTTCAATACCAGAACAATACCCAACTTCTTTAATCATTGCAGTATCATAGTTGGTTCTTCTCTTTATACGATCTGCTTCCAAAAGCTTGCCTTCTTTTTCAAAATGCTTAAGTTGTGTTGCAAGCTCAGCTTTAATACTTTTTACGGCATGTTCTCTCTCACTTTTTTGCGTCATAAAGTGCTTTGCTGGAAACACAAAAAAATCTTTCAAGCTTGCAATGTTTTGTGAAGACACCGTCGCATATTTTGTAATCTCACTCACGGTATTACCAGCAAATTCTATTCTGTATCCATCTGTTTCTGATACAGGCATAATATCAAGTCGTGATCCAATAGCCCGAAATGTTGCCGGTGTGAGGTCTGCCGTCGTACGTTCATACTGCATGTCGAGAAGTTGCTTCATCAAATCTATCCGTGCAACTTTTTGCCCGACTTTGATATGCAAATTTTTTGCTTCATATTCTAGAGGTGAGCCCAAACCGTAGATACACGATACCGATGCGACAATAATCACATCAGGCCGAGTGAGGAGTGCCTGTGTTGTCGCATGACGGAGTCGATCAATCTCTTCATTGATCGTGGCATCTTTTTCGATAAACGTATCAGTCACCGGCATGTAGGCTTCTGGTTGATAATAGTCATAGTACGAGACAAAGTAGTGCACCGCAGAGTCAGGGAAAAATTCTCGGAACTCTTGCGCCAGCTGAGCAGCGAGGGTTTTATTGTGAGCAATCACGAGTGTTGCTTTCCCCCATTTTTCTATCACATTTGCCATTGTGAATGTCTTACCTGATCCCGTCACACCAAGGAGCGTCTGTCGGTCATTCCCTTTCTCAAGCCCTTTGAGCAATGCCGAAATAGCCTCCGGCTGATCGCCGGCGGGTTTGTAGTCACTCTTGATTTTGAACGGGGAATTTTTTGTTTTTTTTACTTGCATAAAATAATGTCTCGTGTATAATGGGTCTATTAGGGCTTCGGCCTCCGAGAATCCGCCGCAAGGCGGATTCGATGTTTCTATATAGAATCTTTCCAAATTTTCAATAGTTCATCAAATTGCGTTTCGTCCAATACATCAATCTTTCGAATTAGTCTTTTATTACTGATAACTCTAACTTGTGTTAATTTTGCCCAGACTTTTTTATCCTTAAAAGTAATAGGCATATGAAATCTATCCTCCTTTATTTTTGTTGTGAGTGGTAAAACAAGTAATGTTTCTTTATTATAAACTTTCAATACAATGATGGGTCTTTCAAAAACTTCGTGCTTACCATTAATCTCAGCACCAATATTTACACCCAAAGAGCACCACCAAATTTCACGTGGGTATGAATAAATAGTCTTACTGTTGATATCTATTTTCTGTTTGAGAGTATTCCAATTTTCAAAGTCTTTCTCCATACACTCACAGTGTACGCGAAAATGGGAAATAAAAAAAGCAGTCCATTTCTGGACCGCTCATAAGTAACTTCTTTACATGATATATGTTCCTAGCAAATACGTGTGTTCCTCTTCGCTCGCCACTACTAGGGAACAAAGTTACTCGAAAACAATTAAAAAATTTAATTTTAATCTAACACACAAAGTAGAAAAATACTAGCTATACAATTCTTCTTTTATTTTCTTCAAATCTTCAATAATATGTTCATCGGTGATTTCTTGAAAACGAGGAAAGGTTTTGCCATCTTTAGTTACCTCTTCTAAAAACATTTTCAGTGGTCGCACATCATAGTGCTTGCCGGCTTTATAGACTCCGGCTTCGACGTAGAGCGGTGCGTAAATAACCATAGCGGATTCTTCAAGACCTTCTATTTCTGTATGATGTCCAAAATTGATAATCTCATACGCGTAATTATTCACCGGACCGAGCGGGTCGTGTTTGTAGTGGTAATAAAAATTTCCTACGTGTGGTTCTGTATACATACCTCTATTTTACTCTTTATAGTAGGTTTTGCAAAAGTCTGTTTTAAATTCCATAAATCTATCTTCGAGAATTGCGATGCGCATATCGGCAACGAGTTTGTTTATAAAATAAAGGTTGTGGATTGATGTCAGTGTACCTGCAAGCATTTCTTTGGCGCGAAATAAATGCGCCAAATACGCAGACGTAAAATTCTGACAGGCATAGCATCCGCAATCTTTTTCTATTGGTTCAAATGTAGTTTTATATTCAGAATTAAATAAATTAATAGTTCCGGTCTTTGTATATGCAGTTCCATTTCTAGCAATGCGAGTCGCGGCGACACAGTCAAAACTATCACACCCCTCCTCTACACCGAGAAAAATATCACGTGGTTCGCCGATACCGAGGAGATGTCGTGGTTTTTCTTCAGGCAAAATTTCATTGACCCATTTTACCGCAGTAGAGAGATCATCTTTAGTAAATGACCCACCGATACCATACCCATCAAAAGGAAGCTCAGCGTGGAATTGTGCTGAATGTTTTCGTAAATCTTCGTATCGTCCGCCTTGAATGATACCGAACAATGCCTGTCTCTGTGCATTGTCTTTAGACTTATGGTAGTTGAGTGACCGTTTCGCCCAACGATGTGTTCGCTCGACTGATTCTTTTTGGTATTCATACGTATCATTTGGTGCAGTACATTCATCAAAAGAGAAAATAATATCAGCACCCAAATCATGTTGGATTTCCATTGACCGTTCTGCAGTAAAATAGTGAATAGAACCATCGATTACTGATTTGAACGTCACACCGTCCTCACCGACATGAGCAAGCTTCTTCTGATCTTCTTCCATCGAACGAACAGGTAAAAAATTTGACGGATCGTGCGCTTCGAGGATTTTATTGATACCCTTTCCAAAAGCCACACCAAGAGAAAATACTTGAAAACCACCAGAGTCGGTCATCATCGGACCATCCCATCCAGAAAATACATGGAGCCCCCCGGCTTCTTTTATAGCTCCGGCTCCAGGTTGGAGATAGAGATGATACGTATTTGCTAAAAATGTTTGCGCGCCAAGTTCGCGCAACTGTGCTGGAGTTACGCCTTTCACTGTCGCTTTTGTCCCCACGGTAATATACGCCGGAGTCAAAATATCACCGTGAGGAGTTTTTAAAATACCAGCTCGTGCGCGTGAGTCAGTGCTTTTTTTTATTATTGAAAAGTTGATAGGTGAAGACATATTTTTTAAATTATTACAATGAGGAAGATTTAGGTGTGTTTTGTGAAAACCCTTTCTGAAAAGAGAGCCTGACTCATGGTTTTCACAAAACATACCTAAGCCATCAGTAAAATAAATACACTTTTAATTTCCAAAGTCTGGCTTTTCTGAAAACTAGCGCAGACCAAACGTGGTCGAGCTGAGTAATTTTTCACCAGAAAAATATGCGTGTTTCAGAAAAGCCAGACTTTGGAAATTTGGCAACTTACTTTTCAATATACACGTGATCAAGTGTCAGAATATTTGTCGGCAGTGTAATATACAATTTTTTAGTTGCATCCCTGTCGTCAAGCGTAATATCACGAATAACGCCAATGACTCTATTGTTGTACGTCGGATACAACACTCTATCACCAAGCGCTGTTTCTATTTCTTTGGGTACTTCAACTATCATATTACCACCACCCTTACCTTCGAGTGTGACATCATACCCGGTACGCTCTAAACGTCCAACCGTTTTAAGTCCAGGACTGGAAAGGAGTTTTCCAATAGATGTATTTTGCTCTACACTATCAATAGTACCCAGTACCGATGTGTTATTGATCACCATATACGCACCTGGATAAATACCCTTGGATGAACCAGCATCAATAATGAATGTATCGTACGGTGACTGATTTGGTTTTGAAATAATAAGACCTCGCACAAGCGACATGACCTCAGGTGTACTAGGAAACAACTGTGTCCATGTCTGTGTTTCAGATTTCTCTTTTTCTAAATTTAAAACCATATTCTGTAAACGTTCGTTCTCTTGTTGTAACACAGTACGTTCGAAAACAAATTCTTCTTTTGAAGTACCCACTGTCTTTTGTATACTTTCTGTTTTATCAACAACGTACGTAGAAACTCTCACAAAAGGCCATGTCAAAAAAAGAGCAGTCTTCATAAAAGAAGAAGCAGAGAAGCCTAAAATAATAATAACAATAAAAATAATCCCAAATAACACTGGGCGATTATATGCTTTTCTTTTTTTACCTAAGAAGTGCATCTCCATCTACTCGTATTAATGTTTCTTCAAAATACTCTAAATTATCTAAAATGATTCCGCATCCGCGTGCAACAGCAGTGAGTGGGTCTTCGGCAACATAGACTGGAATATTGAGTGTTTTCTGGAGTAGTGTATCAAGACCACGCAAGAGCGCCCCGCCACCAGAGAGGATAATCCCTTTGTTCATAATATCACCAACTACTTCAGGAGGAGTTGTTTCTAGGATCTCTTTTACTCCATCAACCATAACAGAAACAGACTGGCTAATCGCTTGTTGAATATCAATAGATGAAAGAGTAATTTGTTTTGGGAGGCCCGTTGTCATGTCACGTCCGCGAACAGGCATTTCATCTTTATCTTGAAGGTACGCTGACCCAAGTGCGATTTTAATATTTTCGGCGGTCTTCTCACCAACAAGTAATTTAAATTCTTCTTTCAAATACAGAATGATGTCATTGTTAAACTGGTCACCGGCAACTTTGAGATTTTTTGATTTGACGATTCCACCAAGAGAGATCACCGCAATATCGGTCGTCCCGCCACCAATATCGATAATCATCGAACCTACTGGCTCATTTACCGGAAGTCTAATGCCGATAGCTGCCGCCATCGGCTCTTCCACCAAGTAGACCTCTCGAGCACCAGCGGATTTTGCAGCGTCATACACAGCACGACTTTCAACATTCGTCACACCAGACGGAATACCAATAACCACACGAGGCCCAAGAAATTTTTTTGAAAGGGACTCAGTTTTTCGGATCAGATATGAAAGCATTTCTTCGGTTACTTCATAATCAGAAATAACACCATCAACCAGCGGGCGAATAGCCTTGATGTGTCCTGGAGTGCGACCAATCATTTGCTTTGCGTCATTTCCCACAGCAACAATCTGACCAGTCTTTTGATTAACGGCAACAACAGAAGGTTCGTTTATAACGATACCGTGATGCTTCAAATACACAAGGGTGTTTGCCGTACCCAAGTCTATTCCGATATCATTTGAAAACATTTTTTTAAATCCTGACATACTGTATATATTTTTTAATTAAAATAATCGATCGTTTCGGCTGTACTCATTATTCGACTATCACTTTCATTTCGTTTCTTTATTTCGCATCCACCTTTTTCCAAACTTTTCTCTGACACAACAACACGGTACGGCATGCCAAGGAGATCGGCATCATTTAATTTCTCGCCAACAGAAAGACCTGCGCGGTCATCAAAAAGAACTTCGACGCCTTTGAGATTGAGCTCGCCGTAGAGATTTTCTGCTTCTTTTTTTGCTTGTTCACTATCACCAAGAAGTACAAGGTGTACTTTAAATGGCGCAACAGATTCCGGCCAGATAATTCCCTTTTCATCAGAAAGTGTTTCAACAATCGTTCCGATAAGTCTTGTGATACCAATCCCATATGATCCCATGAAAACTGGAAGTTCAGCCCCCTCTTCGTTTTTGTACGTCAATTCGAAAGGTTCTGAAAATTTAAATCCGAGAGAAAAAATATTACCAACTTCGATTGCTTTAGCTTCAACCAACTCATCTCGATTTACACCCAAATCATTAAGTACATCATCAGTTAATACTTCGTCATTTATAGCAATATTTTTTTTCTTATGAATATAAATAATGTCTTCGCCTGCTTCAGAAATAGTCTGGAATTCGTGTGAATACTTTGAAAATGTTCCTCCAGAAGCAAATGTCAAATACGTTGTATCACCAAGTCCAACACGACTAAACACATTAAGATATGATTGTTTCATTTTCTCATAAAATGCATTGTGTTCTATTTCATCTTTAGAAAAAGAGTAGAGTGCTTTCCAGTAAAATTCTCTTCCGCGCATGATACCACTTTTGCTTCTTGTTTCATTTCTAAAAATAGTTTTAAAATCATACGGATAGATCGGTAAATCTTTATATGAACTCACGAAACTTTTCATAATGTTTGAATATGCTTCTTCGTTCGTGAAAGATAGACCGAGTTCTGTCCCGTTCTTGAGAGTTGTTTTAAACCAGTTATCAACGACATCATCATCCCAACGATTCGTCTTTTCCCAAACTTCCTTGGTCTGGAGTGCTGATGTGCGCATTTCTATACCACCGATCAAATTCATCTCTTCTTTGATGATCGCAGTGATTTTATCAACGACACGAAGCCCAAGAGGCAGGATAGTATACACCCCAGCCATTTCTTTGTGAATATAGCCAGCACGGATAAGGAGCTGAGCGTTTTTTGACGTCTCATCGGCTGGATTTTCCCGCTTTGTTTTAGTGAAAAGTTGACTTTGTCTCATCCCGTTAGAAGTAGGAAATCGAAGATTTCCTTCCTTAATTAGCTGGTAATAAAATAATAGATTTAATATGAATATGGCATCCTATCGTTAAAATAACACAATGGACTTCTAACGGGACTCATATGCCTCACTATATATGAAATAAGGCTTTTTTACAAATTTGATTTTTACAAAAAAAATCTTTTTCTGGAACATTTCACCTTACTTTTTTAGTGCAAAAATCGTACACATTCTTTTTGTCTTGAAACAAAAAGAATCAAAATACAAAAAAACCGGATTCGCTTTGCGAATCCGGTTTAATAAATTACCCATTTTGTGAATCTACAATAGTTAACTTCAAATCTTTACATTTTTCTTCACCCGTTAAAGTTTTTTTAGTTTTAGACAAAGAACGAAAGAACAAAAAAAACAAAACTAGTGCAATTGCATTTACTACATTAAACCATGCTAAAAGATTACTACTGATATAGTACATACAGAAAAGCGGGATCACTGACAACAAAATGAAATAGAGTAAATTCCTATCCCATTTTCTTATCGTGCCAGTTTTTAAATCCCAAAAATAAAATAAAGAGAGTACAAATGGAAAAAGAATCACAACCATTCTTATCTGCAAAGAAAGACTCTCTACTATCTCCAAATGTGGGTATGAAATTATATTCACACCATCATAGATAAAAACTTTGCGAAATATTTGTGCATACCATCCATTAGAAGTGGACTGCATCTGAAAAATCTTTTCATTCAGATCATACATCTCTTTTCCGGCAATAAAATCACTGATTTGTTTACTCGACAAAGAGTACAATTCGATAGGCAGTTGCACAATAGTCTTTCGATCCTCTCTCAGGAGATACTCCGTAGAACTACTTTCTTTCAGAGAACTAGCTCCGAAAAAAGACGACTGGGTTGGCTCCTTGAGGTATTTGGTCGTTACAATCTGGACAATAACATGACTACTGTCGACCATTCGAACCTCTTCCCGATAGCTGGTATCACGAGATAGTGGTTGGTCGTACGGTGTGGAGTAATTATCTTGTAAAGCAAATGTGTGAACGTGAGAAAATACAAGGCCGATACCCACCAAGAGAATAAATATTTTTTTCATTGTAAAAGGATTTTAAAAGGTGATTTTTGAGACCAAACTTATAAGAACTCCGTCCCAAAAATCACCTTTTAATTTTTATATATTGTAGTAAATTATATATCTTTGTCAAGGTCGTCCATTACTGGATCACCATAAAAATGAAATGGATTTTTATAAATTACTAGCTATTTGATAGTTTAAAGTTTTTAGTCCCGAGGCAAAGCTCGGGATTCTGAACAGAGCTTCGGAAGTTGCAGGGAAATACAAAAAAGCCGGATTCGCTTTGCGAATCCGGCTTAAAAATATTTATTAGTTTTATGCGTTTATTATTAATAAACACTAAGTGGTACTTTTGCTCGTTATCTTCATAAACTTATAAAGACAGAAAACAAATATAACCAAAAAGACTAAATGAACCCAGAAAGATCCAACAATTACATTACTGAATTTTAAGAAACTCAGGTTTTCATGCACCACTATGTTCATGAAACCGCTAGTGAGAAAAAGGAACACCATTGTGCCCAGAAAAGAAATTTCAACAGAGTACTTTTGTGTATTTTTTTTGAGAGATAGTTTTGTCTTCATAATCTTAATTTTTTGTTTTGATGACGATTGGAAACATAAAGAGTATCTATTCAAGCGTCATCAAACCAATATTTTTCAAAGTCCCAGACTTGTCTCTATAATAGCATGAATACATAGATATGTCAATGTCGTCAAATCCCCTCTTTTATGCTATAAATATCTTAGATTCCGTGGAGAAAAAGCCTTATAATTTCAGTTTATTAATGAAATTATTGTATTGTCATCCTGAACAAGATTTTGGATCCAGAGTTTTTACAAAAGACTCGCCTGGATTCCGGATCAAGTCCGGAATGACACTAAAGGGATTTTCTCTGTCATTACGCTGAAATGCTTATGAACGGAGTCCGCTCTCTCGAAAGGAGCATTAATTAATAGCCCTCAAACAAAGTAACTACTTTGTCGGGCAGAAAGAAAATGTCAGATAAAATTATCGAAGGACTTTTCCAAGCTGGATCCCACTTTGGATATACAAAAAGTCGCCGTCACCCAAGTGTGGCAAAATTTATTTATGGTTCAAAAAACCAAGTCGACATCATTGATGTTGAACTTATAGAAAAAAATCTTGAAGCTGCTGCAACATTCATGAAAGAACTCGGTGCAAAAGGAAAAACTGTTCTTTTTGTTGGTGTAAAACCAGAAGCAAAAGACATTGTAAAAACAGGTGCTGAGAGTATCGGACAACCATTCGTCACCGAAAGATGGGTTGGTGGAGTATTAACTAATTTTCCAGAAATCACAAAACGTGTCCAAAAACTCATTGATCTCAAAAAACAAAAAGAAGAAGGAACTCTCGACAAGTACACAAAGAAAGAACGACTTCTTATCGACGAGGAAATCGCTCGAATGCATAAACTTTTTTCTGGTATCACTGATATGAAAAAATATCCAGATGCAGTTTGTGTTGTAGACCCACGTCGTGAGCATATCGCAGTGACTGAAGCAGAAAAAATGATGATTCCAACAATTGCGCTCGCTGGTACAGACTGCAACATAGGCAACGTTACGTTTCCTGTTGTTGCAAATGATGCTTCCCTTTCAAGTATCACCTTCATCATGGAATATCTTGTAGAGTCTTATAAGAGTGGCTTTAAATCAAATATAAAATAATATGGAAATCACAACAGAGCTTATAAAAAAATTACGAGATGCGACAAGTGTTTCTGTCATGCAATGCAAAAAAGCACTTGAAGAAGCAGAAGGTGATTTTGATACAGCGATTCTTATCCTCAAGAAGAAATCCAGTGAAATCGCTGCCAAAAAATCAGACCGCGAAACAGGTATGGGAGTACTCGTTATGCGTAAAAATGCAAACAAAGCTGTCATCGTTCAGCTGAACTGCGAAACAGACTTCGTTGCTAAAAACGAAGACTTCGTAAACCTTTCAAATAAGCTCGCAGACATGGCTCTTGCTTCTGGTAAAGACCAAACTACCCTAGATGCAAAATCGTTCATCGATGAAGTCATTCAAAAAGTTGGAGAAAATATTGTTCTTGGTGGTATCACGGAAATCACTGGTTCACCTATTGATGGGTATGTCCACGATGGACGTATCGCGAGTATTGTGGCACTCAGTAATGGTGGAGACGAAATGCTCGCAAAAGATCTTGCTATGCATATCGCAGCAATGAATCCTGAATACAAAGAAAAATCTGATATTCCAACCGAAACACTTGCCTCAATTCGCACTCTTGCAGAAAAAGAGATGTCTGAAGATGAAGCAATGGCAAATAAGCCCGAAGAAATGAAAGCAAAGATTCTTGAAGGAAAAGTTGAAGGATATCTCAAGGAACGCATCCTCATGGAACAGCCATTCTTCAAAGACACCTCAAAAACAATCAAACAAGTTCTTGGAACTATCTCTATTGATCAATACACTAGAATAAGTATTGGATAGTACACAATATGCTAATTATCCTCTTGAGTTTAATAGGTGTTTCGATTGTGGTGATTACAGCTATTTTAGCCTACCAACACATGCATCTATCAAAACACACCGATGCAGATGGTACTGTTATTGATTCTTTGGAAAATCCACTCAGTGCTCACAATATTCACCGTATGGGAAAAATGTTCCAAACATTTATCTCCTCAGAAATCCATACGCTTCTCGTGTTAACTCTCAAGATGCTTATCAGGCTAAAAAAATCTTCTCGTACGCTACTTGATACTGGGATATCAAAAATTGCCCACATGATATTTCCAGAAAAGGAGTATACGGGTAGTCTCGACGAGAATACCCTCCTATCCCATGTTGAAGAACAAAAAAAGGAAGGAACAAAAGGCCAAATACATTTGTAAAAAAAATATATTTCTGATATACTAAAAAAAGTTTAATAAAAACTGTATAGATCACCTATACAGAGCCGCTTTAGCTCAGTTGGTAGAGCAACGCTTTTGTAAAGCGAAGGTCCTCAGTTCAAGTCTGAGAAGCGGCTCTGTGTAGGTGATTTTTTATACCTAAACCTAACCTTATAACAAAAATCTCTCACTAGAGTGAGAGGTTTTTGTTCTTATTAGTTGTACATTATTTCTTTGCTTCCTCTTCTTCTTTCAATTTCAAGAGTTTTGCTTTTTCTTCATCCTGTTTTTTCTTCTCAAGAACAAGCTCTGGGAGGAGTTTCTCTATAGCTTCTTCTGACTTGAATCCTGTATATGTTTCTTCATTGATTACAAGCGCTGGGAGTTGTGTATCTGATATTTTAAATATCTTAATCAGTGAGTGAAGTGCTGATAGTGTCGAATTGTAATCAAAACTGTACACGCGCAAGTCAGGGTATTTCTTACGAAGCTCTGTGAGTACGGCAGACTGTTTGGTACACTCTGTGCATTTTTCAGCGGTAGTATAAAAAAAGAAAATAGATTCTATATTTATTTTACACTTCTCTTTTAATTTCTTTGCTAGCAAATAATCCTTAATTTCTAAAATACCATAATAGCGTTTAAGCTCATTAACTTCATCACTATTCGTAATCGTACTCTCACTGTAACTAATTTTTTCAGCTAATTCATTGAGCTCCAAAGAGAGTGTTGCCTTGGATACGTCTTTGCATGACAACTCCTGAAGTAATTGGAATTGAGTTTCAGTTGCTAAAATATCAATAGATATTTTATCTTGAATACTTTTTACTTCATTAATTTTGAGATTATTAAAAAAATACGATAGTGTTCCTGCTGTAATAAACACAGCGGTAGTAATTAAAAAAACTACTATATAGCGATTAACATCTTGCTTCTTCATGTACTTGAGTATAGCACAATCACACTAAATGATGAAGCTAAATACCTCTTGCGTCTCGCTCTGATGTCCAACTTGCTTCATACGAACGAATTGCATTGTAGATCGATCGAAGTAACCAAAACGGTGCAATAATAGAATAGATAAAAAAGAAATAAAAAATATTCTTTGTTATAAGTAATTTACCATAACGCATTTTTTGGCCAATGAACAAAGAAGTGAATACAAGTATATACACAAAACAAGTCATGAAAAAAATAGTCTGACTTGGTGCATAGAAAAAATCAAATTCCGGCACATGCAATGAAAAAGATGAGGAAAAACCAACTGCCTGGTAATGAACAATCTTTTCTTGAACTATCATAACTATTTTATACAGAGAGTAAGAAAACAGGAATAGAACTGATAGTATAGATAAGATACCGGACGGTAGTGTTATAAAGCCAACATTACCATACTGTTTTTTAAATAACAGATGACGATAATCAAAAGCATTTTTAATAAATCCATATATCCATCGTACTCGCTGTGTATATAAACCAGTTATTTTGTGAGGGCCAATCGTATATACGTAGGCATCAGGAGCATGTTCTATCTTCATGGTATGCTGGTGCATTCGAAGAGCAATCTCTTGATCTTCTGTATTGTGAGCGTGTTTATATGGGCCAATTTTCTCAAATACAGTTTTTCTAAATATAGAAAATGGGCCAGGTGTTACATGTATCGCGTTCAACATTCCGAGCATCTTTTTTACGTATATAGAATACTCATACTCGACACTTTGTGCTTTCTGTATAATCGTCTTTGGATCCTTAATCAAAATAGTAGGAGCAACTGCCATCACTTCTGTACTAGTAAAGTACGTCATAATTCGTTTTAGCGCTTCTCCATCTACTTCTGAATCAGCATCGAGACACCCAACAAACGGCGTAGTAGAATGTTCTAACCCCAAATTGTTGGCGGTATACTTCCCTCCATTTTCTTTCTTGAAAATCTTGATGCGTGGATCTGTTTTATACTGTTGCATGACGTCCCACGTATCATCAGTAGATCCGTCATCAACAATGATAATGTGTAGTTTATCAGAAGGATAATCAAGTTTTAGAAGTGATGTAATGGTCTTTTCGATATTTCTTGATTCATTGTACGCTGGTACGGTAATAGTAACACCGGGATATTCTGGAAGCTCAATTTTATCTGTACGAATTAAAATATCTTTTTTCTTCTGAAAGAAAACTGTCAACATGAATATTTGCACATACAAACTAATGTAGGCAAAAGTATAAAAGAAAAATTCTGGGACGCTAGGCATATATGACAAGTATACCACATCTAGGGGCTTCTCAAAAATCACAAAAAAACACCAGCCCCCTGGTGTTTTTTCTTTTCTTCCTTTCTCTTCCCTTTCTTTAAATCTTCGGTACCGTACACCCCATAATCCCATTGGCTGTCTGTGTTGA
>CAZMGK010000009.1:13463-35592 GCA_964565825.1 uncultured Candidatus Saccharibacteria bacterium | reverse complement strand
TACTTGCTGCACAGACACCGGTCACACCAGTAGCTACTCCACCGACGAAGAGTTCAACAGTTGAGCCAGTGACACACGAGATATCAAAAGTTGGTGTACTGTCATTGGTCACATCGTCATTGGTGAATGTTCCATTGTCAGTTCCTGTGGTCATATCCGGTGCACCAGGTGCTGCATCGGCTGTGGTATCGATGACGATTGCTTTGTTGGCACCAAGAGATCCTGCGGCTCCTGGAGTTGGGAGAGTGAGAGTCGCTGCGTTTCCAGCGATAATCGTTCCTCCGTTTAAGGCAAGTGCACCTGTCGAGAAATAATCGAGATCAAGTGAGTTCTCACCTGAAGCGACAGTGTAGGTGAAGGTCAGGACTGTGGTACCAGTACCAGAGACATAGTTGACGACTGCATCTGTTCCTCCTGTTTCCAGAGTCAGCTGTGGAGTACCGGTGACGGTGACAACCATATCAAAGGTCACTTGGATAGAGATGACATCTCCTGCATTAAATGAAGCATTACCGGTCGATGAGGTGACGTTGGTGATAATAGCGGTTACAAGAAACCATCCAATGGTATTTCCTCCGTTAGTAGAGTTTGCTGGATCAAGATCAAGAGTAATTCCTGATGAAGAATCAATAACAGTACTATCTGTCACAGAGAGATAATCTCCGGTGAAGGTTGATGCTCCAGAAAAGGTGATCGTCCGTACTGTTGGTGTATCAGCTGAGGTGATAGCAATGAGGTCATCGGCATCGAGACCATCGAGAACCAGTGAGTTAGCAATCGTGATATTACCATTGTCAAAAACAATTTGACTATTGGTACCATTGTTCGTTGATTCAACCTTAGAAAGTGTGTAGAAAGGAATGGTTGCTGTAGCATCGATGGTGATTGCATCAGAGGTAATGGAGACCGTACCGTTGTTGTGGGTGAATGTTCCTGCATTGGCAAATGTTGAACCAGAGACAGTGAGGGTTCCAGAGGTTGAAGTCATTGATCCAGAGGCACCGATACTGACAGATGATACTGACATTGTTTGTGCCATACCAGTAAATGCTCCATCGGTGACGGTCAGTGTATTTGCAACAACAAGACCTCCTCCGAGTTGGAAGGTATCACTGTTACTTGCACTGGTGTCGTTGATGATGAGGTTGTAGTAGTCTGTGGCACCAAAGTCTCGGGTGGTGTGGGTGGTTGCAGATCCGATTCCGTTACCGTAGTATTCCCAGGTTCCAGAGTTGGTGTCGTTGGTGAGGGTCAAGGTATTACTTCCTTGGAGTCTGATGGTACCGTCGTTACTAAGTGTACCAGAGATAGTAGCATTGAAGCTTGAGAGATCAAGAGTTGAACCAGCATCGATGTCTACAATTGTACCAGTAATATTGAAGTCATTGGTCACTACGGTCACCGTTGAATTATTTGTAATCGTAGGGCGGACAGTTCTTGCAACGGAACCAAAGTTCATGTCTTGGGCATCACCTCCGTTAAATGTTACGGTAAGTTCTGCAGTAAAAGTCATCGTTCCATCAATGATCGCATCTCCCCCAAAACTTGGAGAGAAATTCCCAAATGCTATCGTTCCTCCACTATTTACTTGGAAATCTCCTGCATAGGTCGATACTGCTCCAGGAGTAAACGTAGATCCGGTCATGATAATGAGTTCTTTGTTATTGTTGATGACCGTTGCACCACCAGCATCTGGGTACAAGGTAGTAAGGTCAGCATCTGCGTTGTTTGCTGTATTGAGTGTAGTAATAGTATGTGCGCCACTTTCTAGGATTACTCTATCTTGGTAAATGTCAGTAGTAGTGTAGTTAGAAGTACCATCATGGGTAATGAGTGTCGCTCCATCTTCTGTTTCTCCGTTGATGAAAATAGTGAGGACAGCAGAAGCAACAGGGTTCACGTATGACAGAGAGTATGCACCTGTACCACCGGAAGTTGTCGTACATGAGCTTGATACTCCGTCAACCAAGAGACAAATAGATTTACCATTGGCTATTGGGGTGACGCCTTCGTCGGTGTAGACGTTTCCTGAGATAGTGGAGGTTGGTGCAACACCATCGTATAAAGTTATACGACGATTACCAGTGTCAGCAAGGTAGAGAACTGAATTGGTCGTATCATAAAAAACAGCTGAAGGAGCATTAACTCCTACCTGAGTAGTCGCACTAGTGTTTGATGTAAAATTACTCTGACCAAGTACATTAACTGCGTTTTCTCCATCAACAATAGTAGATGTATCAAAAACAGAAACACGTCGCCCAAAAGTTTGAGCAACAAAGAGTCGATTGACTACAGAATCATAATCAATATCTGTTGGGGTATCTAGACCAGATTGGGTAAGAGATGCTGAAGCTCCTGTAAAATTTGTTTGACCAAGTACATTAACTGCGTTTTCTCCATTGGTAACTACAGCAACATTATAAGTGGTAACCCTACTACTACTACCTTGTGCAACAAATAAACGAGTATTTGTAGAATCATAAGCGACAGCAGAAGGACTATTCAGTCCTGATTGATTATTTCCTACAGCAGAGGAAGTAAAATTAGCTTGACCAAGAACACCAGTAGCATTTTCACCATTTGTAACCACTGCAACATCATAGACCGTAACACGATTATTACCTGATTGTGGTACAAATAAACGAGTATTTGTAGAATCATACGCAATATTTCCTGGATTATTCATCCCTGCTTGAGTATTCGCTAAACCTGATGTCGTAAAATTAGCTTGACCAAGAACACCAGTAGCATTTTCACCATCGGTAATAATTGTGGTGTCATACACAATTACACGATTATAGGAACTATCACTCACAAAAAGACGATTATTAATCGCATCAAAAGCGAGACCTTTTGATGTACCCATACCAGACTGGGTAACGGCTTGAGCATTGGTATAAAAAGTTGTTTGACCAAGAACATTGTCTGGGAATTTATCAATTAATTGATTGCTCGCATTTAAATTATACACAAGTACCCGCGCATTACCACCGTCAGCTAAAAACAATCTATGATTAACAAAATCAATTGCTACATCTTGGGGTGCACTCAGACCTAAGCTCCAAGGAGGATCATTTGCCGTGCTTCCTGTGTAATCAGGAGTAACACCTCCATCTGTAAATTGCCCAAGAATATTGATAGCATTCTCTCCATCGGTGATAGCGGTGACATCGTAAACAGTGACGCGGTGATTACTTGATTGAGCAACAAAGAGACGATTGTTTGTGCTGTCATAGGTAAGACCTTGAGGAAAACTCATTCCTGCTTGTGTATTACCAGAAGCGGTTGCTGTAAAGTTTGCTTGACCAAGGACACTCGTCGCATTCTCTCCATCAATTATCGCAGCAACATCATAGACGGTGACTCGGTTACTACCAGTTTGAGAAACAAACAATCTACTACCAGTTCCATCATACGCGAGACCTTGAGGACTATTCATCCCTGCTTGAGTGTTTGCGGATGCAGAGGTAGTAAAGAGTGCTTGCCCAAGAACATTGATAGCATTTTCTCCATCGGTAATTGCAGTAACATCGTAAACAGTGACGCGGTGATTACCTGATTGAGAGACAAAGAGGCGGTTACCGGTTGCGTCGTATGCAAGATTCCGAGGATTATTCATCCCTGCTTGAGTGTTCGCACTTGCTGATGTGGTGAAGAGTGCTTGCCCCAAAACATTGATAGCATTCTCTCCATCGGTGATAGCGGTGACATCGTAAACAGTGACGCGGTGATTACTTGATTGAGCAACAAAGAGCCTTTGACCTATTGAGTCATACGTGACACCCAGGGGAGCAAACATCCCTGCTTGAGTAGTGGCAAATGTAGATGTTGTAAAGAGTGCCTGCCCAAGGACACTCACTGCAGCTTCACCATCAGTAATAACTGTTGTGTCATACACAGTTACACGATTATAAGAACTATCACTCACAAAAAGACGGTTACCAGTTGAATCATAGGCTAGATGCTGAGGGTTACTCATACCACTCGCAGTCAAAGAAGCGACACTAACAAATAGATTTACTTGACCAAGGACATTATCAGCAACTAGATCTACCAGCTGGTTGGTGACATCAAGATTATAAACCAAGACACGCTTGTTAGTTGCATCAGCAACAAAGAGACGGTGGTTAACTGAGTCAATCACCATTCCTGTTGGACTAGATAGACTGTAGTGATTTGGCATATCATTAGAAGTACTATCTGTATAATCCACTACAGTCGCAGCAAGATCACTATAGTGCCCCAATAAATCAGTGGCATTCGCTCCATTGGAAATAGTAGCAAATGCAGGTGTTGGTACAGCACATGTAATGATAGTGAGTACAAGAATAAGATACGTTTTGTATGATTGTGTATATGAAAACATATTCTTTGTGAAAGATAAAAAACCATCGACCATGGTAGTACCTTGTGTGTGTTTTGTGTATATAAACATACGTATATTTTATCATGGTACATGAGGTAAAATCTATTTCTGTCTAGTGTTTGCTGTGAAAAACTCAACGAGTTTTTCACAGCCTGTATGCTCTCTCACCTCCCTCTTGCAAAGAGGTCATTTTATCTACACTTTGGGCGTATGTAAAGCATGTAGATGTTTCTCATACCTAGACAGATAGAGGGTAAACACAGAATACACAGCTGTGTGTTACACGAATACTCATCTCCATAGGTACTCTACGGTGTATCTGTGTCCTCTGTAGCTTTGTTCTTGATATATGATATATATCAACGTATATATCATCTTGTACTTCATGATACGTCTCTTGATGAAGAGAAAAGTCAATCGAATTAAAAAATATAATCACACAACAAAAAAACACTCACTCATACATCAGAAAAATACTCTCTTGTTTCACATACCCCCTACTCTAAAAATCACCATCATCACCGTCTCTTCACCTCTACAGCAAAAAACGCACGTTTCCACTTGTAGATTTTTTATACATCATATATACTCATACCATGTCAAATACAGATCGTGTACTTTCAGAACTTTTTGATCGGATGCTTTACCACCAAAGCACGCCGGTAAATATTTTTATATTACCCAAATTCAAAAACATTCCTCCAAAAACCCTCGCTCAAACGGTGTGGCGATTGAAACAAAAAGGATACATAAAAAAAATAGGTGACGGTTTTGCTATCTCAGCAAATGGACAAAAATATTTCAAAAGAAATCCTACTTCACTTACCTCATTTACAAAACCAAAAGACGCAACAAAAGAAAAAATCCTTCTGGTCTTTTTTGATATTCCAAACAGCCAAAAAAAACAGCGTGATTGGTTTCGCACTCATCTCAAAAAGTTTGACTATGAGATGATCCAACGAAGTGTTTGGGTTGGACCAGACCCGCTCCCCGCTGAATTTTTATCCTACGCAGAAAAAATTGGCCTTGAAAATTGCATCGAAGCTATCCGTCTCGCGCAACCGTATCGTGCACCAAAAAAGAACACATCTTCGGTTGGGTCTTATTTTGCTAAAATAAAAAATATGATATAGTTGTGGTGTAAGTTTATAGTGGCGTATCTCTTTTGTTCATCTCTATTTTGGTGCAAAGTATATGTAACTGATACTTATGATTATAAGTAAATAGAAATGTAGCATGGCAAAGAAATTTTATGTAAGTAGTCTCGCTTGGGGTACAACCGACGAAACACTTAAAAAACATTTTGAAGAAATCGCACCTGTTGTATCTGCATCAGTTGTGATGGACAAAATGAGTGGACGTTCACGAGGATTTGGTTTCGTTGAAACTGATGACAGTGCTGATATCAATACTGTGATTAGTAAACTCAACAACACAGAACTCGACGGACGAACCATCTTCGTCTCTGAAGCAAAGCCAAGAGAAGAAGGAGATCGACCAGCTTTTAAAAAAAATTACTAACTTCGTTTAGAGTTTGAAGTGTGTAGTTTGTAGAAATACAGACAACAAAGGGCGTGCCGTAGGCACGCCCTTTGTTGTCTTACCCCCTCTCCTTGCCAGGAGAGGGTTGGGGTGAGGTAGTGAAATTAATTATTGAGCTTTCCTTTACGTGTGATACAATTCACTCATGCAAGAACATATTTACTACACCTGGGAAACACATGAATACACCCAAAAAGAAATCAATCCGGATTGGATTTGGGCTCTCGGTATTATTACCATTATCACCATTGTACTTTCTATTATGTACAAAAATTATTTGTTTGGCGTGCTCATGACCTTGGGTACGATCTGTATCGTGTATCTCAAATTGCACACTCCAAAAAAAATACACATCACTATTACAGATCGCTCAATTCGTATCGGAGAAGAAGAACGATACTATCATGACATCGGCGCATTTTGGATAGACGTAACACATAAAGATAGCGAAGGTACTCGACTCCTGATCGCACCCAAAAAAAGTTTCTCTCCGCTACTGACACTCTCTATCCCAAATACCATACCGCTCAAAGAACTCAAAAATGTACTCCTTGAACATATCGAAGAAAAACAAATGAAAGAAAGCGGGATTTACGAAATCATGGAAAAGTTAGGGTTTTAATATATAAGTCGAGAAAGAGCGGAGCGTACGTAGTGCGCTCCGCTCTTTCTTTCTATTTTCTCGCCTTGAAAAAACCTTGAAAATAGTGTATAAAGAGATTGTTTTGGTCTCGTCGTTCAATGGATAGGACGCAACTTTGCGGAAGTTGCGATGCAGGTTCGATTCCTGCCGAGATCACCCGTTTAAAAAAGAGCCTCTCGTTAAGAAGAGGCCTTTTTTATTGAGTGAGCTCGAGCGAGACATCTGCATGTCTCGCGGGCAGGAATCGAAAGACTTTTCGTTACTGAATAAGCTTTGCTGTATTCAGTCGAAAAGTACCCGCGACCGTAGGTCGAGATTCCTGTCGCCTAAAAATTCGACATTGGACATGCAAAGAGTATACTGTTTATATAATATGTGCATAGAACTTTTCCTAAATATAATACAAACTGTCGCTGCTGTCGTAGCTTCAATATCTGTACTTTTTGCTTTTTTAGCATACCGCAACAGTAAAATAAAAGACAGTCGAGCGGCAGCAATAGACCAAGTCTCTTTTTTTAGAAAAGATATTATTCCCTTACATGACAATTTCATTAACTCAGTTCGAGAAACTGAAGATAAAAATTATATTTTTTCTAGGATAAGATTGGATAGGCCTACAATAGAAAATATGATAGAAGACTTTAAAGAAGATTCAAAAAAACAAGTAGAATTATTAAAAAAAGAAAATTATCTTTCAAAACAGACTTCTATTCTTAATATGTTAGAAGAATTAGCTTTAAAAATAAAACATTACGAAACAAAAAAACATCCAGCACTAAACTCAATCAAAACACCTTTTGTAATGTTGGTGGAGATTAGTGCGGTAACATTAATTTACCAAAGAGAAATCGTTACTGGTTTACCTACCTATTCAACGATTTTGGAAATATACAATGAATGGAAAGATTTGGTAGATCGAAGAAATCCAGAAGAAAGACAAAAAGAGGTTCTGGACTATTTAGAAGGTAAAAAAAATAAACATGCTTGAACAAAATGAATGGCTTAAAGAATCGTACGAACTAGGGAAAAAGTTTTTTTACAGTTGGTCTATTTTATCTGCTGGTACTTTTACCTTATTAATTCCTTTTATACAATCCCTTCAAGGAAACATAAAATATAAATTTTTACTATTTCTCATCGAAATACTTTTACTTACTTCTTTGCTGAGTTCGTCGATACACCCATGGGTTGCAAGTAAAATAGCGTATAAAAATGCGTTTCCTGAAGAAGAGCGGACAAATTTCTATATTACTTTTCAGAAAATTAATCACATAGGAGCAATCTGGTCTTATGTCGCTGCTGTTATTTTAATAATAATTTTTCTTAATATTAACATTCTTTGATAGAAACTTCCTACACCCCCGCCAACGTTACCGCTGTATACAAAACCACCATCCCTGCTCCTTTCATAAGGTCTAAAAATAGCGTATACTGCCCTTGTGAATATATATATAGCATTACTTCTTGTAGCGATTGTCCCCTCATTTTTGGTTATCTTTTTGCCGAAAGATAGAGCGTTTTTTAGTAGCCCTCTGGTGCGAGGATTTGGACTTGGTGTATACACCGCACTCATTATTATTCTCTTGCGTGAAGGAATCACCGAAAGTAACTTTTCGACAGCCCTCTTGTGGTTTGTGGTGGGACTCATATTGAGTTTCGGGATTGGATTTCTTGTAAAGGAATTTCACCATCACCATGAACACGATGCCTCAAACCATCATGACCATGCACACAACAAGGCAAGTACACTCAGGCTTCTTGTATCTGATTTCTTTCACAACATCGTTGATGGGATTGCGATTGTTGCTTCGTTTGCAGTAAATCCGAGCATTGGGGTCACATCACTTTTAGGAGTACTCGGTCACCAGGTCGTCCAACAAGGAGGACAACAAATACTCCTCGTAGAGAGTGGTATCACACCAAAAAAAGCCATCTTTATTTCTTTCTTTATTTCTCTTTCTGTTTTTCTTGGTCTTGTGATGAATGAATCTCTTGAAGTAATTTTGATCTGTGTATCTGCCGGAATCGTTTTATGGAAAGTCGTAACAGATATCCGTCACACAAAATGGAATACAAAAACGATTATCGGGTTTATCATAGGTGCTGTGATCCTGACACTACTCCTCGTGTTTATTCCACACCAGCATTAGAGAGTTTATAGTTGAGAGGTTTTAGTTTTTAGAAAACAAACAGCGGGGCGACGTAGTCGCCCCGCTGTTTTGCATAGTCAAATGTTTTACCGGGCCCACTCTTTCAATTCTTTATACGTCACCTCTCCACAGAGCGTTTCGTTATTGTCAGTATTAATAAAAAACGGCACGCCACCGCAGGTATTGTCTTTGTCGTACTTCATACAGAGTTCATCGTTCTCTTTGTTGTTCCAGACTTCGAGATGAGTGACTGCAATTCCCTCTTCTTTCTCGAGGCGCGCCAAACGAGCTTGCATCCGAATGCAATCAGGACAGTCTTCGCCATAAAAATATAAGAGGTTACTTCGCATAGACACAGTATATCAAAATAGTATGTGCTGTCATACCGGACTTAAGGTGAATTGCGAAGCAAGAGAGGATACCCTGGGGGCACCTGATCCGGTATCCAGATGAATTACATACAGATACAAAGTCCTGGATTCCGGATCGAGTCCGGAATGACAAATACAAAAGAGCGGCGCCTACGGCGCCGCTCTTTTGTATTTCCTTATACTTGTGAAAGTTTAAGCTTTCTTTTCTTTAGTGATTTTTGACATTCGAGACTTTTTGTTTGAAGCGTTATTTTTCTTGATAACACCTGACTTTGCTGCTTTATCAATTGCTTTGAAAACAACTGATACGAGTTTGCGAGCTTCGTCTACTTTCTTTTCTTTGACGAGACGTTCTACTTTCTTGATTTCGTCTTTCATTCTTTTATTTTTCTGGTCATTCACTTTCTTTTTGCGAAGTGATCCACGAAGTGCTTTTTTTGCTGATGCTGTAATTGGCATAATACTAGTTTAGAGTTTTTAGTTCGTAGTTTTGAGAAACTACATTAATAAATTGAGATAATCTGCTAGATGGGCAATCTCTATTTCCAACGCTATCTCGGACACTGGAGAGATATATACACATGAGACACACGTGCAATATATACTGTATATACCACAAAAATATATAATTTCAAAATGCTGTCTGACTATGTCGGCCAGCATTTTTATAAAAACTAAAAACTGACAACTATGCACTGACGTAGTATACTACGTCTATGATTGGATCAGTTACAGGAACACCAGCAATACTTACAGATAAATATGCGCTTATTGACGTTGCTGGAATTGGCTACAAAGTGCATCTCACAACAACGACACTGGCGGAAATAAAAAATGAGGATACAGTTACCCTCTTTACTCACCTCATCGTTCGAGAAGATGCACTTGACCTCTATGGTTTTACTACCATGCAAGAACGAGACTTTTTTGAACTTCTCATCACTGTCTCTGGCGTTGGTCCAAAAGGCGCACTCGGTATTCTCTCTGTTTCGTCTATCGACAATCTCAAAAAAGCGATTGCGAGCTCTGAAATTTCATACTTGACCGGTGTTTCAGGTATCGGCAAGAAAACAGCGGAAAAAGTTGTTATTGAACTGCGCGACAAACTGGCACTCTTTAAAACAGATGAAAATGGCTTTACGCTTCGCGGTGACAGTGACGTCATCGAAGCACTCAAAACACTTGGCTATACCCAAAATGAAGCTCGCGAAGCCCTCCAGCAGATATCCCCCGATGTTACTGATACCAATGCAAAAATAAAAGCTGCGCTGAAACTTTTAGGGAAATAAAAAAACCACCCGAGGGTGGCTTTTGTTTATAAAAATTATTTATACTCCTCGATAGACTCAAGAAGTTTTGCTGTTTTAATCATTGGACCCAACTGATTCTTTTGAATCAAAAAAGCATAACCAACATTATCAAGCACATGCTCTGAGAGTATCTTGACGAGATGAGAACCTCCACAGAACACAACAACGAAACATCCTTTCTGACGTAATGCATACGCTTCTGTGAGTATTGTATTTTCAAATTCACGATTACTTTGTCCGATGACAGGGTACGTATCAAAAAAATAATGCAGGTCGGTCGACTCAAATTCACCAAGAGATACAGTACTTTTTGTGGAAAAAAAATCTTGTATACTTTTTTCATTTCCACTAAGAGTATCAAGAGTAACAACCTTCTTCATGAGTGCCATAAGTACTCTTGTTTGGAGCATGATTGCTGGATCATCAAGTCGGCTATCACACCCTTTTATAAACGAACCAAGTGGAATACACGGAGGAAAATGATATTTCTTTTTTGAATACTCAGTGACTTTAAAAATAGTATTCAGAGTAAAACCCTCTAATAAAAAAATTATTTCTTTTTTTCCAGCATTTTTAAAAAGAGTATCATAGAGCTGACAAAACATGTCACTTGAGGTGCTATCGATCAATGCGGTTATTGTTCCATGTGATGTATCTGAGGCATGACCAATACCGATAAGTACAATATCACCGTGAATATCCATAAATGGTGGATAGTGTATCACTATATCACGTGTTTGGGAGAACACAGCTTGGTTTAGAAAAACCAAGAAAATGAAGAGTAATTTATTCATTTTTTAAAATTTATTTATCTACATTTAAACACAAAAAAACAAAAAATGCAATATACTCTCTTCAATTCAGTCTATTTACACAATAAGAAAATCTATGACCAACTATTGTGTTTTGTAGTAATACTTTGATACAAAATTACAATCTTCATAAAAACTAGATCCCCTCCATTCTCTATCTGGATTTGCTTTCCCTTGCTTTCCCCATTCAATGCACATTTCAGGTGTAGCAACTTTTTCTTTACCAAGAATGAGACAGAAACCATTTTCATATCCGACAAGATTGCATATTTCTCGTGCTTTTAAAATCTGTTTATCAATGTTAGATGGGTAATACCCCTTCGCGGTGACAGTGATGTCATCGAAGTGCTCAAAACACTTGGCTATACCCAAAATGAAGCTCGCGAAGCCCTCCAGCAGATATCACCCGATATTACTGATACCAATGCAAAAATAAAAGCTGCGCTTAAGCTTTTAGGAAAACATTAGACAAAAAAATAACCGTCCTGTTGGAGCGGTTATTTAAAGCATTATTTTTTTGTTACTTTTCAAGTTTTTCTTCAAGAAAATATGTGTACTTTTCTAATTCAGGAAAGCTTTTAATCAGCATCTTCCCACACCCATATAGCACAAAACCGAGTGCAAAAAAAGGAATAAAAAAGTATGGATTACCACTTACTATTTTTAAAAACATACCTAAGTTAATAAATTGTGCGTAGCATATAGCTATTGTTAGTGCCAAAACTACAGCAGAAACAATTTTATCGAACTCTTTAAATTCAGACTCTTTTGTACTCATTCCCATCCATAAAAAAGAAATGCAATAAGCTAAAACAGAGAGTACGGCGTAGACTTTATTGTGCCAAATAAAACAATTCACAATACTTACTACAAGCCAGAAAAAAACGATAATCATAAAGATAATTCTTTTCATTTTTATTTATTTTTAAAGGTGAAAATTATTGTTCGTGTACTTCTCTTGTTATCTCAAGAGTACTTAATAAAGCAAAAATATCGGTTTTGTTTTTTATATCAGTATAGAAAACTGGTATTTTTTTATTCGTACTTTTTTCGATACTTTGTAAAAAATCTGACACTTGTGCAAACACTATGACTCTCCGTGCAAAGATGATTGTTTCGTCAAGTCCTTGGTTGTGCTGGTTTTTATTATAGATTGTGATACAAGAATCAAGATTATACAATTCAACGTATGGTGACCTTCTTATTGAGACCACACTCTGTGTCAGCTCAATCTTAAACTCTGGTATTGAAGATAGCTCAGAGAGATACTGTATTTTCTTTTCAAACTCACGAGACTGTTCAAGGTATTTCTGGACTGGTTTGTGAATTGGGAGCATGCTATCCTCGTAGAGGATATCTAGGCAATACGAATACAGGAGGCTAAATGGAGTAAATAGTTTCTGTGCAACAATAGTGCGTGGTGCAAAAAAATTCTGGGCAACCATGGTGTGGGTGTGAAATAAACAAAAGAATGCGGAAAGAAGAATACTTTTTTTCATTTTTAAATTTTTAATTTTGGCGTTATTACCTTTTTTATATTTAAACACAAAAATCAATAAATTGCAAGGTACTGCTCTGTGATAAAATAGAGCTATGCCCGAACTCCCAGAAGTAGAAACAACAGTCAAAGGACTCAAAAAACAAGTCGTGGGTTTAATCATCACAGATGTCTGGACAGACCTTGCGGTGAAAAATCAAGCGACCAAACACTACAGAGACACGCTCAAAGATGCGGACTTTTTCGCCTATTTTAAAAAAGAAGTGGTAGGGCAAAAGATAACTGGCGCACAACGTCGGGCAAAAAATATATTGATCGAACTTGCGAATAAACAAACAATCCTCGTCCACATGAAAATGACCGGACACATGATGACAGGAATGTACGACTACGATAAAAAGAAAAATACATGGACCGTCTCCCCTCTTGAGAAAAATGATGCGCTTCGTGATCCGTACAATAGATTTATCCATGTCGTCTTTACCTTACAACCCGTTAGGCAAGACCTAACGGGTTGTACATACCTCGTCCTGTGTGACTCGCGCAAGTTCGCCAAAGTCACGCTTTTAAAAACTGACGAGGACAACAAAAAACATTTAGGGACACTTGGACCAGAACCACTAGATACAAAATTTACTGAAAAAGATTTCAAAGAAAGACTCCAAAAAAAGTTGTCGGGCAAAGTAAAAACGGTGCTCCTCGAGCAGAGCATCATCGCAGGTATTGGAAATATTTATTCCGATGAAATGTTGTGGCTTGCTAGTATTCACCCAGAAAGAAAAGTGTGTGATGTAACAAATACTGAATTTAAAAAAATGTACGATGCAATGCACACAGTCCTCGTAAAAGGAATCGACTTTGGTGGCGACTCCACGAGCGACTACCGAAATATCTTGGGAGAAAAAGGAGCATTTCATGGAACACATAATGTCTACAGAAAAACAAAAACACCCTGTGGTAAAAGAGGCTGTCGTGGAATCATAGAGAGAAAAATGATTGGTGGGCGAAGCGCGCATTTTTGTCCAGTACATCAGAAATAACAATACTAAAAACAGCATTCTGTTCCGGATACGACTTCTACTATCGCAGGAGTTGTATCCAGTAAACTTCATAGGACAGACCTATGTAGTTAATACATGTATATAAATAAAAAACCAAGTGCAACCTGACGGTTTGCACTTGGTATTCTTTCATCATTTAAAAACAAAAAACAACTATTTTTTACGCGTTTTCTTTGCAATCATTTTTTGGAGTTTTGCATGCTTTTTTTTCGTTTCAAGTAATTTAAAAAAATCTAACCCCCGCAGTATCGTCTCTTCAAAAGACGATTGTTTGAAGTATTTTGAAGCATCAAACGCCATAGCATCAGGGTCAGGAGTAGACACTTTGAGTGCATAAAATCCTGAGAGTTTTCCTTTAAACTCATCGAGTCTTGCAAAAAAGGAATGGTTGTCTTGCACAAGAGTCAATTCATGACAGATTCTTGAAAAGAAATATTTTTCTTTTTTTTCTCGAAAATTTGACCAAAAAGATGCGACTTGAATCTTCTTTTTGAAAAACTCAAATTCCATCCTTGAGTAGGGTATTTTTTGTTCTCGCCTTTTCTCTTCTGGCCTACCGAAAAGATACTCATTATCGATTTCAGCAAAATACTTCACTCCTGACTTCTTTCCGTTTTCCTGTGTGTATTCTTCAATAAGAGTAAATTTAGCATTGCCGTAAATAGACGCATAGTGAGTTTCCGCAGGTTTATTACTCAGATCTTCTTTTTTAAAAATTTTTTCAAAAGTAAGTTTATCAAAAATAAACCACTTGTAAAATGTCGTGTTCGTGGTTTTCATGTTATCAAAGTTTATTTACTTTTATTTTACCACGTCAGGTATTTTTTCAATAGGTGTTATCCCACTATTTCAAAAAGGACGATTCCGGTTGCTACGACGACGTTCAGTGACTCTTTAGCCCCAAACTGGGGAATCTCCACAATATGATCTACTTTTTTTAGAGTTTTTTTATCTATTCCGTATGGCTCGTTGCCACAGATAAGCGCTATTTTGTCACTATATTTGGCTTTTTTATAATGTACAGACATTTTATCCTGTTCGAGCGCATACACTATGTAGCCTGCCTTTTTGAGCTTACCGAGTACTGGCGCCATCGTCTTGGCATATTCCCATGCAACAGTCCCCTCTGCTCCGAGTGAAACCTTGGCAAAATCTTTCCGTGCTTTGCCAAATTTATCCAGAGGTGTCGGTGTCGTTCCTACGAGATATATTTTCTCAACCCCTGCACAATCCGCCGTACGGAAAATAGACGCGGTGTTGTACACGCTTCGTAAATTATCGAGAATGAGGATGACTGACTTTTTTGTTTTCATATTGTGAGTATATATGAAATTAAAAATAGAGCCACTAGACACGCATGGTATACTGGAAATATGAATACACAAACATTAATTCTCGCTGGTGGATGTTTTTGGTGCGTCGAACATGATTTGCGTGACGCCGTAGGCGTCACGCAAATACTTTCTGGATATACCGGCGATACGCAAGATAATGCAAATTATTATGCAGTCGCGTCTCATAAGACTATGCATCGCGAAGCGGTGGAAGTCACCTATGATGCGAATGTGACGAGTTATCGAGCGCTTCTGCAGTTTTTAATTGATCACATAGACCCAACAGACAGTACTGGCCAATTTGCCGACAAAGGCTACCAGTACCAACCAGCAATCTATTATGCAAACAATGATGAGAAAGAAATTGCCGAGAGCGTGCTGGCTGAACTCAAAGATTCGCACATGTACGATAAAGAGATTGTTGTTGCGATAGAAGAACGCAAGCCGTTTTACAAAGCAGAAGAAGAACATCAAAACTACGCTGAGAAAAACAAAGTTCACTACGCCTTGTATCGGAATGGCTCGGGTCGTGAAAATTTTGTAAACAAAACATGTGCGATACGTGAGGAAAAGAAGCTTAATTGGAAATTAGCAAAATAAAACCATATGGAAATCAACGAAGAAGAAATAAAAGCAAAATTAACACCTGAGGAATACAAGGTCCTCCGTGAAGGAGGAACAGAGGCACCTTTCTCTGGAAAATACTATGAAGAAAATAAAGATGGTGTATATACTTGCAAAGTCTGCAATAATCCCCTCTTTGCGTCTGACACAAAATTTCACTCTGATATAGCAGGTCTTGCTGGTTGGCCAAGCTTTGATAATGCAATCCCTGGTGCAACAGAACAGAGAGAAGACACTAGTATGGGAATGTATCGAACAGAAATAGTCTGTGCTGTGTGCAAAAGCCACCTCGGACACATTTTTCCTGATGATAAAGCAAAGACTGGTCAACACTTCTGCATCAATTCTGTGTGTTTGGACTTAAAAGAAAAAAAGTAATGCCTCTCTGTCCTGTAGCGTAAATACTTGTATATATGACCATTATGTTGTATAGTATAAAAAAATTAACATATGCAACAACCAGTAGAAAAACTCTTGTATGCTGTAGGTAAACTTATAGCAAAAAAACGTATCTTGGATTTTACACTCTCAAGCTCATCAGAAGAACGAACCGGAACGTTGGAAATTATTTTTCCATGTAATACATTCTCACTCAAAAGAAAGATTTATTACAATCGCAACAATTTTGTGGAGACCAATCACAATCTAGAGAAACACATTGCTGCGATTTATCTTCAGATTTCGGACGCCACGCCCATCACCAGAATCGAGCAAGAAATTGAAACCGAGTTACGTAACTATGCTCACGGGATGTGGGCTGAAGCAAAAGCTGAAGAAATTTTTGAAAAACTTGTACTGAATAAAAAAATACAATCTTTCAAAAGAGCTACTGCAGAAGAAGATATCAGGCAAAAATTTGATTTTGTAATTACGCTTCTCGATGGTACAGTCATGAAAATTGATGTGACCACAGACAAAAAACACAAGAAAGAGAACACTTCGGATGTCTACGTAGTCTTACTGAGAGAATCATTTTCAAGAGAAGAGCAACTGGATTGCATAGCACGATTGATACACGGATCAAGTGTATATGCATAAATCAAATCCCCGCACTACGAGTGCGGGGATTTTTATATAGAGATGACTCATAGCATACACTGATGTAGGGCCTCAGGTAATGACCAGAGATAGGTGTGGGGGTTTTCCTCCACACCCATATTTTTATTGTTTTTTAAAAAACGTGTAATTTTTTTCAGTACATGTACTTTCTCTATCTGTACTACAGATTTAAAGTATGCCGACGTAGTATATAAAAATATAGGTGTGGGGGTTTTCCCCTCCTCTTTACAAGAGGGCATCCACGTTCGCAGATACCTGATATACTTTGTGTAGACCTGTGGTCTGTTATTAGCTAATACGTTAAACATATGTTAAACACAATTAGTTTTGCACTCTTGATTATTGGTGGACTCAACTGGCTTCTTGTTGGAGCATTTGGTTGGGATGTAGGTCAACTTTTTGGTGGACAAGGAGCAATGGTTTCAAAAATTGTCTATATTCTTGTTGGGCTCTCCGCTGTGTACCAACTCGTTATGGCTCTTGGGGTGATGTAATCTCAATTACAGCAAAAATCGGTAGTTTAAAACCCGCGACTCTTCGTGGGTTTTAATCTGTCTCACAGAGTAGTACTTTTTTTGATACATGTAATAAAATTTGATTTATACTGCTTTATATGCTATAAAATATAAGTAAATTTTGTTTCTCAATTTTACATCCGCTCGTAGCTGTTTTGGTAGGACCAGCTAATGAGGTTCCAGGGGTAAGAAAACTACTACAATACAATACATCCGCTCGTAGCTGTTTTGGTAGGACCAGCTAATGAGGTTTCAGAAGCAAGAAAACTACTACAATACAATACACCCGTTTAGTAGCTGTTTTGGTAGGATCAGCTAATGAGGTTTCAGGGGTAAGAAAACTACTACAATACAATACATCCGCTCGTAGCTCAGCTGGTAGAGCAGCTCCCTTTTAAGGAGATGGTCATAGGTTCGATTCCTATCGAGCGGACAATAAGAAAAAGACCTAGTTGTGAAAACTAGGTCTTTTTCTTATATTTCCTTTGACCAGGGATCGAAGGTGCCTATTTCCTGAGTAAAACGATTGAAAAATAGAGCATCTCGACTGTAAGGAGAGTCGATTCCTTTTTCTACCAAACAGGCTCCCCCGCATTTTTATGTAAGTAGTAGATTCCAAACAGGATACCAATATACAACCCTACACACACCCACACTGAAATAGATGTCGAGACATACCCGAAAGGAACTTGTGCGAACAAGTGAACAAAAGAAAGTATGGCTTGTGAAAGATACTCAGTCATCACAGCCGGCACAAATGAAATTGGAATTGAGATAAAGCTCATGCCTAGTGCCAAAGCGCTTATGAGCATCAAAAATGGAATGAGTGGAAGAATGACAATATTGGCAACGATTCCAGTGAGCGATAACCCTTCGAAAAAATACATAAGGTACGGGAGCGTAATGATGTATGCGCCGAGCGTTGTCGCAACAGTCAAACGAATATACTTATTTTTTATTCTATGGAGATACATCGCAATGACCGGAGAGAAAACCACTACACCGTATGTCGCCAAAAACGACAAATGAAATGAACTATCGTAAAGCAGGTAGAACGGATCAAAGAGAATCATAAGAAACGAGGCAAAGAAAAGCGCGCGAGCGGCTGAATATTTTTGATACGTAAACGAAGCAAAAATAACAATAAGCGCCATGATCCCCGCTCGAATGGCTGAGGCTGCAAAACCGGTCATACTGACAAAAAGAATCACTGAAAGGCCAGAAAGTATCAGGGTTGTTTTTCTTCTAAAGAAGAAAGAAAACAAGTTCTGGAAGAAAAGCGCAACAATCGCGATGTTGTAACCAGAGAGCGCGAGCATGTGAATCGTGCCCGTCTTGATGAAGTCATTCCTGATTTCAGGCGTGATGGTTGTTTTGTCGCCGACGAGGATTCCACCGACAAAGGCATTGTGAGGACTCTTAAACGCACGCTCAATTTGAGTCCCTATTTTATTTGAAAATGCATAGAGCGTTGTTATGGCTGACTTTTTGTGACTCAACAGTTCTGCTTGATTTGTCTCGCAAATAAAATAGATATGATCTTTCTTGAGATACGTTACATAGTCAAATGTAGAACCTAGATCTGTTTCAAAGTTTTTTGGTGTACTACAATCTGCTTCTAATTTGAGTCTATCATTATAGACGAATATATTTTCACTAGTACTTCGAATCAAGAGTTTTTGTCCTATATCAGTTTTGAATTCAAAAGATTGACCTGGGGATTGATTATAGAATTTCTCTACTGGATTAGTGGTGACTCGACCTGTGATACTAGCTCCTGGCTTTTTGTGACCGATGTCGTCATCAACCATATGAAGGCGAAGATTACCAAGAACCACACTGAGAAATACAAAAATTAAGAAAAGTGCTCTGTATTTTTTCTCAAAAAATGAATAGAGACTGGCAGACACGAGAGACAGTCCAAGAGCGCCTACAAAGAACGTTGGAGAAAAAGAAAAATGTGCACCAAGAAAAATTCCACTGCAGAATGAAAAGAAAGAAATGAAAAATAGATTACTTGGATCTTTTAAACTCATGGATAACTTCTACCTCTTCATCCGCAGAAAAGACTTTTTTATAACGAGTATTCTTTTTTCCTGTAACCCGAGCTTCGCAACTTTTCCAATCCTTATCTGTATGCACTACCCCAGCAACATACGATACATACGAATATGCTTTGCCTGTTTTTTTTATAGTCTGACTTTTACTCGTCGTGCTCATGGTCATCTTCTTTTTATCAGGAACAAAACCAGCACAAAATTCTTGATACGAGGCAAGAGCACCTTTATACAACAGCGTTGTTTTCTTGTCAGCAAAAGAAGTCGCTACTCGGTCAGCTTGTTCATTTCCAAAAAGACCTGAGTGGCCGGCTATTTTTTCAAACGTTATGTTTACCAGGCGTTTGAGTCGAAAGACGAGAAAGAAAATCTCCTGCCATAAATCCTGATTAAGCACATCTCCTCCTTCTTTTGTTTTCCATTCGTTACGCTCCCAAGCGTACATCCACAAAGTAATACCTTTCTGAACATATGCTGAATCAATAAAAAAAACACAAGGCGTAGTGTACATTTTTTGCTGTTCAATATATATCAAAGTGTCGTGGACCGCCAAGAGTTCCATTCTATTATTAGTCGCCATATCAAAACGCCCACCGAGCTCCACAACAGAACCATGTTCGTGGTCCATAATAATAGATCCCCAGCCTGCCGGTCCTGGATTGCCTCGCGCTGATCCGTCTGTGTAAATATCGATTGTTTGTTTTTTAGAAGTCATAGATAGAGTATATAGAAATTAGGCACTAGGCGCTAGGCAGGGTAAGCTTTCAGCTTGTCCTGCTGCCTGTTTTGTATTTCCTAAAACCTGCAACCTGTCACCTATAACCTTTTTAATATATATCAATTATACGCAAACGTAGTTCTGGTCGCATGAAATATGACATTTCAAGGTGACACAGCAGGGTACGGCGCTCGCCTACGGCGAGCGCCGTAGTAAAGCTCTCACTCGTTTTAAAAAAAGAAAGTGCTTTGATATGTTTGCCATCTATCACGCAGATGACTTCTAGGTGTTCTTTTGTTTTTCCAAATTGCTTGAAAGATTCTATAGTCACATGTTCAATACGGAGCATTGGTTTTGTATTTCCAAAACCAAATGGTGCAAACTGTTGCAATGTATCATGAAGTTGTTTTGAGGGATTCGTTACAGACAGAGAAAATAGTTCTTCGAGCTTCTCAGCTTCTGTCCCCTCTTCTTTTTTTCCTTGCACGACATCGTACGCACGATTGAGTTCGAAACTCATATCATGTACATTTCTTTTTGACACTGCAAATCCTCCAGCTCCAGCATGTCCGCCAAAATGATCAAAAACTTTCGAACCTTCTGTCATAATATCGACAATGTTTACACCAACTGGTGCACGACATGAGCCTTTGAGAATATCAAAATCACCTTCATCATTTCCACCCCAGACAAATACTGGTTTTTGGTATTCTTCTACAAGCTTTCCTGCGACGAGTCCGAGTACCCCCGGTCGCCAGAGTGGATCACCGACAACAATGACATTATTTTCAAACACTTCTCTGTTAAGTTTCTTTACTTCTTTAGTAATACTCGCAACGTGCGATTTTCTTTTGTTGTTGAGAGACTCAAGTTCTTGAGCCAGCTCGAGTGCTTCGGCGTTATCGGTAGTAGATAGCATTCGAAATGCAAGGTACGCATCCCCCATCCGAGATGCTGCGTTGATACGAGGCACGAGTGTAAATGTCAGATCATCTTCTGTCAGTGTATCTGGCTTTACTCCATTGAGTTGAAAGAGTTTCGCAAGTCCGAGTCTTTTTGTTTTTTTGATCACATAGAGTCCGTAGTACGCAAAGACTCTGTTCTCGTCAATGAGTGGAACCATATCGGCAAGAGTGGCGAGACCCACCATATCGAGCATCCATTTTTCTGCACCAACTTTGACGCTATATTCATCTCGATGTTTTTGCAGAAAAGCACAGACGAGTTTGTAGATAACACCTGTTCCGCAGAGTTCTTTAAATGGATACTGGTCACCTGTTTTTTTTGGATTAATAACAGCATAGGCGTCGGGTAACACTGCATGAGGTAAGTGGTGATCGGTGATAATAATATCGATTGCTTTTTCTTTTGCGTAGAGCGTACTCTCGACTGCTGTAATACCGAGGTCGATAGTAATAATAAGTGTGCATCCTTTTTCTTTTAAAATATCTATACCATCATTTGAGAGTCCGTAGCCATCACTCTGTCTGTCAGGAATATATACGTGAAAAGTATCATGTTTTACAAGTCGAAAAAAATCAGATAAAACAACTCCACCCGGTATACCATCACAGTCATAGTCGGTGTAGATACCAACTATTTCTTTGTTTTGGAGTGCCTGGTGGATACGCTCGACAGCCGTATCCATATCAGAGAGCAGATATGGGTCGTGCGTGTGCAATTCAAAATCAGGACGCAGAAATGCATCTTTTTGAGCCTGTGTCGTCAAACCAAGCCGGTTGTAGAGTATTTCAGTAATTTCTTCCATTGAACTCTATTGTAGCACGGAGGCAGACGAAGTTATAAAAAGAAAAAAGAGCCCAAGACACAAAGTATCAAAGACTCTTTTACATTTTAATAAGATAAAAAACTACTTTTTATCAGTAGTGAAATAAAGAAACACGTAATCCCGAAAACACACACTAACGGAGGTAAAGACGCCAGAGTTCAATTCCCACTCATCACCATTCCAACGGACACCGAAAGTCCATACAGTATCATCATTTTTTTTGAAGTGCAGAATATAATTAGTTTCATCTTTTCTCAATGCGTAGCCTAATAATTCTTTA
>CAZMGK010000009.1:0-13453 GCA_964565825.1 uncultured Candidatus Saccharibacteria bacterium | reverse complement strand
CCGAGTTTCGGCTTAATAATCAGACAAAACAAGACGATCCAAAACATGTTTTCTTCCATTGGTATTGAAAAAGTTTCTGTCTGAATTTTCTCACTATTCATCTCTCTTTTTAAGACAAATTCTTTCAATACATCAATACAATGTGGAACAATAATGGTTTTCAGTAACGATTGATCAAAAAGATTATTCATAAAATCATCAACGTGGTACTGTTGGACACAAGAGTCGTCTCGGTGTTTAAAGACTTCACCAATAATAAAATGATCTCTACCGCTAAATTTTTTAATAAAGAACGTATAGTCTCTGAAGAACTTAAAATCATTTTCTAAAAACTTACGGTGTTGTAGATCAGCAAATGCTTTATTAAGCCCTAATACTGTTTTTGGATTTACATTTTTCATTTTTTAAAATTCTTGGTTACTGCCAAGCCAGTTTAGTTTACACATATTCTATATAAAAAAATATATTTGTCAAGTAGATTGATGTGCTCCCCTTTTATATACTCTACCTATGACACAAACAAAAACTCTATTTCAAAAAATTATTGATCGAGAAATACCTGCCGAGATTATTTATGAAGACGAAAAATATATTGCAGTTTTAGATATTTTCCCGAAGTCTAAAGGCCATACGCTCTTGATAACTAAAGAACCTTTTAGGTGGACATATGATGTGCCTTATTTTGGTGAGTATTTTGAGAAAGCAAAAGAGATTGGGCTGCATCTCAAAGAAAAACTAGGCGCGACATACATATCATTCCAATCATGGGGAGTAGACATCCCCCATGCGCACATCCACATTGTACCGCTGTATTCTATGACCGAAAAATATGAAAGGAGTACGTATACCGATCAAGAATTAAGAGAGTTGGGAGAGAAATTGAGAATAGTTAGTAGTAAGTAGAAAGTACTTAGTAGTATAGAGAACATGAAAACAGCAGGGCGACTACGTCGCCCTGCTGTTTTTGTATTACTCAAATCTAAAATCTTTAATCTGTTATCTACCGAGAGCTTTAATCCCCGGAAGTGTGCCTTTGGTCAGAAAATCAAGCATTGCTCCTCCACCAGTCGAGACAAAACTAAATGCATCATGCAGTTTCATTTTTGAGACAAGCGCGATCGAATCTCCACCACCAATAATCACTTTTGTTTTTTTGGATTCGCAGGCCTTTGCTAATACTTTCAAAAGTTTTCTTGAAGCAAGGTCATATCCTTTTGAAGATTTTCCGAGTGGGCCGTTCCATAACACCAGTTTTGAATTCTCTACGCTCAAGATAATATTTTTCATCGCATCATGTCCAGCGTCATAGATAGAATCGGTCTTTGCAACTTCATGTATGAGCACATTTTTGGATTTGCCATTTCTCTCTACGACCACGTCATCTGGTGTGATACATTTTTTATTCGTATATAATTTCTGTAGCTCCTTTTCCATCTTTGGTTCTTTTTCAGCGAGAGACTTTCCTATTTGAAATCCGCCGGCGTAGAGCATGTCATTTAAGAGCGCTCCACCCAGGAAAAATGAATCTGCTTTTTTAGTGAATTTTGAAAGGAGTGGAAGTTTTGTTGAGAATTTATTTCCACCTAAAATAAACATAAAAGGATGCACGGGTACAGACACAAGAGAGAGATTCTGTATTTCATCAACTAATTGAAATCCTGCGTAGCTTTTCAAGTGTTTTGGAACACCCACGACAGACGCATGCTCTCGATGTGAGACAGAAAATGCGTCGTTCACATATATATCACCTAATTTTGAAAGTGTCTTGGCAAAGGTAGTGTCATTTTTCTTTTCACCTTTATTTACTCGGAGATTTTCAACAAGAACGATTTTTGTGTCGCGTTCACTATTGATAATAGCAACGGTTTTTTCATTGATCGGTCCTGCAAAAAAAGAAATGTCATACTTCTTTTTCTTGAGGTATTTGTACACAGGCAAGAGTGTCTCTTTACCATCACTACCCAAATGACTCACGATAGTGAGGAGCCCACCGGATTTGAGTGCAAAATCAATAGTCTTGAGTGTCTTGTCGATTCGAAAACTATCTGTAATTTTTCCATTATTCATTGGTACATTAAAATCAGCACGCAGGAGCACTGTCTTTCCTTTGAGGTCTTTTATATCTTCTATTGTTTTCATATTATGTTTCTGTCATTCCGGACTCGATCCGGAATCCAGAGATGGTTACTTTATTTATAATTTTGCCTGGATACCGGATCAAGTACCCCAGGGTATCCTCTCTTGCTTCACAATTCACCTTATCCGGTATGACAACAGCCTACTTCGTATTCTTTGTGATACTACTAATACTCTGTAATGATTTTGGATCAACTGATGCACGGCCTACAAGAAGTCCGTCTGCGTGACCTGCTGTCATAAAGCTCTCGGCATTTTTGGCCGTGACTGAACCTCCATAGAGAATCGGTACTACGGAGACACCAAAACTTTCTTTCAATACTTTTTTTATAAAAATCTTTACTTCATAAAACTCTTCTGGTGTTGCGTCACGCACAGCATCACGCCCTATTGCCCAGATTGGCTCATATGCAATAATCATGCTCTCAATATTTTTTTTAGAAATACCCAAAAGCGCTGACTTGAGCTGGTTTTCAATAAATGCAAAATAGGTATGGGCTTCATCGCGTTCCCGTTCCCCAACACAGAGTATTGGAGTAATTTTACTCTTCAAAATATACCCAACTTTTTTTGCAACACGTTCATCAGTGTCTCCATTTGCCCGAGATTCTGAGTGTCCGACGATACAGTATTTGATCTTGTATGACAGTGCAGTACCGACAGATACTTGTCCTGTGTACGCACCGGTGTCCTCTATCGCCGTGTTTTGTAACCCAAGAGTAATGTTTGTCGTCTTGATCTTTGAAAGTGCTGGGATAAAAATACTTGGTGGACAAATAATCACTTTGTATTTCAACAGAGACAAATCTTTTTTAATTTTTGTGAAAATAGCAACTGCCTCCTTTTCATTTTTTGGATTCAATTTCCAATTCCCGATGATGTATTTTTGTGACATAGGTAAAGTATACCCCCACACCTATGATTTTACCAACTCGCTTTATTTAGACTCCTTCACCCCTAATGGATGTTTTAAACTTTCATAAATATCTAAAACATAGGTGTCGGGGTATATCATACCTATTTTTCTGGTATACTGACCCTATGCAAGAGCGAATCAACAAATATTTGGCCGACAAAAAGATTGCCTCACGACGTGAAGCCGATGAATATATCGGACGCGGATTGGTGTATGTCAACGGGAAAAAGGCCACATTAGGCCAGAAAATAGACCCAGAACATGATACGGTGGAGGTCAAAAACCTCAAAAACCAGTTTGTGTACTATGCCTACAACAAACCAAAAGGCATCGTCACGACTACTCCACAAAAAGGAGAAATCGACATCATTCACCACACCCACTTTCCTCACAAAGTCTTCCCTATTGGTCGACTCGACAAAGATTCTCACGGACTCATTATCCTAACCAACGACCGCAAGATGACAACCCACCTGATCGGTAATGATTCACATATCGAAAAAGAGTACGTCGTCGAGATTCAAGAAAAAGTCACTCCTGAATTTATCGACTTCCTCAAACGCGGGGTCAGACTCGATGAAGATACACTCACCAAAAAGTGCACTGCATCAAAAATCTCTCCGACACAGTTTTCTATCACATTGACCGAAGGTAAAAACAGACAGATTCGCCGGATGGTTTCCGCGTTTGGATACACTGTCGCCGATTTGAAACGTGTGCGTATCGGTAGAGTTTTCTTGCGTGCAACCAAAGCAGGTACCTTTGTCAGCATTGATCCAAGTAGTTTGAAATAAACAACCTCACCTCTTATCCTCTCCTGGCTAGGAGAGGAAGATAGATTGAAACGATCCAAAACAACTTACATAATAGAAACGCCAGACCTTCTTCGCATGAAGAAGGTCTGGCGTTTCTATTTAACCCCACTCTACTTATGCCAGCAGGACCGCGTCTCCCTTACCAACAAGAGAGAAAGAAAAAACGCAGGGTCATTCTGCGCTTTTTCTTAATGTGTTTTATGGATGAAGCACATTTTAAAAAATTTATTTTTCTCTACTTTGCAAAGAACTGTGTGTATTTTCATGAGATAAGAAGTAATGGTCATTATTATTAGTTATATTTTTTATTGTGTTGTCTTTTTATTGTGATTTTGCTTCGCGGGCATAGTAATGCCAGCCTTTTCTAAAAGCATTTTCGCTTCGTCTATTTTACCGGCATCTCGCAAAACTTTAGCATCTTTGAGGGTCGTCTTCTGAGCATCAGTAAAATTTGCTTTTACTTTATTGAGTACATGCATACCAGGAAGCTTTTTAAAGCCAAGTTCAGTCATGATTTTTTGTGCACCTTCTTTGTCTCCAGATTGCTTGAGTTTGTACGCTTCTACCATTTTCACGAACATTGCTTCGGTTACTTCGGGCATCTTTTTGAATTTAGAAAATGAGGCTGTGGCTGTTTTAAATGCGGTATAGTTATTTGTGGTCAGCGCTTGCTCTATTGCCTGCTTATTCGCATTGTAAGCACCTTTGTGCTCGGTCTTTATACCTTTATTTTTAAATACTCCATTATTATGACTACGCATTGACGTCGGACTCTTTCCTTCTTGTGAATCTTGAGCATAGGCATTCATTCCAAAGGTAGACATCCCCACAAGACCTAAGACCGCGAGCATTTGAGCTGTATTTTTAATTCTTCGTTTTGCTATGTGTTTCATATGTATGTATATATATTAAGCTAATAATAGTCGAACGAGATGATATCTATCTTTGTCCGACACTATATATTACGGGTGAAGTTTGTTTTTTCTTTCACGATGATGCTCGCGGATTTCTTGCAACACAGAATGGCATTCAGTAAAAGTCTTTTTTTGCTCTTTGAGAATTAGTTTGGTTCTCTCTATGATTGGTTTTGTGGCACGAGGAACAACCATACAGACAAGAAAGGTCGAATCATTTTGTGCACGCCCAACAATACGAATCAGTGTATTTTGAGTAAGTGTTTCTTCGGTCATACTTACCTCTGTTGTATCAAGTGTCCATACTTTTTTATTTTTATCAAGAAGCACAAAACTCCCGGTATCTGTTTTTGTTACCATACCAACAATCCGACCTTCCTCGGGATTAAACCACATCTGTTTTTGAATACGTTCTGTCGGAAAACGAAGAAAAGGATTCCTGTAATAAATGTCACTTTTTACGATAATGAGCCCGAGGACAAAACTCACCACCACACTGACACCTAAAACTGTAGTAGTATTGTATTTGTATCCACGTTTCGTTTGACGAAATGCCTTTATGGTAAGAAGTGCAAAAACAAGAAACGCGATGACCCAAACGGTCGGTAATTCACGGGCAATAAATGGTAGCGCTTTTGGACTAATAAACTCTCGATATTTGAAACTTGATTGAGTGCCACTAAAAATAACACCCGCCCAAGCAAAAGCACCAATGATCGTTACTAAAATACCCGGAGTCCAGAGTGAGATATCTCGAAATACGAAATAGCCTTTATTTTTTGGACAAATTTTTTCTTCGTGAATTTTTCCGAGGACACTCAACGTGAGATTATGTTCTGTATTTTCAGACGGACTGTGGATATTATTTTGTGTATTTTTTTTATTATGCATATTCATCCCGTTAGAAGTAAGAAGTCCTGAGACTTCCGTCCTTGCTCACCTGATAATAATATATTAATTTCGAATGTATTTTGTGCCTGTTATCTGATAAATAAACTACGTAACTTCTAACGGGATTCATGGAGTAACTCTTTGAGCTTTTTCTTCACCCGATTGATTCTAATAGCGACAGTACCGGGGGGAATCTGTAAAATGTCGGATATTTCTTCGTAACTTTTTTCTTCAAAAAACCGAAGTTGCACCACTTCCTGATATTCGGAAGTGAGTGTTTGTAGTACTTTCTCTATATGAGCTCGTAATTCTTTTTGAATAGACTCTTTTTGAACATCGACATCTGATACAATTTTATTAATAAGTGTTTCATCGTCTTCAAAGTGAAGTACTGGGTGTGTTTTTTCTTTTCTGTACCAATCAATCATTTCATTGTGCGCAATACGATAAATCCAAGATGAGAACTTGAGGCCCTGATCAAAATCATTGATATTTTTATATACTTTTATAAATACATTTTGTAAAATATCCTTTCGGTCTTCTTTTGTCGTGTTTGATTTTCTTCTGATATAGAGGTCGAGTTTTTGTTCGTATCGATTGATGAGGACTGCAAGGAAAGCACTGTCGGAAACACACTTTTTCACTATTTGTTCATCGGTCAACTCTAAATAAGTGTCCACAATATACTCATACGTTTTAAAAAGTTTTTTCTTTCATTGTGCTGCATAGTATAAGTATACATGAAAATACCCCGCACGCTTTGCTTGCGGGGTATTTTCATGTTGACAGAGGTGATACAAATTTGATACACTAGTGTATATGGCAACAATAGCAAAAAAACGTTTAAATATATCTCTTTCTGCTGACACAGACAAATACCTCGCAAAACTGGCAAAAAGAGATGGTATCCCAGCTGCTACCAAAGCGACATTACTCCTCGAATACGCAATGGCTCTCGAGGAAGATTTTTCACTTGCAATAGTAGCCAAAGAAAGAGATACGCCAAAAGCTCGATATATGAGCCACAGCGACGCTTGGTCATAGTATGTATACTATTCTCTACAACGAACAAGTAGTACATGATGATATCCCAAAATTAGATACTATAAACAAAAAAAGGATACAAAAAGCTATTGAATCAAAATTAACCATGAGGCCAGAAATCTTTGGCCTTAGGCTTAACGGAACACTCTACCCCTACTGGAAACTCCGTGTCGGTGACTATCGAGTCGTTTTTAAAATTGAAACACTGACGGTAAAAGTACTCGCTATCGGGCACCGGAGTACTATTTATTCACTCAGCACAAGAAGAATATAAGTTCGAAGCATCAACGTAAAAGCCCGCAACCGAAGGTTGCGGGCTTTTACGTTCCCTCTCCTAGTCAGGAGAGGGCTGGGCCTGCCGGCAAAGGCAGGGTGAGGTTGTAATTATTACACAAACGTAAACGCTTTTCCGAGCTTACCTGCACGGCCTGTTCGGCCAATACGGTGAACGTAGTCGTCGTGCGTCTGCGGTACAGTGAAGTTAATCACTTGTGAGACGTCTTTGACATCAATCCCACGAGCTGCAACATCAGTCGCTACGAGAACATTCGTGACACCATCTTTGAAGTCTTTTAAAGTACGTTCTCGTTCACGCTGTCGTCGATCACCGTGGATGAGTCCTACTTTGTATTTGTATGAATTGAGTTCTTTGGTGATACGATCTACCTCTCTTTTTGTTTCAACGAAAATGATAGATTTTTCTATACTCGTATCATTGAGCAAGTCCATCAGTTTATCAAATTTATCTTCTTTACTTGTAGAGCGGACAATATCTTGTTTGACGTTTTTTGTCGCAATACCAGTTGAGAGATTCACAATCTTTGGATTGGTTATAAAACTCTCGGCGAGTGCTTTAATCTTTGGAGCCATTGTCGCTGAAAAGAAAAATGTTTGGTGATCTTTTGGAAGTTTTTTCAAGATAAGAGTAATGTCATCGACAAATCCCATATCAAGCATGCGGTCAACTTCATCAAGCACGATTGAACCAAATTCTTCGAAACGGATTGAACCACGTTCTACTAAATCCTTGAGACGTCCAGGTGTACCGATAACAAAGTGCTGTGTACGACGAAGGTCTTCTACTTGTCGATAGATAGGCATTCCTCCAACACACACAGTTGAGAAAAGATACATTCCATGAGAACATTCACGGAGTTCTTTGTTGATTTGCTGAGCAAGCTCACGTGTTGGTGCAATGATAAGCACTTTTTGTTTTTTATCTTTGTGAATTTTTTCGATGAGAGGCAAAAGAAACGCAGCTGTTTTACCAGATCCTGTTTCTGAAAGTCCAATCACGTCATGTCCTGCAATACCATGCTGAATGATTTTATCTTGAATTTCAGTTGGATGAGTAAATCCACGCGCTTTGAGGTTGTGAAGTACTTCTTTACACAAGCCAAGTTCCGCAAAGGTATTGGTCGGAGTATATTTCTTTTCTTCGTGAATTTTTGTTGGACTAGAGATGAATTTATTGATATCAATATTTTCCCCACGTCCTCTTTTTTTACCACCACCACTTGAGCGAACAGGTCGGCGGAAATTACTTCCACCTCCTCCTCCAAATGAACGACGTGGTCCACCGAAAGAACTTCCAGCTGAACTACTTCGGAAAGAGCCTTCCGTACGAGGGGCTGTGCCTCCGTCAGATGAACGACTAGGTCTATTAAACGGTCTTCGAGCTCCACCACTAGCTGAACCAGAGGAATGAGCACCGCGTGTTGCACCACCGGTGCTTTTACGCAAAATTGCTATTTTTTTCATATATAGTGAAAATTACTTTGTGTTTCTATTGAATACACAAATATAGATTTGTGGGCAAAAATTGCTCACATAATAATAAGACAAATGCTGTATAGAGGATTATCGTCTTATTATCTAAAAAGATAAGGTTGCTTCGCAAAAACATGAATAACTGATGCGAAAGGTCTATAGAACAGTTGTACTAATACAATAACATATAAGATAAAAAAAGTAAACCCCCGCACCTATTCTCTGACTGTTTTTTTATATTCCATACATATTTCTTTGAAATAACTCTGCTGGCTCACAATTTAAGTCTTTTTACTATTCATTGGACGAAAACACTTTGGAATAGTGAGAGGATAGGTGTGGGGGTAAAGGATTTTTATTCACAGTACTGTGAGTATTCTTATGGAGCTACATATCTACTTCAAATACCTTCTGTTTAGATGTAGGCCCAGAAACAAGCGTCACCAAAGACGGCGCGACATCAAAATACCGTGCGAGTGCGTGAATCACTGCCCTGTTTGCCTTTCCATCAACTGGTGGCTCTTTTATTGAAACCTTATATATATCAAGACTAGTATCATCATCCTCAAAATTCAAGGTTGGTTGAGTCAGTTTCTCCACTTTTTCTATCTTCGAATTCGGCTTCGCTTTGACGACAATTTTCATCCCGTTAGAAATAAGAAATCGGAGATTTCTGTACTTGATTACTATTAAAATAGACCTGTATCATAATTACTTTTTTCTCATTATTTCTCTTAATAAACCGCTCGATTTCTAACGGGATTCATCCCGTTAGAAGTAGGAAGTTTTAAAACTTCCGTCCTTAATTATCTTATAATAGAGTATTCTACTTTTGTACATTATATATCTCTCGAGTGCCTAGTAAACTGTCTGACTTCTAACGGGATTCATATCTCCATAATACCAGATATGACCATACAAAAAAGACTCTGTGAATAGGCATAGGTGCATTTGGGCCCAAAAATGCTATAGTAAAACAAAAATAAACACCATGAACATTGAAAATTTTATACTTCAACTACATCCCATATGGGATGCCTCAATGACTACCAAAATAGTCCTGGTTTCGATTATGTGTTTTTTAAGCACTATTGCTACAACAATTTACCTACATCGCTATCTTACACACCAGTCAGTCATACTCACCAAAATAACCGAGCATTTTTTTGCTGGAATCCTTTGGTTAAATACTGGCATCCCCCCTCTCACATGGAAGCTTGCTCACAAACACCACCATGCTCATTCGGATGAACCGGATGATATTCAGAGTCCACTCAATCCACTTCTGCTTTTTGGTTCCATACCAATCACAGGGCCACTCGTTCCACTCATAAGATACTTCATGCTCCTCATACCACTACGTGGTAAAAATGGTGAACGTTTACAATTAGAAGTAGCACGAACTAAACAAGATTGGTTTTCTAGAACGTTCTATCATAAACTATATTTTTTAGGACCAATAATTTTATGTTCCACATACTTACTTCTTTTTGGTGCACAAGGATTCTTTATGTTTCTGATTCAATTTCTCTACTTACCAGTTGTTGCGGGAATGATTATTAATGGCTTTGGTCATAGCAAGAAAACACCGAACACGGCAAAACCAGAAGATCATGCAGTAAATATTCTTGGCTTTATCGACAAGTTGCCAAAATTTGTATATTGGATTTTCTTTCCACTATGGTTTGCAATAAACTTCACGCTCAACATTCTTACTGGTGGTGAATTCAGACACCATACACATCATGTGTATCAAAACTCAGCAAGGATTACAGAAAAAAGATTTCAGTTTGATATCGGATGGGTGGTGATTTACATCTTACTGAGAGTAGGATTACTCAAAGAAGCAAAGTACAACAACTCAGAAAAAGATAGGGTAATATTGAGACTATCATCATATTCAAAATAATAATACAAAAAGCATCAGACAAAATCTGATGCTTTTTTTAATTCCTAGATATTTTTATTGAGCGACAACATCAAATTCGAGGTTAAATGTGTCATCGATAACATTATCTTTTAAATCATCAAAAAATTTATTTGATCCAAATTTTACGTTAAATAAAGTTCTGTCAATTACTGCTTTTCCTTGTATATGCGTCTTATTATTCACAGATGAAACAGTAGCTGGAATAGAAATTGATTTCGTAACACCCTTAATAGTCAAATCTCCAATGAGATTGCCAGCCTCATGTTTGGTAAAAGCAAATGTTGCTTCTGGAAATTTCTCTACGTCAAAAAATGCATTGGATTTTAAATGAGTAGAGAGTTTATCTTGTCCACCACCTGATCCAGTCATATCAACACTGATAGAGTTCATATCGAAAATGACCTTTCCGGACGAAATCATCCCATCTGTAATACTAAAATTACCTTCTTTTAACGCAATCGTACCAGTATCAATCCAATCTTTTTTGATTGTCTTCTTTCCAGTCCAGTTCGCTTTTGAGTTTGTACTGTCTATAGTAAAGTTCCCATCCTTTACAGGGGCGAGATCTTCTCTGTAGTCGCTTGGCTGACTGTCATGGCCCACTAATGTCTCTTGCGAGAGTCTACGTGCTTTGTTATTCTGATACACCACTGCACCGCCAAACAGTGCAACGATAACTAAAATGATTATTGTGTTTTTCATCCCGTTAGAAGTAGGAAGTTTTAAAACTTCCGTCCTTAATTATCTAATAATAGAGTATTCTACTTTTGTAGATTATATACCTCGCGAGTGCCTAGTAAACTGTCTGACTTCTAACGGGATTCATCCCGTTTAGAAGTAGGAAGTCTTAAAACTTCCGTCCTTAATTAGTTTTATAATAGATAAATGTAACCAGTGTGAATCTTTGTTTCCGTTATTCAATAAGAAGTCAAACTTCTAACGGGATTCATAGGTTGAGTATACCCCCTCACCTATACTTTTACAAATTACGACACAGGAACAGTAGTACGGAATGTGTATTCAATACACTCTTAAAAAGTTATCCACTTGACTTAGTATGGCATACCCTATACCATAGGGTATATGGTCAAACACACACACAATCATGTTCACAAAAATGGTGAACCAAACAAAAAGGCTCGTAATGTTATCAACATGGCTACAGGGAGTATTATAAAAATTCCCGCCATGGTTGATGATGGTCGATACTGCCCTGAAATTATTCAACAAATTGATAGTGTTATTGGGTTGTTACACAGTGCGCGTAAAGAATTACTCAAAGGTCACTTAGAATCTTGTCTTCTTGATAGACTCAAAAATGACAAAGAAGGTTCAATCAAAGAATTATTAAAAATCTATAACATGCAGTAAAGTGCACGTATTTTACTATTTACTATAAAATATATGTCAAAAATATCAACAACAGTAGCAATTGCCCTTATGGTCGTTACCGGTGTTCTCGGATGGGTTGCTGGTTATGCGAGTACTCCTGATTATAAAGTCAGTATGTATGATAAAACATCCATGGACTTGGGACGTCCAGATCGAACACTCGACCTTCGGTATATCAATGCAATGATCGCTCACCACAGGGGAGCAATGCTTTTGGCAACACAAGCAAGCACACAGACACAAAGACAAGAAATGAAAGATTTGTCTGCAATGATTCTTAAAAATGAGCCTCAAGCAATTGATGAACTCTACACTTGGAAAAAAGAATGGTACGGAGACACAAAACAGGTGAAGGATCCAGTAGTTTCCAACCTTGGAACGTATGACGAAAAATTTGATTTGCGTTTTCTTAATGCACTCATTGCTCACCATGAAGCAGGTTTAGTTATGACAAAAGAAATAAGTACAAAATCAAGCAGAGCTGAAATTTTAAACAATGCGGATGCTGTGGATACTTTTCTTGTAACAACACTAAAACTCTTTAAGGACTGGCGAGTACAGTGGTATGCAGTTTAATCCAAAATTCCTATATGACTAATAAAACACTAAAAATTAAAGGGATGCATTGCGCAAGTTGTGCAACGATTATCACTACTAAGGTGTCTCGGCTATCGGGCGTAGAGAGTATTTCTGTTAATCCTGCAACAGAAAAAGCAACAATTTCTTTTGATGGAAATGCTGTTTCTGTGGACCAAATGAATACTGAAGTTAAAAAACTGGGATACACATTTATTGATGAAGAAAATACAAAAAAAGCAGAAGAACACAGTATCCACACTGGAATAAACCTTTCGAAAGAAGAAAAAAAAGAAGAACTCCTCATGATGAAAACAAAGACCGAATTTGTACTCCCAATTGCACTTTTGGTCTTCATGCTTATGATGTGGGATATAAGTGCAAAGCTATTTTCTTCAATTCCAAACTTTCCTTTACCGATGTTTTTGTTTAACACGCTTTCTATGATACTCGCAAGTATTGTACTTTTCTGGATTGGGCAACCCTTCTTACAAGGAGTAGTCACGTTTATGAAATATCGCGTTGCTAATATGGATACACTTATCGGTATCGGAACACTTGTTGCATATCTCTACAGTCTGAGTATCACGCTGTTCCCTCTCACAAGGACAGCCTTGAGACTCCCTGAAATCACTTATTTTGATGTAACTATTGTAGTAATTGGTTTCGTGATATTGGGAAAATATCTCGAAGCACGCTCAAAGCTTCGTACTGGTGAAGCAATAGAAAAACTTCTTGGTCTTCAAGCAAAAACCGCCTTACTATGGCGTAATGGTGCTGAGGTGGAAGTACCTGTAAGCGAAGTACAAATCGACGATATTCTTATCGTAAAGCCAGGATCTAAAATTCCTGTTGATGGAGTTATCGTTGAAGGATATTCATCTATTGACGAATCAATGATTACAGGCGAGCCAATTCCTGTTGATAAAAAGACTGGAGACTTTGTTGTAGGTGCAACAATCAATAAACAAGGTAATTTTAAATTTAAAGCGACAAAAATCGGCTCCGATACTGTACTCGCTCAAATCATAAAAATGGTTGAAGATGCACAAGGATCAAAAGCTCCTAT
>CAZMGK010000008.1:0-36432 GCA_964565825.1 uncultured Candidatus Saccharibacteria bacterium | reverse complement strand
ATAAGGCGTAGCCGGTCTCTGTAGGGTCACACGCGAAATACAAAGAGCCCCCTGCGGGGCTCTTTGCGTGTGTGACGGCCACAGCGATTCCCGAAGTCACATCGGGACGCGAGGCGGGGTCGCGAGTACTTACGTCCACACAATGTTGGCACAACATGAGCAGACTTAGTAACTTGTGACCACACTATTCAGTACCTGCAAGGTTCAATAAAGTGAAACTGGTCTCTGTAAGATTACAAATTTTCCAATCCTTATTTCATAAAATGAAAATGAGGTCAGACTCTATTAATGAATTAATACTTGATTTTTATAGGCTTTCCCACCCAGTATCATAAATATCCCTAGGGTGCGAAATATTATTATTTAATTCTGGGCTAATCTCTTCACTTTTTAATTGTCTATTTATGCCAATAATATTAAGCACAGCTATAAATAGAAAAATTGCAACGGTAATAAATATCTTTATTTTATAATTTTCTCTTATCTGTACACCTCCGATTACACTTTCTAGTGTGACTGCTTTGTATTCTAACTCTTTAGTGCTAATGAACTTTTTTTTATGTGTCAGTAATATTTTTTCACCGTTAATTTCTATACCAAATTCCCCTGGTTTTAAATAGTCAATATTAGCCACAGGAAAAAATTTGAGGTTCATATTTTTTGGATAATTTTCTCTAAATTTATCTATTTTAATAAGTGATAGATAATGCAAAATTATAAAAACAGTCACTATGACAATTAACAAGTAATAAATTATATCTCCTATGCTAGCAAGCTTCTCAATGTACAAACCTCTAAAAAAAATTAATAAAATAAATGGTAATATTACAAATACAGGATAATATAAACCAGGTAAATCAACAACAGCCACATTCCCGTTTACAAAAAGAAGGTCGACTGATTTACTGTTCCAGTTTTTGATTATAGTTAGTTTCATTTTTTAAAAATAAAATTTATAATACCTTGCTAGATTTAAGGTACCTAAAAACAAAAATAGGCACCCCAATAACGAGGTGCTGACAGATAAACGGCATTCACCGTCCATCGTGTTTCCTCGTATTGGAATACCAATACTGGTCACGATTGACGACAAAAATTGTTGTCAATGAATGCATTATTATTTGACTGTCAGCAGATAAAGTGTACCAAACTATTCCAAAGAATACTATCGCATTTATACCTATTCTTCAGATTAATGGGTCAATTAATGGGTCAGACTCCATGTTCTTTACTTTCGTATGGTGTAATAAGATTAGTGGAGTCTGACCCCATTAATTCGACTTTGACACCAAACGACAATTTATCCTCGACTACATCGAGAAGATAGTCTACAACAACGAGAAAATTGAAATTCACGGATCGGTGCCGATCAAGCTGAAAGCATACCAAGAGTCAGATTCTGAACTGGCGAAGATTGAATTTTGTGTGAAGGGTGTGGTTAGTAGAGTTAAGAAAATGGAGCCTGACCCATTAATCACCCCCATTAATCTTAATCTTCAAAATACCTACCATGAGTAACCAAAATCTATCTATTGCATATAAAGGTATTTAATGGTACAATATTACTCATATGAAAAGATACATGGGATTCAATGTTGTGCTAATAACCGTGATGTGGCATCTTTTGACACCCACAGTCCACGCTTACATAACGAACCCGATTACTATTCCTGGTAATAATTTACGCATGTGGCTCGATGCTACAGATATTGATGGTGATAATAATAATTTAAATAACCCAGGAGATGGTACTCCAGTTTCTTTATGGGTAGACAAATCGGGAAATGTAAAAAATGCTGAACAAGCAAATCCAACGTATTACCCCCTCTACACCACAAATTCCCTTAATAACTTACCTACCGTTACTTTCGGTGGAGAAATGGTACTTCATCATATGTCTGCGGGTGTAAGCGCTGATTGGAATTTTCTCCACAATAGTAACCCATCAACAGTTTTTGTTGTTGGTCGATCACTCATAAACGACACAAGCACTGACTTCTTTTTATCGACAGGCGGAGCAACAGCAACGTCGGTTGGGTATAGTTTTTTTAATCAAATAAGTCCCACTCGTTTTGGGACGTATACCTCAAATGGTACTGGAGGATTCCCAATCAATAACTACCTCAATTCTTCTGATGCTGATTATCACATGCATTCTCTCCTCTACAAAAGCACCTCTCCTGTTTTTGAATATTTTAAAGACGGTACGTTAGTCAGTACCCAAACAAATACGCTTGCGACTCCTTCTTCCGGAAATGCTTCATTTCCTCTAACACTCGGTATGGCTCCAGATAATGCCTCCAGAGCACTTGCTGGAGACCTCGCTGAGGTTATTATTTTTGACCGTGATCTTAATTCTAGTGAGAAAACTGATGTTGAATGCTATCTTAGTCAAAAGTGGAATCTTAGTTTACCTTCATGTGATACAACTCCTCCAGTATTAATTAATTTTACTTCATCATCAGCAGATGGAACATACCAATCAGGAGAATTTATCAACATTACAGCGACTTTTTCAGAAAATATTTTACTGAGTAGTATGATGACTGTAATCTTAGATACAGGAGCAAGTGTTACACTTGACACAGTTTCAGGCTCAACCGTTTCTGGTGTATACAATCCAGAAATCGCCCATGTGACTAATGACTTAAATATTACTAGTATACATTCATCCTTAGTGCAAGATTTTTCAAATAATATTTCAACTATGACAATTTTGCCTGGACCGCCTAATAACATCGCTGATACAAAAAACATACTTATTCAAACCACATTACCCACTGTACCAGTAATTATTCTAGCGGGTCAAAGTAACGCCTTGGGTCGTGCTGCACTTGGTTCTATCTCTCGAACAGACGGAACACCAAATTCTTTTATTTATGATGGGGGTATCGTGACAACAAATTTTGAAACACTTCAACAAGGCGTAAATCAAAATTGGCAAAATCCCGGGAGTGAATTCGGACCAGAAATGGGCATCGCGTATGCTCACAAAGATGAAGGTACACAGCCGATTTATTTAATTAAATACGCATTTGGAAGTACGAATCTAGCATCCGTTCCTGGAAATGACTGGAATAGCTCTAGTACGAATGAATATTTTGAAAACTTAACTAGCGAAGTTATTCCAGATGCATTCAATAATTTAATTGGTTTAGGGTATACTCCTGATATTCGTGGGGTACTATGGATGCAGGGAGAAAATGATGGAACTTCAAGCGTGTACGCAACATCTTATGAAACTAATCTGGAAGACTTTATTAACAAAATAAGAACTAAAACCAACAGAAGCTCACTGCCATTTATTATTGGAGAAGTCAGAACTATGCCAACTGCTCCATTCGCAACAACTGTCAGAGCTGCACAAGCTAGTGTAGCAGATACAGTAGCAAATACTTGTCTATTAGATACCGACGATTTAGTGCTTTTTGATTCTATTCATTTTAATGCAGCTTCTACGATGTTATTAGGAAAAAGATTTTGGAATGCATTAAAAGATTGCGATGTTGATCAGCCTCTCTTAACCAATAAACAAATTAATGCTTCTACAATTACTCTTACGTACAATGAACTCCTTAATACTGACTCCATACCACTTATAGAAAACTACACCATACTCGTTAATGGTTCTATTAAAATACCTAGTACAATCTCCCTAAACACAAATAAAGTGATCATAACATTGCCATCAAGTGTAACTTCTAGTAATACCGTAGTGCTCTCTTATGCGATACCGGAAATTAATCCACTACAAGACTGGTCAATAAACATTGCAAGTGCTATCTCGAGCGTAAATTTAGATAACACTACTCCAACTTCAGTCCATCATTCAGGAGGTGGTGGAGGCGGAGGAAAAAAAATATATCCATTAGTAGTACAAGAAAACCCAAAAATACAACTAGTAGAAAATTTAGAAACACCACCAATATATTGCGAACCACTTTTAAATTCTTTCTTAAAATATGGTATGAGAAATAATGCGGCAGTAAAAATACTCCAAGAATTTCTTAAAAAGAATATCGATCCAAATCAAAACATCACAGGAAACTTTTTTAATCAGACACTTAAAAATGTACACTTATTTCAGTTAAAATATAGCAAAGACATTTTGGAGCCAGTGAATGCAAAATCCTCAACAGGATATGTGTATACATATACGTTAAAAAAAATTAACGACCTCAACTGTCAGAAATAGGCAGGAGCTAGATTAAAGGTACCTGACCTTTTTAGATCGACCTAAATGCCATAGTGGGTTATTTATCAAAGATACCTGACCCAGGTAATCTAATCCCCATAGAAAACCAAGAAAGTACAATCTTCGATATTTTCCAATGTCTCAATAACTATTTTACAGTATCCTTTCAAATCTTGATCTGTAGTCAGTTGCATTAAGTTTTTAAATTCTTCTATATACATTTCTGCCTGTTTGGAATTGATGTATGTATCAGCCCATGGATCAATATGGGCAATTAATGGCATAGATTGTTGTATTTTAATATTTAACTCAGGATCGGTATTATACTCTAACCATAGCTTGGGATCAGCGCCCAAGAAAATGATTATGTTTTCAAAAGCTGATCTCCATTCCATTTCCACCTTAGGATATTTTATAGTAATCCCATCTTCATTAAGAATTTTTAAAATCATATTTTATTTGGCTTTAGGCTTAGGTAATCCAGGATGCACTGAAGATAGAGATTCTTTCCCATTTTTTAAAATTTTTGTAATTACAGTATAAGTATTTGTGTATTTTTTGGCCACCGCATCAAAACCTACAGTTTTTGTAGTCGTAATAGTTCTTATTATTGTACCACCAATCGAGCTAGTTGGTGCAATTTTCGCAGCTTGATTTACTAGTTTCACCGGATCAATTCCTTTGAGGAATTTACTTGCATTTTCAATATCTTCTTTCGAATTCCAAGCATGTCTTTTAATTACATGAGCTAACTGTTGTCTTGTAATTTCTATTAGATTTCCTGCACCTTTTGCAATCACTGGCCCCATCACCTCACTCACCAATCTTCCACCAACAAACGGAACAGCGAGTGATGCAGTGGTAAGTAATCTACTTGTGGCATCTATCTGTTCTCCACCAAATAATTCTTTACCCTTTATGGCATTGTAGCCATCTATTACCTCACCTGCAATAGGGACAAAACCGAGACCAAGCTCTAACAAATCACCATCATCGTCGATTGCCTCCCCACTCGGATCATTATACCTCACTGGATTGTTGCGAGCGTAGCTGTAGAGATTAAGTTGTTGCGGATCGTGTAGTAGTGATGTTGGATTGTATTGCGAAGCGGGATCAAGAGAAAGGAATCGTGCTCCTGTTTCAGTATACATCCTCGCATTCATATAGGTCAAACCAGTTTCTGTATCTCTCTCATGGAGTGCATAGTAGTCTTTGATACCTGTGGTACCTGCTATGGCTAGGGTGGTGGTTGTTTGTGGTATAGGGGCGACATACTGTGTATCTTCGTTTACTCTGTAGCCTCCATAAGGTTTAGTGTCTTGTGCTTGGATGATGGTTCCTGCTTGATCAAGGGTGAGGGTGCTACTACCTACTTGATTAGTGAGTTGGTAGTACGTGGAGGTCGTAGGTGTACCGGTTGCTGGTGTAGTTTTTTCGATGGTGGCGATGTGGACAGAACCAAGCATGATGTTGGTGCGGGATTTGTCTAGAGTAGGTGTTTGACCAACAAGTGGAGTACTTTCTTCTATCTCATACTCGTCGTCCATGTAGGTAGTGATTTTGATTGGGTTGTCGGTGGTAACCGTGTATGGTGTAAACTTTTTCATCACCCTATTGCCGTCTGGAGCATACCTATACGTAATCACATCACCGTTTGGAAGTGTTGTTTTTGTAAGTTTGTTTTTTGCATTCCATTCGTGAGTGGTTACTGCGTCGACTGTTGTTGGTGTCGGTCCAGTATTGATAATTGTTGGGACAATCTCAGAGACCATATTCCCTCGTGCGTCGTACGTGTATTTGATATCTCCTCGTTTGGTCATGGCTTGGGGTGAAGTAAAGCTTGAAGTCGGAGAAACAGATGTCGGTAGTGGAGGGATTTCATTATAGAGTGTCGTATTAGCATTGAGGGCATTAGCTAATCCGTTATCTATGTTTAATGTCATGTCGACATTTTCGATACCATACAAGTCGTCTTCGCTTTCAGTTATTGTTCCATCGTCATTTGGATTTTCTATCGCATTCCAGTTAAAGGTAATGGCATCAGTCGCCATATCAAATAATTTAATACGGAAATTCATTGAGGTGATATCCGAAAGATAAAATTTTGCATCGGTTTTAGAAACGGGAGTTGCAGATATAAGTGGAAGCGACGCAAATGGATCTTTGAAATTGACTGTGACTTTATTGTACCCTGGTTTTATAACCGCCCGTCCTGTTTGCTGACTTCCAAAACCTTTAGACTTGAGAAAGTTCTTTACATCTTCAAGTGTCAAAAGTGGAAGTTTGCAGGTATTGGTTTGCACATCAATAACATGTGGCGACGTACAGCTGATTGGGATTGCACAACTGTTAGTACTTGGCACAAGTACTTGAGGAGCCGTACATACAGGAGGTGGGATGACACATGTATTAGTCACAGAACTCCATACAGTTCCTGTCGAGCAATTTGGCGGTGGAGGCGGATTAACACACATCGTACCAGACCCATTGAGGACTTGCGGTGGAGTACACACAACTGGTGGCATAGCACAGGTATTACTGAAGGTATTCAAAGTAGCAGGAGCTGTACAGACTACTGGAAGTGCACAGCTATTAATTTTTGGCACAAGTACTTGAGGCGCCGTACAAATAGGAGCAGTAAACGTCACGCACGTATTGGTGTTTACGTTACGCACAGCAGGTGCTGTACAGACAATAGGCATAGCACAAGTGTTTGTACTTGGGACAAGCACTTGAGGAGCTACACATCCACCCATAGTGGTTTGCGCATAAGCCACAGTAGCACGAAACGGGTTCAAGAAAGCGAGAGTGCGTATTGCTTTTTTGAAGAAAGACGCGTCTTTTATTTTGGTTTTTTTAAATTCTTTATTTGTATCTAACTGAGCCAAACTTGGTCCTGAGCCTGTTGTATTATTTACAGATAATGGACCATAGGTATACGCCTCGGCGCCAGAATTTGTAATATTTCCAGTTGGAGAATAGATATAGTTTCCGGTATCAAGTGGTGAAGGAGAACCAAGTGAAGGTGTTGTAGTATAATTTGTCAATCTATCTACGGCATCATACGTGTAATTTTTTGTAGATTGAAGTGGAAGATATCCATTTTCCGTAGATTGAGTGATATTACCATTTGGGTCATAGGTGTAAGAGGTATCAAGCAAGTGTACGACAGGAGTACCTGAGATATTTTTACTCGTCTTTTGATTAGTTAATTGCAACATATGAGTATTGTCATAGGTATAGTCTGTATAAATAAATGGAGCACCAGCAACTGTTGGGTATTTGTATTCTATTTTTCTTATTCTTGATTCTGTATCGTAGTATGTACTATACACAAGTTGAGCCCCATCAACTGATACTTTTTCTATATTTGCACCAGCAGTTGTTCTATCGTACACAACAAGAGTACCGTCTGGTTCTGTGATACTCATGACTTGCCCCTGTGTATCGTACGTGTATGTCTTTGCCTGCGAAACTCCATCGATAGTTTGAGTTTTTGTTGCAACAAAACCTTGCGGGTTGTAGGTATAACCTGTTGAAATACCGAGGCTTGATGTTGTGTTGCAGAGCATACCTTGCATACACGTATCATATTCATAGGTGACCACTTCTTCTGGTGTCGCGCTTGAACCAGAAGAAGTGGTTTTGACACGGCCAAGTTTATCATAGGTATTTACAATTATTTTATTATCTTGAAGTGTCATAGTGAGCACACGCCCCATACTATCATAGGTCTTTTTTACCATTCCGTAACTTGTATCAGTCACTGCATGAAGGTCAGTCGCAGACAAAACATCACCTCGAAGATTAGTGATAAATCCTCTCTTATTTCCTTGCGCGTCAGTTAGGACATTGAGATTTCCATTTCCATCATAGACATACATTGTTTTGTATTCATTCGCCCCTTTATTTTCTGTCACAGAAAGGAGATTGCCTCGTACGTCGTACACATATTCATAGATGATTCCATTTGGATTAGTAATAGTTTTTGTGAGACCATCATAACTTGTTGTGGTTACACCAAGTGAATTTGTCGCAGTCAAAACCCGACCAAGTGTGTCGTATGTATAAGTAGTAATAACACCAAGCGGTGCTCCGTATGTGATATTGGGCACACTCTCTGTAATGCGTCTTCCGGAAGAATTGTACGTATATGAAATGTTTCCCTTTTTTTGATTACTTGTACTAGTAACTCTCCCCAACCCATCAAAAGACACAGCTTCTTGAAACCCCGTACTTCCTGATAGTGAGTTCTGGTATGTCTTTTGTTGAGACGTTGGAGTATAGCTTGTTGTCGTCATCTCTACACTATTTTTCTTTGAACTTCGTTCTCGTCCGTATCCATCATAGATATATTCCATAACAATCCCATTTGGATTTGTCACTTTGGTTGGCTTGCCTGCCATGTAATCATAGATCATGGTTGTTTCTTGCTCCAGAGGATTTTTAATCTTTTTCGGGTAGAGATTGTAGGAATCGTATTCGGTTATCGTTTTGTTGCCCAAAGGATCTGTACTAGAAGTCAGTAATCCATAGCTATTGTACGTATATTTATTTTTTGCAATAGTCGTACTATCTATCCAACTATTTGTTTCTGTTGGAAGTCCACGTGACAATGTCCCATTGTCATAAATAGTTGCAGACTGAGAAAGTACTTTGTTAACTTTGTCGCGCTTCGTGACTAAACTTGGTCGGACAAGTGTTCCATTAGAAATATATTTATAATCTGTGGTCTGAGTATCCGTTCCAGTGTCAGCAAATGTCCCATCGTTATTACCAAGAACGAGACCAAGATCATGAACGCGAACAACTTTTCCATACGCAGTATCATAGGTATACCCAATTGCAGTATCATAACTTCCACCAAGCAGATTTCGAGTTAACACTTTTTCCGGAAATACCAAGTACCGTCCGGAGCCCAAATCTCCACTTCCCCATTTGGTTATTATTACTTTCGCCAAGACACCACCAGCACTTGTCGGAGTGTATATCTCTGTACGATACTCACGTCCTATTTTGTATTGAGAGTCTTGATATTCACCCAAAGATGTCTCCACGAGCGCTTGTGCAGGACTTGCTGATCCACCTTGGTGATAGTACGAAATTTCTTTAATACCTTCTGTGTTTTGAGTGGCAACTGTCGCAAAGCCGGCAAATTTACTCGTCATATCAAGCGGATTTACAAACTGCAATCCATCGGTATACGTGTACGTAGTTGTGTTTGCGGGTGAGGCATTTGTAGCCAAAGACTTCACAACATAGTGTGCTTTTGATTCACCGTACACATTGGTATTTTTTAATGTCTCATACCCATAGGTAATTGTTGTTGTATTACCACTTGGTGAATACACACTCGTCATGATATTTTCACGATGACCTGGGTGGATAGAAAGAGTAACTAAAGGTGAACTAGTGTTCGTTTTATACACACTATCAAAAATCCCGTCGCCGTTCATATCTACAAGCGTACTCGCGTAATTACTACTACTTGTGGTGTTTGGTAGAGCATAGCTTGATTCACCAAATTGACTCGTATAAGCGTACATCGCTCCTAAAGATTCATTTGGAACATACTTAAAACCAAACCCTGTATTTATAAATGCTCCGATGCTATTTGTTTTCAAACTACCATCAGAATTAAATTTACTCGAGCTGATATTACTACTATTATTTGCTTGCATTTGCCCCATGGGTCCAGATGTATTTTGGATATCAGGCAGTGTATCTCCGTTAATATCAACCAATTTACCAGCATCTAAAATACTACTCGCACCTAAAGAATAGCTTTCAGAAAATTCAAAAAATGTTTTGCGGTTTAAAAAAATTTCTGAATCACGAACTAAATCTTCTAAAGTATCTCCGTTCAAATCTTTGAATAAAAATTTAGACTGGGAACTTGCGCTCCATTTTCCTCCAAGGATCATGTACTTTGGATCAAATGTAAAACCAGTGCCATTTGAAATATACATACTTGCTCTTGTCGATGTGGGTTTAATCAAGATAATATCTGCTTTTCCGTCAGCATTTATATCACGGAGTATTTTTTGGGTCGTGTCTGGTTCATTTGGGATAGTCACCGTTGCATCTAAGACAAAAGCGGTTCCTGTATTTTTGTAAAAAGTGTTGATATACGAAGGAGACACATAGGTCGATATAATCATATCCAATTTCCCATCTCCATCAATATCACCAAGTTGAGTGTTACTTGGATTTACGTTTAACCCTGTAAAAGAAAGACCGTATCCTGGTTTTAATTCGTATGCTGTTTTTGTTGAATTGACGCCATAGACACTCAGTGTCCACACAGCGGAGGTTCCACTGCCCACTTGTTTTATGATGACATTTTCTTTCCAACCATCTCCGTCTAGGTCAATATATGTGTATGTACCTGTATTTGACGTAGTACATCCCGCTGTTGACCAGACAGGAGTAACACTCCCCACTACAGTACTATTACAACTACCGCTTGAACCATTTTTTGCAAGAAATTCTACTGGTGCTGTCAATTGTGGAAATACAGAACCATACGTACCGCTTCCACTACTCGAAAAAGCATTTACTGCTCCTTTGTAGGTAAAATTATACTGTTCAGAAAAACTAGCGGATGGAACATTGTTATAGTTATCAGGGAAACCAAGACTTACACCGGTGTTCCCTCCGCTTATTTTGAGACCTGCGACATTAGTTTTAGCTGGTGTACCGTAATTCCCTGTAGCTTGGGTATACGTAACAACAGTACTACTGATGAGGTCATAAATCAGTCGTGTTTCTGATTGAGCGATAACACTAATGAAGTTGAGTGTCCTGTCTGCTTTTGGACGCAGACCAGCTCCATAATCTACACTTGTTCCCAATAGGTATGCTGACTTTGGTAAAGACCCAATTGTCCATTCAAAAGTCACCCGATAGACTCCATCTCCATAAACAATGGCGTTTGGATACACGCGACCATATTCATCTTTTGTATAGTTGTATTCTATTTTATTTCCCGATGTATCGGTAATAGATGAAAGAAACCACTGTGAAATATGTGATGGGGTGACAGACGATTGTTCCCGGTCACGAGCTATTGCTCCATAAATATACACATTACCATCTAGGTCAGTCATGGACCAAGAATTATCATTGCGGAGTTCATATCTCCCATAGCCGGATTTTGCACCATAGACACCAGACTGATTGAGAGATCCCGAAGTCATTGGAACAAGTTTAATAAGTTCACCTTGTGTACTTGATGCAAAATCTGGACGATCATACATTAAGTCCATTCCAACTTTGTTGATACGTTGAATGTACGGTATATCCATCTCCCAGCCTTTTCCAATATACCCAGTTGTATTGTTTCGACGTGAATCATAGGATAAAGTCAAAGATGGGGTCATGCCTGCTCGACCAGCTGGAAGCGTAATTGGTAAAGACCACAAAAAAGCACCAGAGGATTCGTCGACATGTGATTGAGAAGGTAGAATATTTTGAGTACCCGATTCGATATTTGTAGATGTCGATGACACAGCGTTTATTGATACATTCTTATTATGACCGATACCATCCACTACAGTAGTTGCCACACTTGCCTGAGGTGCGTACCCTACTTCAGCAGCGTGTGCTATCTGTATATTTTGAATCTCTAAAAGAGGCCCAAAATAAGAAAAAATCAGTGAGAACATCACTGACAGCGTTACAAACCTTTTTAAAATAGTCTCACCAGATACTGATAGCGTCGCAAAAATAGCTCGCATGCAATCTTTCTCCCTTTTTTTCATCTTGTATTTCATAAAATATGATATTACTACCTACTTAATACCCTCATACTCGCATATAACAAAAAAATTGTAAAGTGCATTTTCGGACTGTGTATTTTTGACCAGAAATAGCATTATTGCATGGTAATACTGTTCGGTGTTTGAGGTGAGAGTTATAAAAAGCGGGCGGACCTTCGGTCCGCCCGCTTTTTTTAGAAGAAACCATTTTTTTTGAGTTTTGTGCAAGGCTGCAGGCTCGAAACCCAACCCCCGAAGCCACAGAGCGGTTCAGGGTTCCGACTCCCGAAACTTTGTTCGGGATCCCGACTTTACGTCGGGATTTACGTCGGAAATCTCTCTTCCTCCTAGAATCTCATGTTTTTTACTTGCCAGTGCAAGGCGGCAGGCTCGAAACCCGACATTCCCTCTTTGGGGTGAGCTTGGGGTCGGGGCCCCAAGTGCAAGACCTTTTAAGGTAGATTTTGAGTTTACGAAAAATATATCCAAAAGGTGTACAGCTTCTGTAAGAAGGCGCTCGAAAAACTGAGCTATTCTATTATTCTAGTGCTTGGGGGCAGGCTCGAACTGCCGACATCTCCCTCTTCAGGGGAGCGCTCTACCAACTGAGCTACCCAAGCATGTCTTTATTTATTTTTTTAAATTATATATTATTTGTCTTCACTGTGCGTATCAACCAAAACAGCTACCCAAGCATATTTTAATTTAAAAAAAATTATTTGAGATTATTTAATATCTCGTTAAATTTTTCTATATCCACTGATGAGTTTACTCCTGCACTTTCTTGTATTTGAGTACTGATATGAAATACATTCTGATACGTACCAATCAAGCTACTGAGCATTGGTTTAAGAAACACATATCCACCATACACAAAGGCAATCATAATAAAAATGTATCCTGCTCTCATCCAATTTTGGATAATCTGAGCCCGAAGAAGTTTTTTAAGGATAGTATTATTCTCTTGATCTATTGCTAATATTTCCTTTAACTCTTCTGGGTTCATACGAACATAATACCAAAAAAATAAGAAAAAAACAACGCTATTATTAATACTTGCTAAAAATCCCCAGTAGTGGGGATTTTCTTTACGCATGTGCCCTTACCCCGAATCGAACGAGGATCGATCCCTTAGGACGGGACAGTTTTATCCATTAAACTACAAGGGCACGGATTTTACAACCCAAGAAGTTCGTCAACTTTTGGTTTATCAAAACCAACGATAGCATCTGTTCCAATGAGAATCACAGGAACTCCAAGCTGGCCTGTCATCTCTACCATTTCAGCTCTTTTCTCCATGTTTTCTGCAACGTTATAGTCAGTGTACTTTACTCCTTTTTCATCAAAATAATCTTTTGCCATGTGACAAAAATGACAACTTGGCGTACTAAAAATGGTAACTTCTTTCATGTAATATTATGTATTTATACTAATATCTCTATTATACACGACCCTTACAGATAACACAAAATGACGAATACAGTGGTATTTAAAGGAGCATAACCAGGTTTTATTTGCTTGACTCCTGTTCAAACATCCTTATCACTGATCGATATGCAATATTTTCTTTAAAGTAGCCCAGATGCCTTTTTTCTCAACTATATCTTCTTCTGTCATTTTTGGTTCAGTAAAAATAATCACTTCTTCACCTCTTTTTACAACATTAAATTTTTCACGGAAAATAGCTTCTTGCCCAATTCCTTTTTCTATCTCATCCATCTTTGATTGAATATGTTCTTTACGGAGAGAGAGCACTTCTTTTTCTTTCCTGAGGACATCCACCTTCTTCCAGACTCGTTCTCTTTTTACAAACAAAGAAATAGCGCTAATTAAAATTGAGATAACAATGACGGTTATCACGATTAACCAAACACGAGAATATATTGTACCTCTACCCTTTTTTTTGTTTTTAAACATATATATGCTATTATAGCACTATGTTATTTAATCCCAAAAATCAAAAAGCGATCAAACGTATTTGGGTTGTTATTTGTTTCATAACAATCATTAGTATGGTTGTATTCTACGTTGCTGGAGTCTTCATAAGCTAGTCTTTTGACTTCATCATCTTCAGAAACACATCTTGAGGGATATTTATCTTCCCTCTTTCTTTCATTTTCTTCTTACCTTTCTTTTGATTATCAAGAAGCTTCATTTTTCGTGTGTAATCCCCTCCATACAACCCACTTGTGACATCTTTACGAAACGCTTGAATCGTCCGAGAAGAGAGAATCTTTCCAGATACATAGCCTTGGACTTTGGTAGTAAATTGCTGCCTCGGAAGGAGCCCGTGTAATTTTTCGACAGCAGTTTCTGCTTCTTCAAATGCACGCTTGCGAGAAATCACTCGAGAGAACGCTGGCACGATTTCATCTGCGACAAAAATATCAAGGCGTGTTACGTCCGCGAGTCTCATTTCTTTTATCTCATATGAAATAGACGCATAGCCAGAAGTAGCGCTCTTGAGCTGATCAAACAAATCACGCATGAGTTCACGAAGTGGCATCATGAGGTATATCTTTGAACGATTGTCTCCAAAATTTTCTATATCACCTGTTTCTGCTTCATGTTCAAAAAGCATTGGCATGAGTGTTGAAATATATTCACTCGGCACAATAATATGCGCGGTGACCCATGGCTCGTAGACTTTTTCAAAGAGTCCATCATTTGGGAACATGTGTGGTGAGTACACAGTTATCTTTTCATGTTTCTTATTTTCTATTTCATATGTAATAGACGGCGTAGTGATGATAATCGCCAGAGAAAATTCTCTTTTGATGCGCTCGGTAATAATCTCCAAATGAAGCATTCCAAGAAAACCACAGCGGAATCCGCGACCCAAAGCGCCGGAGGTCTCTTCTTCAAAAGAGAACGCGGCGTCAGAAAGACGAAGCCTGAGAAGCGCTCCGCGTAAATGAATAAAATCATCTTGATCTTCTGGGTAGAGTGATGCCCATACAACAGGCGCCGGTTGCATGTACCCACCAAGTGGTTCACACTGTTTTTTAAGAAGTGTCACAGTATCTCCAACAGAGGCAATACCAGGACGTTTAATACCCGTGACGATGTATCCGATAGCTCCTTCAGTAAGTGTGGGCGCCGAAGTCTCCATTGGTGCAAAGTACCCGACATCAAGCGCAATAAATTGCTCTTTTGGAGCAAAGAGATACAGATAGTCACCCTTAGATACAGCGCCTTCTAGAATTCGCACATAGAGGATCACACCACGATGCTCGTCGTATTTAAAATCAAAGACGAGCGCCTGCAGACTATCGGATTTGGATTCAGCGGGAGGAGGGATACGTTCAATAATCGCCTCTAAAAGTAACTGAACATTTTCTCCAGTCTTACCAGATACAGCCAAAATAGTATCTGGGTCAATATCAAGAAGACTTGCGACTTCAAGAGAAACTTCGTCTACTTTCGCAAGCGGTGAGTCTATCTTTGAAAGCACCGGAATAATCACGAGTCCGAGCTCTTTTGCCATATCAAGCGTCGTGAGTGTCTGCGCCTGAACTCCTTGAGTTGCGTCAACGAGGAGTATGGTTCCCTCTACAGCTTGGAGCGCTCGGGAAACTTCGTACGAGAAGTCAATGTGACCAGGAGTATCAATGAGGTTGAGCGTATATTTTTGCCCTTTATAGGGCATATCCATCTTGACCGGTTGCATCTTGATCGTAATACCGCGTTCTCGCTCGAGCTCCATACTGTCGAGCACTTGATTCATCATTTTTCTTTTTTCAATTGTTGCGGTAATTTCAAGCATGCGATCGGCAAGCGTCGATTTGCCGTGATCAATATGTGCAATTATAGTAAAATTTCTGATATTCATAATTATAAATCTGTTGTTTCTTCTAAAATAACTTTATGTGTATTAAAAAAACTTTTTACTATATTCGTTATAAATAAAACATGCTCACTTTTTATAATAACAAGATAGACCATCCAAAAACCAATCGCTAAAAGTCCTGAAAAACCTGCTTGCATTAAAATACCCAGGACTGTTTTCATTTGACCAAAGCCTTCAAACAACATAAGTAACGCTTTACTCAAAAAGCCCAGCACAAGCGCGTGACCCAAGCTCATAATCAGATTCTTAAAAAATAACGATACGATATGATGTGTGTGATCTCGTTGATAATGGTACAAAAAGAAACCCGTGGTGACAATTGTACCCAATGAATACGCTACAGCAATTAAAATAATTTCTGTGTTCCTTGAAGTAAACAAGCGTAATGCCCGTACCATCGTATCATTAAGCGTATTGTGTGTAGATACCACAATTGTAAAAAGTAATACACTCGTAATAATAAAACCAAATAATGTAATGAGGAGTGGTTTTTTTGTATTTCCTTGTGCGTAGTAGACTCGAATAAAGAGATTATTAACTCCTTGAAACAATACTCCAATAAGTAAAATAAAAACGAGCGCGGAAGTCATCGTTGTGTCCAACCAAGAAAATCTACTGGTCCCTAAAATCACACGTACAATATGAGCTCTAAAGACAATAAACAGCACAATCAAAGAACTCGACCAAAATATGATTCGCTCCATAGTACTCTCAATAACAGGAAATGCTGATTCTTTTTTTTCTGCATAGAGTGTGACAAGATAGGGAAAAACTGCCGTCGCAAATGGAATACCTATCAAACCAAGTGGTACCATTGCAATATTAAAGGCAAACGTCATGAGGGAAATACTTCCTGTGCTGTATCGTGAAGCAATTGAGGTAATGATGATCATCAGCAAACTTGAGAAAGATAATGTCAGCGTTCGAGGAATAGAAATTTTCAAAATATCTTTTACTACTTTAAAATCACGAACCTTAACAAAAGACAGTGTGTAATCAGAAGAAAAATATGCCACAAGTTGTGTACAGAGATGGAATATCCCACCTAAAATAACTCCAAGTCCGAGGCCGAATATTCCAAAATAGTTATAGAAGAAAACAATGCCAATAATAAGACCGAAATTATACAAAACAGGGGCTGACGCAAATGCAAAGAATTTTTTGTAGTACTGGTTGATACTTCCAATAAAATTGGAAATACCTAACATGATTGGAGAAATGAGCATTATTCGAGATAAGAGTATCAGTTCATGATTTTGTTCGATTGTAAATCCAGGTGCGATGAGATGCGAGATAAATGGCATGAGTATAAAAATGAGAATACATAATACAAACACACAGGTGATAAAAAATGAGAACAGAATATTTACTCTATCAGTTGTAATACTGCCCTCTTTGTTTTTTGAAAGGAGTGGAATCAGGACTGTCGCCGAGACAAGTGTGGAAAGTACCACGTACAAAAAATCCGGGATACGAAACGCTGCAAGATATACATCGAGGGTTGGGCCAGGTCCAATATATCGAGCAAATAAGTGGTCGCGCACCACGCCAAGAATTTGCGAGAGAAACGTAAAGAGAGAGATAATAAAAGCCGCCTCAGTAACTGAGGTGTACTTTTTCTGGATAACGCCGACTATTTTGGATACCATTATCCTTTGATAGTAGCATATTTTGAGAGTTTATAAAACACAGTGCGGGGCGACGTAGTCGCCCCGCACTGTGTTTTATAAAGTCAGTTTTAAGCCCCGCCGTAAAGTCGGGATCTCGAACGACGCTTCTGGATTTACAATTGTAAGTTTTTAGAAAATACAACTACGGCAATGTAACTTCACAAATTAAAGTGACACACTTTCTGCTATCGCAGAAAGTGTGTCACTTTTGAAAAAACATATTCGACATAGATTCTGCACTTGTGACAAACTCTGCCATGGCAGAGTTTGTCACAAGTATTTTTTCAAATTTAGTTGGATGTTTTAAAGCTTTTCAAAAAAACTTTTTTCACTAAAAAGTGTGTCACTTTTGTCTTTATTTTTATCTATAAACTCTAAACTACAAATTCCGAAGCATCGTTCGGAATCCCGAACAATGCTTCGGGACTATACAACGATACTAATAATCTTTCCTGGAATATAAATAAATTTCATGATCGGACCAGTAATGTATTTTTGTACATTTTCGTTTTGAGAAACGAGTGCTTCAACTGTCTTTTGGTCTGCGTCTACTGTGAGTGTTACTTCCCCACGGACTTTTCCATTCACCTGAACACCGAGCGTAATTTCTGTATCGACAATAAGCTTTGGATTATACTTTGGCCAAGCCGAAAGATGAATAGAATGTTTCTCACCATATGATTGCCAAAGAGCTTCGGTCATATAAGACGCGAATGGTGCAAGAATTTGTAAGAAGAGTTTGAAATCTTTCACATCAATGCTATCTTGCTTTTCCATTTCATTAAGACAAATCATCATGGCAGACACAGCAGTATTGAAATTAAATGACTCGATATCTTCAGTTACTTTTTTGATTGTCTTGTGGAGAACTGGTTCGTACCCCCTCTCCTGCCGAGGTGTGGGCTGGGGTGAGGTAGTAGAATTGAGATCTTGTTCAGACAACCTCATCCTAACCTTCTCCTGGCTAGGAGAAGGAATAGACCCATTGAGCACCTTTTGCCCCAGTCTCCATGCACGTTCAACAAACCGACGAGAACCGGTAATACCATCTTCGGACCACGGTAAATGTGCCCCAAATGGGCCTAAAAACATCTCAAATACACGTAATGTATCTGCTCCGTATGTTTTGACCACATCGTCAGGATTGATGACATTTCCCCAGCGTTTGCTCATTTTGCGCCCATCAGCACCCCCGATCATCCCCTGATGGCGAAGTGCTTGAAACGGTTCATCTGTTTTGACGAATCCTAGATCAAAGAGTACTTTATTCCAAAAACGAGCGTAGAGTAAATGCCCTGTTGCGTGTTCAGATCCACCGACGTACATATCAACAAGTCCAGTTTTTTGTTTTTTATTTTTTGACCAGTATTCAAGTGTTTTATCTCCGGCAAATGCTTTTTTGTTTTTTGGATCGAGATAGCGCAAAAAATACCAAGATGACCCAGCCCAACCCGGCATGGTGTTTGTTTCGTACCCAGCATCAGTCCAAGCTTTTAAAGATGCGAGTGGACTCTCACCAGTACCAGACGGCTTGTATGATTTTACATTTGGCAATTTGAGTGGGAGTTTTGAAAGTGGCACTTCTTTGATAAGTCCAGTTTTTTTATCGTGTATCAGTGGAATTGGTTCACCCCAATAGCGCTGACGTGCAAAGATAGCATCGCGCATTTTGTACTTAGTCACCAATTTTCCACCAACTTTTTTTGTGATTTCAATTCTATCAACAAGCGGTCTATCAAGAATCTCTAGATGATATTTCTCGGCAAATTCCCTATCTCGATCATCATGCAGAGGAACAGCCATCACAGCACCGGTACCATAATTCATCAAAACATAGTTTGCAATCCACACAGGAAGCACTTCTTTGTTTGCGGGATTTATCGCAGATACACCATGCAATTGTATTCCTATTTTTTCTTTAGTGTCTTGTCTCTCTTCTGTGGTCTTCTTTTGTTGTGCTTCAATAAACTGCTCCACTTTTTCTCGATTTTCCATGTGAGGCATAAGCGCAACAACGAGCGGATGTTCTGGCGCAAGCACAACATACGTAGCACCAAAAAGCGTATCTGCGCGAGTCGTGAATACCGTGATTTTATGTTCAGAATTCCCTTCTTGTGTCTTTACTTGGAAATCTATTTCACTTCCTTCACTTTTTCCAATCCAATTTTTTTGAATTTCTTTTGTAGACTCAGGAAAATCTATTTTCAGAAGTCCAGAGAGAAGTCGGTCCCCATACGCAGAAATACGCATAAACCACTGACGCATACTTTTTTTCTCTACAGGAAAATCTCCACGCTCTGATACGAGCTTGCCATCTTTCTCGAGAACTTCATCATTCGCCAAAACAGTGCCGAGCTCTTTACACCAGTTCACCTCAGCATAGCCTTCATACGCAAGACGGTATTTCATCAAGACATCTTGTTTTTCTTTTGGAGAAAAGTTTTTCCAATCAGTTTTTGAAAATACAGCAACATCATCGTGTGTCGTGTAGTCATTTACTTTACCATTTCCTTCTTTTTCAAAAATTTTTACGAGCTCATCAATCGGGCGAGCTTTTGCTTTTTTTGTATCATAAAATGAATTATAAATTTTTAAGAAAATAACTTGCGTCCATTTGTAGTACTCTGGATCAGATGTTTGCACTTCTCGTGTCCAATCATATGAAAAGCCAATACCCTCGAGCTGTTTCTTGAACACCTTGATCGATTGGTTCGTAATGATACTCGGATGTTTGCCGGTTTGGATCGCATACTGCTCTGCCGGGAGTCCGAAGGAATCGAATCCCATCGGGTGAAGCACATTAAAACCTTGCATTCGTTTAAAACGAGCAAACACATCAGAACCAATATATCCACGAGGGTGCCCAACATGGAGTCCCTGACCAGATGGATACGGGAACATATCAAGCACATAGTATGGAGGTTTTTTCGACTGAGTCTCTGTTTTATAGATCTTTTTAGTATCCCACTCTTTTTGTATCTTTTTTTCTAGAAGGAGATGATTGTACTCATTTTTTTTAGCCATAGATACAAATAGTATACAAAATAAAGCATATTTACAATATGTTGACAGGAATATTTTATGTATCTATAATTAAAAAAAATCTTTACTATGCATACAATAAATTTTTTTAATACCACAATCCTTGAAAACAAGTATCGAAACTGGCTGATCAAACTTGAAAATGACGACGTATTTTACATGACCAAAGATGGGGTGTACCTACCCACAACGCAAGAAAAAACTAGCTCACAAAAAATGTCTCTCGTTGACTGGGATTATGCTGTTGCTCGAATGAAGCTAGTGAGCATCAAACCAACCGGAGACCAAGTAGCAAAAATACGGAATGCCTTTCAAAACAGAAATGGCTATCTCAAACTTGATCGTTTTATCCATCCGCCAAAACAACAGACTACGTTCCACCTGAAAGACTCACCTGAATTCAAGACCTTAAAAAAAGATCTCAATAATAAACTAAAATCCCGTCAATAACGGGATTTTATATTACACGCTTTTTACCTGCTGATTCTCTTTGAGTGGTGGATAGATTTCTTTATCTATTTTTCGAGAAAAACAAGTTCTCCCCGCATTGTGACCCCAGTTTTCATTCTGTGTTCCTGCATAGCCTGATATGTTCCCAATAAAACCCATACTGATATCTGCATCAGACACAATACCAGAATACGGACGTGCTCCGCTGTTCTCTTGCCAACCTTGTGGAATTGGTTTGCTAAATGTTGCACACAGTTGAAATTCCAAATCGTTTATTTTTGTATATTCATAGTTTACTCCTTTTTGAAATTCTGGATCTTTCGGAATCACTTGCCAGCTGTTGAGTGGATCAATCAAATCAATAAGTTGCGCTGGGAGTTTTTCCCTCTGTTGCCAATACGTAATTACTTGGCTTTGAATATTCTGCAAGTCTTCAATACGTTTTTGATCAAGACGAAGTGCGCGCTGATTGTTTGGTGTACCGATGACAGAAAAACTATACACAACGCCTCCAAGAACAAAAATAACAGCAACGATGGCAAAAAAGAAACGGCTTCGTAAAAACATTAACGCATCTCTTTTTAATTCTTTAAAATAGTAACCGAAGAGTGTTCCTGTGATTAGGAAAACACTTCCAACCTTCAGCAAGAAACGAGTGGTCAATTCTCCTGATATGAAGTACCTAACGAGTGTCACTAAATCCACAGCAACAGTAAGAATGATCAAAAAAAGGATTATGTACAATGCCCATTTACGCAACGTATTATTGTGAGTACTTAGATTTTGACGAGAATCTTTTGCCCAAAAGTGAGAGAGCGTAAGATAGACTGGAAAAAAAATAATAACAGTTGCGAGTGTTGTCCTAATACCTTCAAAATTGTAACTACTGTATCCATATTGGTAGGTCGCATTCAATACATCAGGATATGCTTGATTGAGTGTCTCAAAAATGAGATTGATAAATGAAACTGAGACAGTCACAAGCGCAATGAGTGTACCGAGTGTAAGAAAAAAATATTGTGGTGTCATCCAAGTCTCATGACGTGCGTCTCCTGCGTGTGATGTGATCGTCGTTTTTTCTGTATTCATAGAAATATATTTTAATTAATGATACTATATATAGTATACAAGGTAACTTACATTTTCCTAATATGTTAAAACAAATTAAACCTAGTTCCTCAAAAATCGAAACGGTCAATAAAAGAAAACTTACAGACCTAGAACAATTTTCTATCAAAGCAACTCGCTGGGTTGGTTCAACGGAATCACTGTCCGTTCATACAGTACTGTTCATGCTCGCTTTTATTCTTGTTCTCTTTGGAGTTCCGTTTGACAAAGTGCTTCTGGTTCTCACTACAATCGTGTCTCTCGAAGCAATCTACCTTTCTATTTTTATTCAAATGTCAGTAAACCGCACAACCAGGAGACTCCATGCTGTTTCGAAAGATATTGAGGAAATCCAAGCAGACGTTGAAGAAATTTCTGAAGATGTGGGAGAGATTCAAAAAGATGTGGAGGAAATTCAAGAAGACGTTGAGGAAATTGGGGAGGATGTCGAGGAGATTCAAAAAGATGTCGAGGAGATCTCTGAAGACGTCGAGGGTATCGAAAAAGATGTGGATGAACTCCAAAAAGATGTGGAAGAAATCGGAGATGATGTGGAAGAAATTCAAAAAGAAGTTGGTGAAATTGGTGAGGCAGTCGAAGAATGGTCCGAAGAAGATGAACAAGATGAAAAAAAAGAAGCTAAAGAACGTAAAGCAGACCTTGCTCGCCTCAATCGCATAGAAGAGACGCTCGAACTACTCCTCTCTGAGATTAAAAATGAGAAAGTAAAAAATAAGAAAAAAAGCTAGGTTAGCTAGCTTTTTTCATAATCATAAATTTTGAGATAGCTCGTAGTAATGAACTTTTTGTTATTTTGAAACTATGTGACATTTCCTCTAATTTAATAAGAGGAGGATATGATTCCTGATTCAAAAAAAGAAAATCCCAAAATGATTTTGCATCACCAGATTTCTTAACCTTGTGAGGCATTGGTCCAACAAAAATTGCTTCGGCGTAGTCTTTGGTACAGTATTTGTCTGTTGCTGTTTTTTTTAGCTTCTCGTCAGTAATACACTCTATTTCGTTATTGATGCCTTGAGAACGAAATATATTTCTAATCTGAGAATCAGTGAGTGATCTACAAAAGCCAATAATAAATATTTTTTTGTTATTCTTGCTCATAAAAAGTAGTTTTTATAACTATATGTAAAAAATACTATATTGTCAAAGCCTCGCATCCTCTAAGCTTGGGATTTCCTACAACACTTCCCTTTTGTAGCAATCCTCACAGTAGATTTTTTCTAGTCTTCCTGGTGCATAGCTTGTTTCAAAAGTGTTTTGACATCTCGTAGATACTGAGCCTGTCGAATGTGGACCGTTAAATACCGGTGAATGTTGGATCATACAGGTTCGAGTCCATAGACGAAGTGGATTACGTTTTGAGAATCGTGCTTTGTGTCGACACTGGTAACACTGATGTGGAAGAAATTCAAAAAGAAGTTGGTGAAATTGGTGAGGAAGTCGAAGAATGGTCTGAAGAAGATGAACAAGATGAAAAAAAGAAGCTAAAGAACGCAAAGCAGACCTTGCTCGCCTCAATCGCATAGAAGAGATGCTTGAACTACTCCTCTCTGAGATTAAAAATGAGAAAGTAAAAAACAAAAAGAAATATAGTGTCTATCTTTTAGTAATCAACACAATAAAAAAAGAACTCCGTAGAGTTCTTGAGATATTATTATTACTAATATCCTTTTAAACTTTTTCTTGATATAAAAAAGAAATAAAGAATAATAGAAACTGTAGCAACTGGCGACACCCATTCTGGAATATGGAATCCAAATCCATGGAGGAGCATGACTGTACCAAGAATAAGGATAGAATACATTGCTCCGTTTTTGAGGAAAACATATTTTTTAATCCTGTCTATGTTGCCGACGGTCAGCTGACGAACAACTATTGCACCGATTCCATTTCCGATCAAAATCAAAGGGACGGAGAAAGTAAACGCAAATGCACCGAGTACTCCGTCGATCGAGAATGTCGTATCGATAACTTCGAGGTAGAGTATTTTTGATATATCTGACATATTACTTGAATTACTGAGCAATGCTTTTTCTGCGCGCTCAGCATTTTGTTTAAATCCGTTAGTGATGAAAAATGCGGTGGATCCGACCACTGCAGCAAATGCAATTGCGTTGTCAATTTTGAGAGCCTTCCAGACAACAAATGAGAGGAGAATTGATACTGATGCATAAAACCAGACTCCGTTTTTCAAGAAAAACTTCTCTGTCCTTGGTAATCCAAAATGTTTTTCTTCCAAAAATATCCAATGGAGAAAGAGGAATACCAAGAATATTCCACCACCAGTCATGAGTATCGGGGCAGAACGTTCGATAGATTCCTTTACACTTGGGTCGTTTGAAAACGTTGCAGTAAATGAGCCAATAAGTCCAAGGTCCATATTCATAAAATACACGATCATCCACGGGAGGAATCCACGCACGATAAAGACTGCGAAGAGTATTCCCCAGGTGAGGAACCACCGTTTTGCTTTAGGCTTCATAGTGCCGACTACTTCGGCATTAATGATGGCATTGTCTATCGACGAGATTGTTTCAAAAACAACCAGTCCGACGACAACCATCGTCATATTTATCCATTCCATTTTTTCTGTTTTTAGTGAAAAATTTTATTAATTTGTTAAATCAAATTTACTATACACCTATTTTATCTTTTTGTCAAAAAATGATACAGAGCTCGTAGATACTAGTTCATTACAACACTTCTCTTTTGTAGCAATCTTCACAAGCAATTTTTTTATAGTTCCATTCTGGTTTATAAGAAACAAGAATATCTTTTTCGCAAAAAAAACACTTTACTCTGGAGAGTTCTATGGAGATGAGTAACTCCAATCTGTCTCTTGTCCGTGCATCAAAATGAGTATCTGGTAATGGAATATTGTATTGTTTATAAAAAGCTAGCTCATTTTGAGCAATATTAAATCTATATCCTGTTTTTTCACAAATAAAAGGCTTCAAACAAATACTTTCATCGACGTTTTCTAATGTGTCTGGTATCTCACTACTTGGTGAGCCATTAATTTGGCTTAATTCTCCATCAAACCAGTAACCACCAAGTCCCAAAATATCTTCCTTGTTTTTTTCTGGTACATACAAAGAACTCGTTGATAGATTGTATGGAATTGTACTCATACTGTAAGGAAAAAAATGTCCGTATTCACCACGTTTTTTCATATCATCAATAATTCTTGTCTTAAGGATTTCATATGCTTCTTTTGTATACTGTTTATTTAAAATACAATATTTTTTCTTCTTTAACCCAATGCAACCGAAACAATACTCACAATCTTTACAAATATCTAAATACTCACTGTATCGAGCTGCAGACCAATTACTGTATTTTAAATCATATGAAGAAACACACCCAAAACAATTTCCTGAGTTTTCTATATACCAACACCCATTAGTATCAATAGTATTTTTTGCTCTTAAACCACGAACAGAATTATACATACCTTCACTCTCTGAATAGCTAAAACAGTTCTTACAATTATTAGCCTCCTCCAGAAAATCTCCAGTTGATTCATTTGTCCTTACATTAAAATTTTCCCTATGAATGACATCAGTTTGTACGTATTCCCAGAACCTGCCTTTCAATAAAAATATCGATTTTCTAGACGTAGTATCGTAGTTTTTTAATTTTTCAAAATATTCCTCTTTAGAATATTGCACATTTTCAATGCAGTAACTTTTACCTCGTAAATTCCAACACATAAAACAATTTGAACAGTTACGACAATCATACAAAAAAGTAGAGTCGAAACAATCTCGACTCTGTATAGAGTATTTTATATTGTACGATTTAAAACAATACGTACAATCATAAGAATTTTCTAGATCAAAACAAAAAGTCAGATCTATTGATTTCTTACAATTGAGAGTTCGATATGTATAAAATACATCTTCGCAATCTTTTAAGGAACGAGACAAATAACAATTCTTGGAATCCCAAACATCATCAGCCCAATCAGAATTACTATTATTTGTTCCCTCTTGATGTGGTCTTGGAATTTTTTCTTGCAATTCTTTCATCTGTTCAAAAAAAGATCGATTTTCGTCATATACTTGTCCAGAGTCAAGACCGTCCCATGCATCACTATGCCATTCTTTACTCGTATAAATTGGAAATCGTACATCATCAGGATACACTGTTATTATTTGTTCACCAGATAGATCAGACTTTCCAATCCTAAATTTTCCAAATTGCCAAAACGCAAAATGTTGAGCAACTCGACACCTAAAACAAATATCAGGAATCACAACATCTACTTTTTGATACATAGATAATTCCTTTTCAGTAATTTTAAATTCTTGTTTACAATTTTGGCAATTTTTTATTTGTGGATTATTCATATATTTTTGCTTGCATAATAATATTGATATGATAATATGTACTTATAAGGCCTTCGGGCTCCGAGAAAACCCCGCAAGGGGTTTTCGATTTTTTTATAGGCTGTCTTTGTACGCTAATAAAAGTCTCTCGAATTGTTCATTATCTAAACGACTTATTTTTCTTGAAAGTCTTTTTGTGCTTATTGTCTTTACTTGTGAAAAACTTGCGTAAGATTTTATACCATTGAAATCAAGTTCAAAATAATATTTACCTTCTTTAAGCTTCGAAGTAAGTGGAACAACTTTCAGTGTATCTTTGTTAAAAACTTTAATAACAAGAACGGGTCTTTCAAAAAACTCATTTTTACCACATAATTCAGTGCCTACATTAAGTCCAAGTGAATACCACCAAATATCTCTTTTGTTCGCAAAGATTTTTACTGAATCTTTTTCTAAATCTTTTTTAGATTATTCCAAGTGTCAAAATCTTTTTCCATAATTCTTTACTACTCATTATTTTTTCTACTTACTATATCAGTGGCGATCCTTCCTTTTTTTCTTCTACCGCTGGAATAGTAGTCGAATCATCACTAGTATCATTATTCTTTGCAACATTTGAAATTGCGGCTTTTTCTTGTGCGCTACGAACAATAGAGGACTCTTCATCAAGAATAGCTTGTTTAACTTCTTCTACTTTTCCAGCATATTTATGTCGTGATGCATCAATAATCTCTTTTCGATAAGAAGGATGGGTTGGTTTGAGTACTTGCAAGGTCTCGGCAGAAAATGGGTCGTATGATTCTCCGTCGATTGTCATCTTGATATAAAATTCTCCAACACCCAAGTTAATTAAATCTTTGGTATCAAAAATTGGTGCAAATTCTGGTTTTAATTTGAGCGCGTCATCACCACCAAGACGAAACGAAATAATTGATCCGACGTTACCCAAGACGGCCTGTTGGACTTTTGGCAAAAGCTGTCCGACGTATTGGTGCGCGACAGTAAGGTTGAGACCATACTTGCGGGCCTCAGACAGAATATTTTCAAATGTATCGGTCACGACGTTTTGGAACTCATCAACATAGAGATAAAAATCGTGGCGGTCTTCTTTGTCGAGTTTTGCCCGAGCCATACCGGCCTGTTTGATTTTGGTAATAAACATCGCACCAAAAAAGGATGCGTTTTCTTCACCGATTTTTCCTTTTGAGAGGTTGATAAGAATTATCTTCTGTTCGTTCATGAGCTGTTCCAGATCCACTTTATTTTCTTTTTGACCAAAGATATAGCGGAGCATTGGATCCGACAGAAATTGGCCGAGCTTGTTGACGAGCGGGATAATCGCATCGGTATCGAATTTCTCAGACCAGTCGGCAAATTCGATTGCCCAGAAGCGCTTGACCATATCATCGGTAATATACTCGACGACTTTCTGTCGATAGTTTCGATCTGTGAGCATGGAAATCATTCCGCGCATAGTTGCATGAGGATAGTCGAGAAGCGCAAGAGTGGTAAAACGAAAGACATGTTCGAGACGTGGTGTCCAGTTGGAGCCGAATTGTTTTTGTAAGACTTCGATCAAACCTTGGGTGAGCTGATGTTTGAAAGTCGGATCGACATTCGTCAGCGGATTGAATGCTACAGGAAAATCAACATCACCTGGGTCGATGATGCAGACATCTCCTATTCGATTTTCCGGAATAAATTCCAAAATGTCGTCGATGAATTCTCCGTGAGGATCAATGATGCAGACGCCATATCCATAAGCAATATCTTGTCTGACCATGAGTTCTTGTAGTTTTGACTTCCCTACTCCTGATTTGCCAATAATATAGAGATGACGCCTGCGGTCGATGCGTTTGATACCAAAGATATAGCGCTTTTCTTCAAGCGATGCAACATAGTTCGTACGTCCAATAAAAGATACTTCTTCGTTGGGAGTTTTCCCGTACTCAGGAAGTTCTGGTGGAGGTGGAGCGTATTTAATGAGTTGAATTTTTCCTGCTTTTGCCATGCTCTTATTCTAGCATTTTTACAACCTCATCCAAACTCTTTTGACAAATAAACTATTCTAACAAGAATCTTTCGAGCTGAGAGACTAAACGTCAAGTTGTCATTCCGGATAAGGTGAATTGCGAAGCAAGAGAGTATGCCCTGGGGTACTCGCCGTGCCCCGTAGTATGTTTCGCTTTACTACTGGGGATCCGGAATCCAGAAATACACACAGAAACCTAGATTCCGGATCAAGTCCGGAATGACAGATAAGAGAACACTTTATGATAAACAAAACCAAAAAATGTGGCTTGATGTCTCATCATAAACATAGCGTAGGAGGCTTCGCCTTCTACGCTATGTTTTGACTCTTTAGGAATTTTTTGCTTTAATAGACGAAACAAAAAAAATGTACCATGACAAAATATCCTCCACACATTTACATTGGAATATTTGATCCAATGCTTCGAATACACCGCACACTTTTTTATGATCTTGCAAACATCTATCCTGATTTATCAATCATTGCACATCCAGGAACTCACTTAGATGCTGATGACACATTGAACATGTTGCGTATATACCAAATACCAGATGAAAGGATTCACGTAATTCCCAGACACAACACAGATGAGCAATTCATATCTTATTTAAACCATGCAGAAAAAATCTTCTGTGATTTTTATCGAGAAAAAGGAGAGCTTATCCTTCATGATGAAAAAAAACATCAGTTATTTGAATCATTTATCCATAAAATAAGCTGGATAGAGATCGCCGAAGAGCATAAAGAGATTTCAAGTAAATCATTTTGGGATGAACCTGAACAACACCATAAATGGGTACACCAAGATGTATTCCAGCTCTTTGTGAAGAATAAAATACTCAACTAAGCTAAAAGGGTTGCGACTACGTCGCAACCCTTTTTAAATTTCTTCTCTTATCCAACAATGAGGGGGTGCGCAAAGCGCACCCCCTCATTGTGTTATCTTTCCGTTATATTCTCTAGACTTCGTACCCCATCTTTGTCGCAATTCGTTCGAGTGCTACGATAAATGCAGATCGGCGCATATCGGTTTTCAATTCGATGGATTTATTGTAGATAGTCTCTGTTTCAGTATCCAGAATATTTTTCATCTTTGTATTTACTTCCACTTCAGACCACTTTTCATTTTTGAGATTTTGCTCCCATTCAAATGTAGATACGGTTACACCTCCTGAGTTTGCCAAAATATCTGGCACAACGGGAATCCCTCTCGTATAGAGTATTTCATCTGCTTCAGGAGTGATGGGACCGTTGGCGAGTTCGAGGATGAATTTAGCTTGTATGGCACTCGCATTTACATCAGTGATCTGATTCTCAAGCGCAGCCGGAATAAGCACATCACACGGTAACAACAAGAGCGCTTCATTGGTAATTGCTTGAGATCCAGGGAAATTCATCACGGTCCCGTTGGTATTTTTAAATTCATTGAGCGCACTGATAGAGAAACCGTCGGGATTATAAATAGCACCCTTTGAATCAGACACAGCGACAATCTTGTGTCCATGATTTTCAAAAATTTCTGCTGCATTTCCTCCAACATTTCCAAACCCTTGCACCACAACAGTACAACTCTCTGGTAGATTGAATTTTGAACGAAGGACGTCAAACACATAAAATCCCCCCATACCAGTAGCAGCACTTCGTCCTTCTGAGCCACCAAGTCCTAGTGGCTTTCCAGTAAATGTTGCCTTTCTCATATCACCGGTGATCTTTTCATATTCATCAGTCATCCAGCCCATGATCTCACCCGTCGTATTTACATCAGGTGCTGGAACGTCTTTTTCTGGACCGAGAATCGGTGCCATACCACGAACCCACCCACGAGAGAGCGCTTCGAGTTCTGTCTTTGAAAGTTCTTTTGGATTCACCGTAACACCACCTTTTCCTCCACCCATCGGAATATTCGCAACCGCACACTTGAGAGACATCCAAAATGCGAGCGCTTTTACTTCATTTATATCGGTATCTTGGTGGAAACGAATACCTCCTTTATACGGACCGCGTGCATTGTTGTGTTCGACACGATAGCCTTCAAAAACCTGTAGGTCACCATTGTCCATCTTTATTGGAATAGAAATTCGCACCTCGCGCTCCGGATGAGAAATTCTTTCGAGAAAATCTTTTGGAAATTGTTTAACACTATTTGCTCGACTCAATTGCATGAGGGCATTTTGAAATGGATTTTGCATAAATTATTTTTTACTTAATAAGTATTCAAAGTATACCCCCACACCAATGTTTTTACAAATGAGAGTAATCATGTAAAGACATATCAAATGTTACTCTTTTTTATTCAAAAAAAAATAAAGTATTAGTAAGAACATTGGTGTGGGGGTATACCCCGACACTAATTTCATCGCAACACAAACTTTTACGTATCGATGATAGAGAAACAAGGATCGCTCATAGTACATACACTATTTTTTAAAAATAGGTGTGGGGGAGTATTAGTACCAGAGCATACTCTTCATTAAAACAGACACAAAACAACAGTGCATAAGTACTCTTGACTCAAAAGAAACAGAGGAGTACAGTTAAATTAAATATTTTTTCACAATTAAACCCAGATAATATGAAATTAGAATTACTCACTCAAATGAACGATGGACCACAAGGACTCAAGATTTTAGGTTTATTAGGTATCATCGCTATGACTTTTTTTGGCATGATTTTACTAACAAGATTTCTCGCTAAAAAAGCGACATCTATTTTAGAAGAAAATAAAAAAAAAGAACTCACGCGGCAAAATACTCACAACCAAATAATCAATGCTATTCTTCATGACCCTCTCAAAAAAGGTAACACTGAACGCTACTTTGGTGGCATCACAACAAGAAGCACTGCACGGAGATAATTTATTTTTTCACCATTAAAACAACAGATTATGATACTACTTTTAATTTTAGGAAGTTTATTTTTTCCATTGTTTTCTGGTGGATTATTATTTACGAATTCACTAGATAAACTCCTTCCTGCTATTTTTTCCGACTGGAAACACATTTTTGATTTCGTTAAATAATTTTAAAAAAACACATTATGCCATATGCATTCCAAATGGTTACAGAAATAATTATTTCTTTGCTATTTATTACTTTTTTGTTTTCAGGAGTATTCATGACCTTTATTACTCCTCACGATACTGGTGGAGGATTCTAGTTCTTTATATTTTATTATTTATACAAATTGATTCTCAACTTCCACCACAAAAACGCTTGCCCGCCATAACAAGCGTTTTTTTTATTTTTGAATTCTTATCTAGCTATACAAAATGGGGCGGACCTTCGGTCCGCCCCATTTTGTATAGTGTATTTTTCTATAACCTACAACCTAACACCTGTACCCTATTCTATAAACCCACCAGCTTGCAAATCCCAGAGTTTTTTGTAGAGACTATTTTTATCTTTCAACAATTCTTTGTGATCTCCATCTTCAATAATTCTTCCTTGGTCAATGACGAGTATTCGATCCATGTGCTGAATGGTAGAAAGCCTGTGCGCAATCACCATAACGGTTTTCCCTTCCATCAGTACATTGAGCGCATCTTGAATAAGTCGTTCACTTTCACTATCGAGCGCGGATGTTGCTTCATCAAGGACGAGTATCGGTGCGTTTTTGAGGATTGCTCGAGCGATAGCAACACGTTGACGTTCACCACCAGAGAGCTTAATACCACGTTCCCCAACGAGTGTATTGTATCCTTCTGGTAGTTTGGAGATAAACTCATGTGCGTGAGCTTTCTTAGAAGCTTCTATCACCTCTTCGTCTGTGGCATCACGTCGTCCATAGCGGATATTATCCATGAGTGACCGATGAAAGAGCGCTGGATCCTGAGGAACAAAACCGATTGCATTATGGAGCGAGTCTTGTGTTACCTCTTTGATATTTTGACCATCGATGTGTATCGCACCTGTCGTCACATCAAAGAACCTCAAGAGAAGTTTAACAAATGTACTCTTACCAGCACCAGACGGACCAATAAGTCCGACTTTTTGCCCTGGGACAATTTCGACGTTTAAGTTCGAGAGGGCTTCGTTATTTTCATTGTATGAAAACGTGACTTTATCAAATACAATTTTCCCATCTCGAACAACCAACTCTTTTGCATTTTTTATATCTTGCACTTCGTGTGGTGTTTCAAGAATTTCTACCATTTCTTGTGCATCAGAATATGTTTCCTCAACAGCTTGTATAATACGGGAAAAGCCCCAAATATCATCGATTAGACTTATTATGTATGATTGTATGAGTACAATGGTACCTAGTGTCATTTGCCCAATAGACCATAGATACAAGCTACCTCCGATGACTAAAAATTCAATAATAGTAATAAACCCAGCATAAAAAGCACTTACTTTTGCATCAAAAATATTTCTTTTTATGTAAATATTTCTTAAATTATTAACAACAGTAGTAAAAGAAAAAACTTCAAATGTGAATGCTCCAAATAGTGTTACGGAATTTTGATTTGATAAGGTGTCTGATAAATGAGCGTTTGTTTCTGTCTTTGCAATAGATTGAGCAATTGATATTGGTTTACGTCTTCGAGAAATCAAAAAAGAAATCAGTAGAAAAACAAAAATCCACGTACCCATTCCAACAACCAATCGTTTATCAATAAAAGCAAGCACTATGAGCATACCAAAAATCTTCACAAACAAAGGCAAGAAATCTAGTGTTATTCGATCACTCAAATTCCACAAAGAATCAGCATATTTATTTACTTTTTGTGTCAAACCACCAACGAAATTATTTGCAAAAAATGCATGAGAGTGACCAATAAGATGCGTATACGCGTTAGTTCGTGCACGAGCATAGATACGAGGGTGTAATTTTGCAAATATAAAAGAGTTGAGTCGAGCACTGACAAACGCAAATACACGTACAATGAGAAGAATAAAAAGAATACTCAATATGTGCTTGAACGCAAGTTCACCACGAAGTTCTGTGGTAGAAAGATAGTCAAATATTTTTTTATAAATATACGGTGAAATCACAAATGCACTTTGTCTAAAAACCTGAAGGATTGATCCTATCAGGTATAATTTTTTATCTTTTTGAGTGAAAGCATCGAAATAGTGCACGAAAACCTGTCTCGCTGATATACTCTTCTTATTTTTCAATTTCATCTCAACATAATACCATTTTGCCTAAAATCTGTTAAACTAACTACATATGGAATGGACCACAATTATTATGGTTGTTGTTGGATTGGTGATTTTTGAAACCATCTCTTCTATCGACAATGCAATTATCAACGCCGAAGTTGTCGGCACCATGAAGCCAAAAGCGCGCCGATGGTTTTTGACCTGGGGTATCATCTTTGCAGTTTTTGTCGTCCGAGGATTCCTTCCATGGATGATCGTGTACTTTATGAATATGGACCTTGGACTCATTGGTTCATTTACTGCAACGTTCTCCAACGACCCAAGCGTAAAAGAATCAATCGAACGTTCAGCGCCGATTCTCATGACTGGAGGTGGAATTTTCTTAGTATTCCTCTTTCTCCATTGGATATTCTTAGAAGAAAAACACTTTGGACTTCCTCGTACTGAAAAATTCTTTCTCAAAAACGGTGTCTGGTTCTATGCATCAGTATCTATTCTTCTCTCATACATCGTCTGGAAAGCACTCAAGCTCGACAGCGCTATTGCATTTGCCGCAGTTGTCGGCTCAACTGCATTTTTTATCACTCACGGTTTCAAGCAAAATGCTGAACGCGCAGAAAAAGCACTCCTCAATAATCCAAATTCAATGTCCGATATCAGCAAGATTCTGTATTTAGAAATCATTGATACGACATTCTCAATCGATGGGGTGCTCGGTGCTTTTGCTTTCACCTTCTCAGTCCCCCTCATTCTTATCGGAAACGGTATCGGTGCGATTGTGGTCCGACAGCTCACCATCGGCAACATTGAGCGTATTAAAAAGTATGTTTTCCTGAAAAATGGCGCGATGTACTCTATTCTCGTACTTGGTGGAGTCATGCTTCTCCATGGATTTGGTGTCCATGTCCCAGAATGGATCTCACCTGTCGCTACTATCTCCATCATCATTTACTTCTTCTGGAGATCAAAAGTGCACATAAGAAATTTAGTGAATATATAGAAATTGCACTACTTGACGATACGGACTATTTTCAAGTCCCAGAAAAAAGCCAATAATTAAACAAATGATAATCACAAAATAGATCTTTTTTTCCATATGTAACAAGTATACATCAAACATATTGCAAAAACTATGAATATAGTTTAATATGTAAATATCGTATTGCTCAGTCGAGTTACATACGGGCCGTTAGCTCATCTGGTAGAGCACTGCTTTTGCAAAGCAGGGGTGGCAGGTTCGAGTCCTGTACGGTCCACCAAATTTGATTTGCATCAGAATTGACCGCGCCCGCGCCAAAGGCGCGGGCTTGGGCTGGCATTTCCGCCAAGAAATTCCAAGGGGTTTTGAATTCCGCCAAAAGCATTCCCGCCGAAAGGCGGCGGTTCGAGCCGATGTCCACAAGAAAATCTTTCATCCCCGAAAGATTTTCTTGTTTAGAGAGATTTTCGGCTTGGTTGGCCTCAATAATCCAGTTTCGCATGAGTTCGAGCCAATGATTGCCTTTTCGCTCAAAATCCGATAATTTCTCCTCCAATGTTTTCTTTTCCGCCATTAAAACATTTTTATTTTCTTGATATTCGCCAAGTTCCAATGCCTCGCCAAGATATGCGTCTGTCAGTCGCTCTGTGCGTGTTTTAAGGGCGGAAATACTATTGCGGAGATTTTGAGCGAAAAGGTCTGATGATTGGCGGGAGTCCACTTGCTCGCTTTCAAGACGAGCAAGATATTTTCCTCGCCACTCATCGGGCAAAGAAACTTTTTGACAAAGATTTTTCACTTGTTCAGTTAAAACCTCTTCCCGCAAAAAGCGATTTTCAGTGCACGAAATAGTTTTGCTCTTGTGGGTGCAACGATAGTAAATAAATTTTAAACCACTTTTCTTGATATGTCGCTCGGCGGTAATGGCGTAGCCACATACCCCACAAGTAGCAAAACCTAAAAACTGAAAATTCTTTGGTCCTCGCTTTTTGCGGGGTTTGCCGTTCGCAATGCGCGCCTCTTGAATTTGGTCAAAAAGTTTCTTTGAAATCATTGGCTTATGCGATCCGGCATGCACTTCGCCACGATATTGAAAATGTCCGTAGTAAAAGGGATTAGTCAAAATATGTTCAACCGAGGCAAGGGCGAGGTGCTTGCCGGTCTTGCCAACCAAGCCGACAGAAAACATTTTGCGCTGAATACCAGTGAGCGTAAATTGTCCCGTAGCAAAAGCCTCCAAACACTCCTTTACTTTACGAAACGTTTTTTTATCAGGTTCAATCGTGCGAAGCCTCGGTTCGTTAAAATAACCAATTGGAGCTTTTGCCGATAATTCACCACGGCGTATCTTTTGCCGTATTCCACGCAAAATGTTTTCTCTTAAATTGTCGGTGTAATATTTTGCTTGTCCGAAAGCGACACTCAACATAAATTTTCCTTGGGGTGTCGCTTCGAACCAAAATGTCGGGAATTTTAGCGCAACAATTTTTAGCGTGTCCACAAAATAGATGACCTTGCCACCATCAATACTATTTCTCGCTAAACGGTCTGGATTCCACGCTAAAATTCCCGACGCAGAACCTTTTTCAATTTCGCCAAGCATTTCGTTAAATACTTCACGACCAGGCTCTTTGGCAGTTTTACTTTCATAATACTCACGAACAACAAACAAACCATTTTGCTTGGCGTATTCCCGAAGCTCATGAAGTTGCGCCTCAATACTCAAAACTTGGCGTTCTTCATCCTCACTCGATTTTCTACAATATATAAAATATTTGATCATGAGCTTTGGGAATTAAATTGATAAAAGGTTTTGCATTACACCGACAATTTGTAATCTCTCCGCATCGGCTCCTGTGCGAAGCACAGAACAAGCTTTAGCTTGTGGAA
>CAZMGK010000007.1:0-36663 GCA_964565825.1 uncultured Candidatus Saccharibacteria bacterium | reverse complement strand
CCGAGGTTTTGCGGAAACCATATCCCCAGAAAAATGCTTCCGCAAAACCGAGTCCGCATTGTATTCGCGCTTCCGTCCTTTTCCTTTTGGAAAAGCTCTGTGCTTCGCACAGAGGCGCGTAGCGCAACGGATGCGCGATTAGTCCGTTAGTCGTTCGAAAAAAGTTCGAGCAAAGTGTATGATTAGAGCACAAATTAAAAAAGCCCTAAATAGGGCTTTTTTAATTTGTGCGCGAGAGCAAAGCACCTACGTGCTTTGCGTAGAGGACTTGAAAAGGTCGAACATGTCTTCTTGAACAAAGTGAGAGAGGACGAGAGACCTGTACCGATCCTGTAAGGATCAAGATTCCTCTCCCGGGCACAACACAAAAAACTCTCTTCGGAGAGTTTTTTCTTTTTGTGCTAAACTATACAAATGGTCACATTCGAATTGGTTGAATTTATAAAACATCACTTTGATACAAAAACACCTCGTATACAAATACGGGGTATGCTGAAAGAAAAAGGTGGTTGGGTTGATGAAGACATCGACCATGCTTTTCTCCTTGCTGAACATGGCAAACACGTTGAAGAATATTATCAATAAGCGAATTCGGGAAGGACCTAGTTTCTGATAGGTCGTTTCCGAATAACATACATATATGCAAAATAATTTTACACAAAGAAAATGTATACCCTGTGAAGGTATTGGGAAACCACTCGAGCAAAAATTTATCGATGAGTATTTGGAATCTATTCCTCTCTGGAAACAGACGGCTGATTCACTCTCGATAGAAAGGGTATTTCATTTTGACGATTTTAAAACTGGTCTACTGTTTGTAAACAAGGTTGGTGAGATTGCAGAAGGAGATGGACATCATCCAGATATATTTCTGACATATACAAAAGTAACACTGACGCTTTCAACTCATGCACTCGGTGGACTCACCGAAAACGATTTTATCGTCGCAAGTAAAATAGATGAAATAGGGAAATAAAAAAACCTGCCAATATGGCAGGTTTGGTTTTGTATGGAACTCTTTTTAATTTACCCTGTGAATAGCGCCAACTTGCTGTAAATAGTGTTGATTAATAATTACTTCAATTCTTTTGTGTGAAGCAGGTATATCAACATCTATTACTTTGTTAATCGCTTTTTGGAAATTACCCTCTATCTCTGTTCGATCAAGTAACAACTTTGTGATCGTTTTATCAAACACAGCAAACAATGTCTGCACGCGTGCTTCTTGTCTCTGTAAATACACATCATGGTGCACGTGTGCCTCGTGAAGCATTTTTTCAAAGAGACAGGCTGAGGTGTTATCCCAAGAGTAGGTGAAGTCATGTCCACGCCGTTCAGTCATAAATGCGTCCATGGTCACCACAGCCATTTTTGTGTAAGCTTTGAGTGCCCAATCGTACCGTGTGAGCCAATTCTTGTTACTTTCATCAAATAGATTAAATGATGTGGTTAATAAGTTGGTACAAACTTCTTCTTGTGTACGGAACTCTTCTTCAATGAGACATACAGTATCATAATCAAGATTAGTTCGTTTGGCTTCGGGGAAAGCGGTGTCTCTGAATGCGATAAACATTTCGCGTAGTAATTGTTTCGTGTCTTCAAGTGTTTGTTGTGCAAATTTTTGAAAATTGTCTAAAGGAGTTTCTGGGTTCATATTTTATTTTTTTAAATTGTTATATTGAGTTTTCTCTATCTCCTTAAAGAAACAAAGAAAACCCAACAAACACAAAGTAAAACGCATGTTAAAGAATATCTTGCTTTAAATATACTATTTTTACTTGACTTTGTCAAACTATCGTGCTATACTCTTTTTGAACTAAAACCCCTTCAAAATGAGAGAATTATTTACACGTATTACGACCCGTGCTAGTTACTTTATAGGATTTCTAATTGTATTTGCAATCCTTTCTGGCTTCTTTTGGCATCTTTTCAATCCTGATTCATTCAATCATGCCGTCAATGGTTTTGTGAATGGTGTATTTATGTTGATAAAATACGCACTTGCTTTAGGTATTGTTTTTTACGGCTTGAAATTGATGCTTTTTGGAAATAGGAAAAGTGGTAGTAAGGGGGGACATTAACCCTCGTGCCTAGAATGCTAAGACTGTCTTTATGACAGTCTTTTTTTGTTGTCCATAATATGAAAAAACTCTCCGAAGAGAGTTTTTTCTATGGGGGGGCTACTGGGAATCTTTCCTTACAGGAACAGTACACCTTTTCCCTCCCGAAGGACATCGGGAATGGAAAAGCTCTTCGACCCCAGACAGAAGCCAAGCAGTTGGCTTCTTTAGTCTCTCATATCAAAAAAGAGCCTTTCGGCTCATTCTTGCTATGGGGGCAGTCGTGGAGGAAGTCAGAACTGTGTTTGAGAGAATAAATGATGCGACAATTTATATTCCGAGTTTTGAAATGAGAGAATTGGTATAAAAAAAGACCTGCCATAAATGACAGGTCCGTTTCATTAATATTATATTTACTTTAGTTTAAAGCGTCATCCCGATGTTTTATTTCAGGGTGATTTTTGTCATAAAAATCAGAGCACTTTTTCAAGAACTCTTTATAACCAAAAGTCGCTGCCTCAACATCTTTCCAAGTTCCATCTAATGATAAGATTGAACAGAAGACACTTTTTTCAGTAATATCATACGGGAAGAAATGTTCCTGGTCTCTGATACCTTTATAAAAACCATAAGTCACTATACTGTACACTTTACCAGTCATAGATGCTTGCCCAGTGTCACTTTCAGTTTTTATAGCTAAGTATCCGTGCCTGTTGCCTCTGCTATCATAAAAGGTGTACTGGCGACCGCAAGGGATTCTTTCATATCCACCGTTGATCGTAAAACCTTTTTTCCAAATGAAGTCAACGAGCTTATCAAAAGTCTCTTTCCCAGTGGGGATTTCTTGTGATTTTGAAACAGCTCTGTTTTGCTCTTCCTGTTTTTGTCTTTTTTGAAAGTCAGTCAGAACGGTGTCTTTTGGTGTAACAGATTGCACTGTTTCTGGTGCATGATTACATGCTGTAAGTATACCAATGGTAATACTAAGGATTGCGATAATGATTATATTTTTCATATTTATTCCCTGTTTTTATGGGATTTTTATATACCAAACAAGTGATATACAGAAAACCCATAAAAAGAGAGGTGAAAAAGTAAGTATTTTAAAGAACTTTTCTTACCTATATCCTAGCATTTTTACTTGACTTTGTCAAGCATATGTGCTATACTCTATTTGAAAAAGTCTAAATGACCAGTTTCTGAGAAAGCCGAAAATCAGATTAAGAGTAGGCGCAAAAATTAAATTCTTTCACAAATGAATTACAAACTTTTCATGACATGCTTATTAACAGCATTCGCAATGTTATTTTGGTTGATACTTCAACCAGGCTCAATGACTTTTATTGCCGTTAGAGTCGGCATTGCTTTTGTTTCTATGATATTTGTTTACTTTTCTATCACCTGGTATGAGAAAAATGGATGGAAAAGCGTAGCACTGGTTCTTGCTGTAATTATAGGTTTTGGTTCTTTAATGAATTTTGCTGTAAGTTTTGGTTTTGCACATTATCCTCGCATAACATTACTAACGATGGTTACTACAGCAATACTCATTCTTTTGTATATCAAGTTTATTGAACCTAAGGTTCTCAATAGAATGGTTAACAAAGTCAAAGAAACAGACCTGTATATTAAGTTCACTAAGAAACCAACAGTAGATAAAAAGCAAAAGACTGTTGCAGAGAAAATTATTGAGGAAGAAAAAATCCACTCAAATTAGTTTCTCTCACTAAAAATAAATTTAACCACTTCTAACGAGGTGGTTTTTTTACTTAAAAAATATTTACTCAACTCCACTTTTTAGACTTTGGCTAGAACCAAGAAAAACCTTGCAGAGCAAGTTGGAATGTCGATATTGAGTGATGGGGGCAGTCGTGGAGGAATTCAGAACTGTATTTGAGAGGATCAATGATGCGACTATTTATATTCCGAGCGTTGGAATGAGTGAGTCGTTATAAATGAGAGGTCTTTTTAACAATCGGCAAAAGTTTTTATTTCGGTTATAATCAACATATATGGAAGATTTTTACCTACGATACAAGCATTGGAAATATAAAAATACCTTTTTCTTGATACTGAGTTTGTGTATAATCTTTTATCTTGCTGGGACCGATGTTGGGAAACAAGTGATGCATAACATTTCAAAGCTCGGTTATGTTGGGTCTTTCTTGGCGGGTATCTTTTTTGTATCTACGTTTACTGTTGCTCCAGCAAGTATAGTTCTCTTCAAACTCACACAAGTATATAATCCTTTACTTATTGCTCTATCAGCAGGGCTTGGTGCGGTTCTAGGCGACTATCTTATTTTTAGATTTTTGAAAGACCGTATTTTTGAAGAAATAAAACCTATTTTCATGAAGTTAGGTGGAACTCGTCTTGAACATCTTATCCGTACGCCATACTTCGCATGGTTTGCTCCCGTTCTTGGGGCCATTATTATCGCATCACCATTTCCTGATGAGATCGGTGTCGGACTCATGGGAATATCAAAGTTAAAGAATTGGCAATTCCTTACTATTTCTTTCTTGCTCAACAGTCTAGGAATACTTCTTATTGTGACCATTGCAAAGTCGGTATAGAGAAATAATTTAAGTGCTTCCTTATAGTATCCATCATGGGTTATCGTTAGAGCTAAGCGCAATGTTGATACCGCTTGGCTAGAACCAAGAAAAACCTTGCAGAGCAAGTTGGAATGTCGATATTGAGTGATGGGGGACTACTGGGAATCGAACCCAGATCGAAGGTTCCACAAACCTCAGTGTTAACCGTTACACCATAATCCCCATGAAAAATAAATGCATACACATGTACGCATGTATACAATAACATAATTAAACACCTTTTTCCAGTTTATGTTTTTTCTAAAAACTTCAAACCAGTCTGCCGACAGGCAGGCTAAAAACTGTAAACTCCTGTGGTATACCCCCACACCTATGATCGTATTGTAGTGTTTAGTAACTCGGGTTATGTTATGCAATTATCTATTGCAGAGGATATAGTCGACATACTATAGGTGTCGGGGTATACTTCACCCATGACACAAGAACAAGCACTCACTATTCTCAAGACTGGAGCAAATGTATTTCTCACGGGGGAACCAGGTTCTGGAAAAACCTACACGACGCTTGCGTACATCGACTATCTGCGTAGTCATGGAATAGAGCCTGCTGTAACTGCATCCACTGGTATCGCAGCGACACATTTGCGTGGTATGACGATACACTCTTTTTCTGGAATGGGTATCAGTAAAAATCTCTCTGACTACGATGTTGAGCGTATTGCGAACTTGCAGTACATCAATAAGCGTATCAAAAAAACAACCGTGCTCTTGATCGACGAAGTCTCGATGCTCGATGGCGCAATGCTCGTTGACCTCGACAAGATCTGTCGGGAAGTAAAACAAAATCAGTATCCATTTGGCGGTATTCAGGTCGTCTTGATTGGAGACTTTTTTCAGCTTCCACCTATCACCCAAAGTTTTGAGCAGAAAAATTATGCATTTCAGTCATCTATTTGGGGCAAGCTCGGACTCGTGACCTGCTACCTCACTGAACAGCACAGACAGGCAGACGAAGACGACACACTTCTCTCTGTTTTGAAAGCAATTCGGTCTAATGAAATCGATCAAATGCATGTAGAGTACCTCGAATCTCGCATCACAAAAATCGCAGATGTGTCTGAAATGACCACAAAACTATTTACCAAAAATGTTGCAGTCGATGCTATCAATACGAATGCACTCAAAAAAATAAGTAATGGTGAAAAGAAATTTACCATGAATACGACAGGCAAGGAGTCTCTCGTTCTTCAGCTCATTAAAGGCTGTCTCTCTCCAGCTGAACTTATTTTAAAAAAAGAAGCGATTGTTATGTGTACCAAAAACAATCCGCAACTTGGATTTTATAACGGAACACTTGGTACGGTCGTGGATTTTGAGCACTATACAAATTATCCGATTATCAAAACTAAAGATGGACGTCGTATTACGATTGCACCGATGGATTGGACTGTCGAGGATGAAGGAAAGGTCAAGGCGCAGGTCACACAGATACCACTTCGTCTCGCATGGGCTATTACTATCCACAAGAGTCAGGGTATGAGCATGGACGAAGCGGTGGTTGACCTCTCTGATACGTTTGAATATGGACAAGGATATGTGGCGCTTTCTCGGTTGCGAAGCTTAGCTGGGCTTCATCTTGTTGGATTCAATCAAAAAGCGTTTCAGGTCCATGGTGATGTCTTGGAGCAGGATATTTTTTTCAAACAGCAGGCCGAAGAAGCCGAGGCTGCATTTTCGAGGCTTGATGATGAAGAAGTCGATACAATGCATGCAAATTTTCTTAAGAGTATTGGCGGAGTGAGTGAGAAAAAAGCAGTGACTAAAAAACTCGGCACGATAGATGAGACACTATTTTATCTAGTGGAAGAAGGGAAGAGTATTGATGAAGTCGCGCAGATAAAAAACATCAGTGTTGCGACTATCCTAGAGCATGTACACAAGCTTGCATTGGCGCACAAGCTCACCAAAACACAGATAGCACGGTTGATAGATGGTATCGATAGTGACGAAATAAAACTCATTGAAAATGCATTTAAAAAAATCGGCACAGAAAAGCTCATGCCTGTGTTTGAGCATTTTGATGAACAGTACTCATTTGATCAGTTAAAACTTGTCCGCGCATTGTGCGTGGCAGAAAATTAATATGAAACGAAATATGTGTCATTCCGGACTTGATCCGGAATCTAGAATTAGAAAAATAAAAACCTGGATTCTGAATCGTACCCCAGGGTATACTCTCTTGCAGAGCAATTCACCTAAAGTTCAGAATGACAACCGTAAGGAAATAGCTTCCCTGTTTGTGTTTCTTTCCTTGTTTCTTTTTTCATACACAGCACACGCGGAAGAGATTCCACAGATTCCTCTAGAAGACAAAGTCGATCAAATGCTCATGATTGGTTTCCGTGGTATGGACGTGACGCCTAGTTCTGATATAGAAAAGATTTTGAAAGAAACACATGTTGGTGGAGTGATACTTTTTGACTATGATACGACAACAAAAACGTACAATCGAAATATACAAAACAAAAAACAGTTGCAAACACTTACAAAAAATCTACAGTCGAAAGCCCAAGAAAATGGGATACCAAAATTATTTGTAGCCATAGACCAAGAAGGCGGATTGGTAAACAGACTTAAACCAGGGTATGGGTTTCCTGTGTTTAATAGCGCACAGGTTGTTTTTTCTATGGGGTACATATTTGCACAAACACAGTACACACGTCTTGCAAATGAATTAGCCTCTGTTGGTGTGAATGTAAACTTTGGTCCAGTGCTTGATGTCACCACCAACCCACAATCCACCATATACAAACAAAAAAGAATGTACTCAAAAAATGCAATTTCCGTTTCGCAGTTTGCTCGAGTTTTTATAGATGCATTGTCGACTAAAAAAATCCTCTCCGTCGGCAAACACTATCCTGGTCTTGGGGATTTGGTTTTTGATACGCACACACTTCTCGGTCAGGTAAAAACACGAAGCACTCTTGGTTTGTATCCGTACAAGCAATTAATCACAGAGAAAAAATTACAAGCGGTTATGATGGGGCATATTCGTGTGACTGATGTTGACCCTGTGTATCCAGCGAGCTTGTCTTCTCAGCATATAGACTATTTGCGCAACATCCTTGGTTTCGACGGAATTATTTTTACGGATGATTTAGAAATGAAAGGACTTTCCAGTCTGTATACGTTGAAAGAGCGAGTGGTGTATGCCGTTAATGCCGGAAACACTGTGCTCATCTTCTCGAACAATATGGGCAACTATAACCCAGATCTTTTTTTTAAAGTCCGTACTATCGTGATGGACGGCGTAAAGGACGGTACTATTGACGTCAAAAAAATAGACGATGCCTACAGACGAATTATTGAGGCAAAAGCAAGATTGTAGGGAGGTTATTGTGAAATTGGAGTACTGAAGAGAAAATACAGGATGAGAAAATAGGTGCGGGGCCAATCGTCTTTCGGGCCCCGCACCTATTTCAATTTCAGGCTTTTTCTGTATAATACACCCATATGAATCCCGTTAGAAGTCAGATGTGGTAGTAGTACAAAACGGGAACAAAATATATAGAAATGCATTATTTCATTATTAGATATAACTAAGGACGGAAATCTTAGGATTTCCTACTTCTAACGGGATGAACATACCAACTATAAATCAACCGCTTAACAAAAAAGAGAAAAATAAAGAAAAAAATAGCTTGCCAAACTTCTTTACAAGCTTTTTTTCAATCGTATTTGTGCTTCTTTTTCTTGTTTTTTTATATGGTGAAATTACAAAAAATGTCAAAAAGGATGTACCTGTTTCACTTTCTGAAGTGGTAACGCTTATAAATGGAGATACAGTAAAGAGTATTATTGTTTCCGGGCGTGATATTAAGATAGAGATGACTGACGGAACATTTAAAAAAGCACGAAAAGAAGACGAGAGCTCTTTGACTGAAACACTCAAGAACTATGGAGTCGATAGTGTTCAAATAGCAAAAACGTCTATTACTGTTAAAAATGAGTCCGGAGTTGGGTATTGGATTTTAAACATTCTTCCATTTCTCATCCCTATTTTAATCATTGGTTTTCTCATTTGGTCACTCACGCGTTCTGTTAAAGGTGCCGGGATGCAAGCATTTTCTTTTGGGCAAAGTAAAGCCAAACTAACTAATCCTTCTGATACAAAAAACAAAATCACGTTTAAAGATGTTGCTGGGGCAAAAGAAGCAAAACAGGAACTGGAAGAAATTGTGGACTTCTTGAAAAATCCGCAAAAGTTTCTCGACATTGGTGCGCGTATTCCAAAAGGAGTACTCCTCACAGGAGCACCTGGAACAGGCAAAACAATGCTTGCACGTGCAACTGCAGGAGAAGCAAGTGTTCCATTTTTCTATCTCTCCGGATCTGAGTTTGTCGAAATGTTTGTCGGAGTTGGAGCGTCACGCGTGCGAGATCTTTTCTTGCAAGCAAAAAAAGCATCTCCTGCTATTGTGTTTATTGATGAAATTGATGCCGTTGGACGCGTTCGTGGGCATGGTATGGGTGGAGGAAATGATGAACGAGAACAGACTCTGAATCAGATACTCGTTGAAATGGATGGTTTTGAACCAACAGAAAAAGTGATCGTCATGGCTGCAACAAATAGAAGTGACGTGCTTGATCCAGCACTTCTCCGGCCAGGACGTTTTGACCGACGTGTCGTGCTTGATTTGCCGGATAGAAATGACCGTGAAGCAATTCTTGTTGTGCACAGTACAGAAAAACCCCTAGAAGATGATGTAAAGCTTCGCGTTATTGCAGAGCGAACCCCAGGATTTTCTGGAGCAGACCTTTTTTCTCTTATGAATGAAGGTGCGATTGTTGCCGCTCGTGACAATCGAAAAAAAGTGAGACAAGACGACCTCATTAAATCTATTGAAAAAGTAATGCTCGGCCCTGAACGCAAGAGTCATCTGATGTCTAAAAAAGAAAAAGAAATCACAGCGTATCACGAAGCCGGACATGCACTTATTTCATCTATTCTAGAACATGCTGACCCTGTACACAAAGTCACTATCATCTCTCGAGGAAGTGCTGGTGGATATACCCTCAAGCTTCCTTTAGAAGAAAGAAAACTCCAATCAAAAAAAGAATTTATCGATGATTTGGCTGTATCACTCGGCGGATATGTCGCAGAAGAAACTATTTTTGGAGATATTACTACTGGTCCATCAAATGATCTGCAAGTTGCAAGTAATCTCGCTCGTGCAATGGTCACAAGGTGGGGAATGTCAGATGTGATTGGGCCAATAGCGCTTGAATCAAATGGTGGTAAACCACTCTTTGGTGCTGGCGTACAAGATAAAGAGTATTCAGAAAAAATGTCCGCGCTGATCGACCAAGAAGTTTCAAAACTCATGATGGATGCATTTAGGGTGGCAAACCGTGTGATAGAGGAACACCGCACTGTTTTAGATAGTATTGCTCAAAAACTGATTGAAGTAGAAACACTTGAACAGCCAGAGTATGAGGAAATTATTAAGGCTCATGGTATCAAGCTTAAAAAGCTAGAACATACTGTTTCTGAAACAGGTGATAAAAAATAAGAAAAAGAAAGAAGTATAAGGGGAGAGTGTAATAATAAGAAAAATGAGACACGAAAAAGGTGGCAGGCAAAGCCTGCCACCTTTTTATATACAATTTTTTTTACAAAGTATTGCATATAAATCTGAACCTGGGTATAATTATGGTAATTAGTATTCAGTGGTTCACTTTTTATGGCAAGAAAAATAGATAAACAAAAAGCACTAGAGCTCCGAGAGAAAGGATGGAGCTATAGTCAAATAAAAGAAAAACTTGGGGTGAATAAAAGCACGCTCAGTGGTTGGCTCCATGACAAACCTCTTTCTGAAGAGCGTATTCGTGAGTTGCGGGATTTCAGTCCACAGAGAATTGAGAGATATAGAAATACAATGCGAAAAAAGAAAGAAGCACGGCTAAGAGAGGTTTATGAAAAAGTATCCAAAGAAATAGGATCGTTATCAAAACGAGATTTATTTCTAGCCGGATTATTCTTGTATTGGGGAGAAGGAACCAAGATGCAACAAGGTACCGTCACTCTCACTAATACGAATCCAGCAATGCTCAAGGTCTATATCCAGTGGCTAGAAATTTTTGGAGTATGCAGAAAAGATCTTAAAGTAAAACTGCATCTCTATTCTGATATGGACATTGAAAAAAGCTCTCAGTTTTGGGCAAAAGAGCTTAAAATACCTATACGCCAGTTTAGAAAGCCATATATAAAAAAGACAGTATTGACATCAATAACATACAAAAATGGCTTTGGAAAAGGTACTTGTTGTGTTATGTTTGATAATAGAGACCTCTGGGAGTATATTACGATGAGTTTAAAATATCTTTCTGAGATCGGTAGGAAAAATTTGGTACGATAAATACCCCACCCTTAGCTCAGTTGGTAGAGCGGACGACTTATACTCGTCTGGTCCTTGGTTCGAGTCCAAGAGGGTGGACTAGGAAAACATGCACGAAGGTTATCTTAACCTTCGTGCATGTTTTTTGTTGCTTTCTGCGCTTGTGCTATAATTTATGTATGGATATCGATGAAAAGACCCCTATAAAAGTAGATATCAGTGTGAGGAGTCTCACTCGAGTACTTTTGTTTGGATTAGGCGTGTATCTCTTTTTTCAACTCACCTCAGTTATACTGATTATCCTGACCTCTATTGTTATCGCTTCTTTTGTTGAGCATATTGCTAAACGTTTAGAACTAAAGAAAATACCTCGCCCAGTTACTGTTGTTGGGATTTATCTTATTGGTATTAGTGTTATTGTACTCATTTCATCTTTTTTACTTCCTGTGTTGGCGAAAGAAGTATCTTCACTTGTCGATTTTGTTGCTAAATTATTTCAAAAATCTAGTTTACTTAATTCATTTCCACTTGAAACATTTTCAGATACAAAAGATTTTTTTTCTGAGATTTCTGGGGATGTATCAAGTACAGAATTAATTCGTTCTACTCAAATTTTTCTCGGTAAGGTGTCTTCAGGTGTCGGTGGTAGTATTGGCATCCTGTTTGGAAGTATTCTTAATATTGTTATGGTTGGTGTTATTTCCTTCTATCTTTCAATTCAAGAAAAAGGAGTCGAAGATTTTTTACGTATTGTGACTCCTATAAAGTACGAGCACTATATTATTTCGCTTTGGAAAAGAACAGAAAGAAAAATCGCACTTTGGGTTCAAGGACAATTACTCCTTGGTCTGATTATAGCTGTTATTTTATTTGTGGGACTTACGATACTTGGTGTTAAGTATGCACTGTTACTTGCAATTCTTGCTGGGTTCTCAGAATTAATTCCATACGGATTATTACTTGCTTTTATCCCAGCAATTGCTGTGGCATTTGCGGAAGGATCACTTCGTCTTGCTGGTTCAACACTTATTTTGTATACCGTCGTTCAGCAGGTAGAAAATTACATCATTGCACCGCTTATTATTAAAAAAGCAGTTGGGATTTCACCGCTTGTTGTTATCATTGCACTGTTTGTCGGAGCAACACTTGCTGGTTTTTGGGGTATTATACTCGCTGTTCCTGTTGCTGTACTTCTTATTGAATACATAACTGATATTGAAGCAGATAAGGTTAAATACTTGCAGAACAGGCATCTTTCAGAGTAATATAGGAGGGCACATGTCCCGTTAGAAGTTATTTAGTGACTTATCTAGGTGGGATATACATTATCGCGATATGAGATATATACATTACCAGACAACTAAATTACGAAAATCTTCGATTTTCTACTTCTAACGGGATGCACAATAAACCTTTTTATATTACAACAACACTTCCGTATGTGAATGCGCCACTTCATATGGGTCATGCACTTGAATTCATCCGCGCTGATACTATCGCTCGTTATAAAAAACTTGCGGGTTTTGATGTGTATTTTAATACCGGTACTGATGAACACGGTATGAAGATTTTTGAGAAAGCAGAACAAGCCGGGCAGAGTGCGCAGGATTTTGTGGATGCGAGTTTTCTTACTTTCAAAAATTCAGTTCAAATATTTGGACTGACAGATGATATTCACTATATCCGCACTACAGACAAACAACACGAAGCTATTGCCCAAGATTTTTGGATGAGATGTTTTGATAATGGCTATATCTATAAAAAAAATTATCAGACAAAATATTGTGTCGGCTGTGAATCAGAAAAGACTGACTCGGATCTTGTAGATGGTGAATGTCCAGATCACCCAGGTCGCGCACTTGAAATCATCGAAGAAGAAAATTACTTTTTTAAATATTCAGCGTTCACTGACAAACTTCTCGAGCTGTACAAAAACAATCCTAGTTTTGTCGTCCCTGATTTTCGTTTCAATGAAATCAAAGCATTTGTCGAACGAGGACTTCAAGATTTTTCTATCTCTCGCCTCAAGACAAAAATGCCATGGGGGATACCTGTACCAAATGACTCTGAACACGTGATGTACGTCTGGTTTGATGCGCTTACCAACTATATCTCGACTTTAGCTTTGGACGGTATCGATACTGTTGATGCACTTGTTGCAAGCGAAGCATTTAAAACATATTGGGTACATGGAACACCAACTCAGTACTGTGGTAAAGACAATCTTCGTTTTCAATCAGCAATGTGGCAAGCAATGCTTCTTGCCTCTGGACTTCCAAACTCTCATCAAATAGTGATCAATGGCTTTATTACCGCCGACGGTGGGCTCAAGATGAGTAAGACTCTCGGGAACGTGGTTGATCCAAAAGATATCGTAGAAGAATTTGGAACAGATGCACTTCGTTATTTCCTCCTCAAAGAAGTATCTTCTTTTGAAGACAGTCCTTTTACTCGGGAACGGTTTTTAGCTTCATACAATTCAGGCCTTGCTAATGGGTTGGGGAACTTGGCTTCACGAATCCTTACACTGTCAGAAAAATATTTGGATGGATGTCCAGAAATTGCTGAGAATTCTATCCCCCAAGAATTTTTTGACTACTTGGAAAAATTTGATATTGCGAAAGCATGTGAATTTTTGTGGGCAGAGATAACAGCTCTCGATAAGTACATCCAACAAAACGAACCATTTAAAACCATCAAAGTAGATGAGCTGAAAGGGAAGGAACAAATAACCGAACTCGTTGTGCGTCTCTATACTGTTGCTCGAATGCTCAATCCTATCATGCCGGAAACAAATGCGACACTCAAAGCGTTAATCAAAGCCAACAAAAAACCAGCCGAACCACTCTTTTTAAGAAAGTAGATAGTGTATCAAAAAAAGCGCTCCTTGTTGAGCGCTTTTTGATTTGTGTATTTCTAGATACCAATTGGAATGCGATTTTCCCATTCTTTTTTTTGGGCTCTAACCCAAAGAAGATGAAGAATCCACACAGCACTACTTACACTATACGTAATAAAATGACATACCATCCACACCTTTTTTTCTTGGTGAAAGCCACTCATAATAAGCAATAGTAGTAAGATACATTGAATAAAAAATACTCCCAGATTGTTTGGACTTAAAAGAATGATGTGAAGTAAATAGGCCCCAGAAGCAAATATCAAAATAAGACCTTCTGTTACTCGAACACTGTCATTGTCGAGTTTTTCAAGATGAAGATAATTTATCTGATAAATTATTGATAATAAAAGGGCGATTAAGAACCCAAAAAAGAATCCAAGTTGGGTTAATACTTGCGTGTTGGTTTTTGTCTGCATGGTTTTAGTTTTTAAAGTGGTTTGAGAATAAGTGAACATGTAATGACATAGCAAGCTACTGTCCTCTCATGTTCACTTATTCCTATTCCCTTGTATTATAGCATAAGACTTTTTTTATGCAACTATCTTCTTTTTTGATAGTATATAAATATGAACTATATAGACATGCACTCGCACCTCAATCTCTCACCACTATGGGAAGAGAGGAAAGAAGTCGTCTCAAAAATGCGCGAAGCGGGGATCTCGACTATTACGGTCGGAGTAGATTTTGAAATGTCCGAGCGGGCGATACAACTCGCTCAAGAATATCCAGATGTCTGTATCGGTGCAACTGTCGGGCAACATCCAAATGATAATAGGTATGAAGTGTTCGAGTATGAGAAATATCTTGCACTCGCGAAAGATAAAAATGTTGTAGCTATTGGTGAATGCGGATTGGACTATTTTCGGCTGAAGGGGACACCTGATGAGACGGCGCGCGAAAAAGTGCGCCAGAGCGCACTTTTTCGCGCGCACGTACGCCTCGCGACTGAAACCAGACTCCCACTGATGATCCACGCTAGGCCTAGTAAAGACTCTCGATCAGATACATATATGGATGTGCTCGATATACTAGAAGAAGAAAAATTTACAGGAAAAGCGGATTTCCATTTCTATGTTGGTGATCTCGAAACTACAAAGAAAATTGTAGCAAAAGGCTACAGTATGAGTTTTGATGGGCCAATTACGTTTACCGATGAATACAATGAGGTAATACAATATACCCCTCTTCCTCAGATCATGTGCGAAACAGATGCGCCGTATGCGACGCCTGTGCCCTATCGGGGACAAACAAACTATCCATACTATGTTGGTGAAGTGTATAAAAAAATTGCCCAAATAAAAAATCTGCCCGAGACCGAAGTCACCGAGCAGGTTGTGAAAAATATACAAACATTTTTCCAAATTTAAAGTCCGCACAAAATGCGGACTTTTATATTTTAGAGAGATATGATTCGTTCGATAATTTGTTGCACTTTTACGCGCAACGGTTTTGGGTTGATGCGTTTTTTCTGCAAGAAATCATATTTTTCCCAAAGAAGCGTTTCTCTTGGTGTGATTTTTTTGTAATCAGGATCAGGTACTTGATGTCCAAATCGATTAATAAAGAAACAACCAAAAGGCGTTTTGACAATAATAAGATTTGCATCTATTTTCATCATTATAAATTGGGGGTCATGCTGTTTCATAACAAAGTTTTTAGAAAGTGAAGAAATATGCTTTACGATCCAGTACGAACATGTGTACGCACAACAGGGTGTAGCCAAAGTTTGGCGTACGGTCGGACTGTTTTTGGGCGACTGTTTATTGTAGGAATTTCTATCCCTGGTTCCTCAATCGGAGTGTTGTCCAAATGTTGGTACACTTTTCGTTTTAAACTATTGAGTTCAAGGATGGGGAGGATTTTCAAAAACAATTCGCTTCCTTTGGCGAACATCCAGTCAGCTTTTTCTACTGTACTGAAGTGATCATTTTCCATTTTGAGGAAGAGCGCTGTCTTTGTGTTTTCACTCACACAAAAAAAGAAGAGGTTTTTCTCAATGTGTTTTCGGGCAATAATAAATTTTTTTGACATAGTACAAGAGGGGGTTTGATTCGAATATACTATAAACTAAAAACTTGAAACTATCAACTATCTGTGCTATATATAACCTATCTTGCTTGGTACGGCTATAGATGAACCCGCCCGTACCACTTGGTCCATAGCAGGATACTATTATTATGTATTTAATTTTGGGACCCAAATAGACTATTTGCGGTCCTTATTTTTATGGAAGACAATCAAACAATATCGACAATGGATGTATCAATGAATACATCAAATGAGAGCAGTATGGATGGAGGACGTGTCTATGAATTGGCATATATCTTCGTTCCAACAATAGAAGGTGACGCGGTGAATGAAAAATTTCAATCACTCAAAACATACCTCACAGGTAAAAAAGTAGAATTCGTTGCTGAAGATATGCCACGACTTATCGAATTACAATACGAAATGAGTCGCACTATCGCCAACAAAAAAACCTGGTTCGATGAAGGACATTTTGGTTGGGTAAAGTTCGAAGCTGATCCAAGTGTTGTGAAGGAAATTCATGACGATTTGGCTCGTGATGAACAAGTGATCCGCTACATGATCATTAAGACAGTCAAAGAAAACACGATTGCATCTAAAAAACCTTTTGGAATGAGACCTCGAAGAGACGCTGTCCGTGAAGAAGGGGTAGTAGTAGAAGGAGAAGTTGTTGAAGTAGAAAAAGCATCAGAAGAGCAAATCGATACAGCACTTGATGCACTCGTCGCAGAATAGGAGTATAATATACTTATTGTAGAATTAGTAGCACTAATATAAAACTCATATGTATATAAACAAAGTTATTCTCGTTGGTAATCTGACAAAAGATCCTGAACTTAAGGCGCTTCCATCAGGTATCAAGGTTGCAAGTTTCGGACTCGCAACAAACAGAAGTTACAAAGATCAATCTGGTAAAAAAATTGAACAAGTTGAATATCACAACATCGTCTCTTTCGGAAAACCAGCAGAACTCATCTCTCAGTACATGAAAAAGGGAAACTCTATTTATGTCGAAGGACGATTGCAAACACGTTCATGGGATTCTGAACAAGGGAAAAAGTATCGTACAGAAATTCTCGTAGAGAACTTCCAATTCGGTCCAAAAGCCTCAACTGGCGGACCTGGTGACACACAAGTCTGGAGAAAAGACGAACCTAAAGAGAGTGCTCCCGACATGAAAGATGACGATATCGATTCAATCGCGTATCCTACAGAAGAAATCAACGCAGAAGACATTCCTTTCTAAATTATTAACTAACATTACACTTATGAAACAAGATTATTTCTCATCAAATAATATCAAGCATATTGATTACAAGGATTTGGATATTTTAAAGAAATTCCTTAATCCAAACGGCAAGATCCTCTCTCAAAAGAGAACTGCCACAACTGCAAAGAATCAACGTAAAGTCGCACTCGCGATCAAGCGTGCACGATTTATGGGACTATTGCCATTTATCGCAAAATAAGCAAAAACTAAAAAGCACGGCGCCGCAGGCGCCGTGCTTTTTAAATTAATAACACGATGTTATATTATATACATATGGTTTCATTTTTGACACACTATTCTCTCAATCAGCACGTCGGAGCGATCATCTTCCTTGTAATCTTTTTTGGCATTGAAATTGTCCTGCGTCGTTACAAAAACAAAAAAAGAAATGAATTTGAAAAGAAAAAACTCGGACTTGAGTCTTTAGAAGACATAGAAAATGTCTCAATCGAATATTATAAAGATTTACAACATCTAGACGTTATTCGCTTTGTTTCTATCATTATTGGAGCCATCTCTGTGCTTGCTATGTATAATGTCCAAGCGTTCAATATTTTGGCTGTTGCCACAGGTGCATTTATTTTGGCCCTTCGCGAAACATTTACTTCTCTTGTTGCATATTTTTATATTCTTTCAAATTACAAACTTGGTGATGATTTACGGGTGAATACTGCACTTGGTGAGCTTGTCCGTATTAAACCACTCTATGTTGCACTCGCCGGCAAAGATGAAAATGGCGAGTACAATAGCAAGCTTTTTATCGTTCCAAATTTCATGTTTCTCAATCAGCTTGTCGAACAAGCGCAACTCAAATCTGATGATTATCGAAAAGTAAGTATTCAGGTATTGTATACACATGACATTTTCGATATGAAATTTTCTGTGTGGACTCAAATAGTTGAAGAATATCTCAAAGAGCTGTTACCAAAACGGGCGATGACAAAAGTCGGCTATTTCCGAGGATATGCCGGAGTGCGCTATAAACTCAATTTTGATTACAATGAGAAAGGGGAAATTCTTGTTAAAATCTCATTTGTTGCTCGGTCAATAAAGGCGATTTCATATAAAGAAACTATTATTGCATTTATTGAAAATCTTAAGTATATCCCAGAGAAAGAGAAAGCATTATAAAAACCTGCACATATTGCGTGCAGGTTTTATTTTTTTCAGAGTTATGTTATTTTCCTCTGACGCCAATACGCCGAAATGTTTGTAGTGCCTTGATGTTTTAGGTTCTTTGTACACCCCCACACCCATATTTTCATTACTACGAAGTAGTGTATCAAAGAAACTATGAAAATATGGGTGTGGGGGTCAATCCAAGGAAAAAAAGAATGTATTCTTTGACATTCTCCCCTTATTTTGTTATATTAATCCCAGTAGCTCAGTAATGAGCTCTTTTATTTCATCTCATGTAGTTTCCTCGTAAATATTGAGAAATAACCTTTATTTACAACATATTTTCGTCTCTAGTGCTTGTACCATTACTACATTCACTGATATGTGAGATTTTTTAAACACGCATTACGCGATACTTGGTATATCGTAATGCTTTTAGTAGTAATAATATAAAGATTTAATGACACGATCACTCAAAAAAGGACCGTATGTCGATGAACGCTTGCTCAAAAAGATAGAGGGTAAAGAACCTATCAAGACAGGCATGATCAAGACATGGTCTCGCGCATCACAGATATCTCCAGAAATGATAGGGTTTGTATTTGGTGTTCACAATGGCAAGACTCACGTTGAAGTACTTGTTACAGAAGACATGGTGGGTCACCGCCTTGGGGAGTTCTCTCTCACACGCAAATTCGTCAGACACGGAGGTAAGATGCAAAAAGAACTAGATGCTAAGAAGAAAGAAGCAGAAATCTCTGCAGCAAAGGCCGCAAAAGCGTCGACAGACAGTAAAGCTCCAGCTAAGAAGAAATAAGATATGAAAGCAATACTCTCAAACTACAAACAATCACCTCGTAAGGTTCGCCTCGTTGCAAGCCTTATTAAAGGTAAAACTGTCAAAGACGCTGATACTCAGCTTACTTATTTGGTAAAACGAGCATCTTCACCGATTCACAAACTCTTGAACTCTGCTATCGCAAATGCTGTTACTCAGACAGGCGCAAATGCAGAAAACCTTATTGTAAAAAACGTCACAGTCGATAAAGGTATCGTTATGAAGCGTTCAATGCCACGTGCTTTCGGCCGTGCATCTCGCATCAACAAGCGTACTAGTAATGTTGTTCTCACACTCGAGCAAAAAGAAGCCGGTGTGAAAACAAAGAAAAAATAATTATGTCAAAAGTTGTTCATCCTTATGCACACCGTCTTGTTGTGCTTCGAGACTGGAGATCACGCTGGATTACCGAAGCGCCAAAATACGCTACCCTCTTGAAATCCGACGTTATGCTTCGTGAGTATCTCGAGAAAAAATTAAAGACATACTACATTGCCGGAATTGAATTCGAAAGAAATCAAAAATCAACAAAAATCCTTATCCGAACATCTCGCCCAGGAATGCTCATTGGACGAAATGGAGAAGGTTCAATCAAACTCAAGGCAGACATTTTGAAATTTGCAAAAAATAACAAATTGGCTTTCGCTGATGATGTAAAAATTGATGTATTAGAAGTCCAGAATCCAGACGCAGATGCAAAAATCGTTGCACTTTCTATTGCTGAAGCAATTGAAAAGAAAATGCCATACCGACGTGTGATGAAAGGCACAATCGATAAAGTCATGGCTGTTCGTGGTGTTAAAGGAGTTAAAATTTATATTGGAGGTCGACTTGGTGGTGCTGAAATTTCACGAAGTGAAGAACTCAAGAAGGGTTCTCTCTCACTTCAAACATTCCGTGCAGATATTGATTATGCACGAGAAAGAGCGAATCTTCCATATGGAGTACTTGGTATAAAAGTATGGATCAATCGTGGTGAAATTTTTGGTGATTCTAATAAATAAGAGTTATATATGTTAGTTCCTAAAAAAGTTAAACACAGAAAATGGCAAGTCGGAAGAAAAGGTACAGCTAAAAATATTCGTCCAGATACACGAGGTATTACACTGGCATTTGGTTCACACGGACTCAAGTCAGAAAGTGCTTGTCGCGTTACTTCAAATCAAATTGAATCAGCACGAAAAGCAATGCAACGTCATTTGACGAAAGCAGGTAAAGTATGGATTCGAATATTTCCAGATCGACCATTTACGCAAAAAGCTGCACAGGTACCGATGGGAAAGGGTAAGGGAGACCTTGAAGGGTACTGTTTTGAAGTACACCCAGGGAGAATTATCTTTGAAGTAGATGGAGTTGATGAAAAAGTTGCTCGTGAAGCACTTCGAAAGGCAGGTACGAAACTCCCTCTTAAGACTAGAATAATCGAACGAGTATAATCTATGAAAAGAATAAAAATTGTAGATAACAAAGAACTTTTTTCTGCAGGAGAAGCAATTCGTAAATTCAAATTCGCATTTGCTGGTACCCCCGACAAAAATCTCAAAGCGTATCGTGCTGCAAAAAAAACCGTCGCTCAAACACTTACGAGTATCTCTATGAGTACTAAAAAATAATATATGACTGATATAAAAAGTAACCCAAAGGTGCTTCGTGGAGTGGTCATTTCTGACAAGATGGATAAAACTATCGTTGTAAAAGTGAGTCGCTACGTCAAGCATCCAAAATATCAAAAGTTTTATACTATTTCAAAAAAGTATAAAGCGCATGATGAAGATAAAAAATATAAAACAGGAGACACCGTGGAAATCGTCGAGACGCGTCCAATTTCAAAAGATAAGACTTTTAGAGTAATGTAATATGATACAATCAGAAACAATCGTAAAAATTACTGACAACGCTGGAGGTAAAATCGGTAAAGTTTTCAAAGTTCTCGGTGGTTCAAAAAAACGATACGCAGAAATAGGTGACCTCGTCGTTATTTCTGTAAAAGTGGCAGAACCACGTAAAGCTATCAAGAAGAAAGATATTCATCGCGCAGTTGTCGTCAGACAAAGAAAAGCATTCCGCCGAAAAGATGGTTCATACATTCGTTTTGATGACAATGCTGTCGTGATTTTAGAAAAAGGTAAAACAGAACCAAAAGCAGGTCGTATCTTTGGTCCGATTCCACGCGAACTCGCTGAGCGTGGGTATCAAAAAATTATTTCTCTTGCACCTGAGGTATTGTAATATGCAAAAAATAAATAAAACGTTGCACGTAAAAAAAGGAGATGTTGTAGTAATCCTTGCCGGAAAAGATAAAGGTAAGAAAGGTACTATTGTAAAATCTCTTCCAAAAGTAAATAAAGTTATTGTAGAAGGGCTCAATCAAGTCAAAAAGCATATGAAAGCGCGAACACGTGACAGTAAAGGAACAACCGTTACTGTAAGCCTTCCGCTCGCTGTTTCAAATGTTGCATTGGCATCCGGTGCAAAAACTCCAAAAGTCAAAAAGGTCGCGAAAGCAAAAGTTGCAAAACCAAAGACGGCAGTTGTTAAAGAAAAAAAGAGTTAATCTATGAGTACACACATAATGACAGTAAAAGAAAAAGTAGATAATTCTTTTGAAGCAATGAAAGGACAGTTTGGGTATACCAATAAAATGGCAGCACCAAAAGTTCTCAAAGTTATTATCTCAACAGGAACAGGAGGTTTGATGAAAAAAGACCGCAATAAAAATGATTTTATTGTTGATCGCCTAGGTAAAATCACTGGTCAAAAACCAAGTGTAAAAAAAGCCAAGAAATCTGTTGCGAGTTTTAAAATTCGTACAGGAGATCCAGTAGGTATCATGGTAACACTTCGCGGAAAGACAATGTACAACTTCCTTGAGAAATTATTAAATATTGCACTTCCTCGAACAAAGGACTTCCGTGGACTTGATGCGAAAATGGTAGACGCGATCGGTAATGTAACTATTCCAGTTCGTGAACACACTATTTTCCCTGAAACAGCCGACGAAGAGTTGAAAGATGTATTCGGAATGGGAATCACCATCGTTACAACTGCAAAGACGAAAAAAGAAGCAACTAGTTTCTTTGAATATCTCGGCGTTCCGTTCAAGAAATAAGAATTTGATTCCCCTCCGGTGGAGGGGTGCCCAGAGGGCGGGGTGGTTTCTGAAAAACACTACATGAAATACAACCACCCCGTCACTTCGTGCCACCCCTCCATAGAGGGGAACAGAGACAAAACACATTTGAAATAAAAGAATCTCCGTCCTGTAACAAAATCTGTTTTGTTCGGACAAGAAAAACCCCTAAGAGACGAGGGGTTTTTCTATTTTTGCAACCGTTTTAAGTAAAACGTTCCAACAATCGCTGCGGTTTCACCGCGGAGTGTTGTATCTCCGAGAGACACGCGAATCGCTTTTTCTCGATCAAAAAGTTCAAGCTCTCGATCCGTCCAGCCTCCTTCTGGGCCAACAAAAAATGCTAGGGAAGCGAGTCGTAAGTTATTTTGATTAGGAGTTTTTTTGGATGGAGTGGATTGATCATGTGATTCATCTATTTCTTCTTCAAAACAAACAATATGCCCGTAATCTCTCACAGCTTCATAGATTGCTTGATCAAAGTCGAGTTCCTCATGGATAACAGGGAGTATGCTTTGACCGGATTGCTCAACTGCTTCTTTGATAATGCGTTCGAGTCGTAGGGTGTCGAGACCTTTCTTGATTGTTCGGTCAGTGATAATTGGCGTAATATCGGTAATACCGAGTTCGGTCATTTTTTGTACCGCTAGTTCAAAGTTGTCTTTTTTGAGTATGGCAAGAAATGCATGAAGTCGAAGTTTCTGTTCTTGTATCTTCGTATGAATAGAGAGTTCGAGGACTTCAATTTTTTCTTTATCACAACTAAGAATTTGGCAATGAGTGATTTTTCCTTTACCATCAGTAATGTCTATTTGCTCACCTGGTTCGAGTTTGAGTACTGTGTGTATTTGGAAGACAAGATTTTCGTCGGTGATCGCCATTTTTGTGCCGACGCGCTCTAGGGTAGAAATAAATCGATGAATTTTCATAAACTTATTTTAGCATAAAATTGTATTTCCCCCTCTCCTGCACAGGCTCGGGTTGGAGTGAGGTTGTTTTATGCTATAATTATTTTAATTATGGAACACAATCCAGATATTACGTATTTGGCAAAAACAAACTTTCGTGGAACCGATCAGGTTTTTGGTATAAAAAGAAAAGACCGCAGACAACACATGTATGTCGTCGGAAAATCCGGTACTGGTAAATCAGTGTTGTTGGAGAATATGATTATCCAAAATATTCGTAATGGCGAAGGGCTTTGTGTTATCGATCCCCACGGTGAACTTGTAGAAAAGATTATCACCTCCATTCCCAAAGAGCGTGCGGAAGATGTTATTTATTTTAATCCATCTGACACTGATTTTTCTATTGGTTTTAATGTGCTCCAAGTCGATGACCCAAAGTACAAGCATTTGATTGCATCGGGACTCATGGGTATTTTCACCAAGATCTGGGCCAACACTTGGTCTGCTCGTATGGAATACATCTTGAACAACTGTATTTTGGCGCTTCTCGATACTCCTGGTTCAACACTCATGGGAATTCCACGTCTCTTGGTAGACAAAGACTATCGTCAGTATGTGATTTCAAACCTCAAAGACCCTGTGGTGAAAGCATTTTGGATTCATGAATTTGAAGCATGGCGAGATCAATTTCGTACCGAGGCAGTTCAACCGATTCAAAACAAAGTTGGGCAATTTCTCTCTTCAAATATCGTCAGAAATATCGTCGGCCAACAAAAATCAACAGTCAATATTTTCGACATGATGAATACCAAGAAAATTTTCTTGGTTAACTTATCAAAAGGACGAGTAGGAGAAGACAACTCAGCGCTCTTGGGGGCGATGCTCATTACCAAAATACAGCTCGCGGCCATGGAGCGCGTCCGTATACCCGAAGTAGAACGAAAAGACTTCTACCTCTATGTTGATGAGTTCCAGAACTTTGTGACTGATTCATTCGCATCTATTCTCTCTGAAGCCCGCAAATACCGCCTGAACTTGATTATTGCACACCAGTATATTGCTCAGCTTGAAACAGCCAATGGATCTGCAGTGAAAGACGCAGTGTTTGGAAACGTCGGGACGATGATCACGTTTCGTGTTGGTGCTGAAGACGGTGGAGCGCTTGAAGGTGAGTTCGAACCAGAATTCACCACTGAAGATTTTGTGAATTTACCGAACTACCACATTTACCTTAAACTTATGGTAGATGGTATCACATCACGTCCTTTTTCTGCAAAAACACTTCCGCCTATTCCAGTAAATGAATCCAAAGAAATGATGGCTCATATTATTGAAACCTCTCGCAGGTTGTATGCGAAGCCTCGCGCTCAAATAGAAACCGATATAGACCGTTGGAGTAGTAGTGTTCCAGGTGCTCAAGATGACGAATCCTCCGTTGGTAAATTTAAAGCGGAATGCGTCGGGTGTAAAAAACAAATTTATGTTCCTTTTGAGCCAGATGCAAGTAGGCCTATTTACTGTAAAGATTGTATGTTCAAGATTAAAACCGGTGAGATGCAAGCAGTCGAAGGATTCCGACTTCCAAAAAATAAAAATGAAGTTACTGTATCATATGACGCATTGTCTAGTTTGGGAATAGAATACGCCCCGGGAATACAGAAAAAAAATTCTTTTCCACAAGGAAAAACAGAAGCACCAAAGTTTACTCAAGGGCATCCATCAGCATCGAGTCGTCAAGTTTCGTTGCGAAACCCAATTACCCCAGAGAAAACTTCATACCCAACGAATGCTTCATCAAAAGATAGACATGCTGTAGTTCCACCGAAACAAAGAGATACGTTTACTCAAGACAAAAATAATCTTAAAGATATTATTACCAGTGCTGTTTCAGAAGTGAAAAAAACGTTTTCTCCACGTCCTTCGGTGATACAAAGAGATTTCAGGCAAAATACTCCTGTCGCAAAATCCATGACCCCTCCTACTGTGTCACTGAAAAGTTTACTGTCTGTCCATGCACAAAATACTCCGGTTGCTATTTCTCCATCAGATAAAAAAACAGCCCGCCCAGAATCAATGCACTCACTTAAAAATGCAATTACCCAAGCACTCGAGAAACAAGTACAAACAGTATCACACTCTGCAACTGAACAGCCCTCTGTGCCACAGATGCAGTCACATGCTGATACACCGCACGTACCAGAACCACTACAACCAACACAACCGTTAGAACCTCAGATTGCACCTACGTCAGACGCTTCTGTGCGTCCTGTAGGTACTACGACTGAGCCTCCGCTCGCACCTCCAGCAAATCCTCCAGTTGTTCCAAAAGAAGTATTTAATAAAATATTTGAGTAATATATGAAGGCGTTGTCTGTTTTTGTTGTCGGGTGCATGTCTTTTCTTTCATTGGCGTTTCCTTGGTATGCACAGGCAGATACAGGTGATGTCGTTTTCTCTGAGATTATGTATGATCTCGAGGGTGTAGATACAAACCGAGAATGGATCGAATTAAAAAATACCACAGCACAAGCAATTGATATTTCTGGATGGAAATTATTTGATGGATCAAACCATATCTTGAATGAACCCCCTGAGAATGGTGGACAAGGGTCGCTCCTCATTCCTCCGCTTGGGTTTGTGGTTATTGCAACGCATGCGCTCCAGTTCAAGATAGATAACCCAAACTACACCGGCACCCTGATCGATTCTTCTTTTAGTCTTAACAATACTGGAGATACCATAAAGATGATAGATGCAAATCAAGCTATCGCAAGCGAGGTAACGTATGCATCTACAGTCGGTGCAGCCGGAGATGGAAATAGTCTGCAACTCTATCAATCCGGTTGGATAACGTCTCCTTCAACTCCTGGAGGAGAGACTGTGGTACAAACTCAGTCAAATACGACAAATACCAACTCCTCTTCCGGTGGCGGAAGCTCTAGTGTCTCAACCGTAAAACCCGTGTTTCTTGATTCAAAAAAAGAGCCCGTCTGGAGTGCTCATCTTGCTTTGTCAGCTCAGTCTGTTTTTACTTTTGCGCCATTTACTATTACGCCTAAAATTACAAGCCCAAAAGGCACACAGCATACCATTGGTCGTTTTGTCTACACGCTCGGTGACGGTCGTGTCTTTGAAAGAGAAAACGCATCTCCTGTGTCTATTGAATATGCTCAAGCAGGATCGTATGTTCTCTTCTTTGAATATTTTGAAAATAAAAAAGATGCAATTCCTGTTATTTCAGAACGGTTACTTCTGTCAGTAGAAGATACTCCTATCTTGGTTACGCTGGATAAGACCAAGGGCTACACTGTAAAGATTTCTAATACGCACACAAAAGATATTAATATTTCAGGGTGGACACTATCTGATGGGACTACTTCGTTCGTTTTTCCTAAGAATACATTTTTGCCAGGCGATCACGAGGTCACGCTCAGTTCTCATGCACACACCTTGAGTCAAGATACGCTTCGATTATTAACCCCAACAGGACATGCTGTTGCAGTATTTCCTCAACAGAAAGAAACTCGAGCTTCGAGTACCAATTTTTTGCCTTCTTTAAAAACTATTTTTGATGATCAACCAGAACAACTCGTACCCAAAGCAGTGAACACAGTTTCAGGAAATCAGCTTTTTTCTCATATAGAAAAACAGGAAAACGAAGAGACGAATGAAAGTACTTCTTCATATGGAGCTTCTCACCAGTTGAGTGCACAAGTCCCAAGCGTGGCTTCCTCCTCGAATGTGTATTTTTGGCTCTTTATTGGGCTCTTGGGTTGCATTGGTGCCTGCATGTTTATCTTTTTGCGTACAATAAAGACACCAAAGGAGCCAGCCACGACGGGTGTTGATACAGAAGCATCAGGGTATACAATCGAAGAAATAAAAGAAAAAGAATAACACGAGGTTATTCTTTTTCTTAGTGTTTATTGTCTTACAGGTTGATGTGTAGCTGGATCTGTCTTTTGTGGTAAGAGAGTCGGTTTGTTTTCTTCTACCTTTGGTACTAGATCTTCTTTTTTTACTTGTTCTATCTCAATTTCTGCTTTCTCGGCATCTTGAGCAATTACTTCTACTGTCTTTTTAATTTCAATAATTTGTTTGTCTACTTCATGGGAGAGTGCTGCTATCAAATCAGTTTGATTTGAATTTTCTGTAAGTGATGAGATGTCAGGCAACAGGATTTCAGTAACAGCTTCTGTGTGTACGAGTGGCTTTGCGTCTGGATTTACTTGTATCTCTTCTGCGTTGTTTGTCTCACTAGTAGTAGTGATTTCGGTGCTTGCTTCGTCTGCTGTGATAGTGATATTAAGTGTTTCTGTAACCGGAATAAGTTCTGCTGTGTTTGAGAGAATTAATCCTTCATTGCCATCTAGTTTGAGCGTGGCTACTGTGTCTTTGAGATCCTGGACGTGCTCTTGGAGTATTGCTTGAGCAATGACAACATCAGATTTTGAAATATCTTTTTTCTCTTTGAGCTCTTTAATTTCTTGTATTCGTCGTTCTACTTTTTTGCCTTTCCAAGCAAGTTTTTCTGCTGGTTGGGTTTTAAGCGCTCCTTCAACTTGTTCTTTTATATTAATTTTTATCGGGTAGAGGATTTCTCCAGGAATAGAATTCGCTGATGCCATAGTTAATGAGCCCCCAGTAATCATCAAACCCAAAAAAGAGAAGACGAGTACTTTACCCATATGCATTGAAATACCAGCGTATGGAGAGATGATGAATTTTTCTTGGGTAAAGAACTTTGCGATAAAACTGGTTTGCACAGGAGGGTGCGCTGCCATGAAATTCAACAAAGAATCCCGAATTTCGGTTTTTTCAATAGGAGATAACTTTATCTCCTTGAGTATATGAAGTTGTGGGTCTTGTTCTGTATTATTCATGTTCTTTTGTTGTGTATGTTTGTTTTAATTTTTCTATTGCACGATGAATTCTGACTGATATTGTATTTTCTTGTTCATCATACACTTGGGCAATTTCTTTTACTGACATATCATCGACGTATCTCATAATGAGAATATCTTTGTATTTATCAGGGAGAAGCTGTATTTTTGTGTGTAATTGTTCTATTTCAAATTTTGTTTCAATACTCTGGTTTTCTTCAAATCGGAAATCAAACCCATTTTCAGTCAGTATATCAAGTGAATCAGATTTCTTTTTTCTGTAGTAATCAATAACTAAATTAGTCGCGATTCTGTAAATAAGCGCTTTTGATTCTTGTACTTCGTGACCAGAAGACATATATTCCCAAAATTTAGTAAACGTTTCTTGGGTTAAGTCCAAGGCGACTTCCCGTCGGGATGTTTTCATGAAGCAAAAACGAAAGATACTATCACTATATTGTGTATATAAATCAAGGAATATTACGTTAAATGTGTTGTTATTGCTATTCATATGTATTGACGTGCAAAGAGCTAAAATATTACCTTTTTAGGCTGTTTGAAATCTACCCTTAATTGTAGCTAAAAATGCACAAAAATCAAATTTTATATACCTCTACTGCCCTCAAAAGAGGGGATATCTGGTTTGTATGCCATACACCAGAGTGTTTCAAATGAGCGCCAGTATGTGGTGTCATAGTGAATTAAATTGTAAAAGTATAGGTGTGGGGGTATACTCAGTCCATATGACCACAGAAAAGAAGAAAATTGTTATTATTGGAGCTGGATTTGCTGGACTTACTGCTGTACGACGTCTGGCCGGAAATAAACAGTGTGATGTTTCCCTTATTGCTCCAAATACCCATTTTGAATACTATCCTGGTTTGTATCGTATTGTGAGTGACCATATTCCTTTTGAGGTTTTTGTACCAATGAGATATCTGATACCCGAGAGTGTGACACACTATAAAACAACCGTTATTTCAATGGATCCCCAAAAACAGATAGTCAGAACGCAATCTGGAGATGAAATCCCCTATGATTCCCTGGTTATAGCCACAGGAACAGAAGTCTCTGATTTTGGGATTATTGGTGTTCGTGAGTATGCTCATTTTGTAACCTCTCTGACTCATCTCCTTCAAGCGAAACAAGAACTCATCTCGAAATTGCAAGTACATGTAGTAGAAATGAATCCCAAGCCATTTACTATCTTGGTTGCAGGTGCTGGTCCAACGGGTGTTGAGCTAACTGGTGAGTTGTCTGAAATGGTAAAGCGTTTTACCCAATCACACCCAAATATGCAAGGGCAAGTCCAGATTAAAATGATCCAACGAGACCTCACGGTGTTGCCTCAATTGCCAAAAAAAGTCCAAGAGATTGCCACGAAACGTCTGACTCACTTAGGTGTTGAATTATTACTCGGCCAAACTATTCAGACAGTACAGGATGACACCCTTCAAACAGATATCCAGTCCTTGCCTTACGATATGTTTTTCTGGGCAGCTGGGTCTACGCAAGTTCCTTTTATAAAAAATAATCCACACATGCAATTGAGTCCTCGTAAAAAGGTCGTGGTAGATGGACATTTGCGTGCACAAGGACTAGAAAATGTGTATGTCTGTGGTGATAATGCCGAGACCCAATTTTCTGGTCTGGCACAAATCGCTGAACAAGACGGTATGCACGTAGCCACAGTCTTGTCTTGTCAGATAAATCAAACTCCACCACCTCGCTATGTCCCGAGAAAACCGATCTATGTGATTCCAATTGGTGATTACTTTGGTATTTTGGGGTTGTGGGGAACTGTGTCGTCTGGGTTTCTCCCATGGCTTTTGCGGTATGCAGTTGATATGCGATTCTTTTTCTTCAATCTCTCTTTGAAAGATTTTCTTCATATCTCACTTCATCGAAAATTGAAATAAAAAAAGCACCACACTAATGGTGGTGCTTCTCTGGTTTTAAATTAATGCTCAAGGTTAATCCTACTTTGTAAGTTGGATGTGTTTCGTTGTTGATGAGTTGTGCACCCATCATAGTAAATACATTACAGTGAACCTTATCACTTGCGTGATATTTACCGATGAACCCAAACAAGAATAATTGTTCTTTTTCCAGCGGTGTAGTTTTAGTCACTTCACTCCATTTTGGAAAATATTTACCGTATTCCCAGTCTGCCATAAAACCAAACCATGTTTTGGTTTTTGTTTTGTAAAACATTTCTGCTTCAGAAGCATACAGGCTTTTGTGATCCGTGTATCCACGGGCATAGGCATCAACATAGATGCGTTTTGTTTCAAATTCAGTAGAGAATCCATAAATAAAATGAATGTTATTTTGCTTATGGTATCCAATTCCCATTTCTATTTGAACATGCTTGAACAGATGATATTTACCTGTAATGTCGAGCATCTGAAGGGCATCTTTTGAAACACCTCCACACAGTACAATTTTTTTTGAAAGTGGAATCTCCGCATCAACACGAAAGTATGGTCCTTTTATTTCCTCGAAATATCGGACTTGCAAATCGAGTTTTTGCGAGGTGCTTTTTTTACTAAAAAAAATACAAAAAAGAAGGCTGAGGATAAGGGTAAATTTCTGCATAACGTATATTTTGGTTTTTAAAATGTTGTTCAGAAATATCATACCATGTCTTTTTAAAAAGGCCAAGTAATTTTCGGAGATACCTTCGTTTTTGTATTGGATTTTTATTTTAATAGTGATATATTGGATGTATGTTAAAAAAATTCTTAATGAAGCAGGCGTTTAAATTTAAGGGAATTCCTGGTGAACAAGCAGAGATGCTCGCAGAACAATTGAGCGAGAACCCAGAATTGATGCAACAATTTAAAAAGCTCGAAGAAAATAAAGAGCTCAAAAATCTTTTTGAAAAAATTCAAAAAGAAACCGAAGAGAAAATCAAAAATGGTATGGATGCGACTATGGCTCAGATGGGCGTCATGATGAAATACAAAAATGACATTGCAAAATATCAAGATGATTTAATGCCATTATTTCAATTAATGCAAAATATGCGATAACTATATGCAAGAACAAGTACTATCAAGTATAAAAAAACAAAAAACAGTGAAAGAAGTCGATGGAGAGATCGTACAACCACGCCTTCGTTTTTCCAAAAAGAAATTATTCTGGTTGGGTATTCTCTTTATTTTTGTAGTGGTCTTGTCAGTTGCAGTGTATTCTTCATATACATTGTATAAATTAAAAGACCCGGCCTATCAGCAAAAACTTGCAGATGCACAGTCCCAAGCAATTATTTCAAAAGTAGGATTGCTCATTGAGCTCCCAGAAGATACACCTCAAGTCGCGACTGTTGCAGATGTAGCTGTCTTGAAACAAACACAACCTTTTTTCGAGAAAGCTGAAAACGGTGATAATGTCCTTATTTTCAAGCAACAGGCAATTTTATATCGTTCATCCATCAATAAAATTATCAACATTGGGACAGTAAACAGAACTGAGGAAAAAAATGTGGCACAAAATCTTACTTCTGATACAATAGAAACAGAAGTGGTTGATTCAAAGTAATCAATAGATATTAGAATAATAATGTAAATCAAAAAAAATATGGAAACAAGAACAGAAGCAACAAAAAGTACTAAAAAGATAAGCAAGAAAACAATGATAAAAATTGTGAGCGCATGTATTATCATTGCCTTGTTGGTGGTTATGGCTATTTCTTACCAAAAAAATAATACTCCAGAAAAAAAGGAATTAGCACAAACAAATATGCTTTTGAAAAATATTGGTAAACATCATCTCGTTCCAAATGAACAACCAATTATCGCAACAATCAATGAAGCCGACATGCTCATCAAAGAACAACCTTTCTATGCAAATGTTCAGAACGGAGACAAGCTGGTTATTTTCCCAATTGCTCAAAAAGCAATTATATATAGTCCAAAATTAGATGTTATCATAAACTCAGGACCATTCATCATTAGTGAGAGCCAAAAGTAAAAAATTTACAAAGAATACAAGTACATAAATAGTGGGACGACCCGAAGGGTCGTCCCACTTTTTATGTACCTCATAACTCCGTATGCTTACTCAAGCGTCTTGTTGAACCCCAAAGCTTTGTCTTGAAAGTTGTAAAAATAGAGGTGTCGGGGTATAGTGCCTTTATATGAGCACATCCATCGGTATCGTCGGTCTCCCAAACGTCGGCAAATCAACATTATTCAATGCACTGACCAAAAAAGGCGTCCCTGCAGAGAACTATCCATTTTGTACTATCGACCCGTCGGTCGGTATTGTTGCTGTGCCTGACGAACGTCTTTGGAAACTCTCCAATTTTTCTCAAACACAAAAAACAATTCCCGCAGCGGTTGAATTTGTCGATATTGCCGGACTCGTTGAAGGTGCAAGTAAAGGTGAAGGTTTGGGTAATCAATTCCTCTCACACATCCGCGAAGTTGATGCAATACTCCATATGGTTCGTATGTTTCCGATACAAGGTGGTGGAACTGACATTGCCCACGTGTATGGATCAGTTGATCCGATTCGTGATATTACGGTTATCAACCTCGAACTCATCTTGGCTGATTTTGAAACAGTTACTAAAAGAAAAAGTAATATTCAGAAAGATGTGAAGCGCGGTGACAAAGAGGCAATTTTTGAAGACGAAGTATTACAAAAACTGCACGACACACTAGAAAGTGCAAAACTTGCAAAGACTCTTATCTTAGACGAGAAAGAACGTTTTGCTATTCGTCAGCTTGGACTCCTCACCATGAAGCCAATGCTTTTCTCTTTCAACAAGCGTGCCGGAACGAGCGCGATTATGGATACTGATCCTGAGAAATTTAAAGAACTCGTCGCACTCGTGCAGTCTATGGGTTCAGAATATGTTGTTGTTGATGCAAAGATAGAAGATGATTTGAAAGATTTTGAAGGCGATGAGCGTGAAATGTTTCGAAAGGAACTCGGTGCAGATACAACTGATGACGGGATTAATACTCTTATCTCACAAGCCTATAAACTCCTCGGTCTCGAAGTGTATTTCACCACAGGAGAGAAAGAAACTCGTGCATGGACGATTAAAAAGGGTAGTACTGCGCCTGTTGCCGCTTCTGCAATTCACACAGATTTTGAAAAGAAATTCATCCGTGCCGAAGTCGTCTATTGGAACGATCTCCTCGACGCTGGTTCATACGCCGACGCCCGTGCCAAAGGTAAGGTAAGAACAGAAGGGAAGGAGTATATAGTGAAGGATGGGGACACTATTGAATTTAAAATATAAGACGCATTGTATGCTACAATCTCCTTATGTCTCAAACTAATAAAATTCAAAAAATAGAAGGGGGAAGTGTGTTCATTTGTGCAACTGATACGCTCTATGGTATCTGTACATCTGCTTTTGATAAGGAGAATGTCGAACGTATCTATGAAATAAAAGGCCGTGATGAAAACAAACCGTTTATTATCCTCATCTCGGACGCATCAGATATCAAACAATTTGGCGTGACTATTTCCAAAAAACAGCAAGCGTTTCTGGAGGCTATTTGGCCAGGGAAAGTGTCTGTTATCTTACCCTGTAAATTGAAGAAATTTGAATACTTACACCGCGGGACTGAAACACTCGCATTTCGCATGCCAAAAAAAGTAACTATTCAGGATATCCTCGAAGCAACTGGTCCGCTTGTTGCGCCCTCTGCAAACAGGCAAGGTGAGAAACCAGCCGAGACGATCACTGAAGCTCGCGAAATTTTTGGCGATGAAATAGATACATATATCTCTGACGGTAAACTCAAAGGCGAACCATCTACTGTGGTGACCTTCTCTGGTGATACACTCGTTTGTGTACGAGTTGGTGCTGTGCCGTTTGAGAAAATCCAGGAAGTGTTTGACGGGGTGAAGTAAGAAAATTAAAGAAAAAACACAGCCGGTTCGCTATGCGAACCGGCTGTTTAGTTCTTCATAAACCTGAATATCTTATTTGTTTTTCATCTTTGTACGGTGGTATTATGTAGATATATGAAATACATAAAAATCGCTGCGCTCGTCTCATTGTTTCTTATTTTAGGTATCGCATCTGCTATGGCTTTTGATCAGAATTTTCGAGAGATGGTTAAGCAGAGTGTGGGGCTTACTCCTGCAGGACAATCTGTTGTTGTGAATGCTCCAGCATCATCTCTCTCAGAAAATCCAGTCGCCCAAGATCAAGCAACGAGCCAGTTACCTAAAGAAGAAGTATCTGTTCCTAATGCAAAAGCAGAAGAAACCTGTGTTCCAAAATCACCGGAATTTGTCGGAGGAGGGAACATGTCGTTCTTGGCTAATAGTGTGAATATCGTGAGCGTTCCTGCTGTGATAGATACTCCCGTCTCTCCTGCCAGTACAAAAGTAAATATCCTCCATCTTCAGTTACACCCACGAACTGGTTGTGAAATTTTAAATGGTATTACTGTACACCATGCCGGCACTGGGAGTATTTCTGATATCTCAGCTTTGTATATTACTGATGGGTTAGCAAATACATTAAGCCAACGTACCTCATTTACCAACGGGCAATTTGCAACATTTAAATTCAATAAACCATTGATCCTCAACGCGACAACTCCGAATGATTTATTTATTGTCGCTGATATAGCACAAAACGTAAGTTCTGGGTTCCATCAGTTTATTATTCAATCCGATAACGATGGCGTGAGTAGTTTTGATTTTGTGAAACCAGGTAAGGTTGAACCTGACAGCCCAGAAATTACATCTCAGGTGTTCACAATTAAAACTCCTGTGTATGACTTTTATAAAATACAATTATTTGGTCCATCAGGAGTTCAGGTAAATGAAGCTCATCCAATTAGAAAATATCTAGCGGAAATATTAAATTTAACTGGTCTTGGTAATAGTATCGAACCCTGGGATCCTGTGCTGTCACTTATTGGTACTGTGGAATTTGATTCAAGAAATTTTGAAGCAAATAACATGTTAAATAATACCTACTTTATTAACATAAATCAAAAAGCAGGATTTATTGATACACAAAAAACATATACGCGTGATAATATCTCCGCCTCTATTTCAAAAGTAGATTCCAGCCTATTGCCGTATTTGTTTGACCGACAGTATTGTAAAGTAGACTCAGATTGTATCGTTGGTGGTATAGGCATGTGTGACTCTGGTGGGTCAAATACATATGGACCTTGGTATGATTTTGCTGAATGTCACCAAACAACGTATCATCAAGAAGATGAAAAAGAATTACAAAAAATGTGCACAGAAAAACAGTATGCAGAAGTTTCATATAATGGGGTAAAATGTATAAGCAATAAATGCGTCGCTCAGAATAGGCAAGTGGCCTGCAAGAATTGGGAATAATAAGTTTCAAAACACAGCCGGTTCGCTATGCGAACCGGCTGTGTTTGTGTTTCTTTCACCTTTCATCCTTTTTCTTATACGAACCAACGAATATGAATGTCAGCTTTGCTGTACAACCAACTGTTTGAGCGAAGCGAGTTTTGGTTGTAAGTGTATGTGAGTTACGTGAGTATGAAAAAGGATGGAGGTGAGAGGTTTTTTGTCTTACTTTTTTTCGGTAAAAAAGTAAGGAAAACAAGGCTCTTCTGAGACTAGGATAAATACTTGACTTTATATTTCGACTAGTATATACTCTGGTCACTGTGATGGATATAAATAACAAATCAGTAAATAAGCGGTATTAATTAAACCTCGTTGTTTAGTTATGTCCGCCGAAAGGCGGCGCTTTAATTTATAGAATTTGATAGGTTATTTAGGAGAAGTTAACTGATGTACCAGTTCACTGACAACAACATCCTGCAGCACATACAAGGACAGTGCAGAATAAATCTGTCCGATTTTAGTCACGACTCTTGATAAGGGAGTGTGACCGAGGTCTTTTCGCACGTGCATGCAGATAGAGAGTAAAGAGTCAGACAGCGGTGTCTGTGATACTCTCGAACTTTGAAAACAAGGGATTGTTTTCATCGTGGTTTCTAACTTTCCTAATAGGAAAGTAAGAGCATACGGTGGATGCCTTGGTTCTTGATAGCGATGAAAGACGTGGCTTAGCTGCGATAAGCTTCGGGGAGGTGCCTAGTAACCTTTGATCCGGAGATTTCTGAATAGGGAAACCTTATAGAGTAAACCTCTATAGTTCTACCATTATAGGTAGTTCGCGCACCTGGGGAAGTAAAACATTTCAGTACCCAGAGGAAAATAAACTAAATAAGTATTCTGAGAGTAGCGGCGAGCGAAATCAGAACAGCCCAAACCGAGCATCACTCTGACGACGCACAACAGTATTTATATTGAAGTGTTTCGTCTGAGTGAGGCTCGGGGTTGTAGGGTGAGAATATCGTTATACGAAAAAAGTTACAAAATGTATTGTTAGATGAAGCTTCTGGAAAGAAGTCCCATAGATGGTGATAGGCCAGTAATCGAAAATAATACATCTTTTTAGTTCTCATACCTGAGTACTCCAAGACACGAATAGCTTGGAGGAATCCACCAGCACTAACTGGTAAGGCTAAATATATCAAGAGACCGATAGTGAACTAGTACCGTGAGGGAAAGGTGAAAAGTAGTCCGAAAGG
>CAZMGK010000006.1:20555-38201 GCA_964565825.1 uncultured Candidatus Saccharibacteria bacterium | reverse complement strand
GGTGAATTGCGAAGCAAGAGAAGATACCCTGGGGTACCAGATCCGGAATCCAGGACTAAGTATAAACAACAGCCGGGCGACGTAGTCACCCGGCTGTTGTTTTCTGTTTTATTAGAAATTAGTTATTAGAAATTTTTAGTTTACGTAGTCTATTCTTCACTCTTTACGCCAAACTTAAGTATTTCTTTGATCTTCTGCGCGCCTCTCTTGAAGAGTGCAAACTTCTTCCCTTTTATCATTTCTAATTGTGAATACACTTCTTGTTCCAAGTGATCGATTGCCGGGTAGATATCCTCTTTTTCGGACCTGGCAAAAATCTGCCTGCCGCCTATTCTGAATCTCGCTTCGGCAAAAAATATTTCTCCGTTCCTGTGGTGATTCGTCGACTTACCAATTTCTATGTGTATCTGATTATCTGAAATAGTATATTTTTGGAAAAAAGATGTCAGCCTTTTTTCGACATACGCCCTAATTGCTTCTGTGATTTCAACCCCAGTTCCTGTGTACATAAATTGATTCATACTTCTAACTCATTGTTTTGATGAATAATTGATCAACCTATTTCTATTATATCATGTATAGGTTTTACAAAATGGCTTATACACAGCTTTGCACTCGATATTAAAATGTGCTATTCTATAGACAGATTTGCTTAGGTTTTAAGTAGATTCACGTTCCTCTGTAGCTCAACGGTAGAGCAAACGACTGTTAATCGTTAGGTTATAGGTTCGAATCCTATCGGAGGAGCAATATGAAAAATCCCAGTATTCACTACTGGGATTTTTCATATCTATCTCCCCCTCCGATAGGATTCGAACCTGTGGTCCCAATTTTTAATGAACGGAGTGAATATAAAAATTGAGGATCTCGACCGAAAGTATGGAGGGAGAGGCGAATCCGTTCCCTCAAAGAGTATTCAGTCGAAAAATACCCGCGACCGTAGGGCGAGAATCTTAAGTTGACAAAGTAGTATAAAATGATATTATATAAATAACTTAATTCTTTCACAAACTATTTGATTGGTTTTCAGAGAAGCTTTTGGCTTTTGTGATAACCAATTAAATATAAATAAAATGAAAATATTAAAACTAAAAGAAAAATTTCAAATTGAAACACTTGGAACAGAAGATTTACTTAAAGTTCAAGAATTTGAATTAACAGCGAATCCAGGTGGTCTTACTTACGGAGATATAATTAAAGACCTAGGGGTGTTATATAATGTAAATGATATTTGCTTCTCAAGTGACCTGTTACATGAATTAACATACGGTAGTAAGAATTTATTTTTTAGGAAAAAATATGGATATAAAGATAATTTATATTTTCTTAAAAAAGGATTATGGTTAATTGATGGTTGTGCTAATTTTGATTATATTGGCTTATCTCAGGTTAAGTACTGGCCAGACGAACAAATTCTTTCTTCTGAAGGACCAAACTGTAATTATCTACTTGAGTCATGGCGACAAGGTAAACCTGAATATGAAAATCTTAAATATTCTATCATTACCATAGACCCATAAAATACTCTTTAATTTATCATCTTTCAGTACAGTAACTCAAGAGCCACTCATTCGTGATGGGTTCTTTTTTATTACGAGTTCTGAAGTGTCACCATCGGAAACAACTCAAAAATCTTAGAAAACTCAATATCTCTTTTTATTTAAACCAAATTAAGAGTCCTAACGATCCAATAAGGAGAGCTCGCAAAAATATCCTTATTTCATAAGGTACAATTTCTGAAACCAGCGTACGTATTTTTTGCTACAATACACCAATGTCTAATACATCAGACAATTTATTCCTCCACGCTGACGGAGATTCCTTCTTTGTTTCGTGTGAAGTGTCCGAGCACCCTGAATACAAAGGGATGCCTGTTGTTGTTGGCGAGGATAGAGGAATAGCGGTGGCGATGAGCTATGAAGCAAAGAAGCTCGGAGTTACTCGTGGCATGCCCGTATTTCAAATTAAAAAGCAATTCCCTAAAGTTGTTATTCTCTCTCATCACTTTGAGCTATATAACCAGATTTCAAATGAGGCATATCGCATTTTTTCATCCTTCTTTAGACAAGTCGAAATATACAGTATAGATGAATGCTTTATGGTGGTTACACCTGCAGATATCAAATATGCTGGTGATCCAGAAAAACTAGTGAGTGCAATCAGGGACGAAATCAATGATACCCTCGGTGTCACGTATTCATTCGGGCTCGGCAGGACGAAAGTACTTGCCAAGACTGCTTCAAAGCTCGATAAGCCCAATGGTATGGTTTTGCTCTTAAACACAGTAGACGAAGAAAATGCACTCAAAAAAACAAAGATAGATGATGTATGGGGTATTGGCAGACAGACAGTTCCTCGATTGCATGCCTTGGGGATACAGACAGCGTATGATTTTGTCATGTATCAAGATGAAAAAATACAGAAGAATTTCTCTGCGCCAGTATACACTCTCAAACAAGAGCTTGCAGGCACCTCTATTTTACACATCGATTCAAATCCTGACCCACGAGACCAGAAATCAATTCAATCAACTGCAACCTTCAAACCAGCATCATCTGATCCCAAGATAGTATTTGCTGAACTTTCAGAAAATATAGAAAGAGCATGCGAGCGAGCCAGAGGACTTGATCTTGTCACCAATTCAATTTCATTTTTTATAAAAAATACCGATTTCGTTCATCATACTGGCGAGTGTCATCTCCTCGCATATACCAATAATCCGAGTGAAATACTGAATATCATCGAACCGCTCTTACATACAGTGCTACAAAAAAATGAAAAGATTCGTTCTACGGGGATTACACTACGAAATTTAGTACGCAGAGAACATATACCCAGAGATTTATTCGGCATAGCTGATATATCTGAAACAAAAAATATTCTTGAAGAAGTTGGTGATAGTATCAGAAAAAAATTTGGGCATAATTCATTGAAACGGGCTTCATCGCTTAAGGGAAGCGGACGACAAAGAGGCAATTCGTTTCCAAAATCCTAGGTGCATCAAAAAGTATTTAGTAATCCTAAAATACCACTAAATTGAAGTTCGCTCTTTATACTACTCCAATTAAGAGTTCTGAACGTATCCAGCAGGAGGAGCTTGTAAAATCACGTAACAAATAAGGTGATTATTTGTTACCCAAATAGGGTTTAGAACTTTTGTAATAAAAAAGAAGTAAGCATTGGTTTGCTTACTTCTTATTAAAACAATTTTCTACAAAACTGGAGTAAAGATTACATATCTGTCACAGAATGAAGATTTTTCATCTGGTGATTTTGTGTATATTTTTTCGTACCAATTTTTCACTTCAAGATATGGTATAAACTGTATTTGTCTACTTGAATATGACTTACCAAACGAAGCAATTGACTTACCCATAACTGGGTCAATAAAGGGAATAATAGGATAAATTACTTCATTCAAACTGTTACCATACACAAGTTCGTGAAATAAGTTTGTGTGTTTTAAGATTAGTGAAAATACATAATTCATATTTTTGAAAAAGTACTTTTCATCATCAGGTAAGAAATCTGTATACTTAACCTTTACCTCCTTTCCTTGTGTTGAACAAATCAAACCTGCTTCAACTTGTGATGCTTCTACTTTTTGTCTTTGCCACCCTTCAATGGGGTAATCTTTGTCCCACAAAACCTCTAAAAAATAAAGATTTGTTTTGAGCAGGATATCTATTGGCTCATTCCAATCTGATGCTGGTATATCCAATTCTTTGCTAGTGAACATTTTTTCTAGGTACATATTTTTTTATTTAATTGTTTATCAAAGTATATCACAAAATTATCTTTTGTAAATAGATAAAGTTTTATTAGTTCTGAAGTTCCACCTCCACCATTTATCGGTATCTACTTTATTTTTTATTGGACTATCCTTGCATCAGGTATTTATTATTGCATTGGTACATTTAGTCACAATCAATCACGATAACACCATGACCAAAAAAGAAAATCTTCACAAAATACCAACTGACTTACAAAAGATACTGACTTCCCTACCAAAAGTAAAAACAGTCTGGGGAGACATTACCCCACTCGCAAAAAATGAATGGATCTGTTGGATTGAGTCAGCTAAAAAACTAGAAACGCGAGACCGACGTATAAAAATAATGACAGAAAATCTCCTAGCTGGAAAACGTCGACCGTGCTGTTGGACTGGATGTCCGCATAGGTAAAAAAACCTTGCCTCTTAAATCTTACAAGGTGTATACTTTACTTATGAAAGGATTTAACCCAAATCAACTTAATATCTTTGAAACACCACCACCTCAAATGGTTGAACAAGATGTACAAGGAAGAACTCGCACTGACATAGAAAAAGCCTGCAAAAGTCTCAAAGAAGAGGTACTTCGCTCTATCACATTCAAAGATAATCAATGGTATATAGAAGAAATGCGTGCCGATGATTGGATTACAAAAGATGAGTTACTCAACAATAAAGAACATTACTGGGATTAAAAAATCGGCTTACTTAAAAAAGACATCCCGTACAGAACCATGCTACAATACCTATATGCATATGAAAAAATTTCTCCATAAAAAAATCCCTACTTGGATTGGGCTTACTGTGGTTTGTGCTGGAATCATTACGCTGGTTACTACCCATAGTGAATACCATTATTTGAACCTTCGCACAGAAAATAAACTGAACGAAATGAATATTACTGAACTTACTCAGTCTCTCGATAACCTGAAACAAACACTCGGCGTACTCGAAACAAGAAACGACACCCTCTCGACAACGCTCCAAAAAGAACAAGACAAGAGCGGGACGCTGTTTGCTAAAGTTAAAAATATTACCAATACAGTAGACACACTGGAAAAACTTTCAAAAACAGACCCGGAGTTGCTTCAAAAATATTCCAAAGTATATTTCTTGAACGAAAATTACAAACCGGTAGAACTCAAAGACATCGAACCAATGTATCTTTTCAATAAACAAGCATCGCTTCAAATACATGCAAGCGTCGCTCCTTACCTTAAAAAACTTTTAGACAGAGCGATTGATTCTGGTCTTGATCTGCAAATTATTTCAGGATACCGTTCTTTTGGCACACAAGCACTCCTGAAATCACAGTACAAAATACTGTATGGAACAACGAAAGCAAATCAATTTTCCGCAGATCAGGGGTATTCAGAACACCAACTCGGTACGACGGTAGATTTTACAACTACCGCTATTGGAAATAGTTTTAATGGATTTGAAAAAACCCCTGAATACACATGGCTGACTCTGAATGCTTACAGATATGGATTCATATTGTCCTACCCAGAAACAAATACATTTTATGCATACGAACCATGGCACTGGCGTTTTGTGGGGATTGAACTAGCAACAGATCTTGAGAAGAAAGGAATTCACTTCTATGATACGGACCAGCGAGAGATTAACGCATATCTTGCGACGATGTTTGACGAGTAAGTCTTTATAATTTCAAGCACTTTTCCTCTATGTGTAGTGTGCCCCACGATAGCTATCGTGCACACTACACATAGAGTAATTAAAAAAGAAGAGAACAACAAGGTATTGTTTCGAATTACGAGCGTCGTTTTGAAAGTTGTAAAAATACAGGTGTCAGGGTATACTCAAGCTATCTTATTAATAATAACCAGAGTACTACCAGTCGTAAGATTGGGTGGGAATCTCTAAAGCAATACATATGGGAAAAAGAAGTACAGGTGTCAGCGTCAACAAGGTGTTTAAACATCCAGCAAAAACAACCAAACGAACAGCCGTCAAACATGCAATGCTTGACGCACGAAAAGCTGCAAAAACTCCAAAAGGAAAAACTGTAAAATAATAAAAAACCACCGTATGGTGGTTTTTTATTATACTGATGCTTTTTATTTGAATGGATTTTCTCCACGAATAATACGCACAAGAAAAAGGATTATTGCGATGACAAGAAGTATGTGGATAAAACCACCCACTACATGAAATCCAATAAAACCAACAAGCCACAAGATAAGAAGTACTACTGCTATTGTTGTAAGCATAGAAAAGTGAGTTATATAATAAAAATCTCTAGAGTAGAAACCATTGGGTTCTGACCTCTATCTAACACAGAATAAAGATACATCTAATCACATGCATCCATATTCTCATAAAATAACACCCGTATATAAAGCATAGCGCATATAGGTAAAAAACAGCACCTACGTTATACCCTATCCGTTCATTGCAATATATTTCAACTAATGGTATTATACGAGTACAAAGAGTATTATCTAATATAAGTCGATTTAGTAATTTCTATTTGTTAATTATTCGATTTATTTAGATATCTATGACAGGAACAATAAAAAAGCTTACTGACAAAGGGTTCGGATTCATCACTGGTGAAGGACTCGCGAAAGATCTTTTCTTTCACAGTAACGGTCTCGTCGGTGTAACATTTGACGAACTTCGTGAAGGAGATGCAGTTTCTTTTGAAACTGAAAACTCTGACAAAGGTATGAACGCTGTAAACGTACAACGCGCATAATCTTAAGTCACACAAATAAAAAGAGCGGGTCGCCTATGGCGACCCGCTCTTTTTACGCATAAAACAAAAAATAGCCAGTATGCTCATTTTGTGGTACACTAAAATTATATGAATCCCGTTAGAAGTCAGACGATTAATTAGTAGACAGCGGGTACAAATTCATGCAAAGAAAAGTCATTTTATTACGAGCTAATCAAGGACGGAAGCCTCAGGGCTTCCTACTTCTAACGGGATGAAGAAATACGCCCAAGACCTGAAAACAAGCCAGGATCCGATATCCCTATCTGATTTTTTAGATACATTCAACAAGAACATGCCAGCGAATTTTCCTCGCGCAACGAATGCACTACTTCAAAAATTCAAAGACACACACGCTGCTCTTTTTAAAAAAGGAGAATCTTGGTCACTCGACCTCCATAGAAAAAAACTCATAGACTGGCTTCCTCGAAAATAATTTTATGAAAGAAACAATCGCGGTCATTGCTTCTGTTATTGCTATAGTTGGGAACATCCCCTATCTGCGTGATGTTATACAAAAAAGAATTCAGCCACACCCATACACATGGCTTGTTTGGACAATCGTGTCACTCGTCACATTATTTGGACAAATAGCAAAAGGTGCTGGTATTGGTGCTCTTCCGACAGCAGTAGCCGAACTTTTTACTGTTATTATTTTTATCTTTTCGCTCCAGTATGGATTCAAGCAAATTAAAAAAACAGATACGTATTTTCTTATTGCTGCACTGCTCGGTCTTATTCCTTGGGCGCTCACGAAGGACCCGACTATCTCCGTAATCATTGTCGTATCTATTGACCTGATCGCGTTTGTCCCAACACTGCGAAAAACCTGGGCTCACCCAAAATCAGAAACACCAATTCTCTACAGCATGAATGTTGTACGTCATATCCTGACTTTGTTTTCCTTGCAAGCATATAACATAGCGACAACACTTCACTCTATTGCAATGATTATCACCAACTCCCTCATGACTGGATTTATCACTATCAAGAGAAGAAAATAAATTATTACACCATTATTACACCCTGGACCTTTTGTGTACACTATTTGCAATAACATGCATACACTAAGGGTCTATTTTTGTAACTGTGTCATAATCACTATTTACTATGTACAAGACACCACTTGCATCAACTACTAAATCGTCTGGAAATGGATTCGTCGCTCCATACACAATAGAATTACCCAAAGAAGACATCTTCGTAATGCTACTATCACCAAGATTACCAACATATACACTTCCAAGAGAAGTGACAGCAATCGAACTTGGAGCGACACCTGTTGAACCCAAAAGTGTAGAAATTCCATTCGGTTGTATTTTTGTTACAGATGAGTATCCTCCATTGGTTACGTACAATGTGTTGGAGGCATCAATAGCAATACCTTCTACTCCCCACATCGGAAAAGTAGCAAACGTAGTTGAGACACCCATAGGAGTAATTTTTGTGATTGTATGACTTCCTCTATCTGCAGTAAAAATATTTCCAAAACTATCGACGACAATTTCACTAGGATTATTCCCTGTTACCCCAAATGTATATGACACGCCACTTTGAGTAATTTTTGTAATATTGTTGCTATTTTTATTTACAGTGTACACGACACCATTATTATCAACAGTTATATCAAGAGGTGAAAGACCCGTATATCCATATGTTGACACAACTCCAGATGGGGTAATTTTGGAAACACTATTACTCCCACTATTGGCTGTGTATAGATTATTATATGCATCAACTGCAATACTACTCGGCTGACTCCCCACTACTGCAAACGTCGTAGACACACCAGTTGGAGTAATTTTTGTTACAGTATTATTTCCAATATTGACCGTATATACATTGCCAATTGTATCCAACACCAGCCCCACAGGACTTGAACCAGTTTGCCCCAACACAGAAACAAGAGACCCAGCAACAAGAACTACTTCATTGATAGTATCATTAGGTAGACCAAAAATATCAGTTGGTATAGGTGCAGGATTCAGTCCTTTTGCATGAGTGACAACAGCGGGTATAAAAAAAATACTCATCAGAATAAAGAATGTGGAAATAATTATTTTCATTATTTTCATAGTATTATAAAATTATACACCAATAATTCTATCAGGGAGTCCAGCAATCCACAGTTGCAATAATAGAAAAACAATATTACAGTGTATCTATGAAAACACCAAAACCAATAGACAAAAAAAGAGTAAAAGTCAAAAAAGGACTCAATGGACTAGGATTATTTGCAGAAGATCTCATAAAAAACAAAGAGTGGATTATTGAGTACGTGGGTAAGAAACTCACAGAAAAACAATCAGCGGATTTAACAACCCAATACTTGTTTGAAGTCAATAAGAAAATTACATTAGATGGATCAATTCGCACCAACACTGCACGTTACATTAATTACAGTTGTGAACCTAATGCAGAAGCCTGGAATGTTAATGATCGGATTTTTATTCGAGCTATTCGAGAAATTAAAAAAGGAGAAGAAATCACCTACGACTACGGTATCGAATTTTATGACAAGTTTATTAAACCAAAAGGTTGTAGATGCGGTAGCAAGACTTGCAAAAGTAACTTAGTAAATAGAAATCCCGATGTAAAATCGGGACCCCGAACGAAGCTTCGGGGGTAGCAAGTGGTTAGTAGTTAGTAGAAAAAACACAAACAGCGGGGCGACAGAGTCGCCCCGCTGTTTGTGTTTTGCTTCTTATTTTAGCATGTATCGTTTAGCCTTAGTATCCTACTCCCCTTCTTTCTTGCCCAGCTCCGGAATCGGAGCAATTGCAACCTCTGTAGTTAAAAATATCCCTGCGGTAGAGGCAGCATTTTGTAATGCGGTGCGAGTTACTTTTACAGGATCAACAATACCTGATGTGAACATATCTTTTACATACACTTCTTTGTATGCATCATACCCGAAATGAAGTGTGCCTTTTTTTACAGCATCCACGACGACACTACCTTCATTTTTCCCGCTGTTTTGAACAATCTGCAGAAGTGGTGCAGACAATGCATTTAACACCAGATTGAACCCAACCTCAAATTCTTTATTTTTTGTTTTTGCAACAAAAGAAACTCGTTTCCCGGCTTGTATCAATGCAACTCCACCACCTGGAACAATACCCTCGGCGATTGCAGCTTTTGTAGCATTAATCGCATCTTCTATCTTAAGCTTGAGGTACTTCATTTCACTTTCGGTGCTCGCACCAACATGAATCACTCCAACACCGCCGGTTAATTTTGCAAGTCTTTTTCGTATCGCTTCTTTATCAAACTTCTGAGCAGTCTCTAATTGTGTTCTTAATTGAACGATACGACTATCAATACTTTTCTGAGTGCCCAAACCAGAGACAATGAGCGTACTGTCTTTCTTTGAGACAATACGAGACGCACGGCCAAGGTGCTCTATTTCGACATTTGCAAACGAAAGCCCAATCTCTTCAGTAAGAACAGATCCACCAGTCATGATTGCAATATCAATAAGTTGATCGCGTTTGCGATCAGCATATCCGGGAGCCTTGATTCCCAAGACGGAAAAAGTACCTCGTAATTTATTTACCACAAAGGTATTGAGTGCATCACCTTCTATATCTTCAGCAATGATAACCATTTCCTTTTTCCCGAGCGCAATAATTTTTTCGATCAGAGGAAGCACCTCTGTGATGTTCGTTATTTTTTTATCAGTAATTAAAATATACGGATCTTTGATTTCTGCTTCCAGACGTTCTTGGTGAGTCACCATATATGGAGATACATATCCTGTATCAAAAGACATACCCAAAACAATGCTCGAAGAAATCCCAAAGGACGAAGATTCTTCAACAGTAACAATACCGTCGGTGCCGACTTTTTTTACAATATCAGCAATAGTTGACCCGAGCTCTTTTGATTCTGCTGAAATAGTTGCGATATTTTTAATATCAGCATCAGTCTTAATTGGTTTTGCTATTTTTTTAAGTTCTCCAATAACTTTTTGTGTCGCATCTTCAATCCCTTGTCTCACCAGAACACCACTTGCACCCATAGCTATTTGCTTCATTCCCTCCTCAATCATTGCGTGAGCCAGAATCACCGAGGTGGTCGTTCCATCTCCAGCAATTTCATTTGTCTTATGAGCTACTTCTTTCATCATCTCAGCACCCATGTTTTCAAATGGATCAGGTAATGTAATTTCTTTGGCAATGGAAACACCGTCATTAGTGACAACCGGAACACCATATCCACGGTCATAGATTGCATTATCTCCACGTGGACCAATAGTACCTGAAACTGCCCGAGCTACGATATCAATACCCGCTTTGAGGGCTTTTTTTGCATCTTCATTAAAAAGTATTTTTTTAGACATATAGTTTAGTTGAAAGTTACAGTTGTTAGTTTATAGAAATACAAAACCAGCAATTCCATGACTGACCTCATTCCGGGAAGGACCTCGGCTCTGTGAGGTCGTTTAGGGAATAGTCCGTACTATCTACTTGTAACTTTTTTAGTATTACTGATAACTGCGAGCAATTGATCTTCTCGACCAATCAAATATTTTTTTTCCTCAAAATCAACTTCATCAAAACCATATTGAGAAAATAATACAATATCCCCAACTGCAACAGATAGCGGTATCCGTTCATCACCATCTTCGTTAAAACGTCCAGGTCCGACAGATACAATAATCCCTCGCAGTATCTCATTACTCGTATTTTCTACTGGTAAAATAAGACCCAGAGTAGAAGGTGTTTTTTTTATTTCTAAAATCTCTATAAGAACTCTATCAAAAAGTGGTGTGCATTTTTGTATCATATATACATGATACCTGTTCTTGCGAAAAATTACAAAATTTGCTACACTTTAAAACGTATATGAATACTACTCTACAACTCATCGCACAAATAGTCCAAATTAGCTCTGGTGCGTTAATCATAATAACTGTATGTTTCCAACAATCAGACGCAAGTCTTGGTTCTTTCTCCGGAGATACATCAACTGGTGTTAAATTCACAAGAAGGGGTTTTGAGAAGTTTTTATATCGTTTTACGATAGTATTAGCACTATTATTTATCACATCATCAGTATTGGTGATTCTCAAATAAGTACACACTGACAATCGAAAGTGCTGTCGCTTTTTGTCTTACTATTACCAGAGTCAAGTAAATTCTGTACTGGTTATACGTTCTTTGATGCGTAACATCATATCTAAAAATTATCTTTTATGGCAAATCCAAAAATTAATATACCTCATCTAACAAAAACTTTTTCATTAAGACAATGGGTATTCTTTTATGTGAGTATCATTGTAATCTTTTTCTGCACACTCGCTATTATGTATAGTACTATGAAAAAATCACTCTACGAGGTGCCACTTGCTGGTGGAACCCACACAGAAGGAATGATCGGAACAGTTCGTTTTATTAACCCAGTACTTGCATTATCCGAAATAGATAAAGATATTACTGATATCATATTTCGTGGGTTATTCAAAAAAAATGGAGCAGGTGAAATTATCCCCGTATTAGCAAAAAGCTATGTTGTATCGGAGGATGGCTTAACATACACTATTACACTCAAAGATGATCTTGTTTTCCATGACAATAAACCAATCACCAGTGATGATGTAGTTTACACTATCAAACAGATTCAAGACCCAACAATCAATAGTCCTCGAAGAATTGCATGGCAAGGTGTCTCAGTCAAAGCAATTGACCCACAAACCGTAGAATTTAAATTAAAACAACGTTTTACTGATTTTTTGGAAATGCTCTCAGTTGGAATCATTTCAAAAGAACTATGGAAAAACACTACACCAGAGGAGTTTACACTGAGTGAAAAAAACCTAACGCCTATTGGTTCAGGACCATACAAACTTGTAACCCTTTCAAAAGATGAAGGTGGTACACCAACTAAAATTGCATTAAAACGTTTTACCAAATATGCCGAGGGTAAACCATATATTACAAAAATAGTACTCATGTTTTTTGAAAATGAGAAGGATGCAATTTTTTCACTCAACCTCGGAAACAATAATTCTATCGGTGGAATTAGTCCAGAAAATGTAAACTTAGTCAAAAACAAAATGATCGAAAAAACAAACTTACCTCGATTGTTTGGACTTTTCTTTAATAAGAACAAAATTTCTGATTTTCAAGAAAAAGATATTATTGAAGCCATAGATTATGCAATTAATAAAAAGGAAATCATAGACACTATATTTAACGGCTACGCAACACTGCAAACTACAGGGGTCCCCTTTACTCAAACAGAGAGCGTCAATACCTACGACATACAAAAAGCAACTGAACTACTAGAAAAACAAGGATGGAAAAAAAATGAGAATGGTTTTTGGGAAAAGAATAAAAAAATCCTCGGTTTTAAAATCAGCACAACAGATGTGAGTGAGCTAAAACTCATTAACCTACTCATCCAAGAACAGCTCAACCAATTTGGCATGAAAGTAGAAATTGAAACCCATGATACTGGTTCATTCGCTCAAGACGTGCTCAATCCAAGACAATACGAAGTCCTACTCTATGGCCAGGTACTTTCAAAGCCAAGCAATCTATTTGCCTTCTGGCACTCAAATGAACGTAACGCACCAGGTCTTAATGTCAGCATGTATGTAAATGCTAAAGTCGACACACTTCTCGAAAAAATCAATAAAGAGAGTGACCCTACTCTCCTACAAACACATCTCTTATCTCTCGAAAAAGAATTATTGAAAGACAAGCCGGCTCTCTTTTTATTTGAACCAGTGTATATTAGTGCCTATTCAAAAAAAATATTTAATCGAGATTATCAGACAAGAAATGGTGCACCGCGTTTTACTGATATCCACACCTGGTCACTCAAGACTGATAGAATTTGGAAAATTTTTAACAAAAAAAGTAATGCGCTCACATTACCAGAAACACAGAATTAAATTATAACACCTAACAATACATACTATATGCACAACAAAAAAACAAAAACACCTCTCGGGGCCATACTTGAATCTATCAAAGAAACACAAGTACCAAGTGCTCACCCAAGAAAAACACATACTACAACAAGTGGAAACAGACGACCAAATCCGGTACGACCAAACCGCACAGCTGGAGGAAATCAACAAAAGAAAAAAAGATCTGGGACTTTTCAGTATCAAGAATTTAGACAATCACCAGGTGATCACAAAAAACGTCCTGAAAAATTTATTGTCGACAAGCCAGCGATTGGAAATATTCGTATCATTCCAGTAGGAGGAGTCGAAGAAATTGGACGAAACTGTACTATTATTGAAATCGGCGACGACATCATCGTTGTTGATGTTGGTATGCAATTTGCGACAGACACGACACCAGGTATCGACTACATGGTACCGAACACAACATACCTCGAAGAAAATAAAGATCGTATTCGTGGAGTTATTATTACTCACGGCCACTTGGATCACATTGGAGGAATACCAGTTGTGATGAGCCGTATCGGCAACCCACCACTGTACTCTCGAAATCTTTCAGTTCTTTTGATCCAAAAAAGACAAGTTGAATTCCCTCACCTACCACCACTCAAGACTCATATTATAGAAAACAACAGTACGCTCATGCTTGGAAAAATCAAAGTACGCTTTTTTGGAGTAACCCACACTGTACCTGACTCAGTCGGTGTTATGATAGAAACTCCTTATGGAGTCATCGTCACACCAGGAGACTACAAACTCGACCAAATAGATGGTGTCGTGTCTGCCGAAGAAGAAAAAGAATACGCTATTTTCGACAAAGAAAAAGTTCTGTTACTTTTAACTGACTCAACCAACGTCGAAAATGAAGGCTTCTCACTTCCAGAATCCAAAGTTCACGCTGGGCTTGAAAACCTCATTCGTCGTGGAACAGGGCGTATCATTATGGCGGCTTTTGCATCACACATCACCCGTCTTGTGAAAATCGTCGAAATCGCAGAACGACTTGGAAAAAAAGTCGCTATCGATGGACGCTCGATGAAGACAAACCTCGAAGTATCAGAAGCTGCTGGTATCTTTAAACCAGGAAAAGGGGCGATTATTAATATTGAAGATGTTGGAAAATATCCAAATGACAAAATTATTATCCTTATGACTGGTGCACAAGGAGAAGAGTTCGCTGCGCTCAACCGTGCTGCAAACAAAACACACAAGAAATTTACTCTCGGTAAAGGTGACACGATTATCCTCTCTGCATCTATTATTCCAGGAAATGAAATCGCTGTAGCACGTCTCAAAGACAACCTCGCAAGACAAGGAGTGCATATTATTTCTTACCGAACTGGCGAAGAATACGTCCATGCAACAGGACACGGAAACCAAGAAGACATCAAATGGCTCCATAGAAAAACTCATCCAAAATTCTTTATTCCGATCCATGGATCACACTACATGCTACAACGCCACCGTGAGCTCGCACTCACTCTCGGTATGTCCGATAGCAACATCATCGTTCCAGACAACGGAAGTATCATTGAAATCATAGATAATGGAGAAAAAATGGTGCTTCGTAAAGAAAAAATTCCGGCGACACCACTTATGATTGACGGTTTTGCTATTGGTGGTGAACAAGAAGTCGTTATACGCGACCGACAACTGTTGGCAGAAGACGGCATGTTCGTCCTTGTGGCAACGCTTGACGGGAAGACAGGAAAACTTAAAAAATCTCCTGATATTATTTCTCGTGGATTTGTGTATCTCAAAAACTCTCAAGACCTCCTCAAAGAAGCCCGAAACATCATCAAGAGAAACACAGAGCAGACACCCGAAGGTATGAAAACGATTGACCTCGAATATGTTAAAAATAAAGTTGGTGAAAATCTCTCTCGATTCCTCTTCCAAAAAACTGCGAAGAAGCCACTTATCATTCCAGTAATCCTCGTCATGTAGTATGCGCATTACTCAAGAAAACAGACTCTTCATCATTGGATTTTTCTTTTCTTTTTGTATTGCTCTCGCTGCGTATCTCAACGCCTCGTACCTTAAACAATTTTTATCAGTCGAACAAGTCGGTTTCATTTACTCAATCACGGCTTTTTTGACGATTGTGCTCCTGTACTTTTTCGAATATTTGGGTAGTAAATATGGTGTCCAAAAAACACTCATTGCGAGCCTGCTCCTGGCTGGACTCGCATCACTCTCGCTCTCCACACAAGTTAGTGTACCGATTGTTATCATATCGTTCATAGTCATGCAAATGAGTCTCGTCATTACGAAGTTTTCGACTGACATCCTCGTTGAGACGCACAAAAACGTCAGTCAGGGGGAAGGCACGCTTCGTGGAGCATACCTATCTATCACAAATATGTCATGGATTGTCGCTGCCTTTCTTGGTGGATTTATTGCAACAGCTAACCCGCAGTATATTTATGGTATCAATGGTGTTGTATACATCACTATTGCCCTCTTATCACTTTTCATCATATCAGAGACGCAGAAAGATTTCTTTACTCAGAGTTCCCTTTTTGAGAAAGTACGGTATTCTTTCAAAGAAGTAGGGACACGAAAAATCATTGTGTCTGAGTTTGTCCTTCAAACATTCTATACGATTATGGTTGTTTTTACACCGCTCTACTTGCATGAAGAGCTTGGTTTTTCACTCGCCACTATCGGGATAATTTTTTCAATCATGCTTATCCCTTTTGCCGTTTTACAGTATCCTATCGGACGCATCGCGGATAAATTTCTAGGAGAAAAGGAACTCCTCATGTTGTCATACCTGACAATTTTTGGCTCAGTACTCTGTTTTGCTTTAGTAAAAAATCCGAGTGTGTACCTCGTAGCATGTATCCTTTTTATCACACGTATCGGAGCATGCACACTCGAAGTCATGAACGATACCTATTTTTTCAGTAGTACTAAAGAATACACCAAATCGATTCCGATTTTCAAAGGCATGGCACCGTTTGCACTCCTCATCTTTGGTACAGTTGGCGCACTTATTTTAGAATTTTCAAGCTACCAGACACTCTTCACACTTCTTGCTATTTTTGTACTGTTGGTTGGGATGACGAATACATATGATTTGAAAGATACCAAATAACCAGGTTATAGGTGTTAGGTTAGAGGTTGTAGAAGAAAATACAAATACCAGAGGGGCGACTACGTCGCCCCCCCTTTTTTTTTGTATTCTATTTTCATTGTGTCATTCCTAAACACACAGTAAGTGATTTTAAGAAATCAGATCCGGAGTTCAGCTGTATTGTTGTGCTGTCATTCCGGACTCGATCCGGAATCCAGACAAAAGTGATACAACTTCTGCTATCGCAGAAGTTGTATCACTTGTTCCGAGAAGGACCTCGGCTCTGTGAGGTCGTTTACGGAAAAACCTCTAAAGATACAGATGAACTTCTACCAACAAATAAGGCATCTGTAATTCTAACTAGAGAGTAAAGAATTTCTTAGTCTCAATCATTAAACCTTCTTTCAAAAGTGATTCACAGACACTTTCAATTTCTTTATTGGAATATTCAGGAAACATATCATAGACATCTTCTTTCAGCACTTTTCCCATAACGAGTTTTTTCAATAGTGTTCCACGAACATACCGCAGTGATCCTTTAAATGGTTTTTGTTTGGTGTAGTGGGCACTAGTCGTGTTTTTTATTTTCTTTTCTTTTTTCAAATACGAACCATAATCCATGAGTGCATAGTACCAATCCCGAACATCTTCGGTTGGTAATGTCTCTCGTATTTTTTCAAAAATCTCGGCATCTGAAACAGCCTCTTTTCCATTAAAAAAGTGGTGCAAAAAGACAGTCCTGATGTTTGTCTCGATCAACACCTCTTTTTGATTATAGATAAAAACTGGCAAAATATGTGCCATATAATCCCCGATTCCAGGGAGAGACTTTAGAGTACTCGGATCCATTGCAATAACCCCTTTATAAGCCTCAAAAATAGCTTGTACGGACTTTTGTAGGTACAAAGCGCGTCTATTATACCCAAGCCCTGACCACAGAGACAAGACGTCTTTTTGCGAAGATACAGCCAAATCCTGCATAGTTGGAAATCGCTCTATAAAAGCCAAAAACTTCGGCACAACGCGGTCCACCTGCGTCTGCTGGAGCATGAATTCGGACACGAGGATTTCATACGGACTGACTGTTCTGGCGCGGGCCATAGGCCCCCCCCCAGCCCCAGCAACGGGTAGCCACC
>CAZMGK010000006.1:0-20545 GCA_964565825.1 uncultured Candidatus Saccharibacteria bacterium | reverse complement strand
CGGGGGTCCCCGTGCGTCTGCTGGAGCATGAATGGGGAACGGTGTTTTTAATACGTACGGATGTTTCGGGCGGGGGCCTGCGCCCCGCGCCCTTCCCTTGCAAGTGGTCGCCACGGCAGGTCTCGCCTATTCTCTGTATAAAAATCCCAAACAGTTTTTTGAAATTTTCCTATTTCTCCTTTTTGCATATTACTTCTCCGTCCTTATTAAAAGATACAGAAATTACTGGAAAATCTGAAACATCAATTTGTCCTTTATGTAAAATATGAGGTATGTGTACAAATAATAAAGGTCTTTCTTTTTTATCTGATGTCTCTTTAAAATATTGTTTGGTTGAATTTGGTATAATACTATGTTTTTCTAAATCCTTTGAATTATATGATTCATAGTTTTCCATATCATCTTTATCTAAATCGTCTTTATACAAAAAAATCTTTGTGTCTTCTTTGTTTAATAAATCTGGATCAATTTGGTAAAATTTTAATTCTTTTGGTTCAAAACCAGCTTTAACTAATTCCTTTTTCAAATCCTCAGGATGTACTGCGGTCAATTGAACTACGTCACCCCAAGTAACATTGAGTTCAGGAATTATCCTATTCGGAATACTTTTCCTATAATCAGAATCGAGATATTTTTGAACTTTTACTTCGTATAATCCAGGAAATTTTTCCTTAAGTACATTCAAAGGATAAAGAACATCTTTTCCTTCTTCATTCTGTGTCATATCTTCTGGTACTCTGTGGTAGAGATACTGTTTTGGTGAATTTTCCATAGAAGGATTATATCATACAAAAAAGTAGGCAAATCTATACTTTGCCTACTTTTTTTTACTTAAACAATGTTATTGTATACCAACAACTTACTGAGCAAACATATTTGAGATATCAAGATGTGTCATATTTAATACCTTATTCTCTACAACAGTTGCATATTTTGCATGAGTATAATATCCGAGTACAAATGATAAAATTACCATGAGAATAAAAAATGATATGACGTGTTTCATACACAAATTATATCATGAGAATATTTTGAAAGTAAAGGAAATACAACAAAACAAAAGAGGGCGACGCTACGCGTCGCCCTCTTTTTATTACTACACTAATTCTTTTTCTACTTCAGGATTCTTAGCAACACAATCGAGACAGCGGACATAGAGCTTTCTTCTGATATTTCCGCTATTAATCATATTACTCGTCTTCACTCCACACATATCACAATCCGCAATATCTTTTGCTTTGTCTGAAAATCCAACTTTCATTCGATCATCAAAGACAAAAAGTTTTCCTTCCCAAAGTCCGTCATCGGCATACTTTTCGCCATACTTTACGATTCCACCATCGATTTGGTAGACATCTGTATAGCCACGGTTTTTCATCATTGCAGACAATATTTCACAACGGATCCCACCAGTACAGTAGGTCACGATTGGTTTGTCTTTGTGTTTACTAATCTCCCCTTCTTCTATATCTTTTATAAAATCTTTTGACGTCGCGACGTTTGGAATAATTGTATTATTGAACTTCCCTATCTGCGCTTCGTACATATTTCGTCCATCGTAAAAAATAACGTCGTCACCTTTTTCTTCAACGAGCTTATGAACTTGTTCAGGTTTCAAATGTTTACCACCATTTGCAATACCGTCTTTAGTCACGACGATTTCATCTGGTGCACCAAAAGCAACAATCTCGTCTTTGACTTTGACTTTCAATTTTGGGAAATGTTCACCTCCACCGTCACTCCATTTATAGACGATGTCTTTAAACGCTGTGTGTGTATTCATAAGTTTTTTGTAAGATTTGAGGTCTTCTAAATACCCACCGAGAGTGCCGTTGATACCGTGTTTGCTCACCAAAATACGCCCCTTAATATTGAGCCGTTCACACATATTCCTCTGCCAGTGCATCACTGTTTCTGGGTCAGCAATCGGTACGAATTTATAGAAAAGAATAATCTTTTCTTGTTTGTTTTTAAGCGGTTTTACTTCGTTCATAAGCACATAATACCATAAATAGTCCTTCACATTAAAGACCTTGACGATTTTATCGAAATAGGTTATAAAATATATGAACATCCAGTTTTAAAAACCCGATACAAGGATCGGAAAACCTCTTAAGAGGTCTGGAATTTTACAAAATGAAAAATTTATTAAAATTTGGATTATTAGCCAAAATTTCAAACAATCTTGAATCAGAGATTCTTCTTAAATTACAAGAAATTGTCTCGCTTGATTTCAGGTCTGTCAAAAAACGGTTACTTGTTGATTTTCCACACTACACACATCCAGAACTCGATGAAATGGAAGTCGAAGTAAAAAGATTTCTCGCATTAGCATTACTTGAAAAGGATGCAGGCCATCGAATAGTAGTCAGTGAAAAAATCGACACGCTATGGCATTATTTTATTTTACACACAAGTGTGTACAGAAAATTTTGTCAGTCAGTTTACGGTGCCTACTTAAATCATGTACCAATCTTACCTGAAGAGAAAAAGTCACTCGGTCCGGACTACCAAAAAACACGTAGATTATACGCAGTATATTTTGGAGAACCACCAGTACACCTATGGGGAGATAATCAACAAATCTGTTGGGGTGGTTGTGATGAAAGAGTAGAAAATCCACAGCTAGAGGAGATGATAGAGAAGTAGTTTAAGAAAATTTATGTTACAATACAGGAGTAGTAATACTCCTGTATTTTTTATATGAACTCAAGAATAAAAATATATAAAATTAAAACTGAGGCTATCCACGTATTAAAAGAGTGGGGGCAAGAAATAATGAATGACCGACTTAATGAAGCAGTAAATTCTTTAATAGAAGAAAACTGTATTTTTGAAGAGGCACGTCTATTTCAAATAAATCATACATACTATGTAATAGGATGTATGATTTCAAAACCTAATATGGATTTTATGAAAGGTCCAAATTCAGAAATAAACATAAAACATAAATCAATTACACAAAATGCAATTATAGAAGAGATCTCAACTGAACTTATATACAAAGTATTCACTAATCTCGATTAACATTCAGTAAAATACTTCTGTGCTTCTTTTTGGTTTTTCTTGAGCCAAGCGATATTTTGGTCTATTTTTTCGAGTGTTTGAGAGAGAGCGAGCTCGATACCTATAGTCCCCTTCTTTTCGAAAAATGCTTTTACCGTTTTTTTGTCCTTCTCAGCCTTAAATCCACCAAATGATTTTACAAATGATGAGAACATATTGCGCGCTGCGGAAATATCTTTAAACTCTGCCCAATTAGTTTTCATATATGCAAAGGCAGTTGCCCGCCCAATTTCAAAACTTGTAACACTAGAAAAGAGATAGATACTATCTTGCTTGCGGACATCAGTACTAAAGAGCATTTTGAGATTTTTCTGTACCAATGCTTCTTTTTCAAATTGACCGAGCGCAGAGAGAATACGGAGTTTCTCTTGGTGCTGATCTGACGCACGGTACATTTTCACAAGCTGTGTGTAATATGTATCTGTACCAATTTTCGCCATACCACCATACACAACACCTCGGACATTTGCATCGACACTTTTCTCCTTTGCTTGTTTTGCAACCCACGCTAATACTTTTTTATCTTCATATCGCACGAGTGTCGCGAGTACGAGTGAACGCAAAAGGGTTTTACTTTCATCTTCATTTTGTTCTTTTACAAAACCAACATAGTCAAATACAGGAATCATGAATTCAGATACATATTTTTTGTATGCAGATTCTTGTGCTGTGCCTTTCAAGAGTGTATATACTTTTGAAAACAAAACGACGACTTCACTCCAGATACTGTAGGACTCTTCACCTCGAAAACAATCGACAAAAGAAAGTGTATCGTGAAGTGTATATTCGCCTGCCTCAGTGAGTGCGATAATATCTCGGATCACACCATAGCGGTCTGCTTCGGAGAGAGTTTGTGACGCAATTGGATTCTTAAGACTATCAAGCATTTCCGTACTGTACGCAACACGGAAAAATCCAGCCTCGTGAGTATTTAACTTACACCACGCTGTCGCAGGATTACGAAGCTCCATTTTTTTTGTATCAAAAAGATACGCTTCAGTATCACCAATATCAGACACGAAAGAAAGTGGAATAGGCCAAAGCGTTTTATCGACTAGACTGTTTTCTCCTTGAAAAAATCTTTTTTGCGTAAGTGTAAGCACTTCATCTTTCTGACTAACCGACACGAGTGGGTACCCAGGTTTTTTCGTCCACGCGTTCATCATCTTTATTACCCCCGAAGCTTTGTTCGGGGTCCCGACTCCCGAAGCTTCGTTCGGGATCCCGACTTCACGTCGGGATTTACGTCGGGATTTTTCAAATGCTTCCCAGAGATGTACCGTTTCGGTGTTTTTGTAACTATGTTTTTTCAGATAGTAACGGAGTCCATCACGGAAATGGATATCACCAATATAACTTGCAAGCTGGCGAATAACAGAGGCGCCTTTACTGTATGATATTGCATCAAAAATCTGCCCAATATCATTTGGATCATGCACCACGACATCAATCGGATGTGTTGACACCATACCATCAAGCCTGAGTGCATAGTCGTGATCAGAGAAGAGAAATTGTGACCAGATATTCCACTTTGGAAAAATATGATCTACTGCCAAGTATTCCATATATGAAGCAAAACCTTCATTGAGCCAGAGATCATTCCACCACTCCATCGTCACAAGATTTCCAAACCATTGATGAGCGAGCTCATGACAAATAACAATAGCAACACGTTGTTTATTTGAGAGCGAAGAATGCTCCTCATCTATTAACAGTGCTGTTTCTCTATAGGTAATTGCACCCCAGTTTTCCATTGCACCTGATTCAAAATCAGGCACAGCAATCATATCGAGTGTATTGAGTGGGTATGGAATATCAAAATACTGTTCGTAATAATCGAGACACTTGAGTGTAACATCAAGCGCAAATTTTCCTTGCTCTTTTTTTCCTGGAGTTGTGATAATACGGACCTTCACACCTCTTTTTGTCGTCTTTTCAATATATTCAAAATCCCCTACCAAAAATGCGAGGAGGTACGTCGACATAATTGGTGTTTTTTCAAATGAGACTATTTTAAATCCAGCATTATGTTCAGCAACCGCAGTTGGTAACATATTTGAAATAGCTTCTTTGTTATTTGGAATAACGAGTGATACTTGAAAGGTTGCTTTCATTGCTGGTTCGTCAAAACACGGAATACAACGACGTGCATCATTGGCTTCAAATTGTGTTGTCGCCATAAAATGTTCTTTCCCATCGATGTGGTAGCGAGACTTATAAAATCCCCGCATCAGGTCATTTAAAATCCCACGAAATGATAGTGTGAGTTTTATTTTACCAGGCGCGATAGTCTGCGCAAAAACAAGTGTTGCGGATTCGTGTTTTTCATCGTAGGTAATATCTTTTGCTTGTTCTACTAACTTGCCTTGTTTAATAGACACATCAAATAACTCCAAATCTTTGCAGTGGAGAGTGATACTTTTGGTACTTTTTTTTACTTGAATATCTATCGTTTCTGTTCCGGAAAAAACATGCGCTTCGAGGTCAGGTGCGAGGGTGATCGTATAATGTACTGGTACGATGTCTTTGGATAATCTAATTGGTTTTGACTTTGTTTTTTTAGCTATAATGGATTTTTTGTTTTGCATATGAGGATTATAACATAAAAGCTGGGCGCCTTTTAGGCGCCCAGCTTTTATGTGTTTTAAACTGTCTCCCCTACCTGCTGTCGCCACAATGCGTGATAGAGTCCTTTTTTCTCAATAAGTTCATCATGATTACCACTCTCTACGATCAGTCCTTTTTCCAAGACATAAATGGTATCAGCGTGAGCAATGGTTGAAAGTCGATGCGCCACAAGAATCTGCGTGATGCCCTCTTTCCCACCAAGCGTTTTAATCGTATCAGTAATCTGAGCTTCTGTGAGTGAATCAAGTGCAGAGGTTGCTTCATCAAAGATGAGAATTTCCGGTTTACGAATGAGTGCCCGAGCAATAGCGAGACGCTGACGTTCACCACCAGAGAGTTTGATGCCACCTTCACCTATTTTTGTATTCAATCCTTCTGGATTACGACTCACGAGATATTCTGCTTGGGATTCGACAAGTGCATTGTGAAGATCAGCATCAGTTGCATCTGGATTTGCAAACAAAAGATTTTCTTTAATCGTTCCTGCAAAGAGCTGTGTTTCCTGTAATACTAATCCGATTTTTTGTCTGAAGTAGTCACGATCCAAATCAACATACGATACACTGTTCAATGAAAGCGCGCCTTTACTTGGTACATAAAGTCCAGTGAGGAGTTTTATGAGTGTCGACTTTCCAGAACCTGATGGGCCAACAAATGCAACTTTCTTGCCTTTTGGAATATGAAGTGTAATCTCTTTGACCGCTTCAGTATCACGTCCTTGATATGAGTAAGAAACTCCATCAAAATTAATTGTCTCAACATGCTCAACTCGATTTGGATTTTCTGCTTTTGCTTCTATTTCTTGTTTCAAGAAATCATCAACCGCTTCGAGACTCGCTTTTGATTCGTAGTATGTTGTCGCCACAGTACCGAGCTCGTACATCGGACCAAAGATATAAAATGAATACATCATGACAGAAAAGAGTTGACCCACAGAGAGCTTGCTCTGATAGATAAGCACAACCATAAGAAGAAGTAATCCTGAACGCAAAAGATTGATTGCAGTCCCCTGGATAAATGCCAAGACACGAACAAATTTTACTTTTGAAAGTTCAAGTGCGAGAATTTTATTATTTGTCTCTTCCAACCGATTTACTTCTTGTGTTTCAAGGCCGAGACTTTTAACAAGCTCAACATTTCTGATAGTCTCTGTTCCTGAGCCAGTAAGTTCACTTCGCTCACGGACAATATTTTTTTGAATATCTTTAATTCTTTTTCCGAGGAAAAATGTAATAGAGCCGAGCACTGGAATCATGAGCGTAAATGCCAAGCCGATTGACCAGTGAATAGAGAATGTATAGATGAGTACGAAGACCATACCGACAATCGTGACAAAAACTGTCGCGATACTTGCGGTCACAAATTTCTCGAGGTCAGTACGAGCTTTGTTGAATTTCTCAAGGAGTGAACCAGAACGTTCATCCTCAAACACACTGTATGGAAGTGAAAACGCATGACGAAGCGCATCAGTATAGAGCTGAGTCCCCGTCCGTTGGACTATGACGTTTGTATAGTAATCTTGGAAATTTTTGGCAATACGAGAAACGAATGCCACACCAACTGAAGCAAGGAGCAGTAGCCCAGCACCGAGGACGTAATCATGAAGTCCGTAGGCGGTCGGATTTGACGCATAGCGGTCGATCATGTATCGGAAAATTAATGGGTCAAGTAAAGAAAAAATCTGATTGATTGCCGCCAAAATTAAAGTCAAAAATAGAATCTTTTTATATCGAAATATGTATTTTTTGAGGAGTTGCATAGGAGTAGTATACCCCGACACCTATATTTTAACAATTTTCTAGACAGAGTTTAGATGCAATACATTACTTCGATTTTTTGTAATGTTAATTTGTTCATAAGAAAATATAGGTGTGGGGGTATACCATACAACCACTCCCCTAAACTGAGCTTGCAAAAATCTTTAAAATATGGTTTAATAGAGAAAACAATTTTACATCACTTCAAAAAAATAAATACTATGAAAAATTCAGAACTAGAACTTCAAGCAATTTGTTATTCAAAAAGAGGTAATAGGATCGCAAAATTTCGAGCAATAGTTTTTTACGCTATGTTGGAATTTTTGGCAATAATTCTAATTGGGCTAATATTACTAGATTTCAACAAAACAAACATGGTCATTTTGATCACAGGTGGGATTATTTTTTTTCTGCCTATGGTCTTCCTAGTTTTTATAGACGACAACTTAACAGCTAACAAATTTTGGCTCAAAAAAGTCAAACCCTTTCGAGAAGAAATAGTTCAATGGATTGATCACAAAAAATACGAAAACAAAAACACAATTGAAGAGTTAGAAAAAATTGCAGAAAACTTAAAAGCTGAGAATAATTCTCTAGATGAGGAATATTTAAAAATTACCACAAATTAAAACAGAACAATCGCAACCCTAACCGGTTGCTTTTTTATTTACCTCTATATTTTTCTACTATCATATGCCCAATGGAGGAGTGCTTGGCGTTGACGAGGACGGCAGAAAATATCGCCTGCGCGACAGTTGGTGCGAATAGCACCAGCGTGACGACGGATTGCTTTCCAGCGTTTAATCTGGCGAGCATCTTCTTTTGGAATACGGCGCCCCATGTAGTACCGGCAGTACCACTGGAACCATCCACGCGGGTCGTCTTTGTATATCCAACCTTTCGCCTGCCAGACAGAGAGGGGTTGTGATGCATGCACACCAAATAAGTTTAATTTTTTATCTGGACCATTTTTTGCAAGCTTGGCTTTGATAAACCAACTCTTTGGAAATTCTTTTTGATAGTCTACTCCTTCATACCAGCCATCAAAAATCCCAAGCTCAAGCATTTCAGCCGGTGTGAGATCTGGCGTAAACTCTGGGTCAAAATCTTTTCCCATCCGAGCAACGAGTTCATATGTGTAGTTTTTTTGGAAACTATCTGTTACTGTTATTTTTTTATACATCTTTTTTATTAAAATATTCTTTTAATAGTCTTCCTGCTTTAAATTCCAAAATACCACGCTGTATTGATTCAATACTATTTTTTTCTTTTGCGCGAGCGAACACAATTGTCTTTTTCGTTAAAATTACTTTTCCAATCCTATGACACATAAATCCGAGATACGCATCATCAGGCCAACGTATCAGATTTAATTTTGCTCTTAATTCTATAAATGGCGATAAACCACCTATTTGCTCATACACATCTTTTCTTATGGCAAAACTCGGACCAAATGGATAAAACGGTAGCATTGGAAAAAATTTGTCAAAAATTGGTTTTACATAAAAATATCGCAAACTATTTAATAATGGAATAAGTACCCCTGTGTATATAACCACACCTCCAACACATACTACATTTTTCTCTCTAAACGGTCGAGAAAGTTCGAAAATCCAATTCTTCTCTGCATATGCGTCACCATCAATACAAAAAATTAATTCTCCTGAAACCTGCTTAAAACCAAACATTCGTGCATGAGTAACCCCTATTGGGCCAGTATATTCATATGCTGTAACTCCTGAAAAAGAAGAAGCAATATGATATGTTCTGTCTGCACAATTATGACAAACAACACAAATTTCATCTGGTGTTACAGTTTGAGATAAAATCGACTTGATGCATCGAGAGATATTTCTTTCTTCGTTATGAGCAATAATTAAAACACTCGTTTTCATACTATTTTAAACTCAAATACATTTTACGAGCTGGTTCGGGAAAACGCTCTATCGCATAACGGAGTGTTGTGCGAGGTATCGTGCGGATGTGTTTTTTGAGAAATGATTCAAGGACGTCTACACCACAGTTCTTCCCTACTTCACGGAGCATCCAGCCTAATGCTTTGTGCATCAAGTCGTGTTTGTGTGATAACAGTCTCTCTGTAATATAAAAAGTCATTTTCTCATTACCTTTTTTTATTTGATAAAATGATGCAACGACAATAATCCGATTGATCCACATATTTTTACTTGCAATACATTTGTTTACAAAAGCCAATCTTTGCTCATGCGTCATACAATCTGAGATATACGGACCCACAATATTAGAGGCGGACACATCAACAAGATCCCAATTATTTACCCCAGATACATGGCCCATGTAAAAAGTAAAAATCTTTTTCTGTTTTTTTGTATCAGCTCTTTTGATCGCTTGTTTCATCCAAGAAACGAGCGTGACAATTGCAACAAATCGCTCTTCGTGGATTTTTGAATGAATGAGTATTTCAATATCAGTAAATGATAGTGTTGTTTCAAATTCTTTTGCAACTTTTCGCATCTCGGGAACTGTCACGCCAATAAAGATATCACCTTCTCCATACTGTCCGGGTCCAGTCTTAAAAAACCGCTCACAGCCTTGTGCCCGTTCTTTGGTGGCATGTTTTTTGAGTTGTTTGATGAGTAATACGTAAGACATATTTTTTATACTACCATGTAAAATAAAATTTGTTATTTTAAAATATATATGTTATAATTTATTCAAATAAAAATTATTGTATGCGATCAAATCCATTAACATCCCAGAAAAACTTTACTTCGGAAAAAGGCGCCACTCCTGAAAATTTCCTCAAACTTGTAGGAAAAAATGAATTGTTTACTATTCTCATTGAAGGAACAGGATACGAGCTCAATGTATTTTCCGCAGAAGAAGACAAAGGAGACGCTCAGCTTCTGGTAATAAAAGGTCGTTATTGGTACACATCTGCGCATAGTAGAGGAGGCATAGATGACGAACCTTTTACAGGCAGATTAAACAAAAAGACAATGACCGGTTGGATAAAACCCATCTAATCACACCTTCACCTCACAAATCAGACTTACTTGTCTAATTTGTGAGGTTTTTTTATTTCCCTACATTCTGCCCAACAACGTACCCTGTCGTCCAACAAAGCTGGAGTGAGTAGCCACCAGATGGACGATTGACATGAAGCAAGTCACCAGTAATAAAAAGGTTGTCTATTTTGAGTGAACGCATTGTTTTTGTATCTATTTCTTTCAAGGGTACTCCACCATCTGCAATAACCGCACGGTCAAAACCCATAAGCCCAGTAATCGTGAGTGTCAGTCCTTTAAGTAAATCAACAATAATTCTCCTCTCTTCTTTGGTAATACTATGCACTTTTGTATTGATATCAAACCTGGATTCCGGATCGAGTCCGGAATGACACAAAAGATCAAGGATCACTGCATGCATTCCTTCAGGAGTGACTTCTTTTATAATATTTTTAAAAGTTTTATTTTTATGATTATCAAATATTTTAACGAGTTGTTTATCAAGTGACCCAATATCAGTATCTGGATACATATCAATCACAGCAGTAACGTCACCGGTTGGTAGTAAATCCCCTACTTGTTTTGAACAATTTAAAATTAGTGGTGATGACAGCCCAAAATGAGTAAACAAAATTTTTCCTATTTTTGAAAATGCTTTCTTACCATCAACAAAAAAAGTAATTTTCATAAATGAAAGTGAGACACCAGAAACATCAGCAACCCACGGTTCAAGGACTTTGAGTGGAACAATAGATGGAGTTGGTTTATGTACCGTATGACCAAGATCAGTCAACCATTTGAAACCATCACCAGTAGAACCAGTTTTTGGGTGAGAGACTCCCCCAGTTGCAAATACATACTCTGTCGCTGTGTATGTAACACCATCAACAACAACACCAGTAATGTGATTCCCCTCTTTTAGGATTTTTTTGACCGGGCTGTTGGTCTTCACAACAACACCAAGCTCTTTGAGTTCACGCTCAAATACTTTATATACATCAAGTGCTCGTTCTGTATGAGGAAATGCTCGATTGCGGGCTTGAGTCACGAGTGGTAGCCCACGAGACTCGAAATAGTCGAACGTATCTTTCATGGAAAATTGCGAAAATGCTGAATAGAGATACTTTGCATTTTCTCCGTAATTGGAGAGAAATTTATGAATGTCCACTGTATTGTTTGTTATGTTGCACCTTCCCCCACCAGAGATTTTTAATTTTTCACCGAGGTTAGTATTTTTCTCAAGCAGAAGTACTCGTGCCCCATTTCTACTTGCACATACAGCAGACATGAGTCCAGATGACCCACCACCAACAACGATGACATCATACTTATTTTCCATAGTATTTCAATGTTGCTTGTTCTACGACACGCACGATATTCTTATCAAACATAGATGGCAAAATAGTTTCTGGAGTATTGTTGGTATGATAATCAGCAATTGCATCTGCTATATGCACAAATAATCCTTGTTCGAACTGCACATGACGCAACTGAAGCATTCCTTTAAAAACTCCTGGGAAAACGAGCGAGTTATTGAGCTGATTTGGAAAATCACTTCGCCCAGTCGCTACAATAAATGCACCAGCTTCTTTTGCAACGTCTGGCATAATTTCAGGGGTTGGATTAGCTAAGGTAAAGAGTATTGGACGCTCGGCCATACTGTGAACCATATCCGCGGTCACCGTTCCACCTTTTGAAAGACCAATAAAGACATGAGCACCGACGAGGGCATCAGTGAGTGTGCCTGCAAAATTACCTGCAGAAGCCGGCGCGCTTCGCGCGCCGGCCAATAATTCTTTTTTTTCTTTTGTCAGATCTGTTCGCCCTGCGTGAATAATTCCATGACTATCTAAAAAGACAATATTTTTAAATCCGTATGAGAGAAGTAGTCGTCCTGTTGCGACACCTGCTGCGCCAATACCAGCGAGAACAATACGAGTTTCTTCTTTTGAAAGACCGCGAAGTTTCAATGCATTAATCAGTCCGACAAGCGCAACAGTCGCTGCACCCCATTGATCATCGTGCATCACCGGAATATCAAGCTCGCGTCGCAACCGTTCTTCTATTTCAAAACAGCGAGGTGCAGAAATATCTTCGAGATTGATTCCACCGAATACTGGCGCGATGCGCTTTACTGTTTCAATAATTTCTTCTGTATCTTGAGTAGTGAGACAAATAGGAAATGCATCCACTCCGGCGAATTCTTTAAAAATAATAGCCTTACCTTCCATCACAGGAATAGCCGCTTCCGCACCAAGATTTCCAAGTCCGAGTATTGCTGAACCATCAGAAATCACCGCGATCGTATTATGTTTGAGCGTGTAGTCATAGACAGTTTCTGTATCTTCTGCAATCTTACGAGATACCTCTGCAACACCCGGACTATACGCCCAAGAAAGTACCTCTTTTGAATCAAGAGGTACTTTACTCTTTGTTTCGAGTTTACCGTGGTATTTTTTATGCAGTTCTAGGGCTTGTTCGTAGATATCCATTTGCCCATCATACCATTTTTAAGTGGTTATTTGAAATTGAGTTTTTTTCTTTGTTCTAAGAGTCTATCGATGCTCCACAATCCTCCGCCTTCAATGGCAAGGATAGAGAGTCCGCCGAAAAGCGTAATATGCGCGGTCACAGATTCTTTGAAATAGAAAAAGGTTCCCGAGACAACAACAAATGCAATGATTGAAGAAAGTCTTGTTTTCAATCCAATAAAAATCGCAATGCCGATCACAAGCTCGATAAGTCCAGTAGCGAGCACCCACATCGCAGGTGACACATTCAAAAAAGATTGAAGATGATACTGGCTCACCACAAGTGCTGACATATGAGGATTGAGAATCTTTTCAAAGAGTGCAAGGTAGATCATCGCACCACCGAGCCCAAAGCGAATGATTGGCGCGATGAGCTCCCGTCTTATAGACAGACGGTGTAAAAATGATGTTCCAAGCATATCATCAAGTCCTGGTCTTGGGCTATGAAAAACAATCACGCTAAGTGCAAGTGCAAGTACGTCGAGATTCCCAATGAGGTACCAATTTTGAGTAAGTGCAAGTACGTAGAGCACGATAACAAGGAGGGTCGCTGGAATAATCATAAAACCAAGCAAGAGTAAAAACCCGAGTATAATTTCAAACATTGCAAAAGTTGAATTAGTAAGAAGTGGTGAAATCAAAACGTGCTCTGTCCCCGCTCCCAAAAGTGCTATACCGAGAGCCAAGCGCAATATCCAAGGAACCAATTCATGGTAAGAACTGAGCCGGTCTGTTACATCAGCAAAATACTTCACTATTTTTTTATTTTTTAAAAGCAAAAACCATACAACGCCAACGACTACAACAGTTCCAAGCATCAAACCAATATACGAGATATTAAAAAAAGGTTGCATAAGAAATTGGAAATCCATTCCCTTACTCGTACCTAATTCATCATGAGTAATAACATACCCGACATGTGCCGATGCCGTCTGTACTCCAGCAAAAAAACTTAATAGAAGTAGACTAAAATACTTTACATTTTTTTTATTCATTCATATATTATACAATATTTGCAAGCAAAAAGAAAAATCCCGTGAATAGTAGTTTTATGTTAAAATAACAGATATGTCTTCAAACTTCATCCATCTTCATACACATAGTCATTATTCCCTCCTTGATGGGCTCACCAAAGTCGAGGATATGGTTCGTATTGCAAAAGAACAAGGAATGGACGCAATCGCCATCACAGACCACGGCAACATGTATGGAGCAATAGAATTCTACAAAACCTGCAACAAAGCAGGAATCAAGCCAATCATCGGAGTAGAAGCCTACATGGCGCCAAGTGCCAGGGATGACAAAACACCGACTCCAGCAGGAACAAAAAAATACCATCACTTGATCCTCCTCGCTAAAAATATCACTGGATACAAAAATCTCATGCATTTAGTCACTCGTGCAAATCTTGAAGGATACTACTACAAACCTCGCATGGACAAAGAACTCCTCCATGAACATCACGAAGGGATCATCGCTCTCTCTGCGTGTATGGGTGGTGAACTTTCACAAGTTATCCTCAAGGGTGATATGGCAAAAGCAGAAGCGCTTGTCTATGAATACAAAGAAATCTTTGGTGCGGAAAATTACTTCATTGAAGTCCAATCCCATCCGGGTGTTGAACGCGACAAAGAAGTGCGAGATAAACTCGTGGAAATTGCTCGCAAAACAAATACCACTATCGTTGCAACACAAGACTCACACTACCCTTGTCATGACGACCATGATGCACACAGAACACTTCTGGCTATTAACACAGGAGCTGATACAAAAGCAGATACAAAATTTGAATTCTCAGATGATGACTTTTCATTGATCGATGAAAAAACTGCGCTGAAGTATTTTAAAGATATTCCTGAAGCAGTGGCGAATACAAAAATAGTTGCTGATATGTGTGAAGTCTATGACCTCGAACTCGGAAAAGCATACTTTCCTGAATTTATTATCGAATCTGGTAAATCAGCGGAACAAGAATTACGCGACTTGACCTACGAAGGACTTATCCTAAAAAATGTACCTGATACAAAAGAAGTCCGAGAACGAGTAGAATACGAACTTGGTGTTATCAATACAAAAGGATACCCATCCTACTTTTTGGTCGTGTCAGATTTGCTTCGTTTTGCCAAGGAGCAAGGTATTTTAACAAACACTCGAGGATCCGCCGCGGGTTCACTCGTGTCCTACCTCGTCGGTATCACCACCATCAACCCACTCACCTTCCTTCTTCCTTTCGAGCGTTTCCTCAACCCTGAACGTCCATCACTTCCTGATATCGATATGGACTTTGCTGATACACGTCGTGAAGAAGTGATTCGTTACGCAAAAAGAAAATACGGTGAAGATCGTGTTGCACAGATTGGAACATTTGGAACGATGATGGCAAAAGGTTCTATTCGTGACGTTGCACGAGCTCTTGGATATCCATACAATGTGGGAGATAAAATCTCAAACCTTATCCCTCTCGGCGCACAAGGAGCACCGATGACCATACTCCACGCAATGGAGCTTGTTCCTGAGCTCAAAAAAATGTACACGAGTGATCCTGATACAAAAAAGATTATTGACCTTGCTCGCAAAATGGAAGGCTGTGTACGACACATCTCGGTACATGCTGCGGGTATTGTTATTGCACCAAAACCACTCTATGAATTCACACCAATCCAATACGACCCGAAAGGTGGAGGTATTATCACTCAATACGATATGTACAATATCGAAGATGCAGGACTACCGAAGTTCGACTTTTTGGGTATTAGAAACTTGAGTATTTTGGAACGTGCCATAACCCTTGTTGAAAAAATAAGAAATATTAAAGTTGATCTAGAGAAAATCCCACTTGATGACCCAAAGACATATGAAATGCTGGCCCGTGGAGAAACAGTCGGACTCTTTCAATTGAACGGTTCTGGAATGACCCAGGCGCTCATGAACCTCAAACCGACAACAATCCATGATATCAATGCGATGGTTGCGCTCTACCGACCAGGACCAATGGCGACAATCGATGAATATATTGCTCGTAAACATGGGAAAAAAGCGGTGAAATTTTACCACCCAAAAATGGAAAAATTCCTCAAAAACTCTTTTGGTCTCCTCGTTTATCAAGACGACCTCTTGTATACAGCGATTGAACTCGCTGGGTATTCTTGGGGAGAAGTTGATAAATTCCGAAAAGCTGTTGGTAAAAAAATCCCAGAAGAAATGGCAAAACAACATATTTACTTCGTGGAAGGCTGTCAAAAACATAGTGGCATGAGTGAAAAAGAAGCTGAATTTATCTGGACACTCTTTGAACCATTCCAAGGATACGGATTCAACAAAGCACATGCCGCGAGTTACGGTATGGTGGCGTACGAAACAGCCTACATGAAAGCAAACTACCCTGTCGAATACATGACGGCAGTGCTTTCAGCTGAATCTGGTGACACTGATAAAATTAATGAAATCGTGCGCGAATGTAAGCGCATGAACATAGCAGTACTTCCTCCAAGCATCACAGAGAGTTTCGGAGACTTTACGGTGATTCGAAATACCCCAGATGAAAAAAATACTGGGGTCATCCGTTTTGGATTATACACAATCAAAAATCTCGGAGAAGAAATTGCAAACTACATCATTAATGAACGAAAAGAAAACGGTGTGTACACAACACTCACCGATCTTTTAAATAGAGTTCAGCACAAAAATTTCAATAAAAAATCTCTTGAGGCACTCGTACAATCTGGTGCATGTGATGATTTTGCAGAACGCGGTGACTTGTTTTACAACACAGAACGCATGCTCGAGTATAATAAAAATATCAGAAAAGTAGTTGGTCAGGATTCCCTCTTTGGAGAAATAGGAGAGGCTGAAGATCATTTCAATCTCAATCCTAACCCAGAACCCATCGATAAAAGAATGAAACTCGCGTGGGAGAAAGAACTTCTCGGATTATACATCTCTGATCACCCACTGAACGAATATAAAGAACAGATAGAACGGACAAATTGCTCGATTGAACTCATTAATTCCGAATACGAAGAGAATAAACCTGTCCTCATCGGTGCATACATCGAAAACTATAAACCCGTATTGACTAAGAAGAACGAAAAGATGGCCATACTTTTACTTCTCGATTTTACAGGAAGTATGGAGGCATTTATTTTTCCAAAAGTAATGAAAACTATTCCTGAAGGAAAATTAGCTGGGGATATTTGTATTGCGCTCAAAGGAAAAGTAAGTGTTAAAAACGATAAAAAAACAATTATTATTGAAACTATCAAGTTTCTATAAAAAAGAGCATGTAGCACATGCTCTTTTTTATAGAAAAAATAGTAATCTTGCAAAAAGGTATTTTTTACAAGAAATACCTAGTTTGACAATTACAACACCGTCTCACTCTCTCCACTAGAACCACCTGCTGTCGGCTCATTGGTCGATTCAGATTCTGGTGTTATATTTTCCTGAACTGTTTCGGTGGATGTTGAACTTTCCGCTTCCACCTCTGTTGATACTTGTTCCGTATTTTCTTCAACAATCACAGTAGTCGTCGTTTCTTCAACAGATTCTTCTGTACCAGTAGTATTTTCACTCTCAGTACTAGTAGATTCTTCTGTATTTGTGTTTGTGTTTGTGTTTGTCTGGTTTTCCACAGCAGAAGAATCATTAAGGAAAGAATCTAATTGTTCTCCAGTGACACAGACCTCTCCACCATCTTCTTTCTTTAAACATAATTCTTCTGTGTGAATCTTTCTACTAAATATCTCATCAAAGTATCCACGAAGTGCTGTTACTCGAGCAAGTACTATATCTGTTGCGAAATCAAGACCACTCTGCATGTATGCGGTAATCTTTTCTGCGACGTTAGGTGCTGTTTCAGCTTGCACTGCAGAAATAAATTCAAGTCCTTCTAATTTCTCGTCATTAAAATCAAACAATCGCACTGGTAATTCATCAGCCTCACTATCACCGAGAGACGTAATACTTTCAACAGACTGATCATCTTGCCAGACACGCATATAATCAACATCAACTGTTCGTCCACCTACTCCTTCAGTATGCACATTGTATATCGCTATACCCAAATTTATCGCTGGGTTAGCACCGGAAACAGTTCCACAATCCGTAAAGGAGATACCATCTGAAGCATCATTATCAATCAAGAAGCGCACAGAAGTAGAACTCTCAACTTGAATGCGCCCAACAGCAAATCGAGTTGTACTAATTGATCCAGAACAGGTAACAGTTCCAACATTTACCCCACCACTTCGTACAACTCCCTGCCATCCGCCCGCAGCGTTGTTATTCCAGAAGTATATACCAGAAAATGGAGCAGTGTCATTTACTGTTGGTGCAGTTGCTCGATCCATCAAGCCCCAATAAATATCATTGGTTGCACTATTTATATTTGTACGCACTTTCATTTGGACTACAGGTAAATTAGCCTTATTGAAGATAGTACTCAAGTTATTTTGCGCAGCACCAAAACCAATTAATCCTCCAATTCCACTAGTAGTCCCCGCAGTCAAACGACCAAACCCACCAATATCGTCTAGTGCTGTATAGGTCATTGCATTATTAGTTGTATCAAAATACATTTGTAAGTTATCTCCAATAGTTGCACTGTCAGCATTAATTGCGTTTGATGTATCAGCATTAAATTCCTCTCCAAAATATGAATTGTGTCCCAAAAATGCACCGGATTCAACCAATCCACCAAAATTCGTAGAAAGATCTCTCACCTGTAGTAAATTGTTTGAGGTCGTACCACCGTTCACACAGCCAGTAGTACATGCATCAATAATACTGAGCACAGCAGTGTTATCAGTTGCTCCTAATTTTATCGTAGGTGTTGTATCATTTAATGTAATTTCATTGTCCCACCCAGTACCAAACAATAGTCCGTTTGAAGAAATAGTTGCGCCAGGGTCAGTGAGATTACCAAGAGAAAGTCCGTTAACTGTATCTGTACCAGCAGAATTTGTCGGAGAAAATGCATCAACACTCATAAAATTATAGGTCAGTAGGTCGGTTGCGCCGCCTGCATAGCTTGGAGTAATATGTACTACATCTCCAGAAGCATTAGAAGTACCAAAAGTCAGTTGTAGACCATCAACACCTGTTGTGGTAGAAGCATTACCTGTATTTGAGATAACAAGCATGTCTGTTGTCGGAGCAGAGCTTGGAAGAATTTGAGTTGTTCCAACTGAATCTATGGTTACACCACCAGTACCAGAAAAAATATCAATCGCAGTTGCACCAGTGGTATTCCCAATAGTAATATTTTTTGCACTTGCACCAGTCCCAAACAACAACGCACCAGTTGTACCAGAATCAAGAGTGAGGCTTGTCGCTGAACCTGAATTTAATGTAAGTGCACCCCCTCCAATAATTGATGCACCAGCGGCTCCTATATTGAGTGTTGTTGCTGCTCCACCTATATTGAGTGTTGTTGCGGTAGTGTTGAAAATACTCGCCGTGGTAGCTGTTGTGCTGATATCTCCTCCATTTACAAACAAATCATCGTTTATTGTTACAACGCCGGCCTGTGATATTTTCATTCTTTCAAGTGGTGTAGTAGATCCAGTAGGAGTTGTATAAAATTGTAATTTACCTGGCATACTAGATCCTGTCGGTGTGCCATCAATACTTCCTACTATACGCGCAGCTTCACTGAAACTTGTTCCATTGTATCCAACATATGTATCTTCCCCAAGAAGATCATTTGCTTGTGATATGGTTGGAGCTGCTTTTGTACCTCGAGAAGATGCATGGTAATATGCCCCCCAACCACCACCGGCAACTCGCTGTAATACATCGCTATTACTTCCAGTGTCATCAGCAAACTCAAGACGAATGGTACTGATACCTCCAATTGTTCCAGGAGTATTCGTTCCAAAACCAAGCCTATTATTTACATCATCATAATAAAGAAGTGTATTATCTTCGGTCAATTCACCCGATGATCCTTGGAAAGGAATCGATCCAGCACCTAGCGTTCCTCCTGTTGAAGTAAGAATTCTTTGCCAACCTGTATTAGTCGCTGTTCCAGTTTTCTTAATATATACTTCACCATCAACTACATCATGTGTAATATCGCCAAGAGAACCTGTAATACTTGCTTCTGGACTAGATCCGGAAATAAACGTCTGGAAATTTCCTGCCCCGTTAGTATACGTTGCAAGTGGTACTGTATTTACCCCTGTTCCTGTTACAGATAAACCAGCTGATCCAACAAGTAAATTCAAAGCTGTTGCTCCGGTATTATTTCCAATAGTAATAGTTTTTGCATTTAATCCAGTACCAATATTAACTGCGCCGGTTGTACCAGAATCTAATGTAATCGCATTAGATGTTGTTGAATTAATAGTTAGTGCACCAGTACTATTAATAACTCCACCGTTAACAGACAACGTACCTCCAAGTGTTGTTGCGCCTGTGCCAATGGTAAGTGTATTACTTCCAGTAATTGAAGTATTTCCATTAAGTGTGACTGCGCCGGTTCCGGTTGAGAGTGTCGTAGCACCTGTTTGCGTAATGTTCCCAGACGTTGAGAGTCCGACTGAGGTGAGAAGACCAGAATCAGCAAAGATAATAT
>CAZMGK010000005.1:0-63266 GCA_964565825.1 uncultured Candidatus Saccharibacteria bacterium | reverse complement strand
ATCATCTTTATTTTGTGAGTTATATCATTGTAGAACTACATTGTAGAAGGTCGTACCAGACTATTTATAACAATTTTAAGTAAGAGGACTATATCTATTGAGAATCGGAGTATTTGTATCGGGTCAATTTCTGGTATGAAGTTGGATTTTCGTGTATAAAAAGAAACGATGGCTTATTATCTGACTTACCGTCCGCAAAAGATTGCTGACCTTGATTTGAAAGAGGTGCGCGAGACACTTTGGGGATTGTTGGAAGCAAAGCAGCAACCGCATGCTGTATTGTTAACAGGTATTCGAGGTGCAGGAAAGACTTCGAGTGCCAGAATTTGGGCAAAGTCACTTTGTTGTTCTGATAGGCAAAAAATGGATGGGCATATAGAACCTTGTTTGCTCTGTGATGCATGTATTTCAATTGGTAGAGGTACTAGTTTGGATGTGATTGAGATAGATGCTGCTTCAAATCGTGGTATTGATGATATTCGTGACCTCCGTGATGCTGTCCGTACACTACCATTTGAATCAAAATACAAACTCTATATTATTGACGAGGTGCATATGCTTACGAAAGAAGCGTTCAATGCACTTTTGAAAACTTTAGAAGAACCGCCGGCTCATGTTATCTTTATCTTAGCCACTACTGAAATAGAAAAAGTTCCAGAAACAATCGTGTCTCGTTGTCAGGTGTATACACTTGAGAGTCCAACTGTCGAAGTGCTTACTGAAAATGCAATCACTGTCGCAAAAAAAGAAGGTTTTACTCTCAGTGAAGAACAAGCGACGCTTATTGCCGAAACAGGGGATGGATCATTTCGTGATATGCTCGGAAGTCTCCAAAAAGTTCTCACCAATGCAAAAGGAAAAAAGATTGATACTGAAGATGTAGAGACACTTCTACGTTTACCACGACGCGTGCTTATTCATAATTTTCTACGAGCACTCTTGGAAAAAGATACAGAGTCTCTCTCAACGGCATTTGTAGAAATAGAAAAAAATGATTTTAATATGCCGTTTTTCTTGAAAGAAATTATCAGCATTATGCGTGACTTACTCCTGCGTCGTTTTATTCATACGAGTAAAAAAACTGATACGACAAAGACCAGCCGAGATATGATCGTCACAGAGCTTGAAAAATTAAACTCACCACTCGTGCAGTCAAAGACATTGTCACGTTTGATGACCGCATATCTCGAATCTCGTAATTCATTTCTCAAAACCCTTCCGCTCGAACTCGCTGTGGTAGATATATTGGAAGAAAAATAATTTTTGATATCTAAAATTTTAAAAACAGTGTGCGGGACGAAGTCCCGCACACTGTTTCTACTAACTACTTTCTACTTACTACTACCTACTAACTAGTATTAATTTATCTCAATATCCAAATACGCAACCTCAGGAAATTTCTCTATGATTTGTTTTTCGAGCATATCGATATGTTTACCAATGAGGCGTGGAATACGGTCCGTTGTTTTGAACATGAGCTTTGTAAATTCACCAAAATCATCACGGATGTATTCAAACTCTTCTTTGAGTTCTCCGTCATCGTAGATCTCTTCGTAGAGTGGTGTTCCGTTCCATTCAACTGTCGTGTAGATTCTGTATTTACCGATATCCACTGCGACAGATTTAAAATCAATGACGTGTTCGATACACGCGTCTTCGTGGAGGAATTGAATTATTTTCTTCTGCACCTTTTCATTGAGTGGTTTACCGATAATATAGACGTAATTTTTTATAATAAGTACTATTGCAAGGGTCCCAAGAATAAGACCGATGAGTATTCCACCAATCGCATCATAAACATGGTTTCCTGTGAGGACGCTAATATACTGCGCCAAAAGTGCGACGAGTACACCAAGTACTGCTGCTCCATCTTCATACACAATAGCAAGTGTGATCGGATCAGCTTCGGCAAACATCGCCCATGAGAATTTGTGTTTATCTTGTGCACTTTTTTGAATACTTTTGACCGCTATGTAGAGTGTTATACTTTCGACAATAAGTGCGATAAGGAGAATAACTATGCTCAACATTCCACCTGCTTTGTGGTGTGTTCCTGTATTTAAAAGCGATACTATTGAATGATAGATGGTTACCCCTGCTCCAATGAAGAGAATTCCACATGCTGAAATAAGTGACCAGAAAAACCGTTCAATACCGTAGCCATACCCACGAGCATGGTCCGCTGGTTTTTTTGATCGATTGAGTCCGATGAGGAGGAGTGATTGATTGAGTGTATCAGCGAGAGAGTGGACACTTTCTGCAAACATTGTTGTTGAGCCTGTAATAGTTGCAGTGATTACTTTGAGTGTGGTGACAAATGCATTGCCGAGAAGTGCAATAAAAACTGAAAATTTTCCATGATTTTCTCCTGTTGTGTATTCCATCTTTCTATTAAATCAAATTTAAAGTGTTTTTACTAATTATTCTACTTGTTTTTTACCAGTATTACCCTTATGTTTATGACGGTTACTATTTTTAAAAGTACCTACTATAAAAGTACCTAGTAAGAGTATGCAATAGTGTGTTGTCTTCTGTGACAAATTCCGCGACCGCGGAATTTGTCACAGAAGAATACGAATGATACAATGTAACAATGTCTATTATCGAAGATATCTGTCATGAGCTTTGGAATACGGAATTGAACTACAAAGGGGTTAGTGTTAATATCTTTGGTATTCCACGTTTTAAAAAATATTCACCTGACTCAGTTAGGCAAGCTCTGTATCGACTTGAGAAATATGGATATGTAGAAAAAACAGCAAATAGTGTTCAATTGCTTCCTCAAGGCCGTGATTATGTGCAGAAAAAAATTGCTTCTCTCAAAAAATTTAACCCAAAGGGTGAAATTTCCAAAAATAAAAATCTTATCGTGATGTTCGATATTCCTGATAATAAAAAAGCAGAACGTGATTGGTTCCGATGGCATTTAAAAAAGTTTGGCTATGTGATGATTCAAAAAAGTGTTTGGGTGGGACCTGATCCACTACCTAAGGAATTTGTAGAGTACGTAAAGAGCCTGGACTTAGCCCATTGTGTTAAAAAGTTTAAACTCGCACTACCTTATTCAGAGAAACAGGGAATATAAGGAGTGGAGTACTTGTATATTTCTAGGTTGCAATAATCTAGGGTAGAGTATTAATGTGTTGGGTGTACTCCTTGTGACAAATTCCGCGACCGCTAAATTTGTCACAAGGTACTTTTTGTTTTTGATATAGTGGTATTTCTAGCATGAGTATCTGAAAATCTTTTAATCTATTCATTTACATAAAACCAGCACTTTTAAGAGTGCTGGTTTTATGTAAATATTTTTTTTAGTGAAGTAAACCAAGATCGATTGTTTCGTCCATGCGAATTTGTTCTACGAACTCATGAACGTGAGAGACGAGGATCATTGCACCATCGTACTCATTGAGTGCTTTTGCGATGACTGGAATATGGCGGAAGTTGATATGGTTTGTTGGCTCATCGAGAATGAGGAGTCCTGGTTTTTGGAGGACGAGTCGTGCGAATGCAACGAGCCCTTTCTGTCCTTCAGAAAGAGAGCCGATTTTTGTATAGACCATATCACCAGTGATGAGAAAGGCAGCAGCGGTTGCACGCATACGCTGTTCATCGAGTACTGGCATGACAGCGGCGAGAGATTTGTAGACAGTGTCGTCAAAGTTGAGTGTTGAGAAATCTTGTCTGTAGTAGCCGACGCGGATTTCAGGATCAATAAAGAGTCCTGGTGCCTTACCTGTTGCGAGTGATTCAAGGAGTGTTGTTTTTCCGATACCATTTGGACCAGAGAGAAGGATGTGACTATTTCTACGAAGGGAGAGTTCTAATTTCTTTTTAACTGGTTTGAAATTCTTAAGCACAGAGATTTCTGTAATTTTTGCAATCTCTCCAGTGAATTCTGGCTGAGAGGGGATTTTAAATGCTTTGATGGTCTTGTCTTCTTTTCGAACATCCACCATTTCTTCTTCGAGCTCTTCGGCCAAGTCTTTCATTCTTTTTGCAACGAGACGAAGTCGTCCTCCTTTGTGGGCAAATTCGTTGGACTTGTCTTTTTTTGCTTGGATCTCTTTTGCAAGCTGAGCATTTTTTCTATTTTCTTTTTCTTTCTGCGCTTCGATGTTTTTAATCACGTCAAAATAGTTTCCGACATAGTATTCAACTTTACGTGTGTAGATGTCGAGGTAGAGGACCCCTTCAGTAAACGCATTTAAAAAGTCTGCATCATGGGAAATAACTAAAACTGTTTTTTTGTAGTCTTTGAGGAAGTCTGTGAGGTGATTGATACCAGCTTTGTCGAGGTTGTTGGTTGGTTCATCGAGAAGGAGAATGTCAGGATTTTGAATAAGTGCAGATGCAAGGAGGAGGCGAGCTTGCTGACCACCAGAAAAAGATCCGACAATACGGTCGTGCACTTCTTCGTGTCCACGCAAATGGACAACCTCGAGGACTTCGTCGATACGTGGATCGATATCATAAACTTTTTTAGCGAAACACTTTTCAAAGAATTCTCGGACAGTGAGCGTGAGTTGGTCGCGTGGAATGACTTGTCTGGAAATGGCGATACTCGTTTTCCTGTCGATATGGATTTCTCCATCTTCTGGTTTATTCATCCCTGTGATGAGTCCAAAGAGACTACTTTTACCAGCACCGTTTTGACCCATGAGTGTTATCTTTGCACCACGACGAATCGCAAAATCCACCTCCTCGAGGATGGGCTTGTTGTGGCCATATTCAAATGATACGTTTTCAAAACGAATGATAGTTTCAGACGACATATATGCATTGCACTATAGCACAGAAACTTGTATTTTCATATTTTTTGTATTGGAATGAGGGCAATAAAAAAACCACCCTTTGTGAGGGTGGCTTTATTTTTTTTCTAACTGTTATTGTGCAACTTCTGTACCGAGTGCTTCGATGCTGGTATTGATTTCTCTTTCTTGTGTGTGTTGTTTGTGTTCCATGGTTTTACCAATGGCAAAGCAGATGACTCCAAGAGTAAAAAATCCAATTGAACAGATGACAACGTCTTTCTTCATTGCTTCTTGCGCAAATTGATAATTAAGCAAGATAATAAAAAGGAGACCAAAGAGAAAGATTCCCGTGTATCCGAGTACGATGAGTATCGTTCTTGAGTGAAGTTTTTTCTTTCCTCTCTTCGCCCTGTAGACAACAAGAGAGAGTGCTCCATTTGATCTAGTGCATGTGTAGAGTTTTCCGACAGTCATAGCATCAGGTAGCTGTACTGAACTTTTTGGATAGACACCTCGATGTATTTCATGGCGTACAGTGCGAGTCCGTTCGTTGTTATGAACCTTTTGTATCTCTATTTCACTTAAGGAAATAGTCGTCTCATTTTGTTCATTATACCGATAAATTTTTTTTGCATACAGTGTTTCTGGGTTTGGTTTTCTGAGTAGAGGGGTTCGCATGATTAATTTTTTTAGAAATGGTTTTTGGAAAGTATATTATTGGTTGTTTTCTTGTTCTATTTTTTCTTCGAGTATGTGTAAGAATAAAAAATATCTTCCTTTCTTACTTTTTTCGTAAATATACGTAGCGCCGAGGATTGGACCTTCAAACCACTCGATATTTTTTTTGCTATAAATACCGTCTTCATACGTACCATCTTTCTTTAGTCTAGAAAGAATAATATTTTCACCATCTGTTTCGCCGTAGTATTTATACACAGTATTTTGTTCCATGTGTAGGATTGATGTCATGGTCTTGAGAATTCGATGCTGAGCAGTAATGATGCCAACCATTGATATGATGAGTATGTATGGATAGAGATTCTCTCTGGGTAAAAGCAAAAGTGTAAAAGAGAAAATTGCGATCGAGGCAAAGAGGAGGAGTACATTTCCTACGGTTTTGTATGCATGTGTTTTCATGAGGAAAGAGTTTAATTGTTTTAAATGAGGTTTCGTCTAACTGTACACCTTGACTATGACTATGTCAATAACTTTTTGCACCTCTTTTTTGTAGTATACTTTAGGTATGAATGGCCTCTTTTCAAAACGAGTTATCGAGATTGCACGAGCAATTCCAAAGGGTCGTGTGACAACGTATGGAACCATCGCCGAGTTGGCTCAAGGTGGCAAAATGGCCGCACGAAGTATTACCTCTATTTTAGGCAAAGCCTATGAGAGTGGTATCAAGGATATTCCATTTCATCGGATTGTCTATAGTGATGGTAAAGTCTGGACCAGTAATGAGGTAGACGGCAAAAGAAAAAAGCTCTACAAACAAGAGGGAATTGAGATAGACGAAAAAGGGTACGTGAAAGATTTTTGGGATGTGGTGTGGGAGGGGTAGAATAAAAAAGGCAGAATGTATTTTACTTTCTGCCTTTTTAAATTTTAAAAAGCATTAAGTTAAGTTGATGCAATATGCGCAGACATTAAAAGGACTCTTTCGTTACACGAACAGTACACCTTTTCGAAACTTCGAAACATTGAAAAGAATGAGCCAGCAAGGAGTCTCTCTCCTTACAGGAGCTGTACACCCTTCGTATCGTACTCGCAAAGCTCCGTGCGATATACTCAGGGTACTTCGAGTCCTTGCTATGAGTGAAGCCTTTCACTCATTCTGGGTAGCAAAAGAAAAAAGCGTCGCAAGACGCTTTTTTCTTTTGCTACCCAGCAAGGACTCGAACCTCAATTCTTTGGACCAAAACCAAATGTCCTACCATTAGACGACTGGGTAATACCAGATTATTCTAGCATGAAAATACATAAAACTCAATTTCAAATTTGTGTGACAGATTATAATGCTGGTCACGGTTGGTTTTTGGTTAGGCTATGTGGAACATTGATTTTTCTATTATTTACCTGTATGATACACTCAACATATGGAAAATAATAAACAATATATATCTTCTGAAAAAAAGCAAGAACTTGAAGCAGAATTAATTGATCTCAAGGGTCCACAAAGACAAGTTATTCTTGAGGCGCTTCAATTTGCTCGATCTCTTGGGGATTTGTCAGAAAATGCCGAATATCATAATGCTCGTGAAGAACAAGCACGTCTCGAAGAACGCATCAATCAAATTGAACTTATTCTGAGAGATTCTGTTCTTGTGACCAGTCATCAAAAAACAGTCGTTTCTGTTGGTTGTGAAGTGACACTTCAAAAGAAAGGGCAAAAAGAAAAGAGTGTGTACACTATCGTTGGTTCAGAAGAAGCTGATATTTCAGAAAACAAAATTTCAAATAATTCACCACTTGGGTCTGCAATTATTGGTTGCAAGAAAGGCGATATGGTCAAAGTGACAACACCAAAAGGTGTTGTGGAGTACGAAGTATTGGATCTTAAATAGATTAGAGATTTAAGATTAGAGATACGAGTAAAGGTCGGGCGTGCAAAGCACGCCCGACCTTTTGTTTTATTTTGTTGTACATTTTATGCTATACTCTTTTCATGAATCTAAATTTTACTAAAAACTTAAAACTAACAACTATAAACTAGCTTATGGCCTCACTTGAAGAAATACGCGATGTGCGTCTCAAAAAAATTGAATTATTGAAACAAGCTGGAAAGAACCCGTATCCAAGCCGTACCAACCGCACCCATACTATTGCGCAGGCTTTAGCTGATTTTGACACTCTTGAAAGTGCTCAAAAAGTAGTCACTCTCTCAGGACGTGTTATGTCACTTCGTGCACAAGGTGCGCTCATTTTTGCGAACTTTTCTGACGGTACAGAAACATTCCAAATGCTTTTGAAAAAAGACGAGCCGACAGAAGCAACTATCTTTGATCTCTTTTTCAATACAGTAGATATCGGAGACTTTATTGAAGTCACTGGTACCGTTTTCATCACCAACCGCGGACAAAAAACAATCCTCGTGACTGATTGGAACATGCTCACTAAAACACTCGCTCCACTTCCAGAAAAATGGGCGGGGATTACCGATGCTGATGAACGTTACCGAAAGCGATATCTCGATATCTTGATGGATCCGGAGCTCAAGGATATGTTCTACAAAAAATCAAAATTCTGGGAAGTCACTCGCACTTTTATGAAAGAGAAAGGATTTTTAGATGTTGAAACACCGACGATTGAAGTCACCACAGGTGGAGCAGAAGCAAATCCGTTCAAGACCTATCACAAAGATTTCGACATGGATGTGTTTATGCGTATCTCTGTTGGAGAACTCTGGCAGAAACGCTTGATGTCAGCAGGATTCGACAAGACTTTTGAAATCGGCCGTGTGTATAGAAATGAAGGAACGAGTCCTGATCACTTGCAAGAATTTACCAATATGGAATTTTACTGGGGTTATGCCGACTATGAAATGGGTATGAAATTAGTAGAAGAATTATATAGAAAGATTGCAACTGAAGTTTTTGGTACAACAAAATTCACTACTCGTGGACACACCTTTGATCTTGCAGATGAATGGAAGAAAGTTGACTATGTTGGTGAGATAGAAAGTCGTACCGGTATCAATGTGCTCGACGCAACAGAAATTGAAATGAAACAAAAGCTTGCTGAGCTCGGTGTACAATACACCGGAGAGAACCGCGAGCGTCTGACTGACACGCTCTGGAAATATTGCCGTAAGTCTATTTCTGGTCCAGCATTTCTCGTTCGTGTACCAAAGCTCGTGTCTCCGCTTGCAAAAGCGTGTACTGATGATGGAAGACTGACTGAACGTTTCCAAGTGCTCCTCGCTGGTTCAGAAGTAGGGAACGGATTCTCTGAACTCAATGACCCAATAGATCAACGTGCTCGTTTTGAACTTCAACAAAAACTTATCGAAAGTGGCGATGAAGAAGCAATGCAACCAGAATGGGAATTCGTTGATATGCTCGAACACGGCATACCACCAACATGTGGATTTGGATTTGGTGAACGACTCTTCTCATTCTTTGTAGACAAACCAATCCGCGAAACACAACTATTTCCACTGATGAAGCCGAAGGAATAAAAAATAGGAATTAAAAAAACATCGACGTGGGTCGATGTTTTTTTTCGCTTAGTTCATTTTTATTAGAAAAGGTAGTTGTAACCATCTTCATTTACTTTAAAATCTCTATTAGCACTTCCTTCTATATCGCCACCAAATTGTCTCATCATTTCGGTGGTGCGGTGAGACAACATATTTGAAGTATTTTCTATCACATCAGAAACCAGACCAATAGAAAATGCAAAGATACACTTCTCTTTGTCTGCCAGTGATTCAATAAGTTCTTTGTTAGGTATACCTTTTATATGAAATTGTCCTGTTTCCCAGGAGTATAAAATATCCGTTTCGGGGTTTTGTGGATTTGTGCAGAGGTAGTTGTATTTTACTTCTTCACCTTTTTCGTTTTTGAAAGTAATGATACCTTTGAATTGATTACTGATATCAGTACGTTTTGCGGTAACTGAAATGTTAACTTGTTGCATGCTTTTTATTTTTTAATTTGTTTAATCGTATTATATATATTATATAAAAAAAGTCAACAGCCGAATCGCTTTGCGATTCGGCTGATTTTTATACCGTGCCTGCTATTTGACATTACACCTGAATGTATCGTTTCACTTTTTACTGTGGAAAAGTGGGTCTTTTGGTTTGCATTGTGGGGAAGAGTGGAGTAAAATGTATGTAAGTGGGAAGAAGTGGAGAATTAAATTACTCCTCTTTTGTAAAGTATCTGCTTAATAAAATAAGCAAAATCGGTATCGTAGTGGACTAATAAATATAAAAACTTATGTTAATCGGAGAATATATTCACTCAGTGGATGAAAAAAACAGAATATCACTTCCAATTAAATTCCGTAAAGAAATGGGGAAGACTGTTGTTCTATCGCCAGGTCTCGATGCATCAGTTTTTATATTCACTACGAAAGAATGGGAAAAGATCAGTAGTCGTTTAGCAGAAGCATCTATGGTGCAAACAGACATCTTGCGTTTCAATCGTTTTATGTTTGGAGGTGCAACAGAAGTAGATGTAGACGCACAAGGGCGTGTGCTTATCCCAGATTTTCTTAAAGATCGAGCAGGTATCAAAACAAAAGCAGCAGTAGTTGGAGTACAGAATCGAATCGAACTCTGGAATGATAAAAAATGGAGTGACTACAAGAAAGGTGTTGAACTCGAAGCCGATGGCTTGGCTCAAAAACTTGGCTCTGTAGGAGTGCTCTAGTACGGTATGGAAACAAAAAAAGTACACATTCCTGTTCTTTTACAAGAAGTAATAAGAGAATCACATATCACAAAAGGTGGCATCTATGTTGATGGAACACTTGGTATGGGAGGTCATGCGACAGCTTTGTTTCTTGAGGCTAACAAAAATCTTACAGTTGTTGGTTTCGACAAAGACTTGGACGCACAAAAGATTGCACACGAGACTCTTACGCTCGTAGGTGCAAAACCTATTATCATACACGCAAGTTTTGCAGATATGAAAAAAGAACTTTTGGAAAGAACTATCGACTCTGTAGATTGTATTTTGCTTGACCTTGGTCTATCGTCTTTGCAACTCGATACAGATACACGAGGATTTAGTTTCTTACGTGATAACCCACTCCATATGAACATGAACCAAGAAGGCGACCTGACGGCATGGGATGTTGTTAATGAATGGAGCGAAGAAACACTCGCCGATGTTATCTTTGGCTTTGGCGAAGAGCGTTATGCTCGTCGTATTGCAAAGAAAATAGTTGAAGCGCGAAAACTAAAATCAATCGATACAACATTTCAATTGGTTGAGGTGATCAAAAGTGCGACACCGTTTGCGTATCATAAAGGCAAGATTCATCCAGCGACCAGAACATTTCAAGCCCTTCGTATTGCGGTCAACAGCGAACTCACCGAACTCGAGAACGTGATTCCAGATGCACTATCACTTTTAAAAAGTGGTGGACGTCTGCTTATTATTTCTTTTCATAGTTTAGAAGATCGAATTGTAAAAAACCAATTCAAAAAAGCCCAAGATGAAGAATTGGGTACGGTCATCACCAAAAAACCTCTCATAGCAGGGGACGAGGAACTAAGAACAAACCCTCGAGCACGAAGTGCAAAATTACGAGTATTTCAAAGAGCATGAGTTTTCAATAATGAACTATACACACACCTTACAAAATTTTACCTATTCATTTGAAAAACAGATTTTTAAAATACTGGTAGCAGTTGGTATTGCTTCTGCTTTTTTGTATGCGTACTCACTTTCTTCTGTTATTTATGGTGTCGTTGAAAGACGCGGACTTGAGAAAGAAATCACTAAATTACATTCTGATATTGGAATAATTGAAGCAGAGTATTTAAATAATTCAAATAAACTGACCTATGAAGTGGCTCAGGAGCATGGTTTTATAAAACCAGAAAATGTGGCATATGAACTACAAGAAAGAGTTGCTATTAATATAGTGATACCTAAAAAAAATGGACTTTAGTAAAAATTCACGATTTCTTGTTCTGATAGTTGTCATTATCTTGATAGGATGTGCAATTGTCATACAACTTTTCCGACTACAGATTGTGTCAGCAAAAAAATATAATTCAAAAGCACTAGGGCAGTATGTTGACTCTAGTGGTTTCGTATTTGAGAGAGGTACTATTTATTTTACTCAAAAAGACGGTACCCTTATTTCAGGGGCAACGGTAAAAACAGGATACAAGGTTGTTGTTAATCCGAGTATTTTCCGTGATGGTGAAAAATTGTATCCTCTCGTTCAAGACTATACAAAACTTTCTCTCGAAGAATTTATGGTAAAGGTAACAAAAATAACTGACACGCACGAAGAAGTCGCAAATAAATTAGATGAAAAAATAGCTACAGAAATTAAAAATATGAAATTCCAAGGCGTGACGGTATCTCCTGAAAGCTGGCGAAGTTACCCTGGGAAAAATCTCGCGTCGCAGGTTCTCGGTTTTGTTGGTTTTAGTAATGACAATACTCTGAAAGGTCAGTATGGTTTAGAGCGACACTATAATTCAGTCTTATCTCCGGATACACACTCAAAATTTATTAATTTTTTTGCTGAAGTTTTTTCTAATATAGACACGGCCGAGAAACATACGAATACGCAAATAGGAGATGTGGTAACGACTATTGAACCAACAGTACAGAGCTATCTTGAAAGTGAATTACATGTTTTGCGTGATACGTGGAATAGTGAAAGTGTCGGAGCTGTTATTATGGATCCTCAAACAGGAGAAATTATTGCACTGGCAAACATGCCAGATTTTGATCCAAATAGTTTTGGCTTAGAAAAAAGTCCCCATGTATTTACAAATCCAATCATAGAAAGTGTGTTTGAAATAGGTTCCGTTATGAAGATTTTAACGGTTGCTGCGGGTTTGGACGCAAACGTCATTACTCCAGAAACTACATACAACGATACGGGTATTGTAAAAATTGATACTGAATCAATCTACAATGCCGGCCGTAAAAAGTACGGTGTTGTTTCTATCCAAGAAGTACTCAATAAATCTTTAAATACAGGAGCAATGTTTGTGATGCAAAAATTGGGAAAAGAAAAATTTCGTAATTATTTTTATGGTTTTGGGCTGAAAGAAAAAACACATGTTGATTTGCCTAATGAAGTTTCAAATTTAATTTCTAATTTAGAAAGTCCACGGGTCGTAGAATACGCAACTGCCTCTTTTGGCCAAGGTATTGCTCTTTCGCCGATATCCGCTATTCGAGCTTTTGCGGTTGTGGCAAATGGTGGATATTTAGTTACACCGCATATTGTAAAGAAAATTCAGTATGCAGATGGAACAGAAAAAGAGATACAATACGAGCGAGGGCCACAAGTACTTACCAAAGAAACAACAAACACTATGTCTCGCGTGCTGACACATGTAGTTGATACTGCACTCTTAAATGGAACAGTGAAGCTTAAAAATCACACGGCTGCTGCAAAAACAGGTACTGCACAAATTGCAGATGAGCAAAAAGGTGGCTATTTAGAAAATGAATATTTGCATACTATGGTCAGCTATTTCCCAGCATATGATGCACGTTTCGTTCTTTTCATATATAATATGAAACCAGAAGCAGATGATTTTTCCGCCAAAACCTTAGCCCCTGTGTCTATGGAAATTGGGCAGTTTCTTATGACGTATTATAATGTACCAGGAGATAGAAATCTTAAACAATAAATTTTTTCATGAAAGATATTTTAAAAAAATGTATTATCACTACGTTAACTCTCGAAGCAAAGATGGTGCTCCGGAGATTCAAACCAACAGTTATTGCCATTACGGGAAGTGTTGGAAAGACTTCAACCAAAGATGCAATTTTTAGTGTACTCTCTCCACTCGTGTACACTGCTCGGAGTAAAAAAAGTTTTAACGGTGATATTGGTGTTCCGTTATCAATTCTGCAATTGCCAAATGGTTGGAATAATTATATTCGTTGGGTAGGGATTTGCATCCAAGGATTTCTGATTCTGTTTCGTAAAATGTATCCGTCATATCTCATCTTGGAGGTTGGCGCCGATAAACCAAAAGATATATCATCTATTGCGTCTTGGATTAAGCCAAAATACAGCGTCTTCACTCGTTTTCCAGAGGTGCCTGTGCACATAGAATTCTATGATAGTAAAGAGCAAGTCATCCAAGAAAAAAAGAGTCTCGCGAAATACACCCGTAGCAATGGTGTTCTTATCCTTAATCATGACGACCCTCTTGTGTATGGTATGAAAGATGAGTTTACTCAAAAAATACGAAGCTATGGAGAAAATAAACAAGCTGATATAGCACTCACTTCATTTCTCGTGGTTAAAAAAGATGGGTTGTTTGTAGGTACTGGAACTATTGTGTATAAAAATCATGCGTACCAACTGAGTATTCCTGGTGTAGTATCAAAAACTCACATCTTGTCGGCTTTGCCAGGTATACTTATTGCGCTCGAAGAAGGATACACGTTTACTCAAGCGTGCGAAGGACTCAATCGAATTTCACCAACACACGGTCGGTTTTTCCCATTACGAGGACTCAACGGGTCTGTGCTTATTGATGATACGTACAATTCTTCTCCTGTTGCCGTGATGCATGCACTTGCTACGGTAAAGTCATTACCAGAAATGAAAAGATGTATTGTGGTTCTCGGAGACATGATGGAGCTCGGTTCATTTTCAGAAGAAGAACATCGAAAAATTGGTGCTTATGTACCACGCATCGCTGATATTTTAATTACTGTTGGTACACGTTCTAAATTTATTCATGATGAAGCTATTAAGCAAGGTGTTAAAAACGCACGCTGGTTTGATACTGTCGATAAAGTAAGTACCTGTATTCAAGATCTTGCGCTCCCTGGAGATGTCATTTTATTTAAAGCATCACAATCAATTAGACTGGAGCGTGCACTCAAAGTATGCCTCGCGGATGAAAATGACGTTGTCTATTTAGTCAGACAAGATAAAGAGTGGCAAGAACGATAATACGAAGCCTACCGAAACTCAATTTGTTTTTTTGGCTATTTGTGGTATATATATATGCATGGTAACACTAGAAGTAACAAAGCGAAGTAAGACTGATAACGTGGCTCACATGCGAAATAACGGCATGGTTCCGGGTGTAGTCTATGGCGCTCACATAGAAAATACAACTGTTTCTTTTGAAAAGAAAGCATTCGATAAAGTTTTCAAAGAAGCAGGAGAGTCATCACCTATTAACCTCACTCTTGACGGTAAAAATATCCAAGTACTCATTCATGAAGTCCAAGTCGATCCTGTAAAAAGTTTCACTCATCATGTTGACTTCTTGGCAGTTGATGCGAATGTAAAGTCACATATTCATGTCCATCTTAATTTTACTGGGGTATCGCCTGCAGTGAAAGGTGGTCTCGGAAATCTTGTGAAAGTGATGCATGAAGTTGAAATAAAAGCATTACCAAAAGATATTCCGCATGAAATAGAAGTGGATATTTCATCACTTGATACAATTGATAGTCAGATTGTTGCTAGTCAGCTCCCACTACCTGTTGGAGTAGAATTACTTAGTAAGAAGGATGAGATTGTTGCTTCTATCGCGACAATAAAAGAAGAGACTGACGCAAGTCCAATTGACCTCAGTTCAATTGAAGTTGCAAAAAAAGGTAAGAAAGAAGTTGCAGAATAAAAGTTTTTAAAACAAAAAAATACCCGTATGGGTATTTTTTTGTTTTGAGCTTCTCTTTTTATGCGCTATACTTTGTGTATGGTAACGAAACATAAAATTCTTATTATATCATTTTGTATGGTGAGCCTCTTTTTGGGTACACTGCATACTTCTTTTGCTCAAGTAACACCAGAAGAACGCGCACAGCTCGAAGCAGAACTAAAAAAGCTCGAAGCTGAAATTGCACAAAAAGAAAAACAATTGAGTAGTCAGAAAGGCCAATCAAAGACACTTTCAAACGAGATTGGAACACTGCAAAAACAAATTGATAAAACGAAGCTTAATATCAAAGCAAAAAACTTACAGATTACAAAATTATCGAGTCAGATTACTAACAAAGCTCAAGAAATTAATACTCTTGAAAATAGACTAGGGGATCAAAAGGATTCACTGGCACAATTAATCCGCAAAACTTATGAGCTTGATGATGCAAATATGATTCATTTGATGCTCTCAGGTAAAGATTTGTCTGATTTTTATTCAGACGTTGATTCTTTGAGTTCAATTAAAAAAGCTCTCCGTAGTACTGTGTTGACCGTAAGAGATATAAAAGAAGAAACGATTGTTCAAAAGGGTGAGCTAGAAGAAAAACACGACGAAGAACTTGATGCAAAAGTTGAGTTAGAAAAAAATAAAAAAAAGGTAGAAGGGGATGAAGCCTATCAAAAAAAGTTATTGTCACTGAGTAAAAATAAAGAAAAAGAGTTTGAAAAAATTCTGGCTGAAAACCAAGCAAAAGCTTCACAGATAAAAGCTCGATTATTTAATTTCGCTGGAGGAAGTACGGCTGCGATTCCATTCGGTACAGCGGTCGTGCATGCAGAACTCGCAGAAACAAAAACAGGAGTCCCCGCGGCGCTTGTGCTTGCTATCTTGACCCAAGAATCCGCGCTTGGTGCAAATGTGGGACAATGTTATTTGACCAATCAGCAAACTGGCGCAGGTGTTGGAAAAAATACAGGAAGAGCATTTTCAAATGTCATGAAGCCAATGGGATTACCAGGCCGAAAAGGTGATGTTGCAGACTTCATAGATATTACTTCAAAATTAGGACTTCAGTGGGATAAGACCGCAATTTCTTGTCCTATTGCTGGAGTCGCTGGGTATGGAGGAGCGATGGGGCCGGCACAGTTTATCGCCACAACATGGAAAGGTGTAGAAGGGCGAGTGGCTAGTTACCTTGGTAAAAGTTCTGCAAATCCATGGAATGCAGCTGATGCCATCATGGCTTCTTCTATTTATTTGCGTGATCGTGGTGCTGGGCCAACATACTCTTCTCAATTAAAAGCATCCTGTAGTTACTATGGAACTGTTGGTGCGACGTGTTCCTATGGACAACAGGTGATGCGTCGAGTTGCGAAAATTCAAGAAGATATTGACTACATCAAGAAATATGGTGTTTCTAATAGATAGATATTTGTAAAAATCTAGAAATATGCTATATTAATCCTATGAAAAAAGACATTCACCCAAAAAATTATAGAACAGTATTATTCAAAGACGCATCATCTGATGCAGAATGGCTCATAGAATCAACTGTAGATACTAAAGAAAAAGGTACTGCAAAGGATGGTAAAGAATACCCTAGTTTTCGTGTAGAAATTTCTAGTGCATCTCACCCTTTTTATACTGGAAAAGAAACAGTACTCGATACAGCAGGACGTGTTGATAAATTCAAGAAGCGTCAAGCAAAAGCTGATAAATAAATGCTTTTATAAGGAAATTCCTCGATTCCGCGAGGTTTTTTCTTATGAAAGTGTGCTACCATATAAGTATGTCCTCAATTGAACTATCACAACGCGAAGAATTAAAGAAAAACCACAAAACCATGCACCTCATTGAAATATATGAGGGTCTTGAGCAGAAAGAAGGTGAAATTCGTGAGATGATGCTCGCTGATGAAAGCCTCAATGAGATGGGTAAGATAGAGATCGAAGATCTTCGTATTCAGCGTGAAGGAGTAGAGACACAGATAGAGCAAATTCTTGAATCAGAAAAAGAGGAAGAAGAGTTTCCAAACGAAATCATTATGGAATTTCGTGCAGGTGCTGGAGGAGACGAAGCATCACTTTTTGCATGGGAACTTGCCCATATGTATGAACGGTATTCAGAAGAAATGCACTGGTCTTGGAAAGTACTCGACGAATCAATGAACAATGTCGGTGGATACAAAGAAGCATCTGTCGAAGTAAAAGGACGTGATGTGTACAAAAAACTCCGCTACGAAACAGGCGTTCATCGTGTCCAGCGCATTCCAGGGACAGAAAAAAATGGACGTATTCACACATCTACTGCATCTGTAGCAGTACTTCCTATTCGTAAAAAAGTGAACTTTGTTATCAATCCAACTGACCTCGACATGGAATACTCACGCTCTGGAGGCGCTGGTGGGCAAAACGTCAACAAAGTTGAAACAGCGGTACGTCTTATTCACCGCCCAACAGGTATCGATGTTCGTTCTACTTCAGAGCGAAGTCAGCTCGCAAACCGCGAAAAAGCAATGATGATACTGACCGCAAAACTTCAACAAAAAGAAGAAGAGGAGGAAGCGAAAAAATATTCAGCCGATAGAAAAAATCAAATCGGTACAGCAGATAGAAGTGAGAAAATCCGCACCTATAACTTTCCTCAAGACCGTGTGACCGATCATCGTATTAAAACATCTTGGTCAAATATACCGGGTATCATGCAAGGGTCTATTCAAAAAATCATCGACGCCCTCGAGTCCGGCGTGGTTGGTGATAGTGATGATGAATAAAAATGAGTACACATGAACAATTTAACATACGTTGCCGAGGTTTATTGCTACTCAATGGAAAATTACTTGTAGTAAAACACAGCGAACAAGCACGTCACTATGCATTACCTGGAGGGCACCTAGAACCAGGAGAAAACCCTCTTGAGTGCTTAAAAAGAGAAATTAAAGAAGAATTAGGTATTGAAATAAAAAATGCTGAATTAAAATATGTATATCGTTGGGTAAACCCCGAAGATACTGTTACTAACATAGAATTTATCTTCCTTGTTAATGATGAAGTATCACCGACTATAGATATTACAAATACGAGCCATGCTTTTGAGATTTTTGATATACAGTGGATTGATAAAACTTCAGATATTCTCGTGAAGCCAACTTTCGTGTATAATGAATTTATTACAAATAGCGTTAATTTTGAAGGAGTTAAATTTATTTAGAAAAATTGTTTTAATAACTCCTAGAATAGACACATGAACAAAACACATTCAACAAGCTCAGTGCAAGCCTGCCAAAATTGTAAAAATGAATTTTTGATTGATACTGATGATCAAGATTTTTATAAAAAATGGATGTTCCTCAGTGTGATTAGTTTTGGGATTATCAATTATTGGTTTATTGGGTAGGTAATATTTTCAAGCCTGTAACGTCACTATAAGTATGAATCCCGTTAGAAGTCAGACGTTTTATTACTAAGTAACGGGTACAAATTACACCGTGATCGGATTATTTTATTATTAGCTAATTAAGGACGGAAGTCTTCGGACTTCCTACTTCTAACGGGATGAAAAAGACATTCAGTTTATTTATAATGGTCATATTTTGTATGACCACACTCTTAACAGCCAATGCAGAGAATACAGCAAATGATGCTCGGGTTGGTTGTTTTAAATTTACTCAAAACCTCCGTTTTGGAGACGGGTATCATAATGGAAAAGGGGCAAAAGTTTTAGAATTACAAGAAGCACTAAAGACTGCTGGGTACTTTCATGTTGCTCCAACTGGGTATTTTGGGTGGATCACATTGAAATCCGCACGCGCATACCAGCTCAATCAAGACATCTCGACAACTGGTTTTGTGGGTCCAATGACTAGAGGTGTTCTCCGTTCACAATTTTGTACTAGCACTGTACCTCCTGATCCAAATACACCACCAGCGAACTGTCAAAACTGGTACGATGGATGTAATAGCTGTAGTCGTACATCACCTAAAGGAATGATGGCCTGCACGATGATGGCCTGTATGAGTACTGTGAATCCACCGTACTGCAGAGCTTACTTTGATGGTTCCATCCAAGCTTGTCCGACTGAAAAAATTACTGACAAGATGCCGATTGTCTGCGTCACCACACCATGCGAACCTGTTAATAAATCATATTATATTTACGAAGAGACTCGCCACGAGCTCTCTGAATTCGATACAGCCTGGGTTGCGGAACACTGTAGTGTTAAAGAATCGATCGTTTATTAAATAGAAATATTGTTCAATAAAAATACAGCACTGTGTGCTGTATTTTTATTTAAGAGAAAAAGGAGAGTGACACACTTTCTGCTATCGCAGAAAGTGTGTCACTCAAGAGATATCACAGAGGTATCACGAACACTCGACTAAAATTTTTTAATCACTCTTGTGCCTTCTTTAGTGTCAAAAACTTTCAGACCGAGATTTTCTAGTTCGGTGCGGAGGGTGTCACTGGTTGCAAAGTCTTTGTTGATACGAGCAGTGTCTCGAGTTTCAATCAGTTTTTGTATTTCTTCGGTCATTTGTGGAATAAGTCCATCAATACCAAAACCGAGTACAGAATCAAAATACCTAAGTGTGCCGATTTTTACTTCACCTGACAATGTATCATCCCCCATGGTTTGAAATACGGTAGCGAGTGCAAGGGGAGTATTTAGATCAGCACTAAGTGCCTCAAGAAATGCTTGTTTTGAAGGTTCATGAATATGATCAGTGTGAGCAGTTAGATTCAGTGCATAGAATGTTTGTAGGTTTTCTAGTGCGTTTTGACTTGCAGTGAGTGCCTCCCAGGTAAAATTCGTAGGTGTTCGATAATGAGCGAGGAGGCAAAAATATCGATATGAGAGGGGATTGTACCCTTTTTCGATAATATCCCTCAGTGTATAGAAATTACCCTCTGATTTAGACATTTTTTTGCCGTCGACTTGGAGATGTTCATTGTGAAGAAAATAATTTACAAAAGGTTTGTCGGTTACAGACTCCGACTGAGCGATTTCGTTTTCGTGATGAGGGAAGATGTTGTCGACTCCACCAGTGTGAATGTCTATCGTTGTACCAAGATATTTTGTACTCATTGCCGAACATTCGATATGCCAACCAGGTCGCCCTTTACCAAGAGATGTGCTTTTCCCGAGCAGAGTCGAGGGATCCCAAAATACGTCACCGTCATTTTTATCCCATGCTTTCCAGAGCGCAAAATCTTGTGCATCATCTTTTGTATATTCATCTTGATTCAATCTGTGAGCTGCGTTGTCTTTCAAGGCGCTCATGTCAATCCTACTCAATCGGCCGTAGTCCGGATCAGTTTTGATAGAGAAATAGACACTCCCATCAGGAGTTTTATATGCATATCCTTTTTGTAAGAGAATTTCAATCATGAGCACCATTTCAGGGATATGATCAGTCGCTTTGGTGTACAAAGTTGCAGGGATAATTGCGAGCATATCTCTATCTTTATAAAATTCTTGAGTATAAAATTCAGTGAAGTCAACCAGTGTTTTATTTTCTTTGATAGAATCTCGAATAGTTTTATCATCGATATCTGTGATATTCATAATATGATTAACCTCATAGCCTAGCGCAAGAAGCGTTCGTTTTAAGACATCGCCAAAGACATAGGCTCTGTAATTACCAATATGAGGGTAATTGTAGACAGTAGGACCACAGGTATAGAGACTCACTTTTGAATTTTCTTGCGGTTTGAATTCCTCGATATTTTTAGAAAATGAATTGTATATTTTTAGAACCATTTTTTGTGTTTGAAATACATGTACATACTAAAAGCGATAACGACCATACTACCGACAACAACCATAAAATGTATGTTTGATTTGATAAAAATCATGTCCATATTCATCCCAAATACTCCCACAATGAGTGTTAATGGGAGCATAATAAAAGAAAGTCCAGTGAGTTTTTTGACGGTCTTATTTGTTTTCGTGTTGAGGAGGGAATTGTTTGTCTCACGGAGGTCTGCGATCACTTCTTTGTGTCCTTCGAGAATATGAGCAACTTTATTATACTCACTCATGATTCGTGTTAATTCATAGCTAAATCCTGAGTCAAAGAATTCTTTTGCTTTTGCTTGAAAAGACACGAGCGTCTCTTGGTGAAATCGTAGCGTTTGTGAATAATCGATGATAATACGATTTGCATCAGATATGGAGAAAACCATTTTTTCTTCTGCTCCGTTAAAGATGTGCTCTTCTATCTCAATAAGCCAGGTATTAATATCAAATAGGGATTGGGAGATCCTAATGTAAATTTCTTTCAAAATAAAATGGAGGATAAAACCAGCGTGCGGAATGTCTTTACCTCTCTCGAGCTGAGACCCTAAGTTAAATTGTTTTGAAAAGGCTTTAAGCGCCTCGATTGGTTCGTAGTGTACCGTAATGATGAAATCATACCCAATAACAAAATCTATTTCTTGTTGAAAGACCTTTTTTCCACCACCTTTTGTAATAGGAAAATACATAATCATAAAGAGTAGATGCTCGTAACTATCTACTTTGGAGCGAAGACTTTTCTCGAGCACTTCTTCTGCCACAAGCGTCGGAATTTTGTACTCTTCTTTCAGTCTTTTAATCTCATCTGTTGTTGGATTTTCGACATCAATCCACGTTAGTTTCTTGTATGTATACTTTGAAATCATATACATATACTATAGCATGTTCAGTTTCTAGTTTACAGTTTTTAGTGAATAATCTTTGACACTCTGAACTCAAGCCATAACTCAAAGCCAGAAAGAGATGCTAAAAAGATTATTATTTTTTCGACTCAGCACTTTTTTACTATAGGAACAAACGAATACGAACGTTCCAAAGGACAAGACAATCGCTTCTTGTTCTCCTGTATTTCGACACTTCTGAAATCTAGCCATAACCCAAAGCCAGAAAGAGGTGTTAAAAAGGGAACTGTCTGTCTTTTTTCACATTTCATCCTTTTTCCTATACGAACCAACGAGGATTCACGTTCCAAAGGAAAAAACAATCTGTCTGAGCAAAGCGAGCCCCGAAGCTTTGTTCGGGGTCCCGATTTTACATCGGGATTAGTATTTTTAGTGAGTATGAGTTTCGTGAGTCAAGGTGAATTGCGAAGCAAGAGAGGGTGCCCTGGGGTAATTAAAAAAGTGTTGGTCGAGAGCTTTTTTGGTTACTTTTTGGCGGTTAAAAAGTAACGAAGAATTGAGTCTTTAGAAAATGACTGGATTCCGGATCAAGTCCGGAATGACAATACAAAGAACCAAAAAGGCTGCTTTTTGAAGCAGGTAGAATGATTTGACTTTTTTCCCCAAAAAGAGTAGTATAGGTCTATGGAATTTGCAGTAATAAAAACAGGGGGGAAACAGTACAGAGTGTCACAAGACACTGTCTTTCGTACTGAAATATTAAAAGGCGATAGTAAAAATCCGTACAAAAAAGGAGACCAAGTTATTTTTGACAAAGTGCTTCTTGTTGATGATGGAACAAACACTTCTATCGGTACACCATATCTTGATGGCGCGACAGTAACTGGTGTTATTGAAAAAATTGGCCGAGCACAAAAAGTTATTGTTTTGAAATACAAAGCAAAGAGTAACTACAGAAAGAAAAACGGACACCGACAGCCTTTCTTCGAAATCAAAATCACAAAAATAGCGTAAGCTACATAAAAGACCTCCAGAAATGGAGGTCTTTTATTATGCTCTATTTTTAAGTGCGAGAGAAAGGGTTTCGTTGTCAGCATATTCTGGATCAGATCCGGTGGCAAAACCACGCCCGAGACTTTTTATTTGCACCGTCGGGAAGTTCCGAGAAATTTCTTGTCGCATATACGAGTCAGTGAAATTTCCGTTTGGGGTACTTGAGAACGCTAGGATAATTTCTTCTATATTTAAAGAGGTGTCAGTACTCAAAACACTCTGTTCGAGTTTTTCAAAAAGAGGAGTAAGCCTGGCCATCTTTATTTCTTCTTTTGAAATAAGAGATAGGAGTCGTCCGAGGACGAAGTATTTTCCACTGTATGATTTTGTCTTTTCGAAAGAATCAACATCTTGATCTTTTTCGACAATCATTAATTGGTTTTGATTTCGTTCAGTACTTGAACAGATAGAACAAAACGTTGCGTCGCCAAAATAAAATCGCATACACGATCCACACTGTTTTGATACTTGTTTGAGATTAAGAATAGTTTCAGTAAAATCCTTGATGAAAAAATTATTTTTATTCATCAAAAAATACGTAAAGCGTTTTGCCTGTCTGGCACCTACTCCAGGAAATTCCTCAAAGTACTGTATGAGGTTTTGAAAGTTGTTATTCTGATCCATTACTAGAATATACCACCAAATCCGCCTTGCGTACTATTGATACCCGAAGCACTTGATGCTGGAGTATTATCATCGAGTTCAAGAAAAGTACTCGTCTTGTCATCAAAATAGAGCTCGATTTTGCCGACAGGTCCATTTCGGTGTTTTTCTATGAGAATCTCGGCGATATTCTGTCTATCTGAATTTTCATTATATTTGTCTTCTCGGTGAATAAACATAACTACGTCAGCGTCCTGCTCGATGGATCCAGAGTCACGAAGGTCAGACAGTCTTGGTTTACCTCCACGCTGTTCAACGTTACGAGAGAGCTGTGAGAGGGCAATAACAGGCACATTCAAGTCACGAGCGAGACCTTTGAGAGAGCGAGAGATTTCGGTCACCTGATTCACCATAGAGTCATGAGTTTTACTGGTCGCCATGAGCTGGAGGTAGTCAACAATAACCAACCCGAGTCCATGCTCTATCTTGAGTTTACGAGCAAAAGAACGCATTTTAGAAATCGTATTTGAAGACTGATCGTCGATATAGATAGGTGCTCGAGAGAGACGATCAAGTCCATCACGCAAACGAGAAAAATCATTATCGGTTGAAAGTTGTCCTGTGCGGAGGTTCCACGCATTGACCCGAGATTCCGCTGCCAACATACGATCAACGAGCTGTGTCGAATCCATTTCAAGTGAAAAGATTCCAACAGGGATATTGTGGTTGGTTGCGACGAGACGGGCAAAGTCGAGTGCAAGCGTGGTCTTACCCATAGATGGACGAGCAGCCAAAATAATCAGGTCTGAATTTTGAAAACCAGCGAGCATTTTGTCGAGACTTTTAAATCCAGTTGGAATACCGCGGAGTGCTCCTTTTGTTTCGTGCAATTTCTCAATACGATCCCATGCACCGGTGAGTGTGTCTTTGAGTGGAATAAATTTTTGTCCTTTCGTATTTGACGCAACATCAAAAATTCTTTTTTCAGCAAGATCTATAATTTCATCTACTGGTCGGTCACCTGGAGAAAAAGCATCACTGATGTTAGTGTTTGAGGCATTGATCAGACGGCGGAGGGTGTATTTTTGATAGATAGATTCGGCATAGTAGCGAGCATTGGTCGTCGTTGGGACTGACGCAACAAGTTCAGTCAAGTAACTTCGTCCACCAATTGCGTCGAGCTTTTTAAGATTTTCTAATTTTGCGGTAAGGGTAATAACATCAATCGGATTTCCTTCTCGATGAAGATCAATCATGATACCGTAAATTATCTTGTGTTTATCGGCATAAAAAACATCTGAGATGAGAAGATCATCAACTTCATAAAGTGCTTCCGGACGAAGCATAATTGAAGCGAGGACTGCTTTTTCTGAATCGAGATCTTGTGGTGGAACGTGTAAATCTTGTGACATAGAGCTAGTGTAACACATTGGAATATCCGACCAAATTTTTATGTGGATAGAGGAGGGGAAATGATGGGGAAGTGATTTTTTAATTCCATGGTATAATAATCTTCGTATATGAATCCCGTTAGAAGTCGGACGATTTACTCTTTACGGACGGGTAAAATATTGAAGGAAATTTAATTTTATTAATCAAACAATAATATAGGATGGAAATCTCTGATTTCCTACTTCTAACGGGATGAAAGACAAAAAACACATCGTTTTAACCGGTGACAGACCAACAGGCAAGCTCCATTTGGGGCACTATGTCGGCTCTATACAGAATAGATTGAAATTGCAAGACACAGCTGACCAAGCATTTTACATGGTTGCTGATGTTCAAGCATTCACAGATAATGCCGACAATCCAGAGAAAGTTCGCGACAACGTCCGTGAAGTCGTCCTCGACAATCTTGCTTGCGGAGTAGATCCAAAGAAAACAACTTTCTTTATTCAATCAATGATTCCACAAATTGCCGAACTCACTGTTTTTTTTCTCAACCTTGTTACCGTTGCACGACTTAAAAGAAATCCAACAGTCAAAGCAGAAATGAAACAGAAAGGATATAGCGAGACAGTTCCAGCTGGATTTCTTATGTATCCAGTTTCACAAGCTGCTGATATTTTATTTTGTCATGCAAATAGTATCCCGGTTGGTCAAGATCAGTTACCACAAATAGAGCAAACAAATGAAATTGTTGATACGTTCAATAGATTTTATGGCCATACATTTGAACACGCAAAAGCAGTACTCAGTGATACTGTACGCCTTCCCGGTCTCGACGGTGGTGCAAAAATGTCCAAATCTCTCGGTAATACGATCAATCTCGCAGATACTCGCGAAACAATTTCAAAAAAAGTAATGCAGATGTATACTGATCCAAATCATATTCATGTAGCAGACCCTGGTGAAGTAAAAGGAAATGTTGTTTTTACCTATCTCGATATTTTTGACCCGAACAAAGAAGAAGTTGAAGAACTCAAAAAACACTACAAAAAAGGTGGACTCGGAGATGTTGTCATTAAAAAAAGACTCATTGAAGTACTCGACAGTATGCTTGCGCCTATTCGAGAAAAACGAGCGTACTATGAAAACAATCCGAAACTAGTTGATGAAATTTTGAAAGAGGGAATCAAAGCGGCACAAACAGTCGCTGAAGAAAATATGCACATTATCAGAGAGAAAATGAAAATTAACTACTTCTAATATGAAAACGTTCATAGAAGTTATTTTTGTTATTGGAATCGTCATCGCTTTTTTCTATTTTAGGATATATACCAGTATGTGGTTTTGGGTTGGACTTGCCATCTTTATTCTCATTATGCAGTTTGAACTTATCAGACATTATTCGTTTCAGCTGCTTGCTGTCATATTTGGAGTAATGTACCTTCCAATGAACTTTTTTCTTATGTTTCTGACAAAAAAAATATCTCCATTCAAAAACGAAGATATGATTGTGTATTCTATTTTTCGCATCCTTTTCTTTCCTTTGCAAGTCATCGTGACGATTTTCTCTATTCCGTATGAATGGCTATTGGATAATGCACACTAGAAATAGTATAAGGGTTTAGTGTAATTATAAAACACAGCAGGGCGACGCAGTCGCCCTGCTGTGTTTTATAATTAAACCCACTTTGCTATTTATCTCAAATAGGGTAAAATAGATACATCCACTGATCCAGCTGACACTGGGGAGGATAGAGAAAGAACTTCCGAGGCAAGCTCGGAATAGTAGAATCTCTCGGGTAAGCCCGTCACAGCAGTAATGAAGTCGAAAAAGTAGGGTGGCACCGCGAAGCTATTAAAGAAGTATCGCCCCTGCAAATTTACAAAGTAATTGTAAGTTTGAAGAGGCGATTTTTCTCTTTAACTTTTATAAAAATATGAGCAAAAGAATTTTAATTCGAGACCTCGAGTCTCATGCAGGTGAAGAAGTAATGATCCAAGGTTGGATTGACGTACGTCGCGACCAGGGCAAGATGGTGTTTTTTGATTTTCGTGACTATACCGGCAAAGTCCAGGGCGTCGTATTGCCCAACAGAGAAGAAGCGATACTTATAGCCAAAGAAACACGTAATGATTACGTCGTCGAGATCAGAGGCATCGTCAACAAAAGACCAGAGCGAAATGTACAGGCTGATAAACAAAACGGTTCTATCGAACTAGAAATTACCAACATCACTATTCTTAATACGTCTGACCCAATGCCTTTTGATATTGGATCTGACACACGAGAAGTTGGTGAAGATGTGCGTCTGACATACCGATATTTAGATTTGCGTTCAGAGCGAATGCAAAAAAATATGCGTATGCGCGACAAAATAATCTCTTTCTTTAGAAGTTACATGCACGGGGAAGAGTTTGTGGAAATCGAAACTCCAATGATGATGAAAGGAACACCAGAAGGTTCACGAGAATACATCGTTCCATCACGTCTTCATCCTGGAAATTTTTACGTACTTCCGCAATCACCACAACAATTTAAACAGCTCGCCATGGTAGCCGGTTTTGAAAAATATTTCCAAATTGCACGTTGTATGCGAGACGAAGACCAACGTGGAGACAGGCAACCGGAATTCACACAACTCGACTACGAGCTATCTTTTGTAGATCAAGAAGACATCCTCGCTCTTACAGAGAAAATGTTTATCGATATGGTACACACCCTCTATCCTGAGAAAAAGATACAACAAATTCCATTTCCTCGGATTACCTACAAAGAATCAATGGAAAAATACGGAAACGATAAGCCAGACATGAGAGAAGACAAAGAAGATCCAAATCTCCTTGCTTTTTGTTGGGTAGTGGATTTTCCAATGTTCGAAAAAGATAGTGAAGGAGGACTTCAAGCGGTTCACCATCCTTTTACTTCTCCAAAAACAGAAGATGAGCACTTACTCGAAACAAATCCAACAGAGGCTCGGGCAAATGCCTACGATATCGTTCTCAATGGATACGAGCTCGGTGGAGGTTCAATTCGTATTCACAAGAGAGAATTACAAAATAAAATATTTGAACTCCTTGGGCTTTCCGCTGAAACAATTCAAGCACGTTTTGGACACATTCTCACTGCTTTTGAATACGGTGCACCTCCACACGGAGGCTGTGCGCAGGGTATCGACCGCATCGTCATGCTCCTTGAAAATGAACCAAACATCCGTGAAGTAATCGCATTTCCGAAAACAGGTGAAGGACGCGACCTCATGATGGGTGCACCATCAAAAGTTGCAGACAAACAACTGATTGAACTTGGGATATCTATCAAAAAAGAGATATAATAAAAAATAATGGATACAGTACAGGACACACCTAGTTTCATCACGAAAGCAACAACGTTCGAAGGACCGCTTGATTTGCTGTTGTCTCTGATTGAGAGTAAAAAATTATTCATCAATGAAATATCACTCTCGTCGATTGCTGAAGAATATACCTCATATGTAACTGAAATGAAAGAACGTCAGTCAAAAGACTTCTACGAACTGACTGGATATCTTGTCATTCTTGCCACACTCCTCCTTATAAAATCTCGCTCACTCCTTCCAAACTTTGATATAACGAAAGAAGACAAAGTCACGATTGACGACCTTGAAGAACGACTCAAAGTCTACAAGATATACAAAGATATTGCGAAGCAAATAGCCGAACGTTTTGACACAGATATTATTTTTCTCAAAAAAGAACAAAAGAGAGAGGTTAGATTTATTCCAGACACACACATAACGACAGCATATTTGTATGAGTGCATACAAGATGTGATGAAAAAAGCTCCCCAGATAGAGACTGTCGAAAATAATCCTGAAATTAAAGTACGTACGACGATTACCTTAGAACAAGTGATGGACCGTATCCACAAACAAGTCGAATCGCTCTCTTCATTTTCCTTCAATGAATTTACGGGGTCAAAAAAAATATTCACGAAAGAAGAAAAAGTGTTTACCCTCATTTCCTTCCTTGCCATTCTCGAACTTATTAGAACAGGTATATTGGTAGCCGACCAAGAAAGTGCATTCGGGGATATGAATGTTACTAAAAGTACTGTTAACGTAGAAGGATATGAATCCCGTTAGAAATCAAACAGTTTATTAAGAGATAATGAGAAAATAAAAGAATTATGATACAGGTCTATTTTAATATTAATCAAGTACAGAAATCTTCGATTTCTTATTTCTAACGGGATGAATAAAAAAAATCTTGTCGAAGCGCTCTTATTTATAAAAGGGGAGAGTCTGTCAAAAAAATACATTAGGGAACAGCTCGATATTTCAGAAGAAGAGCTTGTTGCTATTATTGAGTCTCTTAGGATGCAGTACACGGATGACACCGGTATTGTTATTGTAGAATCAGATGGTGAACTTGCGCTAGGAACGAACCCGGCTGTTTCTGAATTCCTCGAAACAGTCGAAAAAGAAGAACGCGGTGGAGAGCTCTCAAAAGCAAGTCTCGAGACACTTTCTATCTTATTGTACAAAAATGGTGCAACAAGGAGTGAAGTAGATTATGTTCGTGGAGTCAATTCCTCATTCATTCTCAGAAATTTGTATCTCCGAGGACTTGTTGAGAAAAAAGAAAATAAAAAAGATAGTCGTTCATACATCTATGTACCAACGATAGACACACTTCGGTATTTAGGCATCACCCAAATAAGCGAGCTCCCTGCATACGAAGAGACGATTAAAAATCTTGAGACTGTTTTTTCTCAAGTAAATGAGGAAGAACATGCATAATAACGTTGATTTTTTTTCACTCTACGTTGGAAAATACTATAAAATAATGTTTGTTGTATTTTCACTAATTCTCATGTGGTACATCAAAAATTTGACTGAGAGTATTAATAAAACAACAGCACTATACGAATCACGTCTCAATGAAGTGCATCAATTAGAGTAATGTTTAGTCTCATAAAAAAACAAATAAAAAATCTCGTACCTGAAAGTCTTTTGATTTTCTACCATAAACAGAATGCAATTCTGGCATCTTTTTGGTATGGTAATCCATCAGAAAAACTGATCACCATTGGAATTACTGGCACAAAAGGAAAGACAAGTACGAGTGAATTTACTTGGTCAGTACTGACGTATGGCGGACATTTCAAAACAGGACTTATTGGGACAGCACACATATACATAGGAGAACATGAAACACCGAACAAAATGCATATGACTATGCCGAGTCCATGGTATACACAAAAAATGCTCCAATCTATGGTACGAGCGCATTGCACCCATGCAGTACTTGAGGTCAGTTCTGAAGGGCTGAAGCAGTACCGACATATTGGTATCAACTACGATATTGGAGTATTTACCAACTTGAGTCCAGAACATCTCCCATCTCACAATAATTCATTTGAAGAATACAAAAAAGCAAAAGGAATATTGTTTCAACACATAGCACAGAGTAACGTAAAAAAAATATTTCCAGAAAAAGTAAGTATCGTTAATGCTGATGACGAACACGCATCTTACTTTAGTAACTTTCCTGTATCTCACAAATTATCGTATTCGCTTAGAGAACTTATACAGAACAAGATGGTCGATCTCGAAAGTAATACATTTACCATCGGAGATCAAAAGATAGTAGTCAATATACCAGGAAAATTCAACATGGATAATGCACTTGCATCATACATGATTGGTACTGCGTGCGGTATAGAAAAAACTCTCATACGTACAGGGATTGAAAAAGTAACGTATATTCCCGGACGAATGGAGCGTGTTGAACTTGGGCAAAAATTTCAAGTCTATATAGACTACGCCCACGAAAAACTCTCCATGCGAAATTTACTTGAGACACTCACCATGCTTAAAAAAGATACAGGGAAAATAATACTCATTTTTGGAGCAGAAGGTGGTGGACGAGACAAGACAAAAAGAAAAGAAATGGGTCTCCTTGCAAAAGACATGGCTGACATTGTGATACTCACTAATGTTGATCCATACGATGATGACCCTAGAGAAATTATCGATGACATTGCACAGTATGTAATTTCCGAAGACAAAGTACTTAATAAACACCTCTTCTTGATAGAGGACAGAAAAGATGCCATCAGAAAAGCATTTCAGCTTGCAGGAAATAATGATATTGTATGTATATGTGGAAAAGGTGCGGAGAAGACAATGGTTATAAACGGGCAGATAGTTCCTTGGGATGAGCAAAAAATAGTAAGAGAAATTTTAATGGAATATATAAACATATGATAATAGCTGATAGTATTAAAATAATTGTACCGAGCATTCTGACGTGTATTGTAGGCGTACTTATTACACCGTTTCTTTCTAGTTTTTTGTATAAACATAAAATGTGGAAGAAAAAAAGTGTTGCTATTACGACAGATGGCCAGCAAGCTACTGTTACAGGCCAATTGCATAATGATGGCGAGCGTCAAGTACCACGGATGGGTGGAGTCATCATTTGGGGAAGTGTCATTCTTGTTGTCATCTTCATTGCAATACTCAAATATTTTTCCCCTACGTACTTTGATGCGTTTTCTTATTTTTCTCGATCTCAAACATGGATACTCTTGTCTGTATTTATTGGCTCGGCATGTTTTGGTCTTATCGATGATTACTTAGTCTGTACGGATAAGGGAAATTATAAAGGTGGCGGGCTTTCTGTTATGAGCCGTCTCGCTTTTGTTTTTATATTGGGGTTATGTGTTGGTCTTTGGTTTTATTTTAAACTAGATTATACGACCATCTACCTTACTCTTGGATACACCCTGACTCTTGGTTTTTTTATCATACCTCTGTCCGTAGTACTTTTTATAGGTCTCTATAGTGGTGGTGTGATCGACGGTATTGATGGACTTTCTGGTGGGGTATTTGCGAGTATGTTTTCTGCATACGGATTTATCGCGTTTGCTCAAGGTCAGATAGACATTGCTGCACTCTGTCTGAGTATCGTCGGGGGAATTTTGGCTTTCTTGTGGTTTAATATCCCACCTGCTCGGTTTTTTCTCTCTGAAACCGGAAGCATGTCGCTGACGTTGACGCTCGGTGTTATAGCTCTACTCACCACACAAGTTTTTGTACTTTTTATTGTTGGATTACCATTATTTGTTACGGCTGGATCAAGTTTAATTCAGATTCTTTCAAAAAAATTACGCAACGGTAAAAAAGTGTTTCTCGTCGCCCCTCTCCATAATCATTTCCAAGCACTTGGGTGGCCGTCTTATAAAGTAACTATGCGATATTGGATTATCTCTGTCTTTTGTTCTATTACTGGAGTTATTGTTGCGCTTATCTAGTTATGATGAAACGCCCTGATGTCAGAAAACCAGATACCGTTTTTATTGGTATTACTTTGAGCCTTCTTATTGTAGGTATTATTTTTTTTCTCTCTGCAGCATTAGGCATCTATGCAAAAACTCCAGGACTTTTTAAAAGTATTGTTATTAATCAATTCGTTTTTGGTATCGGCGGTGGATTTATCTTATTTATTGCAGGACTAAAAATCCCGTATTTATTTTGGAAAAAACACGCTTTCGTGGTGTTTATGTTCTCTTTAGGTCTCATGGTGCTTGTACTTATTCCATTTTTTTCTTTTGAACATGGTGGCGCGAGGCGGTGGTTATCATTTGGCTCAATCTCATTTCAACCAGCAGAAATCCTCAAAGTGACTTTCATTATTTATTTTGCTGCATGGTTGGCATGGATGAAAAATGAGGTCCACTCCTTTAAAAGAGTAATTCTACCTTTTTTAATCATACTGGGTATTATGGCAACGCTTCTTTTTCTTCAGCCCGATACAAAAAGTTTTATTCTTATGTGTGTAGCTGGGAGTATTATGCTGTTTATTTCTGGCGCTCCCATCAAACACTTTGTTGTTGTTTTGTCTCTTGCGTCGATTGGTTTTTTTATACTTGTGCAAACTACTCCATATATCCAAAAACGTATTGATACATTTTTGCATCCACACTCAGATGTACGCGGGTCATCGTATCAGCTCCAGCAGGCATTTATTGCTTTTGGTTCAGGTGGTGTTTTTGGGACAGGGATTGGTCAAAGTGTACAAAAATTTGGGTATTTACCAGAATCGCATGGAGATTCAATTTTTGCTATTATAGGAGAAGAGACTGGTTTTGTTGGAACAACCATCTGCATCATTCTCTATCTTGCATTTGCTTTACGTGGCTTGCGTATAAGTTATCATGCACCAGACCAATTTTCACGGCTTTTTGTTATTGGTTTTATTTCATTGATTACTTTTCAAGCCTTCTTAAATATTGCATCACTTGTTGGATTGTTTCCATTAACAGGAGTCCCTTTGGTGTTTATGAGCCATGGTGGTACATCGCTCGCTGTTACTCTGTTCATTGTTGGAATCATAGCGCAGGTGTCGTCTTATCAGCATATAACTTCAAAAAAATAATATATGAAAATTGTTTTCACAGGTGGAGGGACGGGAGGCCATTTTTTCCCACTGATTGCCGTTGCTGAAGAGATCCGAATTCTTATCGAAGAAAGAAAACTGCTTCAGATTAAACTATACTACCTCTCTGATAGTCCGTATGATAAAAGAGCGCTTTTTGAAAATAATATAGAATATGTCCACGTACCAGCAGGCAAGAGTAGATTGTACGGCGGTGTAGCGAATTTTATTGATATGTTTAAGATTATTCCTTCTTGCATTATTGCCGTCATTAAACTTTTCTTTATCTATCCCGATGTTGTTTTTTCAAAAGGGGGGTATGCAAGTTTCCCGACACTTTTTGCAGCACGAGTGCTTCGTATACCGGTAGTGATTCATGAATCAGATACAGTTCCTGGGAGGGTGACACTCTGGTCCTCAAAGTTTGCAAAAAAAATTGCAATCGCACATCCTCGCGCGAGTAGTTATTTTCCTCCTGAAAAAACCGCATGCGTAGGTATTCCTATTAGACGAGGTATCCGAGAAAAAGGTAATAATAATGTTCATGAATATTTTAAATTTAATTCAGCAGTCAAGACTGTTCTAGTATTAGGCGGGTCATCTGGAGCAGAATATATCAACGACGTGATTGTCGACGGACTTCCAATATTTCTCAAAGACTACCAGCTCATCCATCAAGTAGGGGAGAAAAATTACGAAGTTGTAAAAAATACCGTCGATGTTGTAGTAGTAAATAAAACACTTCTCAGTAACTACGCACTCTTTGGATTAATGAACCCTGTTGAAATGAAGATGGCTGCTGGAGCAGCTGATATCGTTATCACACGTGCTGGGTCAACTTCTCTTGCTGAGATATCACTGTGGGGTGTACCTGCTATTGTGATCCCAATCCCGGAGACAATCAGTCGTGATCAAAAATCCAATGCCTATGAATTTGCACATACCGGAGCTGGGATTGTCATAGAACAAGCAAATCTTAATGTCACTATTTTAAAAACGCAAATTGATTTGATTCTTGGGGATACAGAGCGCTACAAAGAGATGAGTCAATGCGCGCTCGCGAATGCAAATCCAAATGCCGGGAAAATTATTGCGGAAGAATTGATTAGGATTACACTCGAACATCAGAAAGAGGGTTAGTTTTAATTGTACAGTTTTTAGTTTTTAGAAAAACAAGAAAGGCATCTTTGTGTTTTTCTTTTCGAGGGAAGCAAGGCTTCCCTCAACAAAAAGAATCTAAAGTGCAAATAAAAAATCTCCAATTAATGGAGATTTTTTTACTTTATATTCACTATTAAGTCCAAGAAATCCAGTTGCCTTTTGTATTGTATTTAGGCTTTACATAAAGAACGTAGGACAGATCAGCGAAAAACATCGCTATTAAGATAGGTATCTCAACGCAAATATGGTGTGGTACTAACCAGGGGTCCAAAATTCCAAAACCAAAGACCACCCACGTTGTACTGAAAGCAAATAAAAAGCCAAGAATTACGGATGTAAGAAAGTAAACTAGAGGGAAATATTTCCATTCAATAATCTTAGTAAGATACTTTTTCATTTTTTAATTTTTTTGATTTAATCAAATAATAGTATTATATATACTATATGTCAAGTACTGAAAATTTATAAAATAAGCTATATTTTATAAATGAACTCAGCTCAAAAAATAGTCACTCGATTCGCCCCAAGCCCAACAGGCTTTATGCATGTTGGAGGTGTTAGAACAGCCATTTTTGCGTATCTGTGGGCTAAAAAGATGGGCGGTGTATTTATCCTCAGAATCGAAGATACGGACAAAGCTCGCGAAGTTCCTGGCTCCAGAGAGCACATCATGGAATCACTCACTTGGCTCGGTGTACACTGGGACCAAGGACCAGAAATAGGCGGACCACACACCCCATACATCCAATCAGAGCGTCTTGATATTTACAGAAAATACGCAGACATGCTGATTAAAAGTGGTCATGCATATGTCGACCCAATGACAGAAGAAGAAGCGGAAACACTTCGCCAGCAAGCAGATGCTGAAAACAGACCATTTTTGTATCGAGAACACAGAAAAGAAAATATTGAATCAATTCCATTCACAGGAATCGGTCAAACACTTCGTTTTAAAATTACTGAAGTCAAAAAAAGTTACTGGCACGATGTTGTCTTTGGTGATCTTTCAGCAGGGCCGGAAGCACTCGACGACTTTGTCCTCATCAAATCAGACGGCTATCCAACATACAATTTTGCACACTTAGTTGATGATATTGAAATGGAAGTCACTCACGTCATGCGTGGTCAAGAATTTATTTCTTCTACACCAAAATATCTTGCACTCTACGAAGCTTTTGGGAAAGAACCTCCAGTGTTTGTTTCTATGCCACACATTCTAGGAGATGGAGGACAAAAGAAACTTGGAAAACGAGATGGCGCAAAAGACATCTTGGATTACAGAACTGATGGCTATCTTCCACAAGGATTATTCAACTTCCTCACATTCTTGGGATACAACCCAGGTGGTGAAAAAGAAATCTACACAGAAAAAGAACTAGAGACTATTTTTGATATTGAAAGAATCCAAAAAGGAGGTGCGCAATTCAACGACGAGAAACTCGACTGGATGAACAAAGAACATATCAAGACACTTGCACGCGCGGACAAACTCACTGCTGTTATTGAATTTTTACCAGAGAGTATCAAACAAGCACCACACTACAATACAGAGATCATTTCTCGGGCACTTGAGACACTTACCGAACGAGTATCAAAATGGAGTGATATTACTGAAATGGCAAATGCAGGTGAACTTAACTGGATTGTCAACGACGTTACTGTTGATGAAAATAAACTCGCTTGGAAAAATTCTACACTCGATGAAGCAAAAAAACATCTAGGCGAAGTTCGCGCACTTTTGGAAACTATTTCAGAAGAAAATTGGAATAAAGATTTCATCAAAGATACTATTTGGCCACTCACAGACACATACGGAAGGGGTGACGTTCTCTGGCCACTTCGCTTTGCGCTCACCGGTATGGAAAAATCTCCAGAACCGTTTACGGTTATGGAAATACTCGGAAAAGAAAGGAGTATCAAACGAGTTTCTCTTTTCTAACACGTTATAAAAAAAACCGTCCTTATTGGACGGTTTTTGTTTTACCCATGCATGTTGTTTTGTTATGGGTGATTTGAAAAAACAAAATTAGTTATGTTACGTTCAATAACAGGCATATCAAGTAAATCCACATTACCATCTCCATTTATATCACTCGCCAGATATCCGGACGCAAAAAGCGCAATATGATTTTGAAGTATACTCAAGTCTAGAAGATCTATGTTTTGATCAACAACCATATCCCCGCTATATAATGCATAGACGTTAGAATTGATCGTTGTTTCTACTTGGTTATTACCAAACGCTTGTGATGCATCTGTCGAAAAATTATAAGATGTAATTCCACTTGTCAAACCGAGTGGCTGACTAGACCATGTTTCTAGTGCATTTCTGTGTTTTACGACAATATAGTACGATCCAGTGATTGGTGGAAAGAGCGCAGTAATGAAGCCATTTTGGTGTAGAACTGTGCGACACGTGTATGCCGTTGCAAATGGAGAAAATGCTTCATGGAGTTCTATGTCTATTGAGTCACAGGCGTTTATGGTACTTGCTTCACCTTGGTTTGCAAGGACTGAAGTCATGGTTTGTGGTCCAGTCATGTAGGCTTCAATAAAACAGGTTACCAGGAGTGTGGTATTTGGAAGTTGAATATCGACCAAATAATCTTCTGTTTCTCCCCATCCAAAAGTAAGGCATGGGTTTGTTGTCGGGCTTGTTGTTTCATTACACAATATTCGCATCCTCGTTATACCAGGGAGTGCGGTTGTCGGCAGTGTAAAGTTTCCTGATTCTATGTGCCCACCAAAATAATATGGTGTATTCGTGAGTAGCGAAAAAGTACTGTATACACGTTCACTTGTGTCAAAGATGCCACTATGATCATAATCTATCCAAATAGATGTCGTGTTGTTGAATCCATTTGTGTTACATTCAGTAATGGTAAGAGAGACGGGGATTATTTGCCCAACCGGCAATACGAACGCTGGGTAGACTGACGTATAGTCCGAATACCTATTTACTACTGATGGTGGTGTTCCTGTTGTGGCACATGTTGAACTATGAGTTGTACCATTTACGGTGACTGATGTGATGTCTTCATTGATGATGGACGTTGCTTCAGAAATACAATAACAATCCAGATATGATTGAATCGTTATAGTCACTGGATTTGAATAGGTGGTCATACCCGCACACGTTACTCCACAGTAGAATGTCTTATGTGTCGTGATGTTTGGAGTATAGAGAGCATTTGTGGCACCTACGATAGGTCCTGTGACTGAGTCATACCACTGAAAGCTAGCTCCATTTTGCGTTTGTATATTTTGGAGACTTAATTGTATCGTTGTGAATGGACACACGACCGTAGCACTTGCAACAGTATTGCCTGGAGCAGGGGCTCCTATGCATGGTATCGTCTGTGTATAGCTCAACTGTGTGTTTGGTCTGACGGTACCACCATAAGTGAGATTACTTAAGGGTGTTGCTGTTCCAAGCGGTGAGAGTCCAACAGCACCAATTGTTTTTACTGTACCAGGATATGTTGCGTACAACCACTGAAATCCACCTGTTGTATAAGGTAGAAATCCAGGATTTAAATTCCATTCCACGTATACCTCAAGTGATCCACCAGTATAGGTAAAAGGAGCCGAAAGTAGGTATGTCACTGTTCCGACTCCACCGATATTTTGAGTTGTACTATGCTCTGTGTTTTCGCACAGTGTTGCATTGGTTGTGAGAGAACCCCAGGTGGTGCCAGATACTAATTGCGTGTTTGATGAATTTTTCATGTAAATAGAAATAGTTCCAGTACTCAATCCTGATAATTCAAACGAAGAGTTTTTGGTGAATCGGATGTCTGTGATCTGTGATCCTGTGGTGATACCAGCATTTGTTAATTCTGCGAGCGTGTACAAGTACGCATGTTTACTAAAACACACGGTACTATTTCCGGAGGTTCGGTAAATAGGTCCAAAAAAAGTACTCGTAGAAGTACCAACTGTACCAACGGTGACCGTAGTGGTCTGGGCGGTACTTATCCCTATTGTGTGGACAAAAGAGAACCATAAAAGGTATTTGTAGATAGGGAAAAAAGATAGAGTGTTGATTTTATTCAGTTTTGTTTTCATGTTATTAAGTTTTTAAATGTTTTTTTGTCAGTATACCTCAATTTCTATTTTTGTCTAAACCGAGAATAATGAGTGGGTGATGGAGTATATATAGTTCTTGAAGAGGGTGGTGTTCTGGCCGTTGCCCATTCATAAGAACCAAAAAGTACACACTTGTGTGTGTACTTGATTTGTATTGTGATTTATATAGATTTTACCTTAATTGTCGCACGTTTGTTTTTGTCTATTTTTGGAAGTTTAAGAGTGAGGAGCCCGTATTTTTCTGACGCTTCAGCGAGGTCGGGGTCAATTTCTTGCGAGAGGGCGATAGTTCGTGCAAATGCACCCCAATAGAGTTCTCGAATAAAAAATTGATCGTCATTGATTTTACGCATATCTTCACGCTTGCCTCGAATAGTGACATTGTCACGGCCGATGATTACTTCCAAACTTTCTGGTTTTACACCAGCGATCATTGCTTGGATCATAACGTGTTGATCTAATTCATACACATCCACTGAAAGTTCACCACACACTTCCTCTGTATTTTGAAAACTATCCTTTTCATCTGAATCCGTGTACTCAATTTTTTTTAAGTATGATGACTGAGGATTTGTTTTACTCACGTTTTCCAGAACATCTTCCTCATCAAAAAACTCATCATCAAACTGGAGACTTTTTTTGAGTTTTTGGAATAGCGATTTTTTTTGTGGCATATAATTTAGTACTCTTCTTCTCTTGGGTCGTACTCACCACTCATTCTTCTTAATTTTTCAAACAAGAGAATAATGATGGTCGTAAAAACCCATAGAAAGATAAAAATTTGTAATGTTGATTTTCCTTCTCCTTTCATTATAAAAAAATTAAACGTACTATGCAATAAGGTTGCAAGGATAAGTCCGATACCAGCACTGAGGTACTTTATTTGTTTGTTTTGAAAAAATGACAGACCAATGACAATTCCCACCAAACCAGATGCTGTAGCGTGTAAAAGGGTTGAACCCATGAACCTGAGATTACCTGTCAGAAAGACAACGACATTATCTTTGAGTAAGACAGGTTTCAGTATGTAGAGTGTATTCTCGAGTGCAGCGAATCCTAGTCCTCCGACAATAAGATATATTGCATAATCAATAGGTTGCTCTATTTCAAATGTTGGACGTACTACTAAAATAACGAGCAGGCATTTAACTGCTTCTTCGATAAAGGCCCAAACCACAACGAGGATTTGCTGATTTACAAAAAGAGTACTGACTATTTTTTGGAGAGGGATAACCAAGAGCACACCAAACATCCCTAAAATAAATGTAATAAGAAGAAGTTTTCGCGGTTCTGGTTTCTCAGAATCTTCTCTCAGCCAAAACATGAGCCAGATTATGGAGGGTATTGTTCCAATGCAAAATGCTTTAATAAAAGTGAAAACTGACTGAAGAGAAAAACTTTCAAAAAGTGGATTAGTCATGCGTAGGCCATGTTGTTACCATGAGTAATTTTTTGTCGTCTGTATTCGGCAAAAGTCCCCAGATTTCTTCTGTAACAAAAGGCATGAATGGATGTAATAATTTTAAGCAGTTTTCAAGAATATAGTATGTTGTATATTGTGCAGAAATCTTATCAGACACATCGTCACTTTGTAATCTTGTTTTAACATCTTCAACTATCTTATCAGCAAATGTATGCCAAATGTAGTTATATATTTTCTCTGATACGATATGGAATTTATACTCGTTCATTTCTTTGGTGATTTCTTGAATCAATGTGTGAAGTTCTGCAATGTATGCTTGGTCTGTTTCGCTCGTGATATGTGTTGCTGGATTTTTGGTATCAAAATCATCAGGAATACTACTAAGCGTAAAACGTGTAATATTCCAGATTTTATTTGCAAAATTTTTGTAGCCTTTAATCTTATTTTCGTCGATTTTACTATCAGTACCTGGAGCAGTTCCTATGATAAGTGCCATGCGTCCTGCATCTGCTCCAAATTTCTCGGCGACTTCGAGAGGATCAATACCATTTCCGAGTGATTTTGACATTTTGCGTCCTTGTCCATCACGAACGGTTCCGTGGAAATACACAGTATCAAAAGGAACTTCACCGAGTGCATAGCCGGACATCATGATCATGCGAGCAACCCAGAAAAAGATTATTTCGTAGCCTGTTTCAAGAACATTTGTTGGGTGATATATTTTGAGGTCTTCTGTTTTTTCTGGCCAGCCGAGCGTAGAAAAAGTCCACATACCAGAAGAGAACCACGTATCGAGCGTGTCTTCGTCTTGTGTCCATCCGTCACCCTCTGGTTTTGTCACACCACAATAGGTCTCAGTGTCTCTGTACCACACTGGTACACGGTGTCCGTACCAGATCTGTCTACTGATACACCAATCACGCAGATTATCTATCCAGTTAAAATATGTTTTTGAAAAATAGTCAGGTACGATTGTGATCTGGTTTCCTTCAACAGACTTTCGCATAATTTCTTTGAGTGTTGTCTCGGTCCCGCTTTGTATTCCTTGTATTACTGAATGAGGAAGTGTGAATTTTTTATTTACATTAATAAACCACTGAAGTTTTGGAAGCGGTTCTACAATACCACCAGTTCGCTCGGCGGTACTGACATTTTGTGATATTTCAATTTCATTTTCCAAGAGTCCTTCACTTCGAAGCCATTCTACGATTGCTTCTTTTGCGTCGGTTGTTTTCTTTCCCATGAGACGTTCGTCACCTACCATCATTTTTGCATATTCATTGATGACTTGTGGGCGAGAGAGATTGTGTCTATCAGCTATTTCCCAGTCAGTCATAGAGTGTGCTGGTGTGACCCCAAGTGCACCTGTTCCAAAATCTTTTTCTACGGCAAGGTCAGCGATAATAGTAATAGAAAGTGGGACTCCGCAAAAATCTGCGATTTCGTATGTTTTACCAACGTATTCACTGTAGCGAGGATCTTCTGGATGCACTGCGACTGCCACGTCTCCTATTTTTGTTTCAGGGCGTGTTGTAGATATAGAAATAGGGAAGTCTTTGCTGTATTTGAACGTATACATTTTTGCTTTACGTTCCTCGTGCACGATTTCATCATCAGCGATAGTCGTCTGTCCTTTTGGATCCCAGTTGACGATACGGTGTCCACGATAGATGAGTCCATCATCGTACATTTTTTTGAACATAGTATTTACAGAAAAGTTTCTCTGTTCATCGAGTGTAAATGCTTCACGTGACCAGTCGCAAGAAGCTCCCATCACTTTTATTTGAGAAACAATCGTGTCATGACTTTCTTTTGCAAATGCGTTGATACGACTCAAGAGTTCTTCTCGTCCGAGATCATGGCGAGATTTTCCTTCTTTCTTTTGAATTTCTTTTTCTACTTTTGATTGTGTTGCAATTGCTGCATGGTCAGTACCAGGGAGCCAGAGTGTTCGGAAACCTTGCATTCGTTTGTAGCGAATCATAATATCTTCAAGAGTGATCATCAGTGCATGCCCCATATGAAGAACTCCAGTCACATTTGGGGGAGGCATAATGATGGTAAAAGGTTCCGCATCAGATTTTGTGACTCCACGCTCTATACACACATCAGGATTATAAAAACCGCTCTCTTCCCAGAGGGCGTTTATTCGTTTCTCAGTTTCGGCAGGATTATACGGAGCAAGGAATTTTTCCGGAATATCTTTGCTGTCTGCATATTTTTTTGCTTTTGGAGCATCTTCCATATGGGGAAATTATAGCAAGATTATGCAACAATAGGAATACTTTGACTTTTCTCTTTTTTTGTACTATATTGTTTAGGAATTTAAATTTTTTACTTTTAAAACAAAATCTATGTCTATTATTACTCAGCCTCAGCCGATCGCAAAACAAAAAGAAATTGTTCAGTTTTCTTCAATGAAAAAGAATCAAATTCTCGTTGTATTTAAAAACATTAAAGGCAAAGGAGTCTTTTGTTCATTGCCTGGTTTAAAAAACGAGGATAACTCTAGTCCTAAGCTAATTTTGAAAAGAAAATTTCTATACCATTCTTTGGTAAAAATAGGTGATCTTGTTGGTAATTTTACTGATGAAAAAACGAGCTCAACTGTGTATGCTCTCAAAGAACCTGTCGATACCTACTTTATTAAGAAACAACCAGGAGTAGTTGATGCACGATATATTGACCTACACATTCTTTTAAAAGAAGGAACAGACCATCCACTGACTCAGATTACTAAACAGGCCCTTGAAGTTATTCGTCAGAAACGTACTGCGTAGTTTTGAATTATTTGTCACCCAACGACAAAGCCAAGCTCCCGTTTGCTTTTATAGCGACGGGGGTTTTTTTATTTTCTGAAATTATTTCTTGAATATTTTTATATCCAACAAGAGCGATCATGAGCGCATTATCTCCAGTGACACTTCGGTCAGGGAAAAACACACGAACACCATATCCCTCTTTTCCAATATGTTTTTTTATCTGTTCTTGAATATACGTATTTGCTGCAACTCCACCAGCGACAGAGATTTCTTCTATTTGATATTCATCAACTGCTTTAAATAATTTTTTTACGATCACTTCTGTTACGGCATTTTCAAATTCCATGGCGAGCACCATTTTGTCTTGTTCAGTAAGTGGTCCACTTTCGGCTACCTTTTTTTCTATAGCGTACATAACTGCTGTTTTGATTCCAGAAAAAGAAAAATCCATATCACTACTGTGCATCATTGGGCGGGGAAGGGTGACCCAAGAAGTGAGTCCTTGTTCGCGTGCACTTTTTGCAATTTTTGAAATAGCTGGTCCACCTGGGTACGGAAGGTCAATCATACGTGCGACTTTATCAAAAGCCTCACCGACCGCATCATCTTTGGTATTTCCGATGATCTTGTATTCGTCTTTATTTGGCGCCAGTACGAGCTGTGTGTGGCCTCCAGAGATGAGGAGTGATAGGTACGGGTAGGTGAACTGATGAAGGGGAAACTCTTTTTGTCCATTCGCAGAAATAGAGTAAATATGACCTTCCATATGGTTGACTGGAACGAGTGGAAGACTCCATACGTTTGATAATGCCGTTGCAAAATTAACACCAACCCAGAGAGACATTTCAAGTCCTGGTCCGTATGTGACACAGATGTAGTCTATCTTTGGTATTTCAGCATTTTGCAAAAAGCTACAGAGATCTTGTGCCATGCCAACGTCGATCATTGGAATGTCGGTGATCAATTTTGCATCAATAGTTTGTGGTGTTTCAGTGTATTCATTACTTTCAATCAACACTTGTTTTAAAAGTGGAACAATATTTTTTGCATGCTCACGCTTTGCGATCATTGGAAATACTCCTCCATATTGCGTATGGAGGTCTGCTTGTGATGACGTGATATGTGAAAGTACTGTCACAACTTGTGTCACTTCATTTACTTCTATGAATGCGATGGATGTATCATCACAACTGCTTTCTATCGCTAGGATTTTCATGTTATTTTTTACTATACTGCTCAAACACCCAAGCATTAATTTCTTTTTGGAATTGTTCATCCGATTCTGATTGTCTGTATTTTTCATATAATTCTTTAATTTGTCCTTCTGAGTTAAACTTATTTATTACCATATGCTGTTGTTCATTTGTCATTTTATCAAGTGGGAAAATACCTGTCTTGCCCAAGAGTAGATAAAGTAGGACCTTTGACATAGAGGATTCAGCTTTTTCTATACCTTTGAAATGTATCATACGTTCAACTTCATACCGAGGTGAAAATGTATAGGGCATAGATTGATGCTCACGAGTAACATTATTTCCATCTCTTTTCATTTCATGATAAAGCCGTGTATGGAATGATCCCATTGAAAATAATATATTTAACTCTTCTGTGTTTTGCAATTCAGGCTTATTTTTGAGAAGTTCAAGCAAATTCTGTTTTATATTTTTTAGTATCTTATTTTCTCGTTCTTCTTGTGTAATTGATTCTAGTTGTGATGCATCACCTATATGCTCTATGACTTCATCGTATGTTTTTGATCTATCAAGTATATTCCAATATACACCATCTACCTTCAGTAAATCATATATATCTTGATATAGTTCAGAATCGTTTTTTACATCGACAAGCAAAACTTCTTTGCCTGTTCCGTGGATTTTTTCAAAAATTGTTTTAAAATAATCTGCCCAAAAGAATGCCTTATTCCGAGATTTTTCGTGTTCGATTGCTTGCTCAGCGGTGAATTCACCACTTACTACTTTTCGCCAAGTAGCTAAACGCTCATCATCCCATCCAACGTTTTCTTGGATAAATATGTCCTTATCATGTAATCTATCAGCGACCATCTTACCGTCCTCTGCTGTAGCGTGTTGATTGAAGAAAAAATTTGTTTTAATGTGTGGGACATGTTCAAGCCCAGATTTTTTCAAAAAATCTTCGATACTTTCTCTGTTTTTTTCTTGTCCAGAAAGGGGAGATTGTTCAACCGGTTGTTCCTGTTTTTTTGATTCTGGTTTGTCGAAAGGATTTTGTTCCATAAGTTTAATTTAGCATTTTTGTGAATATTCGGGAAATACACAATACAACAACCTCACCTCTAGCTCCTCTCCTGACTAGGGGAGGAGGACAGACCAAAATACAGCAACACAGCGGAAGCCATAGGCTTCCGCTGTGTTGCTCCCTCTCCTTGCCAGGAGAGGGCTGGGGGTGAGGTAGTCTAAATTCCTTTTAACACTTCTATCTTTGCCCCAATACTATTGAGACGCTCTGCGACGTCTTCGTATCCACGAGTGATAGAGTAGACATTGCGGAGCGTTGAAACACCTTCGGCGCCGAGCATGGCGATGAGGATAGATGCAGATGGGCGAAGCGCTGGTGGACAGATGATCTGCGCACCTTTGAGTTTTTGTGGACCATCAACGAGCACTCGGTGCGGATCGAGAAGTGTGAGTCCTGCGCCCAAGTGATTGAGTTCCATAAAATAGATCGCTCTGTTTTCCCAAGTCCAGTCGTGAATAAGTGTTTTACCTTCTGCTTTTAAACAAATAGGCACAAAGAAAGGAAGGTTGTCATTTTGGATTCCTGGAAATGGTTGTGTGTGGATTTTTTCAGACACTGATGTGAGTTTTGAAGGCATAACGGTGATATCTACGAGTTTGATAAAACCATTGTTGCCGAGATATGGTTCTGAAATTTTAAATTTGAGTCCCATTTGTAAAAGTTTTTCCATTTCAAGTTCGATAAATTCTATTGGTACACGCTCTACGGTGAGAGTTGAATCTGTGACGATTGCTGCTGCGATAAAGAACATACTTTCAATAGGGTCTTCACTCACATACCCGGTGAAATTTCCAGAGATGGTTTCTTTTCCATGCACCGTGAGTGTCGTCGTGCCGATACCATCTATTTGCACGCCCATATTTTGGAGGAGGTGGCAGACATCTTGGACTTGGTAGTTTGGTGGAGCAAATTTAATGACTGTGGTGCCAGCAATACGAGCTGCAGCAATAATAAGTGTAATTGCTCCCGTGTCCGAAGATTCATACATAACAATGTCACTTGGTTTGAGTTTTTTGTGAGTGATAATATACTCAGCATCTTTTGTTTCAATAGCGACTCCAAGTTTTTCTAAACCAAATTTGTGTGAGGCGATTGTTCGTGCACCCATTTTACATCCACCAGAGTGGGGAAATGAAAAGTGTGATGAATGGTGAATGAGTCCTCCAAGAAAGGTAAATGAACGGATTTTATTTGCGACAACAGCATCAATTTTTTCAATACTCAATTTTTTAGGGACAGTTACTTCGAGAGTGCTGTCACTTTTCCATACAATAGTGACGCCTATACTCTCGAGGAGTTCTATATAGCGAAATACTTCTTGCACTTTTGGTACATTGTGGAGTGTGGTTTTACCCGTATTGATGAGTGTTGCCACGAGCATGTTGATCGCACCATTTTTTGAAGTATTTGTTGTGATACTTCCTTTGAGTTTTTGACCGCCGGTTATTTTGAGGTCAGTTGTTTCGGAAAGGGAAATCACATTTCGCTCGAGGATGCTTCCTATTTTTTCTAATTGTTCAAGAGTCATGTTTTGGTTGCCTGTTTCCATGCGGGCAATAGCACTCTGAGTGGTCCCTAGAGCCTCGGCAAAGTCCGCTTGTGTAAAGCCTTCTTCTGTACGAAGTCTTTTAATAAAAGAGCCGATTTTGCGTTGGTCTGTTTTTGGGCTCACTGTTTTGTTCATTTTTTTCATTTGTAGAGTATATAGCATATATGCTATACTTGCAATATGATCATAGAGGAACATGTTGATATCAAAGGCCGTACCACATTTAATATGGGTGGTATTGTGGCGTATTTAATCACCATAGACAACTCAAAGGATATCCCAAGCGCGCTCGCATTCGCTCGCGCGCGTAACCTCCCATACATCATTCTCGGTGGTGGTTCAAATGTCATTTTTCCTGATAACGGCACCTTAAATAGAGTGGTAATAAAAATAGTAAATACAGGTATCTGGACCGAGTCTGAAGATACTGAATCTGTTGTGCTCAATGTCAGTGCTGGAGTTTCATGGGATGATTTTGTGTTGTATACTATCGAACACAATTTCTCTGGTCTTGAAATGCTCTCAGCTATCCCTGGAAGTGTAGGTGGAACACCGGTCCAAAATGTCGGCGCCTATGGAGGAGAAGTTGCAACGACTATTGTGCAAGTTGCGTGTTATGACACACAAGAGAATACTGAAGTCGTACTGCAAAAAAGTGACTGTGATTTTTCATATCGTGATTCTATCTTTAAGAAACAAAAAAACCGCTATATTATTTTAGCGGTGACATTTAAACTTAAAAAATTGGGCGACGAAAAACCAGAGATTCCAAACTATCCCGGAGTGAAAGAATATTTTGAAAAGAAGCACATACAAGACCCAACGCTTATGGATATCAGAAATGCAATTGCAGAAATACGATGGGCTAAACTTCCTGATCCTAGAGATGTTGCTTCGTGTGGTTCATTTTTCAAAAACCCAATTGTAGAGACAAGTGTTGCAGAAAAAATTAAAGAAGCGTATCCAAATGCTGTGATACATGATGTCGGTGATGGTAAGTCTAAAATCGGTGCTGGCTGGCTCATTGATACACTTGGTTTGAAAGGTAAGCAATTCGGACATCTTTCCATTTATGACAAAAATGCTCTTGTGTTGGTAAACAATGGTGGAGCGACAAAAAAAGAGCTCACCGAGCTCATAGGATATATGCAAAAAGAAGTGTTTGAGAAATTTGGTGTTCATATCGAACCAGAACCAGTTTTTGTGTAAAATAGAATTTTTTGGTATATTGTGTTTGTCATTCCGGATGAGGTGAATTGCGAAGCAAGAGAGTATACCCTGGGGTACTCGATCCGGAATCCAGAGGATTTTTTTAATAAAATACATACGCGGTTAGCTGTCTTGGTAGGCGTGTGATTGGCGTAAAGATAAGTTCAAATTAAGTTGAAAAATAAATACATGCGCGGTTAGCTCAGTTGGTAGAGCGCGTCATTGACGTTGACGATGTCAGAGGTTCGAATCCTCTATCGCGCACAAAAAAAACAGCCACCACTTGGATGACTGCATTTATTTTAAAACGGTTTGTTCTTTTTTAGAAAACTTTTGATCCAAAATAGTAGTACATTTCAGCATGGGATAGTTTTGCTGTGACAGGGAAATGCGTCAGACCTCGTTGAAAAAATAAGTTTTCTGCCCAAGGTACATAAGCAGGATTCTTTGTCAGAAAAGCTTTTTCCACTTCAACAATTGTTTTCAAGAATCCAAACGGACTGAAAGACCAGTACTTTCCAAAGAGCTCTGGAGGTACGTGTGTTTTTTCACTTGTTACGACAGAAATTTTTCCTGTAGGATAGATATAGACTTCCGGGTTCATCATTCTTATTTCATTTGGAACATTGAGAGGGAAGAGTTGAATTTTTAGTCCTCCAGTTGGAAGAGCCAAGCATGAGACATGCACGATGTCCTTTTCAATGACTCCATCTTTAAAGAGCCTGAATCCATTTTCCTTTGTTTCTACGAAAGCGGCAGCTTGCGTTTCTAGTTGGTTGGATAACCATTTTCGGGGTTCAATTTTGTAATTCATTATTCTATTTTGTTTCCTCAGACTATACCGAACAAAATAGAATAAGTCAATGCTCCGTTTTTAGTCTTTCCTTCCAAAAATGATATATACCACAATCGCAAATATCGCGCCGAGCGTATCCATGAGCATATCTTTTTGTGCATCCCAGATATCTCCCTGAGCTCCAAGCACGGCTATTCCTGCTGTTGGGTCGCTACTGATCGCATACCACCATTCAAAGAGTTCGTATACAGCTGCGAGAGAAATAATTGCAAACAGTGCATATGAGATCGCGAGTGCACGGCTTCGAGCTGTTTTTAAAATTATAATCATTTCAATAATACCAAATGCATAGAATCCAACACTTGCGTGGGCAACACGATCGTACATGTTACGTTCAAAACCAAAGAGGTTGTTGAACCAATCAAACGGCACATTCGCAAATGTATAGTGCGCACCAATGATATGCATCATTGGAAATACTCCCATCATTATGTAGGCGAGGGGGCTGAGTCGAATCTTTTTTATGTACAAAATAATGAGGATCAATACTGGTGCAAAAGAAGTGAGTGCTTCGACTTTCCAAACAGCAACATCAAACGGTTTGATCCCTGACCAAATAACAAGTAATGCATATATTCCCAAGAGAGTGTGTGGTGTGTATTTTTTCATATATATAGTATAGGGTACGTGTGACAAAATATCAAAAAAAAAGACACCACATGAGAGAGGGGGGGGCGACGTAGTCGCCCCCCTTTTTTTTGTATTTGTCATTCCGGATAAGGTGAATTGCGAAGCAAGAGAGTATGCCCTGGGGTACTCGCCGTGCCCCGTAGTATGTTTCGCTTTACTACTGGGGATCCGGAATCCAGTTGTGTCTCTGTATTGTCCTTCCTGAGTCTTCTGTATTTGTCATTCCGGATGAGGTGAATTGCGAAGCAAGAGAGTATGCCCTGGGGTACTCGATCCGGAATCCAGTTGCATTTTTTTTGTACTTTCTCTCGGATCTAGTTGTGCTACAATATCCCTATGTCAGATCAAAATAAAGTGAACAATAATAAACCAAAAGAAAAAGCCCCAGCTGGATTCGAAGACTTACTCGATCGAGCTTTTGAAGATATGGAAGAGCAAGAAAAGAAGGCAACCCGGTAGTGAATTTTGGCGAAGAGCAGAGCGCGTTTTAAAGAAACCTCGCCAAAATCTACTACTGGATTTTCCACAAGTGCCCTTGAATTCAAAAAAACATTTTTTTATAATAGTAGCACCTCGAGATATCAGCGAGGTTCATTATAAGAATAAGTAATTAATTATCTATATGAAAAATACACATATTCGTATACGTAGTGTGATACTCATTTTTGTATTGTTTATGAGTTTCCTCACACACACCACAGCTCACGCTCAGACTCTTGAGCCAGCACAAGATGTTGCCATCAAAGATGATACCGCATCTTCTCCCAAAACTGATCAGGCAGTAGACACTGTAGCTACTCCCACACCACCAATACCGAGCTCGACAGTATCGACAGTCAAATCAGACTCAAGGGAACCAGTTATCAAAACAGAAAAGACACCATACGGCAATTCGGTGACTATTATCTACCCAGAAAACTACTCGGGCGAAGTCAGTACATCGTTTGAAAATGGCCAATGGAAGACAACAACCAAACAGTACACAGCGGAAGATCTACAAAAGATGCAAGATTCTATGAAAAAACGTCAAGAAGCATTGCAGAAATATTTCGAAGCACAGCAAAAGTTCTTCCAAGATATGTGGAGCAATTGGCCAAAGTTCCCAGTATTTCCATTCTAATATGCAGGCAGTAATAGAAATGGGGCACCCTTCGGGCGCCCCATTTCTCGTGCTACAATATTCTTATGTCCAACAAATACGCACAAATTCCAGACCACACTATCGACCTCCACGGCTACACAACATCCGAAGCCGAGAGGGAACTCGGTGCACTTTTAAAAATTGGACAGTACAAACATATTCGTATTATCACCGGAAGTGGTGTACAACATTTTGGACCTGTACTTCGCGACTTTGTAAAAAACTATCTCAACGCTCGTTCTATCCGTTTCAATGCCGCCAAGCGCGAACATGGTGGCGACGGCGCGCTTGAGGTCTTCATTCGTTAGTACTGCCGTATTGTCATTCCGAATGAGATTAATTGCTCTGCAAGTATGCTACACTATCTATATTATTGTAATTATAAAAATATATGATTGATCCAACAAAAATAGACATAAACCAATTGCCAAAGAAATTCTGTGATGGTGCCTTTGGTGGACATAGTAAAGAAGTATTTTCTTTTGCATTGACCTCTGGCAATAATGTCGATTCTTTTGCTTCAACCCCTCAGGTGATGAAGAGTATTGCGATATGGCTGGCTGGTCAAATACAGGCGTACGAAAAGAATTTTGGTGTGATTGACATGACCCCACCTCAAATCCAAAGCCCAATTCAATCCGCAGATCTCAAAAAAAATGAAAAGTAAGTAAAAAAGACCCCTCAGACTGGGCTGATGCTACAAAATGGAAAGAAGGTGAAAAGGTGCTGAAGATAAAATAGTTCAAAAAACACAAGCGGAGCTCCCGCTTGTGTTTTTGTATTGTGGTATGATGAGTCTATGAAATACAGTACACAAAAGAGCATCTTGTTATTTGTCGTTGGGTTTTTGTTTGTACCACTGTTTGCTTCGGCGCATCAGCCACGTATTGTCGAGGGTAGACAGACGATAGTGCAAAGTCCTGAAATTTCCAAAGCGTATTATGGAACACTCACTGGTGTACCTGATGTGTACACGATCACGAGTGCAACTGCATTTGATCTGTATGTCGGTGTATTGGTACCTGACCTTGCGGGTCAAAAGAAAGACGTCACTGCGACCATTACCAAAGTGGATGACCAAGGAGTAAAAGGAGCAGAGATTGCCCCGCTCGCTACGCTCGCGGGGCCCTCCTCCGACTGGAAAAAGTTCTTTGAACCATTCGGTCACGATACCTACTGGCAAGGTCCGGAATACCGCTCCCGTGCAGAACCCGGCACGTACGAGATCCGTGTTTCGAGTCCACAAAACGATACTAAATATTCTCTCGCTATAGGCGAGATAGAAGCGTTTGATTTTAAAGAAGGGATGAATGCGCTCAAACTGGTGCCCCAGTTGAAGAAAGATTTTTTTAATGAGTCTCCAATAGGCTTTATCCTCTCACCGATGGGCTGGGGATTTATCGTCATTATGTATGTACTCGCTTTTATCTTTGGTTTTATCTTCCGTTTCATTGCGAGAAAAGTTGCGAAATCTTCTCCTGCCAAAGCTTCAAAAAATATCAATACACAAGACCGTCTCATCCGCGCAGGGCTCGGTATCATCCTCCTTTTGCTCGCTATCCTTACTACTTGGAACATCCTGCTTATTTTCCTCTCTGGTTTCTGTCTCTTTGAAGCAATCTTCAGCTGGTGTGCATTTAATCAGGTAATTGGTAAAAATACCTGTCCGGTGGAGTAATATGTTAAAATAACTTTATGAACTTTTCACTTAATTCATATATTAAATATTGTTTGGGATATCTCAGTCTTACAAAACCGACTGGGTTTAATAGAGGTACTTCAATAGACGTTAAACTACCACAAAAATATTTATCTCTACCAAGCCTTATTAACGGAGACACGGACGGTACTTTAAGCGAGATTGTTAATCTTGAGTGTTATTACAACACAGACCCTAAAGATGTTACTGAGGAAATATCTGATCAATACAAAACAGAAAAAGCTCTTGCTTTACAGATAGATGAAGTGTACAGCAAAGCTAAAAATGACACTTTTACAAAAGAGACCATACTACGTTTTGGTCGTTTTGATTTTGAGGTACTAGAAGAGCCAATAGTTGAAACAGAGGAAGGCATAGATACCAAAGAAACTGTTGAAGAAAAAGAAGTGGCAAAACTAGTATCAAAACAATTTTATTTATTTTCCCTACCAGTTAGAATTGAAAAGGAAAAGGACAAAAATAATATAGACAGATACTCCATAGTGCCGATTGATTTTGAAGTTCGCTTAAACCTACCTCCTTTGTACGAAATATTTAGAACTTACAAAAAAGAAGACTTGGTTTACGAGTTTTTGAATGATTACGTAAAACTAGAAAGCGAGGGAGGGTTTTCAATACCTATTTCTTCTGAGCAAATATTTGTAGATCTATGGCACGTACTTAAAGCAAAACTGAAACTGACTGACGCAACATTTAATGAGGGCTCATTTACTCTTGAAGACCTAAGATTGACACTAGCCCCACGAGCAAACTTTTTTCTAGTTGAAGACCTTACAAAGCTCTCAAGGGGAAAAGAAGAGTTACTAGAAGGCACGTCATTATCTGGTTGGTTTTCTGAGGATGGACTAAACGTAAACTCTGATGTTTGCGAAGAAAAAACTCTTTATTTCCCATTTCCGTATGACAAGTTCCAACGAGCCACGACTTCTCTTTTGGGTAACAAAGCCTCAATAATACAAGGACCTCCGGGCACAGGAAAATCAGAGACTATCTCAAATATAATCTCGCACTTAGCTGTTAATAAACACAAGGTACTCTTCGTAAGTCAAAAACCTCAAGCTCTACGTGTAGTAAAAGATAAACTGAAAACTCTAGAAGTCCCTTTATTATTTGGGTACGTTCCTAGCGTAAAGTTTGAGCAAACAACCGACGAAGAGGCTGATACAATATCTTCTCAGTTAGCCTCATTGGATAAATACGGTGCTCATAAAGGGATTGCAAAAGATAATACAAACCTAAATGACTTTACTCAAAATACTGATGATAGTTTTTCAAAAAGAGATAAGGCTATTTCTCTAGAACGAAGTGTGTATGAGCTTGAGCAGAAGAAAAATGACTACGCTTTTCTGGGAGAGTTACCAGAGATAAAAGAAGAAAATATACTAACAAACCTTACTGATGATCTGCACACATCATATTTGAAGACACAAGAAAACATAGTTTTAAACAATAAGCTCATAAAAGAATTAGAAACTATATCAAAAAAATATTCATTAGACAAAAAGCTTTTTTCAGATTGTGCTTTTTCAGAATTAATCAAAACAGTCCTTGTTGATGTTAGAAAAACCGGCTTTGATAGGTCTTTTAATCTAGGAAGATATATAAATAATCTTAGTAGAAAATTGCGACTTAAATCACAACTAAATAAGTTACCCAAAGAAATATACGACGAAATAAACAATGTTCTATCTAAAAATATTTCTAGGCATAATGCGACTAAAGAATTAGAGGAACTTCTGGGATTTTGTACCTATTGGGAAGCAGTTATTGAAAACGAAAAGCTGGAAAACCTACTTGTAGAAATAGAGACGAACTTAGAGCTTTCAAAAGATAACATAGCTGATCTATTTAGTTTTCTGAAAAATAAATCTCTCACAGTAACAGAGTTACTAGAGAAACTGTCAGAACGAATTACTTTAAACCACAATCAAACTAACTTAGTCAGTGAGATATCTAAACTCAAGAAAGAAGTAACCGGTAAAAATCAAATTACCAGAAAGGAAATCATCTCTCAGTATCTATCTGCCATCATTGAAGATAACATAAAGAAAAATGTATCACAGGTAAAAATCTATAGAAAACTTCAAGAGCTACAGCGAGCATTTAAAAAATCAAAGAAAGCCTTTAAAACTTTTGATAAGTTAAAAAACGATCCTACAAACTTTGAAACTATACTAAATATAGTACCTGTTTGGATTATGGATCTAGATGACGCTAGTCGCCTCATACCTCTAGTGGCTAACTTGTTTGACTATGTCGTCTTTGACGAGGCGTCTCAGTGTAATATCGCCTACACGATCCCTTCAATGTATAGAGCTAAGAAAGCTATCTTTGTGGGCGACCCAGAACAGATGAGAGACAGCACTGTAATGTTTAAATCAAACCAAGCCTTTGACCAGCTTGCTAGTCGCTACAAAGTGCCAGAAAGTCTACAGATCAAACCTACTGGCACGGCTGTGCAGTCTGTCCTAGATATAGCAAAAACTAGATTTGGAATACCTAAGATACTTCAATATCACTACCGTTCTCCAATGGAACTTATAGGTTTTAGTAATAAATATTTCTACGAGCCAAAAGGTAAACGCCTCATAGCTTTAAACAATAAATACCTAACCTACCAAGATACTAACCGTATAATGGTTATTCATAATATTGAAAATACTGGTGTAGGAGAAGTGAGTGATAATACTAATTACGCTGAGGCTCTTAAAGCTCTAAAGCTATATCAAGAAATGGTTGATGATCCAAAGTATGAAGGCAAGACTTTTGGTGTCCTAACTTTCTTTAACGATCAAGCAGAACTAATTAGAAAGGTCTTTGAAGATAATAGGATAAAAGAAAGCGATAAGTTAAAAATTGCAGTAATTGAAGGTATACAAGGAGATGAGAAAGATATCATAATATATTCTTTCGTGATGAGAGACCCTTCACAGAAAAAACAGTACAGCCCTCTGACTGGAGAAACTGGTGATATACGAGCTGATGTTAATGCTGGTAGAGTAAACGTTGCCTTCTCTCGTGCAAAACTACAAGTACACTGTATTTTGAGTTTGCCTATTGAGAAAGTTCCTTCTGGTATTTGGATCAAAAAATATCTAGAGTACGTCAGAGATAATGGAGAGGTCTCAGCCTCAAAACTTACGCTGAAGAAGTTTGACAGTTATTTTGAAGAAGAGTTTTATCATCTACTAAAGAAGAAATTAGGCAAAGGATACACTATTCAAAACCAAGTAGAGAGTTGTGGCTTTAAAATTGACTTTGTTGCTACTAACTTAAACACTGGTAAACAATTAGCTCTTGAGTGCGACGGACCAACTCACTTTAAAGATCACATAGACGAGGCGTACGGTATTTACGTTGAGAGTGATATACAGAGACAACGAGTTCTTGAAAGTGCTGGTTGGACATTCTTTAGAATTGGATACTCAGAGTGGATAGAGAATGATGAAAACAAAGAGCTAATAGTAAATAATATTAAGAGTTTAATTTAATAAAAAGAATTAAATTAGAATTAAAGGGGTCAGGTACTTTTGATTTTTTACTCTAAACCCACAACCAACGTTTTATCCCTCTTTTCCTGCTATACTATATACAAGCGGCGCGACGGAGTTATCAGATAAACGAGAATAGCGTATGTCATTTATAATTGGAATTTTGTTGGGAGGAGCAGTGGTGGTATTTGCATTGCAAAATGTCGCACCGGTAATGGTGACGTTTTTGGGATGGAGTTTCCAAGGACCACTTGCATTTATTGTTATTGTCGCGGTGCTTGTCGGTATTGTGATTAGTTTACTTATGTCAATTTCTGCATTTTTTAAAGGCATGATGACAGAGTCAAAGTTGAACCACAATAATCATGCACTTCGAAAAGAGCTCGATGATCATAAGGTGATGCTTGCTGATGCACATGCGAAACTCGCACAAGGTGGTACTGTATTGACTCATACGAAAGAAGAAACAACGACGGTGATGTAGGTGAGGGAGAAAAATAAACAAACAAAACAACAACAAAACAGCGCGCGGACGAAGTCCGCGCGCTGTTTTTGCTATATACACTACTTAAGTTAAGGTATTTTTTTTGTATTCCATGTTTTTATATATCATTCTAGCATTTTGCAAAATGCTAGAATGATATATAATAGAAACATGGCTATGTTGTATAAAAAAGTTGAGCAAGTTGTGAAAGCATTTGCCAATCATAATCGAATTAAAATTTTAGAACTACTTGATAGGGAACCAGAATTATCTGTACAGCAAATCTCCGACAAGCTCAAAATAGGGTACGAAAACACCTCTGATCATATTCGTAAAATGGCTACAGCTGGACTTATTATGAAACGGAGCGACGGTCCAAATGTTCGTCACAAACTCACTCCTCGCGCTCAATCTATTCTAGCATTTTGCAAAATGCTAGAATGATAAAATGTCCACGATATTTTTAATTTGTAATAGCAGAGTACTATATGTCACAATCTCAACAAAAAAACCCAATCCATAGTAAGACACTCGCGATGATTCTCGTGATTTTAGGTGTTGGTTTCTGGATGATATTCTGGGGTCAAAAAACAAGTGTTGCACCAACTCTACCTATAGTCGAACAGGAAGTCGACGAGCAGGCACTTGTTGAAACATATATTCGAAAAAATATCGTTACACTCGCACCAGAAGAAGCAGTGCTCGGCGGTACCTGGTACGTGACGAGTGTCGTTATTGACTCAAGCCTAAAAACAGGCACGATGTCATACGAAGATGGACACATAACTGGAAGTGCGTCATTTAGCTATAGATTAGAAGGTACTACTATCATCCTTGAAAATATCGCAAAAAAGTAATTTCCTTGTGATAAAATAAATGTATGCTTATTGAAGTCGACGAGTACAAGAAAAAAATTCCTGAATATAACCCAGACAAATCTGAATTATTTCATCGTGAAAGTGCACGGTTAGCTGATAAAGATTTTACTCAATATTTAAAATCACAGAAATATCGACAGGTGATTTTAATGGCTGGAGGAACCGCCAGCGGTAAAACTGAATTTGCTGTGTCGTATTTAACAAAAAAAGATCAATTGGTGTACGACGGTACATTGAAAGATTTTACAGGTTTTGAAATCAAACAACAGCGCGCAGAGCGATATGGTAGACCTGACCAAAAAATAAAAGTTATATTAATAATTCCAAAAGATTGGATCAAAGCATTTGAAGCTTTTTTGAAAAGAGAGCGGAAAATGAAACCGGAAGTATTTTTTGATACACATATTAAAAGTAGATTGACAGTAGCTAAGATTTTAAGAGACACAAAAACCAAGGTTGAAATTTATGTAAGTGATGTGAAGGATGGTACTGATAAACTTGATTATATTAAATTTGATGTCTCAAAAGCCAGAAAATCTATCGCAAAAAATCTTATTGAATTGGCTGAACAATTACAAAGTATCGCATCTGAAAATGGTATTGAAATTAACACTCACTATGATATAGTATAAACATATGGTTACTATTTCAGGTATTAAATTTCCAACAACGGGGAAAGTCTTGCGTGCACCTAAAACACAAGCTGTTTTGGCGTATACAAGAGCGATGCGGGAAGGTAAGGGTCAAGCAGGAAAGGTTCTCAAGACTATTAGAGCAAGTGCTTTAACTAATAGGAAAAAATAAACATCTTTTGCAAAAACCGCTTAATGCGGTTTTTGTTTAAAAAATATGTCACAATCCCAACAAAACAACCCACTCCATGGCAAGACGCTCGAGATGATCCTCTCGAGTTTGGTTGAGCATCTTGGGTGGGAAAAACTCGGCGAGAAAATAGATATCAACTGTTTCCAGAATGATCCGAGTATTAAGTCGAGCTTGAAATTCTTGCGCAAACCACCATGGGCTCGCGAGAAAGTCGAAGGGCTTTATCTGTACTTAGAAAGAAAAGGGAACCTCTAATGTACTACGTATATATTCTCAAGTGTAAAGATAAGACGCTCTATGCCGGCATCACGACAGATGTAGACCGAAGAGTCGTAGAGCACAATAGTACCAATCTCGGTGCCAAGTATACGCATGCTCGTAGACCTGTAGTGCTTGTCTATTCAAAAAAATTTAAAGACCGTTCACTCGCGTCAAAAGAAGAAGCCCGAATAAAAAAAATGACTCGAGCGCAAAAATTAGATTTGATTGCGAGCTGATTCTTACAGGTGTGTTTATGTGGTATACTGTATGTATGAAAGGATTTCACACAAACATAGAAAAAGATACGGTTGAAAATAATAATTTTAGAAAAGTACTCTATACCAGTAAACATAGCCAGCTCGTTTTGATGAGTTTGAAACCTAAGGAAGAAATCGGACTAGAAATACACACTGAAAATGACCAGTTTTTTCGTATTGAAAAAGGGGAGGGGTTGTGTGTTATTGATGGGCATGAATATATCCTTCGTGATGGAGATGCTCTCGTGGTACCAGTAGGTGCAAAACACAACATCGTGAACACTTCAGAAACTGATGATCTCAAACTCTACACCCTCTATTCTCCAGCACACCACAAAGATGGGATAGTTCGTTTAACCAAAGAAGAGGCAGAGAAAAATGGAGAAGATTTTGATGGTGTAACAACAGAGTAAAAAAATGAAATACGAACACGGCCGGCATTTTTTGTCTAAAAAATGCCGGCCGTGTTAGATTGTATCTATGGAGTACACCCTCAAGAAAAACAGACGTTCCAAAAGTATGCGAATCATGGTTCATCCAGATGGACGTGTGGTAGTGACTGTGCCGTATCGACTTCCGCTTCTCCTCGCAAAACAATTTGTACATTCAAAGACTTCATGGATAGAAGAGAGGGTAGCACAGTTTCAACAAAAAGAAATGGACCGTATTGCCCAAGGTCTCCCAAAACGGCTGACACTCGGTGAAAATAAAACCGAGTACTCAAAACTCAAAGAACAAGCTCGGGCTATTTTAGAAAAACGTGTTTCAGACATAAATACGCTTTACGGATTTACTTACAAAGATATTACCGTGAGAAATCAAAAGACACGGTGGGGAAGTTGCTCAACAAAAGGAAATCTTAATTTTAATTACAAAGTCGCATTTCTTCCGCAAGAGATGATGGACTATGTTATCGTTCACGAGCTGTGTCACTTGGCCGAGTTCAATCACGGAGAAAAATTTTGGAATCTCGTTACACAAGTAATCCCTGCTCACAGATTTATTCGCCGTGAGATGAAAAAAATGTCGTTTTAATTTTTCATATTATTTCCATTTTACTTTTTTGTGGAAGTGATATGCCCCGACACCTATATGGTTTCTTTTACGAAGAAATGTGTATCTCTGTTATTGAATAAAAATACTGTAGGAAAATCTGTTGTACAAACATAGGTGTGGGGGTATAATAAACACACACGAGTCGTTTATTAGTTTTAATATAAAAATAATATGATGGGATTGTATGGTAATGGCTATGGGTACGCTCATATGGGGGGAGGAAGTAGTTTTCTCTGCTCACTCGTGATTATTGTCGTTCTCATTGACCTTGTTCTACTCGGTATGTGGCTTTGGAAGAGAATCAAAAGAGAAGATATGAAGCTCTGTGGTTCTTGTGGGGTGAAAGGAATGTGTGGCACAGGGAATTGCGGACACTGCAATACATGTGGTACCAAACCTTGTTCATGTGAAGCAAAATAGAGAAGCTAAAAATCAGAAGTTAGTTTTTCTATCGGTATGAAAATGGGGCGCCCTTCGGGCGCCCCATTTTTCTTTTTGTATGTATTTACGCTTTTCTCAAAAATTCTGTCCGTAACACCAATCCTTTTGCAATATCAGCATTGCATTCGATCAGGTCTTCATCGTCAGTCAGACGGATTTTGTGTATCTTCGTTCCTTGTTTGAGAACCAGAGAACTTCCTTTTACTTTGAGATCTTTGATAACGATAACACTGTCGCCGTTTGAGAGAATAGTTCCATTGCTGTCTTTTGTGATGACTCTGTCATCTTGTTCTTCGTCGTGTTCCATAGAAAGAGTATAGCACACTAGTTTTTCATTGTGATATGATTAGTGTATATGAATCCCGTTAGAAATCAAACGTGTTACTAATGTGATTTAATTATATAAAAAGAGTAGGATGCAGGTCTATTATTATGTTAATTAAGTACAGAAATCTTTGATTTCTTATTTCTAACGGGATGAACAAACCTATTTATCTTCGAGTGAATATTGTATGGATTGTTATTGTTATTTTTGTGCTTGGCTTCATGTTCTACATGAAGAAAAATCTTCAACCCGTCCAACCAGCACTGTTTCCGGCGCATGTTCCATTGCCCCCAGCTGAAGCACTTTATTATAACACTGCACTCAAAACAAACCATGTTCGGTTTGTAGATAAGGATTGGCCACCAATGGTCAAGCTTGATACTGGACTATTTAGTTGTACACCAACAGGGACTGAAATTACTCAAAGAGGACAAATGACAGAAAAAATAATTTCTGGTAAAAAATACTGTGTCACGGTGACAAGCGAAGGTGCTGCGGGAAGTACATACAAAACGTACACGTATGTTACTCAGACGGGGAACAACCTCGGTACGCTGACATTCACACTCCAATTTGTTCAATGTATGAACTACGACGAACCAGAACAAACTACTTGCAAGCTCGACCAATCATCACTCGACATCGATAAAATAGCATATAGTATTTTTACAAAAAAGGAATAATAGTAGGGTCACCAAATAAAAACCACTCTTTGAAGAGTGGTTTTTATTTGGTGACCCTACGCGGAATCGAACCGCGCTTCCATCCTTGAGAAGGATGTGTCCTAACCGATAGACGATAGGGCCAATTAAATTAATTCTAACTGATAAAGTAAATAATATCTTTGAACCTTCTCACATCCTTCTTCAGGATGTGTCACTCTATTCTAACTTGCAATAGACGATAAGGCCATTACTCTATTTTTATTATATTACTTTCACTACTTTTTAACCTCGTCCATCCTTCTTCAGGATGTGTCACTCTATTCTAACTTGCGATAGACGATAAGGCCAAACAAAGGCATACAAAATATACCACAATTTATATTGAATTTCTACTAAAAGCTAAACGATAAAAATGCTTGATATCTTGCTGTACATTTTATTTAAGTCGTGGTATTATTTTACGGAACCCTTAAAACTTAATAGTATGCAACGAGAAAATTTTAATGATGATCAATTTGAACAAGACCTTAAAATCCACAATCTCGAGAATGATCCTATCTTGCGTCATGTGCATGATACGTTTTTCTTCTCAGATACTCATTTGCCGGTGATAACCGCTCTCTCTACTGGGGAGTATTTGAAAAAACTCATGGATAGTAAACAATTTAGATATGGATATAAATTTGTCCTGAGTGATTTTTTTGAATATGGACAATGTACCATGTCTTTGCCTGATTTAACTAATCGCACCCTTCATAATAAAAAATGGCAACATGTGAATGACCGTTTTACCCTAAAGAGAAATTGTATTAGACTGAAACAAAATGCAAAAAAGCTAAACGTTGAAATTCTAGATGTTTTTATTTTAGGACTTGCAGAATTTTTGACAGAAAATGGTCGTACCGTAAGAGAACTTGTTCTCAATATTCCTCCTCACGAAAATCAAATTTCCAAAAAAGAATTTAGTACATATCGTATCTATTTTCAAAAACCAACTTTTATTCCGTATACATTCTCTGAAGATGGGATGCCTCATTTTTTTATTACTGGGTTAACAGTTGAAGATCTCAGAGCTATACATCGATACAATCAAAATGAAGAACCACAGTTTGATGGTCTTCAACCAGGCTACAGCCTAGATGTCTATTTTCCATTTTTTTGGTTTTCTCAGTTCATTCTTAATGCTTAATTATTTAAAAAGGCGCATTCACTTGCGCCTTTTTTTTATTGTATGCTATATAATAGATACTATGGCAAAAGATTACTATGAAATATTAGGCGTATCAAAAGACGCTTCTAAAGACGAAATTAAAAAAGCATTTCATAAAGCAGCGCACAAATACCATCCAGACAAGAAAGACGGCGACGAAACAAAATTCAAAGAAGCAAACGAAGCCTATCAGACACTTTCAGACGACAGTAAGAAAGCAAAGTATGACCAGTTTGGTTCAAACTATCAGCAGTATGCTGGTGGTGGACAAGGCGCAGGATTTGATCCAAATGGCTTCGGTTTCGATTTTTCTGGATTTCAAAATGGTGGTTTTCAAGGTGGCTTTGATGCAGGAGATCTAGGAGATATTTTCTCTGACTTTTTTGGTGGGGGTGGGCGACAACAACAAACACCACGAGGGCGAGATGTCAGTACGGAAATGACTATTTCATTTGTTGAAAGTATGTTTGGCGTCACGCGAGAGATTTTACTCAATAAAACAGGAGTCTGTGATACCTGCCATGGAAGTGGTGCAAAAAAAGATACCAAGATAAAAAAATGTACAACATGTAATGGACAAGGTGCGATTCGTGAAAATCGCCAGACGATTATCGGTGTGATGAGTACTACTCGGACATGTACTGCCTGCCATGGTCTCGGTGAGATACCTGATGAAGTGTGTATTACCTGTAAAGGAAAAGGAGTCTATAAAAAACAAGAAACTATCAAAGTTGCTATCCCTGAAGGCATCGCCCATGGTGAGACACTTCGCATGGTGGGACAAGGAGAAGCAGTCCAGCGTGGGCAAAGTGGCGATCTCTACATTCGGATCAATGTGACTGCACATAAAATGTTTAAGAGAGAGGGAATACATCTCATCTATCCACTCACTATTAAACTCACCGAAGCATTGCTCGGAGCTGAATATAAAATAGAGACGGTTGATGGGAAACCCCTGACAGTCAAAATACCTGCCGGTATTACTCATGGAGAGATTTTACGAGTTAAAGAGCAAGGTGTACCTCAAAATAGGCACAAGAGAGGGGACTTGCTTATACCCATAAAGATCACAATTCCACAAAAATTAGGTAAGAAAGAGAAACAACTAATAGAAGAATTACAGAAAGAGGGGTTATAAAATATATAAAGCGGGGCAACCGAAGGTTGCCCCGCTTTATATATTTGCGTAAAGAGCCTAATTTTGTTATATTATTTATGGATTTTGAAAAAAAATCTAGCGTGTATAGTTCAGTGGTAGAACACTGTGACAAAATATAAATATATTCTGTCTGCCGAAAATTTTTGAAAACTTTGTGCGTGTATAGTTCAGTGGTAGAACGCTGTCCTGATAAGACAGAGGTCCTTGG
>CAZMGK010000004.1:46918-63444 GCA_964565825.1 uncultured Candidatus Saccharibacteria bacterium | reverse complement strand
ATACGCAAGAGATTGTTGTGTAAATAACGCCAGCTTGCTTCCAATAGTACCAATCATCCCGGCTTTACTTACCAAGAAAGACCCGATAAGTTGAGGAATCATAAGGATTGAAAGTGCAAAGATAATCGGCATCACTCCTGCTTGATTGATTCGAATTGGTACATAGGTGTTTACATTACTCCCCGCTGACTGACCTCCTGCACCTTGTCGTGCATAGGTGACAGGAATTGGGCGTTCTGCTTCAGTCACAAATACGACACCAGCAATGATCAAAAGCCCAACAAGAGCAAAGACGATATAGGTTGGTATCATACTTGGTTCATAAGTAAACAAAAACTGTCCAACATTCTGCGGAATCGCAGCGACAATACCAGCAAAGATAATGAGTGATGTCCCATTACCAATACCGTGTTCTGAGATACGATCAGCAAGCCAGAGCAAGAACATTGTTCCAGCAACTGCAATCGTAATGTTAATCATCTTGAGTGAAATTGAGATTGTTTCAATTGCTCCTTGTCTTTCAAGAAGTGTAATGAGTGCAAACCCCTGCAAAAATGCAAGTGGAATTGTAATCCATCGAGAAATTTTTGCAAATTTCTTTCGGCCGATTTCTCCTTCTTCTTGGTAGAGTTGTTTGAGTTTTGGAAATACGACTGTCAGTAGTTGCATGATAATTGATGCCGTAATGTACGGACCAACACCAAGCATCACGAGGGAGAAATTAGTAAGTCCTCCACCAGAGAACACGTTCAGTACTCCAAAGAATTGGTTATTTGCCAAAAATCCTGCGAGACGAGTTGTGTCTACTCCTGGAATAGGTATATTAGAGAATAGCTTGAAGATAACGAAAATGAACAAGACGAACAAAACCTTATTGCGAAGCGTTTTGTTAGAAAAAAATTCTTTTGTTTTTTTTAAAATACTATTCATAATAATTACTCAGTTACTCTTAGTTTTTTTTGAGTTTTTTTTGGTGCACTATTTTTTGGCTTACCACTGGTCCCTCCTTTTTCTTTCTTGATAACTCTCTTTACTACGTGAGCTACTGTTCCTCCTGCTGTTGTAATTGTTTTTTCAGCGGTCTTTGAAACCAAACAGTGTTCGAACGTCAGTTTTTTAGAAAGTGTACCCTTGTTGAGGATCTTTACAGCTCGAAGCGCGTGACCTTTTGTCGCCGTTACTCCTTTTGCTTTGAGTGTATCTGGGCTTACTGTCTCCCCTGTAGTATATACCTTTTCGATGAATTCGAACGTAACAACAGATGGTTGTGTTTTTCTTGAATTGAATTTATATCCACGAAGTTTTGGAAGTTTTTTGATGATATCTCGAAATTCTGGTCGTTTTTTATTTCCAGCACGTGCACCTTGTCCTTTTGTTCCACGTCCTGATGTCTTACCTCTTTTTCCACCACGTCCAATTTGAACTGCTTTTTTTAATTGTGTTGTTGATGTAACATTATGGGTTTGCATATGTTAACTCGTGTGAGTTGGTTGAGTAACTTCGACCTCTTTTTTTTCTTCTTCAAAAGAAATTTTTGGCATACGTTTTATAGCAAATTCAGACAATGCGACGATAGTTGCACGAGCATTATTGAGTTTGTTTTTTGAACCAGAGTGGTATTTTGCTGTAATATTTTTGAGTCCGCCGAGCTTCAAGATATCACGAGCTGCACTTCCTGCAACAAGACCCTTACCTTTGTTTGGCATAAGCGTAATTTTTGAAGTTGCGTATTTTGCTTGAACATCGTATGGAAGTGAAAATTCTTTTGTTACTTTGAGTCTGACGAGATTTTTCTTTGCATCTTTGAGAGCTTTTCCGATTGCGAGTGATGTGTCAATTGATTTTCCTGTACCAACACCAATAGAGCCTTTCTTGTCTCCAATAATCATTGAGACAGCAAATGAGAGACGACGTCCACCTGAAACAACACGCACAACACGACGAATAGAGAGAATTTTTTGTTCAAATTCTGGGCGAGTCATTTCAAAAGTACCACGACGACCATTTCGATCACCTCCTGGGCGACGAAGTGGTTTTCCATCTGGACCTTTTTCACCTGGTTTAAATGGGCGTTTGAAATTTGACCGAGCTGCACTTGCACCCGCTCCTACACCAGCATTCGCTCCGAATCGAGGAGAATGAGCCCCACGAGAAGAGATTGGTCGAGCACCTTGTGGTGCACGTGCGACAGAAGGTGTTGGGGTAGTTGTAGTACTTGCCTCTGAGGTCACAGCTACAGGAGTAGCACTTTCTGTTTCAACTGTCTCAGTCGGTTCAACAACTACTTCTTGTTCATTATTTTTTTCTTGTTCTTCTGACATAAATTTTTAGAATGTTAAACCTGCCTCACGCGCACTGTCGGCAAGTGTTTTAATACGACCACTATATTTGAATCCATTTCTATCAAACACTACTGTTTTGATATTGTGAGCTTGTGCGACTTCGGCAATTTTTTTACCGATAGCAACTGCACGCTCCATTTTTGTACCTTTTTTAAGGGTGACATCACTTGCGCTTGCAATTGTTTTTTGTGTCACATCGTCTATAAGCTGTGCATAAATACAGACATTGGAACGATAGACAGACAAACGAGGTTTTGTTTCTGTACCAGAAACAGTTGATCGAATTTTTCTTTTTAAGCGGTTTCGCTTTTCATTTTTTGTTGCTGTTGCCATATACTATGAAGCTTTTTTACCTTGTTTTCGACGAATCACTTCTCCATCATAACGGAATCCTTTACCTTTGTACGGTTCTGGTTTTTTAAGTGCGCGAACTTTTGCTGCGAATTGACCGACTGCTTCTTTATCAATTCCAGGGATAGTAATGTTTTTTTTTTCTGATGTAACTGTTATTCCTTCGGGTACTGGAAAAGAAAAAGGGTGTGTAAATCCAAGTGCGAGGTCGAGGTTTGTACCTTTGACTTCACTTTTGAAACCAACTCCTTCGAGTATAAGTTTTCGAGTGAAACCAGTAGTTACTCCGGTTACCATATTGCGGACGTGTGATGCGTATGTTCCCCAAAGTGCACGTGAAAAGAGATCATCTTTTTTTGGTGCAAAAGTAACATCCATACCTTCTATGGTGATAGCCACATGAGGTAAAAATGTTTTTGTGAGTTCACCTTTTGGTCCTTTCACGGTGATCACATCATTTGTGTTCACGAGTGTTACACCAGCGGGGAGGGTTAATATTTGTTTTCCTAATCTTGACATAAAAATAACTGTAGCTTACCAAATAGAGAATAATACTTCACCACCGACCACTTCTTTTCGAGCTTCTTTGTCTGTCATGATTCCCTTTGGTGTAGAGAGAACATACAATCCTTGTCCGTATTTAAATGAAGAAATATCTCGGTAACCGAGGTACACTCTTTTTGAAGACTTTGAGAGTCTTGTAACATCGTGTACTTTTGCTTTACCATTTTCATCATAAATAAGACCAAGTTCTAATACTTGAAATCCTTTTCTTGTCTTTGTTTCGATAGATTTTACAAATCCATGAGCTTTGAGACAATTTGCTACCGCTTCTTTTAATTTTGAGTGAGGCACAGTTACTGTCATATGTCCTCTTTGTGATGCATTTTTTATCATCACGAGCATGTTTGCGAGTGTATCCATATTACCAGCTTGACTTACGAACTCCTGGGATTTTTCCCTCGTTTGCAAGTTCTCGGAAGCAAATTCGACAAATGCCAAAGTCACGCATGAATGCGTGTCCTCTTCCACAACGGAAGCAGCGATTTTTTGCTCTTGATGAAAACTTAGGAGTCTTCTGTGATCTCACGAATGTTGATGTCTTTGCCATTTTTTTTCGTTTGAACGATAGAGTTTCGAATAAGGATGCATTTTTATAACACAAAAAACGCACATCACGCGAAATACTATCTATTTCTTATAATGCTTTGCAAATGTCGCATGTATTTTCTTTTGACAGTACAGACTCTTGCGAGCCTATTACATAAAGACAAAAGGAGATACGTGGATTGTGCAAAAATAGTGTTTCAAGAACTCGTCTTGAAACAGGTTTACTATAGCATATGATACGGGGAATGCAAAATGCGGGGCGGCCTTCGGCCGCCCCGCATTTTGCATTTTGACGTACTCTCTATTTTTACTATCTATTTACTACTTCACCACCACCGTTCCAGCATTTGCGCCGTCACATGTTGCCGTGTATGAACCTGCCCCACCCACACACATCAAATCATAGTGTTTTGACTGAAGGGGTGTTGATTTACCATTAAGCCCAAGGGTGTGCGACTTTGTTCCGTTATTTGCCATGACGACAAGGGTATTTTTAGCTACGGTGAGTTCTTTTGGGTCTGAAGCGCACATATCATCGAAACTCAGTACTTTCCCTACGTTTTCTTCAATGGCTTTCTGGTAGCCTGATTTTGGACCAGCTGGTTTGGTGGTAACTTCCGCCACAACTGGAATTGCTTCTACTGTTGCAATAGGTGCTGTTGTTGTTTCGGCACTCAATTCTTGTGTTTTTGAAGCTTCTATTTCTGTTGGTGCATCGATATCTGAAGGACATGGCTCCCCTGTCATAATACTGTATTTGTCACCTGGGGCACATTCAACCGGTGGCTCTATTTTTACACCAGGGCAAGGCTTGCCGTCTGTTAGATTGAACATATCCCCTTTTGCACAAATCTCTATACCATCTGCAGTATACTTTTTAGTTGGGTGATTTTTCGCGTATCCTATAATAATACCAATAATAAGTAAGCCTACAACCATAGAAATACCCATAATCCAAGCTTTTTTGTTTTGCATCATGTGCAATTGTATATCCAATATTATTTCTTTTATTTTTTTCATATAGCTCAGTATAGCAGAAAAATAAGAAAAGAAAAAAACCCTCAAAAAGAGGGTTTTTATACGTACGGTGAGTGCTAGAGTGCTAGTAAAAATCGCAGTTATTAGGACAGATTCTCCTGTCAGTCAAAAATCCACGAGGTGTTACACTAGAACCATTTACGGTAGAAATAACAATGTTTCGCGCACTACTCATACCATGATACACAAGAGACTGCGTATCGCTATTCTCAGTCAGAATATCTACTGCATTACGAGGAAAAAATATACCCCGTATTTCATCTCTATTCTCATGCAGAGAATAGTTGTTTATGAGATTCATTGCTGTAGATGGACTTACCGGACCACTGGTACCATTCGCATTAAACAAAAGCGCATGTGACATAATCGTATGATTTGTACTACTTACGGGAACAACCACATATGCTTTGTTGGTTTCAGAATAATCACCACTATCATACAGTGCATTATACAATGCAATGGTGTATCCACCTGATATCTTCAGAAGATGCTTTATATCAAAAGAATTAAGTGAATACACGGGCAAGAATAGTTTATCACCAATAAATGGGACAAAGTTATTAATACTCTGTGTTAAATACAAAGAATCAGCAGGTGTTTGTGGCAGTATCATATCAGGTGCATTATAAAAACCTGAACTTCGCTTGCGCGGGTTTTGATCTTCGGGTGTTAGTACTGTTGATTTTTGACAAGCAAAAAATCCTACTATGCAAAAAAAGCATAGGGTGAACAGTGAAATTAGCTTTTTCATGATATTTGTTTAAAGTTTCAAGGAAAATCCCTTTGAAACCATTAAACCATATATACCAAAAACTTGCAACTAGGGAACTAGGGGTCAGACCCCTAAAAAGGGCAAATTTTATTGTATAATATATACTACTTTTTACTTCGTACTCTCGTAGGGATATGTATACCATATTTTTCCTGTGTATCTAGGATGTACGCCTCGTCACCATACGGCACACTTCTTTCTTCTGATTGCTCTAGCTTCTCGATTTCTTTTAAAGAAAGTGCTTGATGCAAAACCATCCCATAATTCTCTGGTATATCTATAGGCCAAGAAGCTAAAAATTTCTTCTGTTGATTTGTCCCCTTTTCTCTTCTCCAAAAAGAAGAATACTGCCAATTCAAAAGATTCTGAACTAGGTTTGCAGTCAGAGGGTTACGCTCAACATAACGAATAACTGTAAATAGGTGACCATCTTCTTGAATAATGAATGATTTATATCTCCCCTGATACAAGCTTCCTGTTCCGATTGTTTTATTTTTCTTGTGCCAATGACTTGTATGAGTTTGAGTCAACCATTTCATAAAGAGACCCATACTTCCATCTACCTGAGTTTTCAGAACAAGGTGAAAGTGGTTCGGCATAACAGCATAGGAGAGTAATTCAATTTGAAATATTTCACACGCCTCTTCAAGAATCCCCTCAAAAAGAACGTAATCGTCTTCATTGAAAAAAATCTGGAGTCGAGCATTAGCTCGATTTAGGACATGATAATAATTTCCACCAACATCTACACGGTGTAATCTAGGCATAGTAAAAGTATACTACAGCGTACTATATTATACAATAAATTTTTGCCTTTTTAGGGGTCTGACCCCTAATATCAATATTTAGTGACCCCTAATAGTTGGTAAACAAAAAACCACCCAAATGGGTGGTTTTTTGGTACGATTTAAGAATCGAGAAACTGAGAGACTACAAAACCGCAAGATTCAACGCATCAGTCTTGAAATCATCAAGATTAAATGTGTAGTAATTTGCATTTGTGTCAGCTGCTGCTGTACCCCAGTTAAATGACTCAATAGACATTTCTTGGAATGCAGTTGCTGTCGCAGTTGCATTGACAGTAAATGTAAATGTACGTGTAGTATCATTTTCAACTTGGAATACAGATACTACATCATCTGTATCAGATGAGGCTGAAGTAAGCACACATGTTGCTGTTGCTGAACCAGCGTTGGTAAGATTGTATTCTGTCCCTTGAGCAGCTACATCACCACCACCTGCTTCACAAGAACGATCGAGGTAAAGATCATTATCACCAAAAGCAGTGACTTTGAAGGTTACCTTGAACTGACCTTGATCTTCCTCACCTGTATCATCAGCTGTAAATGTTTCAGTAGCTGAAACAGAAACAAATTCTACTTTGATACCTTCTGTGCGAAGTTCATGAGTTTTACCAACAAATGAGTTTGTTGTAATACTTATGTCTCCTTCATCGTTGTCATTTTCGTCAGTCATTTCAGTAATATTCATAGCTGAAACTGATACTGTTGTTCCATTTGGATAACGTACAGCATTGTTTGTGTCATCAAAGTCTACTTTAACAGTGATATCCTTTTTAGAATCACCACTAAGATCGTAGTCAAGATTATCAAAGGTTACAGTAAGACCAGAAACTGATTCTTCACCAATTTTTGTTGAACCATCATATAGATATACTTTTTTAACAACATCAGTAATTGTATCTGAAGTTGTAAATGTAACAGTCATTTCTGTGATGTTTACATCAACGTCTTCTGTTTCTTCAATCTTAGAAACACCAACAACTACACCAGTAGTATCTGTTGAATCATCAACTTCGATAGAAGCTGCTTTTGGATTACTATTTGAATTTGTGATCTTGATTGCTGCTTCTTCTGCTGTATCAGCTCCGAAGTTATCTTCTAGACCTTCACCATCAGTAAATACAAATCCAGTTCCATCAGTGAAACGGAATGAATCAGTAGCTGTACCAAAGTACCAAACTGCATCTTCATCATCTGAATCAAGACTACTTACGATATCAAAAGCAATTCTAACTTTTGCTGTTTCATCATTTGCAAGCATTGCATTCATACCAGAAAAACGAACACGGTATTCTTGATCAGTATTCGTAGCAAGAATATCATCTGTTCCACCATTGACTGTTTTTGTCCAATCTGATGAAGAATCTACATCCATAGATGCAACTTCTGTACCATCAACCATTACGTATGCCTTAGAGAAGTAATCCCAAGGTTTTGATGAAGCAGTTGCTGTTTGCTCCATATAAAGATCAAGACGATCCATTTTGAGAGATCCATCATCTTCGAGCTCTACATCAAAAGCAACAAGCTCTACTTTATCTTGTCCTTCAGAAAAATCTGATTCTTCAGCTGAAGCAGTTGAAAAATCTTTTACTGAACCTTCACCTGAAAGAGTTCCAGTTGTTGTAGTTGTAGTAGTAGTTGTAGTTCCTGTAGCACATGATGCTCCAGTTGTTGAACTAAATCCAGAAGCTGTTGTACATCCAGCTGGAAGAGTAGTAGTAGCTGTAGCACATGATGCTCCAGTTGTTGTACTAAATCCAGTAGTTGAAGTACATCCAGCTACGAGAGTTCCTGTTCCAGTAGTAGTTGTGGTAGTTGTAGTAGTACTTGTTGTAGTTGTACAGTTACCCATAGCTGCTGCTGCACGTGACATTGGTCCAAAGTAACCAGTCGCGTTTACACCTTTACTCATTTGGAAAGCTTTAACAGCATTTGCTGTAGCTGGTCCAAAAGTCATTGATTCGTATCCCGTTGAACCTGCTGATCCCATAGTTACAGCAAGAGCTGTAGTAGGACAAGAGTTCAAGAAGACTTGAAGTTCTTTTACGTCAGCTCCATAAGAACCAACTGTAAGATCTCGTGTAAATGCAGCTGAAGCTGTAGTTGCTGTAAGAGCAAATGCAGCGACAAACATTGACGCGAGAGTTAATTTAAAATTTTTACTCATATTTATAAAGACGCACTTAAAATTGCTTTCGACTTGTGTGCAATTGTGGTGTGCGCGTGTGAGTTAACACACTCATTTCAAGATGTGATTTATAAAAATTATTTTTCACATCATGAAAAGTTTTGGTAGAATTCTCTACCTTGTCGACAAGGTCCGATCTGTGACACATATTTATTTTGTCCTAAATTATGTCGATCGAAACTATTGTACGATATATACATGCTTGTAATTCGAAACGTATGAAATGTGATTTCATACTCACTAAAAACGTATCAGAAGAACATAGAATACTCGGTATCAATACGCTATGCCTATTTTGTTGTTAATGTTCGAACGTAAAATATGTAACTATTGTACGCGTAGTTTTTGTATTTTACGGAAGCTCTTTTGAGCTCTGTACTATACATCAACTACTTATCTATAATCTCATATTACACATATAAATGCAATACGTGATTACATAGGTACAGACGGGGTAGATGGAGGAATATTACAAAAAATACAGGCTCGGATGCAGATGCATTATTCCCCTCTATGGAGGGGTGGCACGAAGTGACAGGGTGGTCTGTATAGAGACATGTTTGAGATACCACCCCGCCCGTTGGGCACCCCTCCAGTGGAGGGGAAATCACTACTCAATGTCCTTTAGAAAAAAGTATCTGGACCATCGGCGTTCGCCTTGTTTGCGGATGAAACCACCTTCAATGAGGTCGTTGAGTTCTCGTTGAATTGTCTTCTCGCTACAGTTACCGACAAAGATTAAAATGTCCGATAGACGTACATCTGCCTTTGATTGTATGTATCGTAGTATGACTTTTTTACGATTGTCTTTATCGATGACATTTTTATGTCCTTTAGAATGTCCGATAGAATTTGTCGTTTTGTTCTGAGAATTGTCTGAGGAATGTCGGATAGAATTCAACTTCTTTATCTCCGGAAAAGACTTCGGAGATCCTAAGTCTTTGTCGTTCTTATCGGACATTCTATCGGACATTTTTTGAGGATCTTTACTGTTTTCTGGAAACGACCTCAGAGAGCCGAGGTCCTTCCCGGAAAATTTTGAGGTCAGAGAGTTGAGGTCCTTCCCAGAAGTCTTAAGAGGTTCGTCTTCGGTGCGTGATTGGAGAGAAGAAGAAGCGAGACCCAAAAAGTCCAAGTTGTCACCAAAAAAATCTTGATCAAATAATGGAGAAACAATACCGTGTTCTTTGGCATAGTGTGTATTTACTTCTGCTACATAGGTACTGAGTGTGCTTAAGAAATGATCGATTTCTGTATCAAAAAGCTGTTTGCTTTCAGCGCTGAGAATACCCTGAACAACGATACCGCTCGTCAAAGATTTGAGTTCTTTAAGGACAAATGAAATTTCAGAGTAGACATGACCATAGTGTTCACGTTCTCGAGGGTGGAACATATAGGACATTTCTAGAAAATCAACACCGAGATATTGGAGTCGTTCATTGAGATTTCTATGCGACACGTATGTGGTTAAGAGAAAAATTGCGTAATAAATCCTATCGGCCTTATCGGACATTTTCTGAAACATATTCTCAAATGAGGTATATATTTCTTTATTTTTTTGATTACGTTCTTGCATGAATGTCTTTTAGACTAAAATGATTATTTTAAAATGTCGGATAGAATTCAACCTCACCCCCCGCCCTCTCCTGGCTAGGAGAGGGAGAAGCTCCCTCGTTCTTATCGGACATTCTATACGACATATTTATTGGTCTATTATACATGTCCGATAGAAAAAGTAAAGTTTGGGGTACGCGGGGGTTGGCAAAGCTTTGAGCTTTGCCAACCCCCGCGTACAGGTACACATACTTCCCTCTTCAGAGAAGAAGAGTGGCATCACAAAAGTTTTCCACAGGAGGTATTTTGGACCTCACATAGTGACAACTTCGATCAAGTCTCAAGTGTGAAAATATGATATACTAGACAGACACATAAATCCGCCTGTTGTTGACGCTTCGGATTTGTCGAGAATTATAAGCTAACATTTTTTACATACTGTTTGGGGCACATGTACAAGACCGCCCTATGTACAAAAATTTGAACGGATGAGCCAAAAAAAAATTAAAAAAACAAAAGACGATGTCGACGATGCCCCAATTCCCAAAATGATTCGAAACGGAATGAATCCAGAGACAAGAAGAATTATCAGCATTCTGATTTTTTTTATTATCGGAATACTCTCTATCCTCGGCATGTTCCATGCTGGAGGACTGGTCGGTGAAGCACTGAAAAATGCATTCAAATATGTTTTCGGATTTTTGTACTTTGTTATTCCTTTTATCTTTATCTATTTCTCATTTAGACTCATCAAAAGGAAAAGTGTTCTCCCTGGTGTGCGACTCACAAGCGGAAGTATGCTTCTATTGGTCACACTCTTGGGTCTCAATAATCTTTCAATCTTTACCCATCAGGGAGGATTTTTGGGAGATATCACTGTCTCGGTATTTTCAAAACTGTTTGGCGTCATCGGAACTATTTCTATCTTGAGTATCGGGTTGATTGCCTCATTCATGCTCCTCTTGAACAGCCGTCCGAATGTAACACTGTGGCTCGAAAAAATGAAGCTCTTTTTCTCTCATGTATTTACTCGAGGTTTCTCTTTTGGAAAAGAATCCGTTCATCAGCTCTCTCTTCCCGAAGAGACGGAGGATGTGTATGAAGACAATACTCCAAAAGACATGGACATGAAACCAAAAAAGACTCCTTCTAAAATGGTCCAAGATGTCACACCTCGAGAAGAAAACATCCCAACCCCAAAACCAAAAAAGAAAGAAGAGAGTTCATACGTTTTCCCTCCTATTGCCCTCTTGTCTCGCGATCAAGGTAAACCAAATACTGGTGATATTAAGGCAAATGCGAATATCATTAAACGGACGCTGCAAAACTTTGGTATCGAAGTAGAAATGGATGAAATCACTGTTGGTCCTACCGTTACGAGATATGCCCTGAAACCAGCTGAAGGGGTAAAATTATCTCGAATCGTATCACTACAAAGTGACTTGGCCCTTGCGCTTGCTGCACACCCAATACGTATAGAAGCTCCTATCCCCGGTAAATCTCTCGTTGGGATAGAAATACCAAATCGTACAAAATCGATCATTGGGTTCTCGACGCTTATGTCGGATGCACTATTTGTTAATGATCCAAAACCACTCTTGGTTGCGCTTGGAAAAAATATTGCCGGAAAAGCTCGTTTTGCTAATTTGGCAAAAATGCCCCATGCCCTCATTGCCGGTGCAACAGGATCTGGAAAATCTGTCACGGTGCATGCGATTATCACATCACTTCTCTACCGAAATACACCTGAGGATCTCAAGTTTATCTTTGTCGACCCAAAACGGGTTGAACTCACGATGTACAATGGTATCCCCCACTTGCTCACACCTGTTATTACCGACTCAAAGAAAACGATTATGGCTTTGAAATGGGCAGCAAAAGAAATGGACCGAAGATATGACATTCTTGAGCAAAACAAAGTACGAGACATTGCTTCGTATCATGAAAATATCTACGCTAAAAGAAAAACTGGTGACACGGAAACAGAAAAAATGCCGTATATTGTGGTTATTATTGACGAATTGGCTGATATCATGCAAGCATATCCACGAGAACTCGAAAGTGGGATTGTGCGGTTGGCTCAAATGTCTCGAGCTGTGGGAATTCACCTGATTCTCTCGACGCAACGCCCAAGTGTGAATGTGATTACGGGGCTTATTAAGGCAAATATTCCGGCCAGAGTTGCACTGCAGGTAGCTAGTCAGATTGACTCTCGAACGATTATTGACCAACCTGGAGCAGAAAAATTGCTTGGCGCGGGAGACATGCTCTATTCATCTGGTGAAATGTCTAGTCCGGAACGTATCCAATGTGCGTATATTACCGAAAGTGAAGTGAAAAATATCGTAACGTTTATCAAGCACAACAATGACTACGTTACCGATGAAATAAACCTCTCCCCTGGCGCACTCGGCAACACAGAAGGAGTATTTAGTGCAAACGTTGACGGAAATGATGACGATGATCTGTATGAAGACGCAAAGCAAACAGTGATTGAAACAGGAAAAGCATCTACTTCATTTTTGCAGAGAAAGCTTGGTGTTGGATATGCACGAGCAGCGAGACTGATTGATATGATGGAAGAACGTGGTGTCGTGGGTCCTGGAAATGGCTCCAAACCTCGTGAGGTGTTACAAAAAGGAGCTGCTCCGGAAGAAGATATGGGAGATGGTGACACTGCATAAAAATACACACTAGAACACAGATTTACAAAGAAAAATAGGGGTTAAAACCCCTATTTTTCTTTGTAAATAAACGAATACTTATGATATACTTTGGAGAGCATATGAAGATAAAAATCATTACTATTTCTATCATTAGTTTTTTTGTGATCTATGGATTCACACGAGCAAGTGACATTTTTTTTGGCTCTCCATTTTCTTTTACAATGACACAGGAAAGTAGCACTCGCATGGCAGTTGTCGGTAATGCACAGTATAGCAAACAGATTCGCATCAATGGTGACGAGACGCGTGTGAGTACTCTTGGAGATTTTAAGTATGACTTTAGTCCCCTTCCGGGTCTCAACATCGTCACACTTGAGACAAAAGACATCTTTGGTAATTCACAAGAGAAGACATATTCATTTGTTTATAATAACGAGCTTGGGATTAAAACAGCTCAAAAATAAGAGACTATATGGCACTAAAAGCAAAAAAAGAGAAAGTAGAAAAGACAACGAGTTCTCCTATTGAGGACACAATTAAATCAATTCAAACAAAATTTGGTGAGGGGGCTATTATGAAACTTGGTGATTCACCAAAAGTAGATATTGGTGTTATACCAACAGGGTCACTTGGTCTTGATATGGCGCTTGGTATTGGAGGTGTCCCTCGTGGACGTATCGTTGAAATATTTGGACCAGAGTCATCTGGAAAGACAACACTCGCTCTTCATATTGTTGCTGAAGCTCAAAAACAAGGCGGTGTATGTGCATATATTGATGCAGAGCATGCAATGGATCCAGAGTACGCTAAAAACCTTGGGGTGAATATCAACGAACTCCTTATTTCACAGCCTGACACTGGTGAGCAAGGTCTTGAAATCACAGAAACACTCGTGCGTTCAGGAAAAATCGCAGTGATTGTGATTGACTCTGTCGCAGCACTCACACCAAAAGACGAAATTGAGGGAGATATGGGAGCGCATCACGTTGGAAAACAAGCACGTCTGATGTCTCAAGCACTTCGAAAGCTGACTGCGCTTGTCGCACGTTCTGGCACGCTCGTTATCTTTATCAACCAAATCCGCATGCAGATTGGTGTCATGTTTGGAAATCCAGAAACAACCCCTGGGGGAAAAGCGCTTAAATTTTATACATCAGTCCGTCTTGATATTCGCCGTATTGCTCAGATTAAAAAAGGAGAAGAAGTAGTCGGTGGCCGTACTCGTGTCAAAGTCGTCAAAAATAAAGTGGCTGCGCCATTCAAGCAAACTGAATTTGATATTATCTACGGTGAAGGAATATCACTTGAAGGTGAAATTTTAGCCCTTGGAGAGAAACTCAATCTCGTCACAAAATCCGGATCATCATACACGTATGTCAGACCAGACGATAATAAAAAAGGTGCAGAAGAAAAAGAAGTGAAACTTGGTCGTGGATATGATGCAAGTCGAACATTTTTGAAAGAAAATAAAAAAGTGACCGATGAAATCCTGAAGGAAATACGAAAACGTTTTGACCAAATACAAGTCACGAGTGCTGGGGAATAAAGTAGAGTAGTGTAAGGAGTTAGTATAAGAAGTAGGGATTCAAAAAAATACAAGAGGCGCACCCTTTGGGTGCGCCTCTTGTATTTACCTTATTCTTATACTCATCCCGTACTGTACTGGCGACACTAGACCAGTATTGCTTACATCAAAAAAACCACAATCAAATGACTGTGGTTTTTATATTTTATATTGTATTTAGTATGTCGCTTTAACTTTAAAACCTTGTAGGTATGCACCTGAGCCAAGATCTCCAATATATTTGTGATTTACTGGAGTAACACCATTACTTCTATAAGCAACATATACTTTGAGGCTGGATGACTGTTTATCTGTCACAAGAGTGCTGTGATACACACTAGACTTATTAGTAGTCGAAGCCATTTGAATAATGTCACCTTTATTTAGATAATACGCAGTATTCTTAAACGAGTTTATAAATGCAGTCGAACTACTTGAATATGGAACAACAAGATCAGCAAACTGTGCTATCACACGTCCAGACCCAACACCAGTGATGTACTGATAGAATGCATATGCACCAGTCCAACCTGGACTCCGAGGACAAGACATGCTGTTGCATGAAGATCCATTACTACTCCAATGCCAGTTTGCGACTTGTGACCATCCTCCTGTTTTTAAACAATGAGAGAGAAAATTGGTACAGTCACCACCAGAATATGTGTAGTTATAATATCCTGATGAAGGAGGTGTAAGATAATAAGAATTAGCAAAATTTACAGATGCAACTTTAGAGTATGATCCGCGGGTTTTCTTGCCTGGATTGTCGCCTAGCGGATCTGGTAAGAATGAAACTGGGTTACTAGGTTCTATGTTTTTCTCTCCTATTTCTCTCTTATGTTTAGCATGGATAAAATATGTTCCATTAGAGTCAATAATTGTATAATCAAAATCTTCACCCCCTTGAGTTATAATTTCTTCACCGTCATCACTGATCTCCCCTGTAGGCATATATATAGTAGCTACAATATATACATGATAGTAGTCACCTTCTGCTTGAATTGTAGAGTGCTGTTTATTTAATGTTCCAGTAGCATCATGATACCTAAAATCATGTCCGTACAATCCTTCTTTCCTATCCACCGTTCTTAGAATATCTGCTTCTGCCACACTTTGCTTGGCATAGTTTTTTTTCATCTCGGCTATGATGCGATCGTTTTCTTTCTGATTGTTATGGGTAGAAAGTAACGTGTATTCATACGTTAAATCTTTTTGGATCAGATCATAGATAGCATTTTTAGATGCTTCACTGATAACTGCTTTAGCTGTGGAAGAAATATCTCTTTCTCCACTGCTCGGTGCGTGTTTATTGCACGACACAACCAATACCGCAATGATTGCAACAGACAATGCTACTGCATATTTTATTTTATTTTTATAATATGTTTTCATGATTTTATTTTATCTTTTTTTAAAAAATTTGTTTATATTTCAATAGTGCTTTGAATGTACGCGCACAAGCGGATGATTCTATACTCATAAGTGTCTTTATATTGTTAAGTAATTTTGCACGAAGTATACCAAATTGCCCCCCCCCTTAAATCAAGTTTGACAAGTATTGAAATACTTGTTCAATATTCAGTGGCGCAGACCGAAGGTCTGCGCCACTGTGTATTTTACCTTATTCTCATACTCACCCAGTACGTTACTACACCCCGTACGCTTCTTGTATTGTAGTCAGACCAGAAAGCGCTTTGATGATAGCATCCTCACGAAGTGTCGTCATGCCTTTAGAGCGAGCCAATTTGTAGATCTCTGGTTCAACTGGATTTTTGAGAATCACACGCTCTATGTCTTTGTCGATAGTGAGTGCCTCAACAACAGCCATACGCCCTTTCATTCCGGACGGAAATTCTTTACTTGGAATAGGTGCATAGGTGCATGGTGAATCGAGAGGAATCAGCTTGAGTACTTCTTCGGGTAAATCAGCAAATTGCTTTGTGATAATTGTACGAGTTGCTTCATCTATAGGAATTTCTTTTTTAGGGCCTGGCGCAAACGTACGAACAAGACGCTGAGCGAGGGCAAGAGTCAGTGTCGGAGCAATCAAATACGGATCGACTCCCATGTCAATCAAACGCGGAATCGCACCAGTTGCGGTGTTCGTGTGAAGTGTAGAAAACACAATGTGTCCT
>CAZMGK010000004.1:0-46908 GCA_964565825.1 uncultured Candidatus Saccharibacteria bacterium | reverse complement strand
GTAAGTGCTGCTTGAATAGCCAAACCGGCTGTTTCAGCATCACGAATTTCTCCCACCATGATCACATCTGGGTCCTGACGAAGAATAGAACGCAATCCTGCCGCAAAGGTATACCCAATATCCGCCTGAACCTGTGACTGAGAAACACCTGGCATGTGGTATTCTACTGGGTCTTCGAGAGACACAACGTTTTCTGTATCTCGGTCTACTTCGTTTAGCATCGAAAAGAGTGTGGTTGATTTACCAGACCCAGTTGGTCCAGTAATAAGAATGATTCCATATGGTTTGTTTAGAGCGAGGTTGATGGCATCAGTGGTTGATGGTCTAAAATGTAGTGAACTGAGGGGTTTTACACCTTTTTCAGCATCCAAGATACGCATCACGACTTTTTCTCCATAGTATGTTGGAAATGTTGAGAGACGAAAATCAATTTTTCGTCCATTAATCTGTGCGGAAAATCCGCCATCTTGAGGTTTTCGTTTTTCATCGAGTCTCAATTTACCGAGAATTTTAATACGAGCGATAACTCCCGCAGAAACGTTCAGTGGAAGTGTGAGCACTGTCGAGAGTGCACCATCGAGTCTAAAACGCACGCGGACATCTTTCCCTGAATTTTCGATGTGGATATCGGACGCGTCTTTTGTAACCGCATCACGCAAAATAGAAGAAACGATTTTGATAATTGGTGCATCTTCAACGATTTTTTCTTCACCAGTGACTTCCCCTTTTTTTTGCTTACGCAACAAAGAAGGATCGTCAATTGAGACAAAATCAGATGTGGCAAATTCAGAAAGCGCTTCGTCAACATTTTCTGATACGTTGTCATAGCTTTTAAAAATTTGGTCGAAATTTTGCTGAGAAATCAGAAAATAGGTAAACGGCATACCAATCTTTGCAACAATAAACTGCAAAGCATCATTTGCCTGAATATTTGCTGGATCAACAATACCTACTTCAAGGACGTTGTCTGTCACCGCAAGAGGAACACATTTATAGTAGCGAGCAGACTCTTCTGGAATATATTTCAACACTTCAAAAGAGATAGCGAGTGGGTCCACGTGTTTTGAGGGAATACCGTAAAAATCACTCTTGAGACGCAAGATTTGCTCGATAGTCAAACCTTTTTCGATGAGGAGTGTCTCTGTATCTCCTTTGTGTTTATCATTGAGTTCTTTGATGAATGTATCAAGGACATCATTTGAGATGATACCAAGTCTTGAAAGGTGCTGTAAAAATTCCATATGGATTATAGCTTAGGTGTTTTAAATGATTGTACGGTACCTGGTACGATTGCTCCATTTTTGGTTTTTACAACAGCCTGATAATAGTATGTCGTATCTGGGGTCAAACCAGTAAGTGAGTACGTATAGGTCGTTTTTCCAACTTTTGCAACTACTGGCGTTTTGTTACCAAATGGTGGATTTGGAACATTCCCCCATTCAAAATATTGTTCAAGTGAATCACTGTAGGTATTTTCTCCGACAAGGAGTGCGGATGCGAGTGTCATTGTCGTGACGGGATTGGTTTTAATTGTTGGTGTTACTGTCGTGGCGGTAGTTGTAGTAGTTCCCTGAGTTGTACCTCCTACTTGACCTAGAGGTTCATCTCCTATAGGCAAAAACGGATTATTTCTTCCAGTTGCATCATCAAGTTTTTGTTCTTCTTCTGAAATTGAAAAATCTTTGAGTGAGGTAAAATCATTTCGTGTAAAGAGTGCATCAGATAATCGGATTGTATTGATGCTCAACAAAACGTTTAATAACTTATCAATATTTTCTTTTTTCACAGCAGTTGAAGTTGGGTCGACAACAGTGAGGCCGTTTTTTGCTTGAGGAGCTGCGGCTGGGGGTTCTTTGGGTGCAAATGTTCTATAGATAAAAAACCCGATCACCAGGACTAGACCAACAACAACTAATTTTTTTACAGTTTTATTCATATGCTAACTCTTTAACCAGTAGGTTTGTACTTTAACGACATATTGAAGATTGAATCCTTCTTTTGGTGAAATCTCAACTTGCTGAATATCCACGACACGCAAACTTTTTTCGAGATCCTCAATAAAAGAAATGAATTTTTCATACGGACCTATAATGGTAAATTCTAATTCGAATGTACCAAAATCTCTTGCTGATTGAGTCAGGTCTTTCGGAGCAAGAGTGGTTTTTGTATCTTTGGCTGGTGCAGTGTCACCCGGTGTAGTTGCTGGAGTTTTTGTTTCAGGGGTTACTTTTTTGCTTGGATCATACTTTGGATTTTCAAATTTGAGTCCGTGTATATTTGTAGCAAGGTTCTGTATCTCTAAAATAAGCTTGGTGCTGTTGACGTCATCTGGCATGAGGATACCCAAACGGGCCAAGTCTGTTTGTGGAATTTGATTCTTCTTGAAAAGTAATTCATCACGCCTCTTGAGGAGTTGATTTGAATTGTCAACCGCTTTTTGAAATTCTGATACTTCTGCTTTTAGTCCATCGATAGTCGCCAATTGTGCCTTAGTAAAACCAAAAAAAACACCAACTGAAGCGAGAATGAGGAACACAGGTAAAATAAATTGAATCATATGTTAGTTTATCGTACTAGGTACATTATTTGTAATAGGAACGCTCGACGGGCTAGCTTCCCCAGTTGGGTTCTCTCCTTGAGACAAACGATGTATAAGATTTGAATACACAATAAGCATCGGGGAGAGATCGAAGATGAGATTGAAAGAGACTGAATTGTCTTTTGCTGTTACAATGTCAGAAAAAATTGGGTTTTGAACATACTGATTTTCGGCAAGTTTTTTTGACTGGAGGGCTACATACGGAAGAGACTCAGCTTTGCCTTTCAATTTTACTTGGATTTTCGCTCCTGTTCCAGTACCACTGACATTGTGTGTAAACTGCGTGTATTGAACTTTTTTTAACGTATTTACATTGAGCACATTTAATAAAATAGGAGAGAGTGTTACATGGTTGTCGAGTATTTTTTCAGCAGTATTGATACGTCTGTCTAATTGTTGTAAATTTTGAATTGCATATGGGTCAAATTTATCCTGAGCAGTTTTAAGTATTTGGCGTAAATTTTCTACTTCTTTGAGTAACTGTTTTTCCCAAACATACGTTAGACCAGAAAATACGAGAGTTCCCACAAGAAGTATACCGGCTACGAGATTGAAGATACTCATTCCGGTGCTCGCTTTTGACGAGACTTGAGCAATTGGTTTTTTAGGAATGAAAGACGTTGTTTGAAATGTTTGGTCCATATGTATATTCTAATATAAATAGTAATGAATGAAAAGCATGCTACTCACACTTATTGTTGTATTTTACGCAAAGCGACACCGAGTGCGACGGAAAATTCTGGACCAATAGCATCAAGTACTGGGGTTAAAAACGCTGGCGCAGTAACTTTGGAAAATGGATGCGCTACAACGACTTCAGCCGTAAAACGTTCGGATGCAACTTCAAGTACACCTTTGAGCAATGCTCCCCCACCAGAGAGGATAATCTTTGTGATCGTTTTGTTGCTTCTTTTTTCATACGCAAATATCACGCTACTTGTTTCTGAAAAAATGTAGTTCAGAGAGAGCATAATAATTTCATCGATATTTTTCGCATCTGGATCTTTGCTCAGGCCATAGGTGCGTTTTAATTCTTCTGCATCAGGAAAAGAGAGGCCAAGGGATTGTGAAATAGCTCGAGTAATGTCTACTCCACCACGCCCGACAACATGGAATGTCCGAACAATGCCATATTCGATAATTGAGAGTTTTGTCTTCCCTGCACCAAAATCAATAAAGAGTGTCGGCGCGAGATCGTTACCCATAACTGAACGAATAGCCGAAAAAACCTCAAGCTCAAATATAGGGTTGATAATTTTTGCTTTATTTAAAATTTCATTATATTGAGAAATAGTATCATTGTGTATTGCCACAGCAAGCACCTCTGTTTTTGCCGGTGCGTGTAAATCATTTTTTTTATCAAACACTGATTCTTGTTCTTTTGGAATTACCCAGTAGTCGAGAAGCACTTCTGAAATAGGTACTGGAATAAATTTACGTGCCTCTGTCGGTACAATAGAAGGGTATTCTTTTTCACTAATATTTGCAGGAAGTTGTAATGTAAATAAGAGGCTCGAGTTTGAAGGTATCGCAACACCTCCATCATAGACAGTGACACCAGCCTCTCGGATAATATCCGAAAGAGCTTGGACAATTTCGGCAACAGCTAAGTTAGTCACCGCTCCGACTGGTTGCTGTTGGTATGGACCAAGAGCAAGTGTTCCGTATGTCTCGAGTACGGCCTTGCCTCCTTTGCGTTTTAGTTGGATAATTTTTATAGCAGATACCCCCACATCAATACCAATAACACTCTCTGAGACCTTTTCAGAGGAGAACAATCCTTTTGCTTCTTTTATGATCCCTTCTAATAGGTTGGACATGTGAAATTAATTAATGACTAAGCTATACTACATCTATGTTTAGTATACAATATTTTTTAAAAAAAATCTTATTCCCAGAAGCGTGTGTCGTGTGTAAAAAAAGTCCTGACATCCTGTGTAATCCGTGTTTACACAACCTTACTATCGTACCGAGAATCCAAAAAATCGGTGCATACGCACAGCTCACCTTTTTTCACTATGCGGATAAAAAAATTGCAAAAATTATATGGGAGCTGAAATACAAAAATAATCGTGAATTACGGAAACTCATTATTGACTACCTGAAGTCTTCTCTCAACCAAGAACTCCTCTATCTTATTCCAGACACGCAAACACACGTGTACTATATTTCAACTCCAAAAACACAGAGGGATACCGTGAAAAAGCGAGATTTTGATCATGCTCTTTTATTGACACAAGCGATACAAAAAACACTGCCCTATCCAAGCACCTTACTCGTGGATTGCATACACAAAAACACAACGAAACGACAAGTTGAACACACGACTCGCACCGAACGTATACAACATATGCACAATACCTGTTCTCCAAGAGATACACTCAAAACGCTTGGTCAACACACTGACCCGCTTATTATTATTGACGACGTGACGACAACTGGAGCAACCCGAGACGAAATGATTCGTGTACTCAAGAAAAATTTCACTGGGAAAATAATTTTTATTGCGCTCGCTCACTAAAAAACACAGTACCCGAGAGTGTCCGAGATATGGTATCATGCGTACATGACAGAGACTAAAAAAATACGCTGTAGTGAATGTGGTAATAACCCAACAAACCACCTCTTTTCCCTTATTGGGAATACTGCGAGTATTTTATTGTATCCACTTGATACCATCCTCGTTGGTAATTTTTTTGGCAAAAAAATCGGACAATTCATTGTGTACGCGACCAAACCATATCTGGCAATTCTCAAAAGTCTGCATCTCATTTCATGGAATACGGATTCGTCAAAAGCATTAACCAAACGAGCGCAGGTGATTTGGGAAGAAGCCCAAAAACGAAATATCCCCATGAAACAGCTCGTCATTCTTGGGCGACCTGTCGAGTTTTACACAGCAAAAATAAAAGGCGGAAAAACTCTTTTCTTTGAAAGTATTCCGCAAACAAAATGCGGATACATCGAGAGTTACGGCTGGATGGATGACAAAAATATCTTAAAAAAGAAATTAGCTCAAAAAAATATCGCCACACCTCGCGGTGGAAGTGCGTGGAATTATGCCCAAGCGTTACACATATTTAAACAAATCGGCGGACCAGTTATTATCAAACCTCGTATTGGTTCTCGGGGGCGCCATACGACAACATTTATTTATACAGAAGAAGATTTCAAAAAAGCGTACCAATCGGCAAAAAAACTCTGTTTTTTTGTAATCATCGAGGAACACCTCATTGGGAGTGTCTATCGAGGAACCTGTATCAATAACACACTTGTGGGCGTGCTTGAAGGCATGCCACCACGAATTACCGGTACAGGAGTACACACTATTAGTGAACTTCTTAAACAAAAAAATCTCTCACTGCCCGACAATCACATTCGGTCTGTAACTATCGACACAAAGATGGAAGAATTTTTAACCAGACTTGGCTATACTCCCCTCTCTATTCTGCCTGCTCGGCTGACCATTGACGTCAGTGAAAAAATCGGTCTTTCATATGGTGGAAATAGCCGAGAATTATTTAAAGAGACGCACCCTCTATTAATACAAGAACTTGAAAAAGCGGCTATTTGTGTAAATGCTGGGGTCATTGGTTTTGACTTTATTATCGATGATCCAAGAACTAATCCAGAAAATAAAAAGTGGGGTATCATAGAATGTAACTCTCTTCCCTTTATCAATTTACACCATGATCCTCATGAGGGAGAACCAATAAATATTGCAGAGCTTGTTTGGAACGAAGTTGAAGCCAGGTACGTAAAATAAAAAATCCCCAATGGGGATTTTTTATTTTGCGTAACGAGTATTATTTACTTGAAACTTCTCGTGATACTTTATCAAGTACACGTGATGCATGTTCTTTTCCTCCGAGACCAAATGCGAGTCCACCAGCGAGTGCGAGCATCAACACAAGTCCTGTAAAGAGAGTCCCAAAAAGTTCTCGTCCGATACCTAGTTGAGAGAGAGCGAGCATAAATGCAAATATCCAGATTGAATATTTTGCAACAGTTGCAAACATTGTTGAATGATGACCTGCATCTACTGTTTTTGAACCAACAGTAACAACAGTTGAAACAAATCGTGCGAGATATGCTGCTGCGATCAAGATGATACTTGCAACTGCTACTTTTGGAAGAAATCCAGTAACGAGTGTTACTAATATCATGTTAAGATCACTGAGACCAATCACATCAAGTGCGACTACGAGACCAACGATGATGATAAACCATCGTACAATCCAACCCAAGAAAGAAGAAGCGGAAAAAGTAACTCCTGCTTTTTTAGACAAATCATCAAACCCAACACTGTCGAGAAGACGGTCGAGTTTAATTGTTGCGAAAAGCTCTTTTACTGCTTTTCCTAAAAGTGACCCCAGTACCCATGCGAGTACAAATACAAGAAGTGCGACAAGAAGATTTGGCACAAAATTCGCAAACCCAAGCCACACGTTTTGAAGAGATGATGTAAATACATCTGCCCAGCTTTGATTCATAATATATGATGTTACTTATTAATTGAAACTTTATGCCGACGCGCAAAGTTTTCTATACTTAGTATAGCAATTTCTACAAAAGAAGTAAGCACTGCAAAGAAACCTGTGGAAAACTCCTGATTGCGTTTTGACAACACCTAAAAGGAGAAATGAGGTGTTTTACCAAAATCTACTCCGTGTACACTCTCCCGCTAGGCCATGTGGGGTATTTTTGAAAGGATATTTTTGTCGAGTATGCGAAGATGCGGAAAATCAACGACATCACGAATGAGTTTGTCATACATATGAGCACGATAGAGGAAATCTCCGGTTTCAAAAAAAACATAGGTTAATTCCCTTCCAATCTCGGATTCGAGCTTGGTGATTGCTTCTTCTATCTTTTGTTTTTTTAGTTTTTTACCAACGACGAGCAAATCAACGCGGGATTGCGAATCCTGCATAAAAAACCCTGATGCAATAAGGAGTTCGAGGGTCCCTGCTGGTCCGAAACGTTTTTTGAGAGTATCGGGTAAATTTTCGTTCTTGGTTGAAAGAATAGAGTACAGGTCGTCTTTAAAGGTGCATTTAGGGTTGAGCACATAGACTGGAGTAATTTTTTTTGTATTTTTGATTGTTTTACTTGTTCTGTTCTGTTTTTTAATGAGGGTCGATGCAACAAGCCAAGTAATATCTCTTTTGAGGATATCTTTTTTGATCTTTGTCTTTTGGATAATCTCCTCAAAAGACAACGATACTTCTGGATGCATCAAAAATAAACGCATTAATTTTATGCGTTGCACAGAACCGAATAGCTTCCCTAGTGTTTCCATGGACATAGTATACAACAAAAAAACATCTGAAACAACGGGTGTATGTTACTTTTTAACTGCCAAAAAGTAACCAAAAACGCTCTCGACCAGCACTTTTTTAATAATCACGAAACTCGTACTCACTAAAAATACTAATCCCGACGTAAAGTCGGGACCCCGAACAAAGCTTCGGGGCTCGCTTCGCTCAAACAGAGTATTTTTTGCTGTGCAACGTTCGTATTCGTTTGTTCCTATGATAAAAAAGTGCTGAGTCGAAAAAATACAAAAAAAAATGTTTATCATTCTGGACTCGATTTCTCAAAATCGTCTACTGGATGATCCGAAATCCAGCTTATTTTTCAATTTATAGCTATCCCCATGCCCAAGCATCCCCCTGTACGAATCTTCCACTTCTTTCTTTTGTGTCTCTTTGAGTTTTTTGAACATCCTCTTTTTCGTCGCAGTGCGAAGTACTCGATGGTGTGGAAAATGCACCCAGCCGAGAAAGTCTACACCTGAAGCATAGGTTTTGATAAAGACTTTGTCTGGATGAAGGGTGAGGTTTAATTTCTCTCTGAGGAACGTATTAATAGAGATACGTGTGTTTTCTAAGTACTGTTTGTCATGTGAGAGTATAACAAAATCATCAGCATAGCGGATATAGTACTCTGTTTTGAGTGTATGCTTCATATATTGGTCAAATTCATTCATGTAGATATTTACCAGAAGCTGTGAGGTAAGCTTGCCAAGTGGAAGCCCTATGTTTGTTTTACCATCATGTTTTTTTGTATTGTCACCCCGGACTTGATCCGGGGTCCAGTGTCCTTGTGTGTCTATCCCTGGATTCCGGATCAAGTACCCCAGGGTATACTCTCTTGCAGAGCAATTCACCTCATCCGGAATGACAAAAAGCAGGGCGACCAAAGGTCGCCCTGCTTTTTGTGCCTCCTATTTTAGGATTTGGCATGTAGTATTAGCTTTCCTCCTGCACCCTGAAATGTCCTGTGGGGACATTTCGAGTACTCCCGGAAAAGTTGAATAAAATAGTAAACTATTTTAGTTCAACCTTTCCTCCTGCATCTTCGATAGATTTCTTCAATGCTTCTGCTTCGTCTTTCTTTATATTTTCTTTCAATGTTGAAGGAATGCCGTCAACGAGGTCTTTTGCTTCTTTAAGTCCAAGCGCGAGAGCTTCTTTAACAACTTTCATAACACCGATTTTTTGTTCACCAGCTGAAGTAAGCACTACAGTGAATGAATCTTTTTCTTCTGCTGCTGCACCACCTCCAGCTGCTGGAGCTGCTGCTACTGCAGCGGCTGATACACCGAACTTTTCTTCAATAGACTTAACCAAGTCATTGAGTTCAAGTACTGATGCATTTTCTAAATCATTAAGGAATGAATCAAATTTTGACATAATATGTTCTAGTTTTTAGTTTCACATTTTTAGAAAACGAGAAACCATTAATTATAATTAAAAGCTTAGGCTTTTGTTTTAGCTACTTCTGAAATACCAATTGCGAGTGATTGAATAGGAGATTTGAGTAAGTATGCAATTTGAGAGAGTAACACTTCTCGAGGAGGGATGGTTGCAATGCCAGTCATCTGCTCTTTGTCCATATACTTCCCTTCAAATACTCCACCCAAAATAACTACTTGATCCTTGTGTGTTTTTCCAAACTCGTGCACGAGACGCGCAGGAGATAATAAATCAACACTATATGCAATCGCGACTTCACCAGGGAGGTCTGGATATTCACCAGTGTGTCCAGATGAAGTAAGTACACGCTTCAAGAGTGTTTTCTTTAGTACAGTAAAACCAACATTTTCAGCTCTCAAACTTCTTCGAAGTTCAATTGTCTCTTTTACAGAGAGCTTCTTGAAACCAACAAAGACGATTGATTGTGCATCTTGTACCTTTTCACCAACCTGAGTGATCAGAGATGCTTTTTTTTGTTTTGATATTGCCATAAAAATATTTTTTAAATAAAAAAATCGACCTTTTGTTAAAAAGCCGAAATTCTTTTGCACACTAGGTGTACAGAGAGATATTTCTACCTAGGCTGGATTTATGGATAATCTAACGATTATCCACCAACTGTCTTCGGCTTATACTGTATATATACCACAAAGATAAAAAAAAGTAAAACGGATACTTTTTGAGCGATGGAGATATTTCTGTCCTATTTAACTCGCTCAATAATCTGAGAAAAAATTGTAGGAAGGTCGAAGTCTGGGTCAAATGCCAGACTACACGTACGTTTCTGGATATCGCATGAATCTACCAGATAGATACTCACTACACCTAAAAATGCAAGGAGGAGGAGGATACTGATAGTGCGCATAAAATGTGATGCCATACGTACATGGTACCACAGTTACATCTTTTTTAAAAAAGAGAGGAGTGCTTTATGAATAGCGATAGAAACTTTCAATACAGGTTGATTTCCATTAACCACAGCAAATGGAGCATGTTCTTTGAAATAGAGAACACTTTTACTCACCTGTTCTTTGTGCCATAGAATGCGTCTTTTTATATAAATTCGGTCGGCTTCATTTCTGGCGCGCAGTAAACTTCTTTTTTCTACTTCTTTGTCAGGCAAGGTCATATAGATGACCACATAGTTTTCTTTTTTTTGTGTCATTAATTTATGAAGCAATTGTGCTTCTGGTTTCAGACGCGGATTACCAACAAACAACAACGTTTTATTTTTGGGAATCTTGGACATATGATCGATCAGGAATTTCTTCATCAGGACGACTGGGGCGGGCAGGCCTTTTTCTGTTGTCTTCCTGAGCATGTCACCTTCTTTGCTTTTTTCGGTCATCATCTTGCGCCAATATTTACCAGACTCTACAGGGCTCAGTGTAAAATTTTCCTTGAGAATATCTGCTTGTGTATCTTTGCCTGACGCGATTTGCCCCAAAAGCACAATGTGAAATGGGAGGATGGTTTTTTTCATATATATATTTATTCAATAGTAAGACTCATAAAACTCGTTTCTGCTTTTTCTCCACTTGGATTTTCAGCGGTAAATACCAAGCGCGCCTCTCCAGCATATGAATAGTCTGAGAGAGTAGCTGTATACGTAACAGGACTTTCAGTCATCCAATCGCTTGTTGTAGTAAGGATAGTTGTTGTAAGGAGTTTGTCGTACTTATCGTACAACGACACTGTCCCCGCTTGAGCCTCAAACACAGTCCACAGCGGGCAATCCTCTTTTGTATTATCGACGATAACCTCAATAGTGATTGGTTTGGAAACAGTACTTGAAGGCAAGGGAGACAGAAAATGAAGTGCGCAATGAATATCTTCGGTTACTTTTTCTTTAACTCCAGTTGCAACTTGCACTGTTTCTGAAATCTTCACTATTTGAGGACCAATGAGTTTGGTGTCGTGTACTGCAACATAGTAAAAAGCAAAGACGATACTTCCAAACAAAAGTAATACTAAAAAACCTTTCATGCATAGAGTATACCACACCACGCAACAAGTGGTAAGTGTTGTACACACCGCGCCGTCTAGATACAACTACAACCTACTTCGTGATATAGTATTCATATGAGAATTTTTATATTTGTTTCTATGCTGACACTGTTTATTGGAATGTGCAGTCTTGTACTATTTAAAGTACTGAGCCTGTATGGAATTTTCAAAAACCCCATAGTGTACAAAATGGTGATTGCGCTTTTGATCCTATTCCCTATTATCCTCATCATTACTCATCTTGTTGGCTCCACCACGTACTCAAAACTCAACAGTATTTTATACACAACAACAGTTATTTGGTTTGGAAATTTACTCTATATTTTCTGCGCATCGCTTGTCCTTGGTGTGCTCTACTTTTTTATTAAACACGCAGACCCGTCACTCCTCTCTGTCGTTGCATACGTAACCATTATCAGCGTGACAAGTATTTCACTCTATGCAGTATGGAATGCGTCACACCCTGTCGTGGCAACCATGAAAGTAACCATTCCGAACCTCTCCCCTCTCTGGCATAATAAAAAAATTGTTCTTTTTTCAGACACACATCTCGGTCTTGTACGTGGAGAAAAATTTACAGAAAAAGTCGTAGCCCTCGTCAATGAACAACATCCCGACCTCGTACTGATGGCAGGAGATATGATCGACGGGCCAGCAATCCCCTACGAGACATTCAGTGCTCCATTTAAAAAAATTAAATCTACGTATGGCGTGTTTTATACCCCGGGTAATCATGAATGGTATAACGTTGAACCAGAAAAATTTATTGGTGTGATGAAACATCTCACCAAAGCACTCATTGATGAAAAATTTTTTGTAAATGGTACTCAGATTATTGGCATCAATTATGGAATGGAAAATAGTGACGCCACGCAAGCTCGATTAGCACAAACAGGATTTGACCCAAGTACTCCAAGTATCGCAATGCTCCATGACCCAAAAAATAATGATGCGCTGATTGAAAGTGGAGTATCGCTTGTGGTTTCTGGTCACACTCACTGCGGACAATTCTGGCCATTTCCTCTCATTGTCAAAAAAATCTATGGTGACAAAATGTATGGTGTCCGTCAGCTTGGCGACCAAGCGACCATAACAACCTGCGGTATCGGTACAGCATTCTCGCCATTTCGTATCGGAAACAAACCCGAGATTGTGGTGATAGAGGTGGAGTAACGTTACAGATGCACGGTAATTTTGTTGAAGTATTCTACTCGATACGAGCCGTACCTTTAATTTGTGATTTACATGTTTCGTTGCTAGTATTAAAGAATGAAAAAGAATCTAGAAAAGGTAGTGTTGGTCGTTGGGTTGTTGTTGGTAATAGTTATTGCCTTTTTTGCTGGGCAAGAAAAAAGTGACTTCAAGAACAAAAAATATATTGAAGAAACCTATCCGTCGATGAGGGATTTGATTAGGATGAAGTTTGAAAGAGATGCAGGAGTTGGTTCTAATAACAGTTCTATTTACTCACTACAAGATCCTCAGGATGATTATATTTTTTATTTAGTAGCTCATGACCCTATTAGTCTGGAAAGACCTATTCTGAATAAATACCCAATAAATCATTTAGTGTACAAGGTAGATTTACGTAATATTCCTAATTATTTAAACTTGAATAATTCATTAGTTTATTATCCAAGTAATTTAAAATTAATTCTTAGTTTTGATGTTCCAAAAGAAGAACGACAGATAGATACGGATATTAGTGGAAAAAGTATCATGGAATTACAAAACATAGAACTCATGATCGTTGGCTTGGATAGCAATAAACTAATTTTAGCTAAAGGAATACATGGTTACAAAACTGAAACTTATTGCGATGACTTTTATCATGAAACTTTTAAAGATTCTTTGTATTCCATAGACATCGATGGAAATTTTACTCAAATTCCTAAACCATACACAATGACTTCAAGTATGAAAGATTACTTAATGCGTAATAATAAACAATGTACAGAAAATGTAGAAAAAAACTACGAAACAGCTCGTAATTTTTACGAAGGATTAGAAAAATCTCAATAAGAAAAGCTCGGTCAATAGACCGAGCTTTTTAAAAATAAAAGAACTTCTACTATGGTTTCCTCAAAAATCCTTTAAAGAGTGCCCCACTCCAACTACTCAAAGCTGAGCTTGGTACAGCATTCTCGCCATTTCGTATCGGAAACAAACCCGAGATTGTGGTGATAGAGGTGGAGTAACGTTACAGATGCACGGTAATTTTGTTGAAGTATTCTACTCGATACGAGCCGTACCTTTAATTTGTGATTTACATGTTTCGTTGCTAGTATTAAAGAATGAAAAAGAATCTAGAAAAGGTAGTGTTGGTCGTTGGGTTGTTGTTGGTAATAGTTATTGCCTTTTTTGCTGAAAGCAATATCATTATAGCAAAAAAAGATCTGCTGAAGATGAAATTTGAGTTAGATCTCAGAAAGCATTTATTTAATGAAACTATCCTGGTATACCAAGACCCGAAAGATGACTATGTTTTTTATTACACAAGGCATGATGCTACTTTTCCCTCAAAACTCACTGACATGAGTCCAGTTATAAACTACATCCATAAAGCAAACCTTCGTAAGATTCCTAATTATCTGGATAAAGATATTTCAATATTCTCACATGAAAACTGGGACACTGTCATATTTGCATCACCCATAGAAAAAGGAACTTACCCTGAAATTGATGCGCAAGGTAAAACAAATATGATTCCAGAAGTGAGAGAAATTGTCGGGCTTGGAGTATATGAAAATAAATTTATTTTTAGAATTGCTTTCCAAGAACACATGAGTGATGTTCCGTGTACTGATTTAGACACATACAATGATTTATTTTATGTAGACACCACAATAGAGACATATCAGGAAATGAAACCCTACAAAAAAACACCTGAGATTCAAAAAGAGTTCATTGATAAATCTTCTAAATGTTTAGAAGATATAATAGAAAATTACAAAAAAGCAGACATTGTTAATCAACAAAAAAAGCTCGGTCAATAGACCGAGCTTTTTAAAAATAAAAGAACTCCTACTATGGTTTCCTCAAAAATCCTTTAAAGAGTGCCCCACTCCAACTACTCAAAGCTGAGCTTGGTACAGTATTGCCTACAATTGAAAATGACTGCCTGAGTGGCGCGTTTGTTCCTCCGTTTTGATGAGAAACTATTATAGAATTTGATTTAACTTCATTTACTATCATCACATGTCCTGCAACAAATTGACCTGCTGTATTATTGGGTCTATAAAATTCTAATATGTCACCAACACGTGGTGGTTGACCAACAGGTACAGCATAGAGTCCATATGATGAAGCATTGTTCCACCAAGTACCAGCGTTGCCATACGTAAAATTCATACCATAAACTTGGCTATAATAACGTTTACAAAATTCTGTGCACTGCCAATAATTTGTACCAGTAAAATTAAGATTTGTACCAGGTTGCGATGCATTAACACTGACAGCATTTATTGTACCGAGTGTACTAATAGAAGATGAGTTAACATACGTATAATTAAACTTTGCTACATTGTGTGCTGGACTCGTATATATCACTATTGGTTCGGCAAAATAATTTGTACTCCCTACTTTTACTGTAGGAAATACGTCGAGGACTCCATACCCTGTGCCGACAGATACATGCAATGTGATATTAATAGTAGTCGCACCAGAGGATGCAGACCCTGTAGCGAGCGTAGTGTACGATACACTCCCCATGCGTAATTTTGCTGTAGTGCCATTCGGAAATACAGCGCCATTTTGCCTAGAGATCTGTATGACAAATTGATTACCAGATTGAGATACTACTTTAGCCCTTATATATCCACCGTTGTGTGAACCGGAAGAACCGTTGAGAATAACTGAGGGAGAACTGTATGCGCTGTAGGCACTAACACTAGTACTTGTTGTAGGTGCAGGCACAGAAGTATATGTCGTCCGTGTATGTGGTGTTGGAATAGAGGGCTCTGTGTGTACTGTTGTCGAAGATACCAAATTTTCTTTCTGACAAGAAGTGAGTGTTGTCGTCGTAAACAGTACTAAGAGGCGTACTGCGGGACGAGTAAAACCTAATGAAGTAAAAAATCTTTTCACGATATAAAAATTTTAAAGTAAGTGATTTACAAAAGAGTATTGTATTTCATTTTTAGTATGACAAACTGCCCACCCCGAGTCAACTTAAATGAACTATCGAGTATGTCTTATTAAACACGTCTTTTTCGTAAAAAGAACTTACACATACAGGCATAGGATAAAAATACCAGATAATGCACAAATACAGGAGCACGAAGCACCACGCCGTTTGTGGATTTACTTAAATGTAATAGAGTTAAAGATTTTGATGCATGTATTATATAATACATTGAGATGTCACCACAGAAATTACAAGATGAAGTATCTAGGTATATAGATACTCAGCAAAACAGGATGGTTTTGTCAGCTCGTTTCCCACTAATGAAACCTCTCATCATTAGACTTCATCGAATTTTAAAAAAGATAAAAAACAAAACTGTATATATTGCAAGAGAAAAAAGTACTCCTCTTTTACCATACATCACAGCTCGACATTCTTCACCGTTGCTTCGAAAATTAGGAGAAAGTGATATGAGGTTGCAACTTCAAAAGATTACTAACTTAAAAACTGCTCTGTATTCTCTAAACAATCTATTAATCAAACCTGGACAAACATTTTCATTTTGGGAGACGCTCGGTAAACCAACAAAAAGTAGTGGATATGTAGATGGTATGCTTTTGTCAAATGGTCAGATCTTTGAGGGTATTGGTGGAGGATTGTGTCAATTGGGAAACTTACTTCATTTTTTAATGCTCCATACCCCACTCACGGTAATTGAACGCTATCATCACTCGATGGATGTCTTCCCTGATTCCGCACGGACTATTCCGTTCGCTTCTGGAGCAACGGTTATGTATAATTTTGTGGACTTACAAATAAAAAACACTACGACGAGTACATTTCAAATAAAATTATGGATTACAGACACACAATTAAAGGGACAGATATTATCTGATCAAAAATGTATGGAGAAAATTCATGTGTATCAAAAGGATCATATTTTCATACATTTCAAAGGAAGATGGTATCGAAGAAATCAACTGTGGAGAGATGTATCTATAGACGGAAAACTACAGAGAAGCGAGCATCTCTACACAACTATCGCTCCAGTGTGTTACACCGTAACAAAAAAATACTTAGAAAAATTAGGATACGAATACGTAGTTTTGTAATTTCGTGGAAAAGTAAAAAAGTAGGAGGTTTGGGGATATGGAAACTTTTTTTTATAATTACTCCCTCCACCTCGCGACAATTCCCGCTGGAAGTTTTTTCTCGGGGTTTGAAGTACACGGAATGAGAAGCTCCCCGGTTTCGATAGTTCCACCGTATCTTTTAACGAGTGGTAATAAATTATTTTTATAGGTGGTCACAGAATAGCCAGAACTGTAGCCATTAACTAAGAAAAAAAGTGGTTCGAGGGAGAGTACTTTGAAAGCAAGAGTGAAAAGCTCGGTCAGTTGTTCTTCTATTTTCCAGAGTTCCCCATTTGGACCATGACCAAATGACGGTGGATCCATAATAATACCGTCATAGACATTTCCTCTTTTGAGTTCTCGTTTTAAAAATGAAATACTATCATCAATAAGCCATTTTATTTTTACCTCGGAGAGCAGAGAGAGTTCTTGGTTTTTCTTTGCCCATGTGTACGTGGATTTTGATCCATCAATATGTGTCACCTCGGCCCCAGCTTGCGCACAGGCAAGTGTCGCACCACCAGTGTAGCCAAAGAGATTGAGGACTTTTACATTTCTTGATTCAAGATTCTTGTTTTTTGAATTTTTGGGCTTCTCCCCCTCTCCTGCCGAGGTGTGAGTTGGGCCTGCCTGTACGGTAGACAGGGTGAGGTTGTTATGTTTTTTTATCGTACTTGCAAGCCACTCCCAGTTTGAAGCTTGTTCAGGAAACAGTCCAACGTGCTTAAAGCTCGTTGGTTTTACCTGCATACGAAGTGTCCCGATTTCAACATTCCATGATGCCGGCATCTTTTTGGACACAATCCATTCGGTGTGTGTTCCCTTGCGAAGGAATCGTGCGTCCGCTTTCGCCCATTCTTTTTCAGACAAAGTTTTAGGAAACACTGCTTCTGGGTCAGGACGAGCCAACGTATAGTCTCCAAAACGCTCAAGCTTCATTCCATCACCAGCGTCTTTGAGTTCATAGTCTTTTTGCGTTCCTAGTACATATTCGTTAATCATATCTACAGTATACCCCGACACCTATAGACATGTCGACTATGCCCCCTACGAGAGAATACTCATAAACATTGTCCACAAGAACACACCACCCAGCATCGTATAGGTGTGGGGGGTATACCCCGACACCTATAGACATGTCGACTATGCCCCCTACGAGAGAATACTCATAAACATTGTCCACAAGAACACACCACCCAGCATCGTATAGGTGTGGGGGTATACCCCGACACCTATATTCTCCATAATTCTCACAAACACTTTAGATGGAGAGAGCTTGCTTTCAGAAGTAGAGCTATGTTGCTCACGTCATATATACAACATAGGTGTGGGGGTATAACCGCAAAAAGCGTGGATTTAGAAGACTACTCCTCTTCAGATATTTTGAAAATACATATATCTGTAGTATAATATAGAAAAATTACATTAAAAGCTTTTGTGGTGACGAGATGCGCGATAAAACATGGTGTATCTCGTCACCACAAAAATCATAACAAATGAAAAAGCTACTCTATTTTTTATTTATTTTATTACTCTCATTTTACGCGCCACAATGCCACGCCCAGGAAAAAGAATTGGGGAATATGTCATCTGATCAGATTGTAGAAAGTTTTATGAAGTTTTTACAAACAACCACACTGACTGAAAAAACACGAGCTGTGATTGATAAAACAGCAGAATTTAAACATACACTCAACAATACTCTAAAAAATACACAGATTGAAATTGTCATAGCAGATTCACAAAATCACATTGTTGATTCGTTGATTAATCTACAGAAATACAATCTAGTCTTTTGTGGATTAAATGAATGTAGTGCTTCTCGAACTTCTATTGAAGTCTTCTCTGTACACCACAAAGAACTACAACTACTGTTTGAAGCAACACCAAATAAGCTTGTAAAAAATGCCGTTTCGAAATTTCAAAATTATCTTAATTTTGCACAATGTATCACTCAGATGAAAGAACATACTGTTAATCTGATCATACTCCGACCCGAATACGCAAGCGATGTCCTCAGTTATGCAAAAAATAAACATCTTGCTGTTGTATTTCAAAACACAACAGCAGAAAAGATTTTTGTATACACAAAAATAGAATAATTCTAAAAAATCCCTACTTCGTAGGGATTTTTTTATGCTCTTTTTGTATACTTAGTACGTTTGCACAACGTATACGCTACCAGCATTGTAGTTACTTACGTATAACTTACTACCAACACTCGTTGAGTAGGAAGGACCACTAGCCACAGGTAAAACCTGTGACACTAGATTCGTATTTGAGTCTATTATTGATACAGAATTAGAAGTATTATTGTTGGTGTAAATTTTATTGTTAACTTTTGTTGAAAAAAAGTTATGATTCCCTCCTAATACAAGAGGTGGAGAAATGACGGTGTTCGTGATTGTGTCAATAACAGATACTGTGCCTGATGTGTAATTATTAACATATAACTTTGTACCCACTAGAACAGAAGAAGTTGGATTCATTCCTACGGAAATATACATAGTTACAGTACTTGTGGTTGTATTTACCACAGCAACTTGGTTACTACCGTACAACTGCACATACAACGTAGAACCCACAAGGGTTGATGACATGGGGACAGAAGATAAGCTTATGAAACCACTTATACTGTGGGTTACAGTATCCAAGATACTCAGACCAGGAGAAAAGGGGTCAGACTCTGGTAAATAGATCTTATTACCCACTACGGTCATAGATCCTGAACTTGTATAATATACAGTTGTCAAAAGTGTGTTTGTAGTAGTGTTAATAACAGAAACACCTGATGTATCAGAAACATACAGGTTGTTTCCGACAACTACTGACCAAAGAGGCATATAGCCAACAGTAACTGTAGAGACAACAGTATTTGTTGCGGTATTAATAACGGAAACAGTATTCGCTCCAGAATTATTTACATAAACGTAAGATCCCACAGCAGTAATACCATATGGATGAATACCCACCGGAATAGTACTCATTGTCGTGTCAGTAACGGTGTCAATCACCGAAACAGTGTTCGCAATATAATTGCTTACGTATAGTTTTGTACCAACAGCAACAGAAAAATAAGATCCGGATCCAGAAGAAACCTTACCAATCACCCGAGCTTGTCTCGGCTGGTAATCTGCCGCATAAACACCAACTGGGTAGATACTTGCAATGAGAAAAATAAAAATAGCGATTCTTGTTGTCTTTTTAAGAAAGACAGTATAATTTGACATGTTGTAATATTATATCTTTTTAATAATAAAGGAAATATACTATAAAAAAGATATACTTGTCAATAGGAACCAAAAATTGATTAGTTGGTTTCAATGACAGAGACAGTTCCCGAACTGTAATTACTTACATAGAGTTTTGTGCCAACAATAGTTGAATAGAGAGGATTACTTCCAACAGTCAGAGTGTCAGTGACAGTATTCGTATTTGTGTTTATAACAGAAACAGTCCCAGAATTTTGATTATTTGTATAGATATTTCCACCTAACACACTAGAGTAGTAATTATTACCCCCCACAGATATAGTACCTGAAATTGTACCTGAAGTTGTATTAAGAACTGATACGGTTCCTGATCCGTAATTATTGATATACAAATTTGTTCCTAGTACGGATCCAGCTGTTGGATTATCACCAACAGATAGAGTGCTGATAATTTGATTATTGGTCATATCTATAATTGCAATCTTGTCTGCCAGCGGTTGTGGAACATAAAGTTTTGTACCGATAATACTCATGATCTCTGCACCCGTGTTTGTGTTATCTAGCGAGATTGTACTTACAGCATTCCCAGCACTAGTATCTACAATGTGAACTTTTGGATTATTTGGGTACCCATCACTAATATATATCTTATTATTGTCTTTTTTTATATCAGTAAGATATCCTTGCGTCACCGCACTGCCGATACTTATCGTGCCTAAAATAGTGTTATTTGTTGTTTCTATTATAGATACTGCGTTAGTATAAGATGCAGATTGATTTAATACGTATAATTTTGTATTTATCAAAACAGCATCACGCGGACCAAATCCAAAAAGTAAATTTATATTTGTTGTTACTGTATCAGTTGCTGTATTTATTACGGATACTGTATTTGATCCTTCATTCGTAACATAAATATAAGATCCTACAACATGCAGTGAGGATGGATTATTCCCTGTATACACAGTACTAGAAACGGTATTATTTACCGTAGATACAACGGACACTGTATTTCCAGCATAATTTGCAACATATAATTTTGTTCCAGACAATACTGATTTCGTTGGCCCACTTCCCACAGTAACTGTTGCAATCACGGTTGGACTACTACCACCCGCAACCGTTGCATCATTACAGTTTTTTGGGCCGGCGCCGGTGGTGAGACGACCGCTAACTTGTTTGGAAGCACCTTCGGCGTCTACGCACCAGTATTTGGTTGGATCTGTTTTGAGAGGAATAACGAGAGCAAAAGAAGTCGCGTCAGAGTATGCATCAAAATCAGTACCACTCACCGCACTAGAGAAATCAGTACGTACGACCAAGCCAGTATCGGCACTGAGTTTATCAAGCTTTTGTTTGATTGGATTATTTGTATCAGTGAAAACAGTTGCATAGCTCGTTGTTCCAGCAGTTGTTTGATTTGCAATTTCTGTCTGAAGACTTTTTGCTGAACTAATACGACGTGCGTCTTCACCCTTTGCACGTGCTTCTTGGAGTGTTGGAAGAAATACTGAAGTTAAAAAAGAAACAATCGCAAGAACGATGAGCATTTCAATGAGTGTAAACCCCGACACCAATTTCATGTTTCGTGAATTATTATGACGAGAATAACCACTAGTCCATATTCGAACCTTCGTATAAAGATACGACAGTATTGGTGTGGGGGTAAACCCCGACACCAATCTCATATGATTGGGATTGCGCGAATGCGTGCCTGTATCTACAGAAAAGTTAGAAAAAAAGAAATGGTTCTTCTTGAAGACTGGTGTGGGGGTAAACCCCGACACCAATCTAGGTGATAAGAAAAATACCATTGATGAAGACCGAGAATCTAATACTTTCTTTGGGGTGCCACTCTTTTTATGAAAGAGTTTTTTTGAGAAGAAATTCATATACATCTATCATACGAAGAAAAGAAAAATAGTGCAAACGTATATCCCCTAAAAATTGTCATTTTGTAAAAAAGTATGGTATAGTATAGACGAGCGTTTTTTGAAAAACATTTTATAGTTACGTCATACATTGATACTGACTGTATCGATAGATGATGTAACTATAAAATACATACGCATGAAAAAAATAAGTACTTTCGTATTTCTGTTTTTTCTGATATTCCTGCATTTGCAGTGCAACCGTAAAAATAATTCAGAAAACATCACACAGCTTCCACCACTTGACGCGCCAACTACTCTTTACAACCCACTGGCGCAATCTCTTGATGCGCTGTACAATCGTTTTCTGTTTCATACATACAAAGACATTGCTCAATATATATCTCTATTTAAAAATGCAAAAGAGACTATTGAACAAAAATACAGCGTGGTTCCGCTTGATTCATTTGAGGGGTATCACATAGACATTGCACTTGTCTTACACCCTGGTGGACCAAAAGAAACACCAGCTCCTGTATTACACAGCCAAAAAATGCTTGCACAATTTCTCAAAAAAAATTCATACGACATTATTGGGTACGAAGGATCTACAAAAGACGGACTCGTAACGCGTACTGATTGCATCAATGAATACATAGACCGTGTGTCTCTGTATGGAAAACAAATCACTTTTGAAAATGCATCAACTGCAGTAGAAAAAGGTTCGAAACACGATGCACTCTATGCCCTCATCAAATCTGGTGCAGGAAATATTATTGGTGTAGATCAAAAAGAAACAAAATCTCTCCAAGAGATGATAACCTACTACGCACAATCTGGTAACGCACAGTATCAAGAACTGATACAACGTAGCATCAAAGATTTTAATACTGTACGAAGCACACACGCTCTGTATCAAACACTTCATTATATGAAGAGCCACAACCTCAAGCGCGGACTTATCGTAATTGGTCGTAATCACGAAAGAGACTATTTTGATTCAACAAATAATACCGGTCTTGTTGCAACGTTGCACACACAAACAACGTTCCACAGATTATATTAATTTCATGCTTCTATTACAAAAAACCACCTTTTCAGGTGGTTTTTTTACATACTCTTAGGTGTATTGGTTTACTCTTATGGAAGTAATTTTGTTACTGTTCCACTGAGATAGTCAGCAGTAAAGACATTGCCTCCTTGGTCAACAATAATACCCCAAGGGCTGATACCTGTCTGTCCCATAACAGAAGAAACGCCTGTTGAGCTGATTTTCTGCACAGACCCTTGCGTTGGGAGCTGTGTATCTATAGATACATAGACATTACCAAAGAAATCAGCTGCGATATCCATTGGCCACTGTGTTAAGCCAGCGTATAGAGTACTTGCTCCCCCACTGGTAATTCTTTTTACTTCATAGACACCAGAAGTTTGATAGACATCGGTTGTAACAAGATAGAGTGTGTTTGAATAATCACGTGCAAGATACATTCCACGATCCATAGGTAATGACGCAAATACTGCAGATGCACCGGTTGTGGCATTAACTTTGACGATACCATGAAAAAGAAATCCAGTAGAAGCACTTCCAACAAATGTGTTTACGTATATAGTATTATTTGTCCCGATAATGATATCAGTTCCTTCAGTCATGGCGTCAGGATTTGTTGCAAGAAAACCAGCAGTTAAATCTCCAAACATATGATTGGTTACACCAAATGGTGTGATTTTTGTTAGATAATTATGTGTAGCATAGCTCACATAGACATTATTATTTAAATCAACTTCGATGGAAAGTGGGTGTGGTTGTGTGCTTGCAAATGTTGTTGTTGCTCCATTTGGTTTAATCTTCGTCACAGTATTACTGACTTGATTGATAGTATATAAGTTATTGTATGCATCAATTGCAATATCTACTGGATCCAAACCTGTGTATGCAAACACAAGAGAAGGATTTCCAAATGCATCAACAGATGTTCCACTCGGTGTTATTTTAGTAACGGTGTTGCTTGTTCTATTTGCAGTAAAAATATTTCCATACGTATCCCGAACAAGCTTTATCGGTTGTGTGCCGGTATTCCCTAGTGTCACAACTTTTGGTTTAATAACAGGATCGACTACTTCTACCCTATTTTTCGTCTCTGAAGCAAGAACAGGTGAACTAATAAAAAAAGACACAATAAAAATAGCGAGGAATACAAATCCAGGTATTTTTTTACTTATTTTGTTTAAAAAAGTCATATAATATAAGAACCTTACTAATATTTTTATATTATACCTTAAAGATTGATTTTTGTCACGTTTTTCTGATCAACAGTTTTTGAGGGTTTTATGGCTGTATTTTTGTGATAGTGTTACTGTACATGTTGGCTACAAACAAATTGCCTGCTGAATCCAGAGCGAGTCCCCATGGGGTGACTTCTGTTGAAGCATAATTTGATGTGACACCCACTGAGGTAACTTTTTGGACATGACCTGGATCTGTTGTATAGGGATCAATTGATAAATATGCAACACCAGAACTACTGACTATCATGTCTTGAGGGGTATCGTCGAGATCAGAAACCAGTTCTGTGTCGGAACCAGTCCCAATATCTATCTTATGTAATTCAAGTACACCAGAGCTCATTAAGTCATTGGTATATGCATACACAGACGTTGAACCGACGGTATCGAGAATATATGCTCGCTGATCTACTAAATCAACAAGTAGAGATACTGAACCAGCTGGAGTAATTTTATAAATATTAGAAACTGAAGCAGTATATATATTTCCAGATGAATCTACTGTAACATCATCTGACGGAGAACCTATATTCGCCCACGTCGTATTCACAGTACCGGCGGAATTAATTTTTGTAACATAGTTTGTATTGTTCACTATATATAAATTATTGCTTGCATCAATATCCATAGCAACAGAATAACTTGGCACTGAGTATGTCGCAAGTACCGTACCATTTGTTGCAATTCTAGAGACAGTATGATCATCTGTGTTAAGAGTGTAGATGATGTTACTCGAATCAATCACAATATCTTGTGGACCTGAACCAGTTGAAGCAAAAGTGTATGATGGGCTACCAGCACCATCAACGGCAACACCTGCGCTTGTTATTTTGGTCACAGTGTTACTTTGAAAATTTGTTACAAATACATTACCTGAGGAATCAAGTGCGATTTTAATAGGGGCTGAGCCAGTTGAACTAAAGACAGAAGATGTTGCACTACTCGCTACAGTCGCATCATTACAATTTTTTGTACCAACGATTGTCATGTCGAGTCGGCCATTTACTTGTTTTGAAGTGCCTTCGGCGTCTACACACCAGTATTTTGTTGGGTCAGTTTTAAGCGGAATAACCAGCGCAAAAGAAGTCGCGTCAGAGTATGCATCAAAATCCGTACCGGTGGTTGGGTCACCGTTGAAACGTGGAACAAGCCCAGTGTTGTTTGCGAGTGTATCTATTTTTTTTGCAGCTTCACTGTTTGGACTCAGGGTGCTATTGAAAATATTTGTGTAACCGAGTGTACCCACATTGGTCTGATTTGCTACTTCTGTTTGAATTGCTTTTGAAGAACTAATACGTCGTGCATCTTCACCTTTTGCACGCGCTTCCATCATTGTTGGGAAAAATACTGATGTCAAAAAAGAAACAATCGCAAGAACAATGAGAAGTTCAATGAGTGTGAACCCAGCATTAAATTTACTGAAGTTTTTGAAAGAAAATTTAGTGCTGGATAACCCAACCTGGCAATCTTTTTTGTACAGAGAATTCATATATCTTTATGATACGTTGAATAGGGCTGTATTGCAAATAGAGATTCACAGTTTTTGGAGTACATAAGAAGGGGGCAAACCTTCGGTTTGCCCCCTTCTTATACTTTTTGTCTTTTCTTGTGTTTTTTTCTGTGTGTTCTCTCTCTTTGCCTTATTTTTCTTCCTCTTTTTTTGAATGCCCGCTCGCATCTACTTCATAGGCAGTATTTTGTGCTTCAAAGAAATTCACGAGTTCGTAGACATCGGTCGATGTCGACATCCATTTTGCTGGGTTGGTTGCGTTGTAGTATTTTGGCATACCGAGTTCTTCGAGTCGTCTGTCTGCGACATACTTTACATATTGGTTCACATAGTCAGCGTTCAGTCCCAAAATTCCATTTGGAAACAGGTCTTGGTTGTATGCGACTTCGAGATCTACTCCTTCGATAACAATATTTCGAATCTCTTCTGCAAATTCTGGTGTGAGGATCTCATGATTTTCTTCCAAGATATTCATGATGAGGTTCATCCCAAATTTTAAATGGAGTGATTCATCTCGTATTACCCAGTTGACCATCGAGCCAAAGTTTCTAAGTTTGTTTCGTTGTCGGAAAGAGAGTACCACCATAAATCCTGAGTAGAACCAGATTCCCTCCATGACGATATTGGTCGCAACAAGATTTCTGATAAAATCTTTCTTCCCTTCCGGGCTCTCGATATCGAGCGTCACTTCTGTCATACGTTTGAGATAGTTGGTGATGAACGCTTCTTTCTTGACCATTGAATCAGTGACGGTGTGGATTTTATAAATAGTATCGCGATCCATTGGGAACGTTTCAAGAACGTATTCAAACGCAACACAGTGATTTGCTTCTTCCCACATTTGTTTTGCAAGATAGAGATGACATTCAGGTGATTTAATATATGGATATACTCCAAGCGCAAGAGAACGATTTACAATAAGTTCTGCCGGATTGAAAAATGACATAAGAAACCTGACCGCGTGACGTTCGTCTTCAGTCATGTCTTTCCAGTCAGCTAAATCTTCGCCGAGTGGAATTTCATGAGGAAACCAGGTGTTTCGTACTGCTTGGTTGTAGAGTTCGTATGCCCATTTGTAGTGCATAGGGTGAAGACTTGTATCTTCTGGTGAGGCTTTTCCTAATAACATAATCCTAGTTGGTAGTTTTTAGTGCATAGTTTTTAGTTAAAAAAACTACAACGCTTCTTACTACTGAAATTAATTTTAATAAAATGACCGAATCGGTGTATTCTGAATTTTCTACTAACCACTATCTACTTACTACTAACTAATCTATTCGCACCCTTCACAAATATTTGCGTCATTTGGATCAGTCGGTCCGTGTACTGTGATTTTTACTTTCGCTGTTGCACTTGGCACAGCAATTTCAACTAAATCTTCTTTATTTTCTTCTACGGCATGAGCTTCAATCTGCGCATTCACAAGTGGTGAAATAGTTTCGAGTGTGACGACAGGACTTGCAACTACTTCTTCTTTAGGAGTAAAGAGTCCAGCAAAACCACGATGCCCCATAGCTTGAGATTTATTTACACGAGTCGTTGATTGCTCTGCTGTATGTGTTGGCTTCATGTGGAGGTAGTATGTTGTTTTGAGCCCTTTCTCCCATGCAGTGCTGTATACCTTCATCACTTCATTCACATCACGAATAGAGAGGTACATGTTTCGGGAGATTGCTTGATCTACCCATTTTTGCGCACGAGCAGCAACTTCGATAAATGCGAGTGGCGAGGTACTAAATGATGTTTTATAAATATCTTTAACGTGCTGTGGAATCAGAGGTATTTCTTCAATGTCTCCATGATTTTCAAGAATTTGCTCACGCACCTTTTCCCAGAGTCCAAGAGCACGGAGGTCTGATACGAGGTTCGGGTTTACTTCGAGATATTTTCCAGAAATTTTATTTCGAGAAAACATTTGTGCAAAACGAGGATCGATACCAGGAGATGTTCCTGCAACAAGACCGATATTTGCATTTGGTGCAATAGCGAGTACTGTTGCATTTCGAATCCCCTTCTTTACTTTCTTTCGGAGTTCATCCCAATCAAGTTGTGGAATACCTGCAACTGATTCAACTGGAGTAGAGAAAGATTCACCACGGAGTTCTTTAAGTTTCTTGAGTGAATCAATCGGAACCATTCCTTTTGACCATCCTGATCCTTCAAAGTTTTTGTATGAACCACGTTCTTCAGCTAATTTTGCACTTTCATCAATCGCCATGTAAGAAATAAATTCAAATACTTTATCAGAGAAATCATGCGCTTGGACATCTTCGTAAGAAAAACCGAGTTGTTCAATTGCGTCAGCAAATCCCATCACACCGAGTCCGACTGCTCTGTTTTCGCTATCTGCTTTCTTGGCTTCAGCTACGGTGAGCTGGTTTACATCAATGAGATTATCGAGCTGTCGTGTTGCTAATCGTGCTGATTCTTCAAGACGCATCCAGTCTATCTGCTTGTTCACGATGTGGCGCGCAATATTGATAGAAATGAGGTTACAGACTGCAATATTATCTTTATCTTGAGGAAGCGTGACTTCAGTACAGAGGTTTGAACAGTGAATTGTTCCAGTATTGTTGTTGAGTGCGCGAACGTTGATCGTATCTTTCCAAGTAAGCCATGGATGAGATGTGGTCTGGAGTGATACAAGAATATTTTTATATTGTTGTCGTGCAGGAAGCTTTTGCCAGAGAGTTATTTTCCCGTCTTCAGCCATTTGGCAGTATTCTGCGTATCTCTTTGAAAAAGCTTCACCATAGAGCTCTACGAGATCAGAAACTTCTTTTGGATCAAACAAGTACCAGTCTTTGTCTTCCTGCACACGAGTCATAAACTCGTCAGAGAGATAGACCGCTGTGTTTGCAGTACGAGTTCGTCTGTAGTCGTCTCCAGCGTTTTGCTTGAGGTCGAGGAAATCTTGAAAATCAATGTGCCAGTTTTCCATATAGAAACAGAGCGCTCCTTTTTTCTTTCCACCACGTTGTACAGCACGAACAGCAGAGTCGATAATATGAAGAAATGGAATCGGTCCTGATGAAATAGTATTGTTTGATTTGAGCGTTGATCCATTTGCGCGAAGTTTGGTCACGGCGAGCCCAATACCACCGGTTGCCTTTGAAAGCATGAGCACATCTTTCACTGTCTTTCCGATATGGTCCATATCGTCTTCAACTTGCATCAAGTAGCAATTGGAGAGTGATGCGCGAGTTGTCCCCGCTCCAATATTTGTTGATCCCGCTGAGAGGTATTCGAGTCGTGACATCTTGTCATAGAATTTTTTTGCAACTTCATTTGGATTCTTCTCAAAGAGTGACATCCCCATTGCAACACGCATCCAAAAGTACTGAGGAATTTCGAGTGGGTTTTGCTTACTATCTTTAATAAGATAGCGGTCTTTCATGGTTGAGAGTCCAGAATACTTGTAGAGTTCATCTCGTTCAGGTTTAAGGAATCCTGCGAGTTCATCGAGATTAAAAAGTGTGCCGAGTTTTGGGTCGAGAAGCCCAAGTTCTACGCAGAGCTTGATATAGTGAGAAAAATGTTCTTTATGGAGCTTATTAAATTCTTCTTTGGTCTCAAAATCTCCTATTGCTTTCTTGTAGATAGTCTTCAGGAGGAGTCGTGTGGCAATTTTATCGTAATCGAGGTCGTACTGAGCGTTTTGGAGAGCAGCATTGATCGTCGCTTGGTCTAGCTCTTCCGTTGTGATACCACTATACAGAGTAAGTTCAGTCTCTGAAGCTATTTGAGTAACCTTTTCTATTGGGTTTTCAATACCAAAACATGCCCGTTCGATTGATTTGTTGATACGATCTGCATTAAATGCAACCTTCTCTCCATCTCGTTTTGTGACCAATATACTCATGACCTGTAACTCATCATTAACATTCTTGTAAAAAATACGTGCGAGTCGGTCATCAAAAAACCACAGAGAGTTTGCCTAACTTGGTTTGTATGCACTTTTCACACCATCCTAAAAACTTTAGTACTCTTATTCTAATCCTTTGCAAAAAAAATGTAAACAAAAAGGAAGCCCAAAACACCCGAGAAAGAATATAAAAATGCAAGTCAATACACCTCGCCAAACGAGGTATACAGTACAAGATTTTCAAGCTCTATCCACAGGGGTTTTTTGCACACACAAGCATGAAGATGAGAGGTAAAATACGCAAAGAGGGGGTGGCCTTCGGCCACCCCCTCTGTGCATTAAAAAAATCTTCTTTACTCGAGGATAAAAATAACACCCACTACCCTTTTACACCCAATCTTTTAAACAACTCTATCACTTCATCAACAGAATCAGTCACCAAAAACATATCTGAATCTCGCGGGTCAATAAACCCTTTTTCTTCCATAGAAGAAACTATAAAATCATAGACGGGGTTCCAAAAATCTTTTCCAAACAGAATAATTGGCGTATGATTTGCTTTGTTTGTTTGCTGAAGGGTCAACACGCCAAAAAGTTCATCGAAGGTTCCATATCCACCAGGACACACAATGAACGCATCACAGGTATACGACATCATGACCTTTCTGGTAAAAAAGAATTTGAAGAGTTGAGAGTCGGTCACGTACTTGTTGACCTCTTGCTCCATCGGTAATTTGATCGCCATAGCAACAGATTTGGTTGGATCAGCGTCATATGCCCCATGATTTGCTGCTTGCATAATGCCAGGTCCCCCACCCGTCGCTATAGTCATACCGAGTTCAGAAACAAGGCGTCGTGACAATTCTCGCACCGCTTCGTAGTAAGGTGCTGTCGCAGTATTTCGAGCGGAACCAAAAACAGTTACCATTTTGGGATACTTGCGGACAAATTCAAAGCCTAAAAAAAGTTCGGCTTCTACTGTTTGGAGCATCTTTTCGTCGTAGGCATGCTTTGCTAAACTACGACAAATACCTCGCATGTCATCATCGTATATATTTATTTTACTTGTGTTATTTTCCATCCCGCTTAGAAGCAGATCGCGATCACTGTGCGATGGTGCTTGATTAATTTACTAATGTTTGGAGAAATATTTTTCATTTTTGAATTTATATTATATTGCGATCGTGGCTTCTAACGGGATCCATATCCGCTCGCAGTAGGAAATCAGAGATTTCCGTCCTTTAAATTATCTCATAATCAAAAAATTATATCTCTGTGAAATTATGTACCCGTCATACAACAATAAACCATCTGACTTCTAACGGGATTCCATATAATTACTATATCACCAATGACCCATACACAGAATTTTGACTTTTATAAAAGAACGTGCTATAAATAAGAAAAATTTAATATGAATATACAATCAACACCGAACCCGAATTTATTCATGTACAAAGTCGATGTCGAAGGAGTCAAAGAAGAAGAATTACGAGCGTTCTGTACTGCTACTCGTAATGATATCGAGAACTTTCGATCGCACGATGGACAACTGTATGCCCCAAGTTTATATTTATCTGCACTTACTCCAAAAGTAATTCAGCTTATAAACGAAAAGTATGATGGGAGTAGCCCAGAAAAGAAAATTTTCCCTATCAAAAAATCACGTGGTTGCCCACCAGGAAACAGTTCAAGCACTCAAAGTAATAGAATTTTCTTAAATGAAGACTTCGTAGTAACAGTGCAAGTGTTCACAATAACACCTTTAAACGAAAAAGAAGATCAACTTCTCTGCAAGGTAGAAATTTTCAAAAATGACATCATTACTTTGGGAGGAATCCTTACTTTCACCGGAGAAAAATCATAATGATTCTCACAAAAAAACAAACAGGGGCTATCGAAAGATGGCCTTTTTTTATTACCAATTCTGTAATATAGTAGACAAACATACGTCTTTTGTATGGAGCACATTGAGAAAAAAATATGGGGATGTATTTGTTTCGCCAGATTGGCAAACACTATACGCGTGTCGAGGATGCATCTTACTCGTACTCTGTGATGCAAAATCCAAATGCAAACGCAAATGGTTCAGTAAAGTCACCTTACGCAAGTAAGAACTTTGCTTTCGCTTTCGCCTAGTATATAGGTCAAGCGTTGACTCACCTCTTTTAGGTTGAAAGGGAAGAGATTGGGTCTTATACACTTTCACTCGGTAGTCAGAGGTGATGAGTCTGACTATTTAAAATAATCTCGTCTCGCGTTGTATGTATTTTGATTATTTTAGAATATATAATGTTAAATCAAAAAATATTCTACACACGTAGATCTGTAGTGCGAGCTTTTCTAGACACGAGTTCATAACTCGTCATCTCCACAAAAAACAGGAGCGCGACCAAAGGTCGCGCTCCTGTTTTTTTTCTAAAATCTTACATCTCTAATCTTTTATCTAATCTTATACTCCCGTGCAATGTTTCTATCTGTATCTCGCTTCTTGAGTGTCTCTCGTTTGTCGTGAGTTTTTTTTCCACGACAGAGTGCAATTTTTACTTTAATCAAATTTTTCTCACCATACACAACGAGCGGAATAATCGTATTCCCTTTCAGCTCCCCATCTTTCTCAAGAATACCAATTTGTTTTTTATGCAAAAGAAGTTTTCGTGTTGCGAGTGGATCATATCCAAGGGGTGTGTTTCCTGCTTGATACGGATCAATCTTCATACCGACGATATACACTTCACCTCCACGAATGAGACACCGCGACCCGACAATAGAAGCTCGGCCATTTTTGACAGATTTTACCTCAAAGCCAAGAAGCTTGATCCCCGCTTCATAGGTATCAAGTATTTCATAATCGAATCGTGCTTTTGAGTTCTCTGCGTAGGTCATATATAACTTATACTATCATGCTTATCTTTTGTTGCATAAACATGTCGGTGTGATATACTTAATTTACTTTTGGGGATTTCCCATCGATTCCTGCTTCGGCAGGATGATGATTAGTAAAAGAAGGCTTGAGTAGTATCTCAAGTTTTTCTTTTATCTGATTAAAATCTGTTTCGTCTATTTCTCCTATTTTTCTTTGAAATCTTTTTTTGCTTATAGTTTTAATTTGATACAGTAATGCTGTTCTTTTTTCACCTAAAAATACAATAGTGGTAAACCAAGTTCCTATTTTTTCTTTAGTTGATAACGGAATACAAACACACAAATCAGTCGATCATTTTTTATATACGAGTACTGGCCTACGAAACTCAAAACCCTTCCCGTTTGATTCAGCTCCAACATTAATCCCAATTGTACACCACCAAATGTCGCCTTCTCTAAAATAGATTTTTTCATTTGAGACACTAGTATCTATCTCTTTCTTTTTTGTATTCCATGAATCAAAATTTTTCTCCATATGTCCATTATACAGAAATTATTGTAAAATGGATGAATGCAAGAAAATACACCAGCCATCAAATTTACCATTTCAGGACTCCGTGGAGTCTGGGGAGAAAATTTAAATGAAACAGTCGCTCGTGAATATATCAGTGCATTTGCAGTCTTTCTTCAAAGAAGAACTACCTCACCCCAACCCTCTCCTGACAAGGAGAGGGAGAGACCTAAAATCCTGATCGGTAACGACGCCCGAAAATCTGGTCCGATCATAAAAAGCATTGCGATAGAGATTCTCACCAAAGCTTCTTTTGATATTATCGACACAGGTCTCACTCCAACACCAACGGTACTCTTTCTCGTGCGGACACTCGGTCTCGATGGAGCGATCATGCTCACTGCATCACACAACCCACCAGAATATAACGGAATCAAATTCATCACAAATAAAGCCCTCTTCACGAGTGCGCAAGAAGTTGTGGAAATACAAAGCTACCTCGGACAAGAATACACTACGGGACAAACAGGAAGAGTCTACACAGATGAAACACTCACACGAAAACATATCAATCATATTCTCACCCACGTGGATGTAGAACTGATCAAAAGTAAAAAATTCACTGTCGTTCTTGATGCTATCAATAGCGTCGGATCTTTTATGGGACCACGACTTCTCGAAGCACTCGGTTGTACGGTCACGACACTGAATGCCACACCTGATGGAAATTTTGCTCATACACCGGAGCCACTACCAAAAAATCTCACAGAGCTCGGAGAAAAAGTACTCGACACAAAAGCAGACATTGGTTTTGCACTCGACCCAGATGGTGACAGACTCGTCGTCTGCGATGAAACAGGAACAGTCGTGTTTGAAGAATACACACTCTCGCTTGCTATCAATGCAGTGCTCAAGAAAACTCCAGGTGATATCGTAACCAATCTCTCAACGACAAACACCAACAAAGACCTCGTCGAAAAAGTTGGTTTCAAAAACTACCGCACCAAAGTCGGTGAAGCGCACGTCGTAGAAGGGATTACAAAACACCATGCAGTCATTGGTGGTGAAGGTGGTGGTGGTGTTATCTATCCAAAAGTAAATCTCGCTCGTGATGGATTTGTTGGTATGGCGCTCATCCTTGAATCCCTCGCACTTGAGCAAAAACCAGTCAGTCAGATTATTGATAGTTTTTCAAAATATATTTTTATTAAAGAAAAAATGCCGTTTAGTGGCGACCTCAGTACTGCAATACAAAAAGTAATCGCGCTCTTCCCTGACGGAACTGCTGATATTCAAGACGGACTTCGTATCGACTTTACCGACAGTTCATGGATTCAACTTCGCGCTTCAAACACAGAACCAATCATTCGTATTTATACAGAAGGAAAAGACAGAGAAAGTATTGTAGAGAAAGTAGAGAAAGTGAAAGAGTTACTCAAATAAAAAAGCGTTTAATTAAAAACGCTTTTTTGTATCGTATTTCTACCTTGATTTAGGAAAGTGATAGTGTTACTGTTTCACAGTAATTAATCCACTCTGACGGCGCTTGTTTTGCGTATCCGATTTCTGTTGGATATGGAGACGGAGGTAAATCACGATCTTCAATGATTGCATCAATCAATGAAACCCAGGCGATAAAGAGCTCATAACATAGTGCTTCACTGTGACCTCTGTGAGCAAAAGTTTGTAGTTCTTGCGAAATGTGAGGGAGTGTATCAGTAGGACTTCTTTTTTGTAGTTCCTGTCTTGCCAAAGAACGTGACATCTTGATGGACAAACTATGCACATCATACAAGATGTCATTTTGATAACGCGCAATGAGGTCGGCGATAGGGGTAAGTTCGGTGATTTCCATATTTTATTTTTTAGATGGTGAAGAAATTTACACCTACTTTACTTTTCTTAAGACCTTTTGTCAATCACTCGTTTTTACCCAATCTCCTACTTTTGTCCTCTTGATTGAAAATGTTGTCATTGGCACTCCGAGTTTTATACCAATATCTTGCACAAGCTGACGAACATAGGTTCCGCTTCCGCAATCGATACTGCAAGAAATAAGTTGAAATTCATTTTCTGGAGATTGCAATAAAGTATCTTTCCATTTCATGAGTATTTCTTCTTGTCTAAAATCTCCTACTACTTTTGAAATACGCTCAATAATTTGTTTTTCTAATTCATCTTTTTTAAGTATCACTGTACTAGTACACTGAAGTGTATATATCTCAATCTGATGAGTTGGACTTTCAACAACAGTTCCCTCTCGCGCATACGTGTGAAGTTGTTTTCCATCAACGGTTTTTGAGGAGTAGGCAGGGTAAGATTGTTCTTGTTTACCAACAAAAGAAGTAAGTGTTTCCGAAAGTTTTTCTGGATTCCGGATGTACTCCGGAATGACAGACCCACCTGTATTCTCTTTAGCCAAACCAAGCAAGTCATATGTATCCGTTTCAAATCCAACCAAGATTTCAAATTCATACGTTTTATCAAGCCCGGTGTATTTTTCTTTTTCTTTACATTCTTCACCTTCAAGGAAGATCATAACTCCTTCCGCCATCGGATCGAGTCGGCCAGCATAGGTCATAGGAACCGCTTGATCAATACCCTGCTCTCCACGAACTCGTTCAAGACAAGCGAGCGGTGTTTCCCCAATTTGTTTGTAGACAAAATGCATATACAGGAGTATAGTACAAAAGAACCAAAATTAATATTTTATGCCACACAAAGGAAACACTTTAGAAATCGTAAAACCATCAAAAAAATTTGGTAAAACACAAGGCGGAAAAGTGATGCACCTGCCAACCCACGACACAACATCTAAAATACACGCCATGGATCATTTGGAGAAAGAACAAACAATAAAGAACGCCTATCTTGGTAAACCACAAGACCAACAACATTTACCACAAACTGCATCTTAGTTTCTCTTCCCTGAGTAAAAATTTAAAAAACCTCACCTTGTGTGAGGTTTTGACATTTTCCCAGAAAAAAGCTATGATAAGTCTATTCATAACTCGCTTCATCTTATATAAAGAACGTGTTATAAATTCGCAATTTTTGAAAGAAAGAATCAACCAACAAATACGCGCCAAAGAAGTGCGTGTCATAGGACCAGATGGTGATAATATTGGAGTTTTTCCAATAGAAGAAGCATTAAAACAAGCAGAAATGCAGGGACTTGATCTTATTGAAATTGGCCCGAATGCAACACCACCTATTGTAAAAATAATGGAATTTGGTAAATATCAGTACGAGCTAGCAAAAAAGCAAAAGAAAATGAAAGCTGGTTCAAAAACGACTGAAACCAAAGCAATTCAAGTAAAACCTGGTACCGGAGACAACGACCTTGCACTCAAAGCAAAAACAGCAAGTAAGTGGCTGACCGAAGGGCATCGTATTAAAGTTGAACTATTTCTTCCTGGAAGAAGCAAATATATCAATGAAGACTTTCTCAAAGCGAGACTTCAAAAAGTTCTTGATCTTATCAGTGAGCCGTACAAAGTAGCCGAAGAATTAAAAAGAAATCCGAAAGGATATTTGGTTACTATTGAACGAGATCAGAAGAAAAAAGAAGTAGTAGAAAAATAATAAACGTATATGAAAACAAATAAATCAGTCACAAAAAGATTAAAGATTACATCCACTGGAAAGCTTATGGCTCGAAAACCTGGATTCAATCACTTTAATGCAAAACAGAGTCGAACAAAGCAATTAGCTGGACGGAAAGGTGTTGAATTTGCAATGGATGCAAAGCTCAAGAACAAACTTCTCCCTTATTCATAATAACTCAATCCTAAACTAGTCTTAGACCTTCGGTCGGACAAGTCGGATACATAAAACTATATGTCACGCGTCAAAAGAGGAACAATAAAAAACAAAAAACGTATTAATGTCTTGAAACAGGTAAAAGGGTACCGTTTTGGACGAAGTACAAAAGAAGCAGCAGCAAAAGAAGCTATCAACCACGCAGGAAGTTACGCTTTTGCTCACCGAAAGGACAAGAAGAACGATTTTCGAACATTGTGGAACATCAAGATTGGTGCAGAAAGTACAAAAGAAGGACTTTCTTACTCAAAATTGATTGCAAAGATGAAAGAGAAAAGTATTCAGCTTGACCGAAAAATCTTGGCTGATATTGCAGAAAACAACATTGCAAGTTTCAACAGAATCATTGCGAAGATTAAATAAATCTCAAAACAAAAACAGCGCGACCTACGGTCGCGCTGTTTTTGTATCTATTTAGAATTCTATATACGCTTTTTCGTTCTCAAGTGGAGCGATAGCATCTACTCCAAGAGTATCGCGTAAACGTTGTGTCAGGAAAAATGAAGACTTTGGCTCCCCCATCGCGACGAAGACTTTCTTGAGTGTTTTGGTTGCGTCAGAAACAAATTCAACGAGGTGATCAGAATCTTTGTGTCCAGAGTATCCGCTGATTTTCTCAATTCGAGCATGGACGGGAATCTTGTCACCAAAGAGATAAATATACTCTGCTTTATCTTCGATTCTTCGGCCAATAGTCCCAGCTGATTGGTAGCCAATAAGGAGCATTGTGTTATTTGGATTTGGGAGATAGTTATGTTCATGGTGCATGACGCGACCACCATTACTCATACCAGAACCTGCGATTACTACTTTTGGAAATGGACTCGTAAGAATATCTTTTGACTCATCAGTGTCGAGCGTGATCTTAAGCCCAGGAAATGTAAAGATGTCATCCCCTTTTCGTATTTGTTCTTGAGCATGGTTATTGAAATACTTAGTGTATTTACGATACACATCTGTCACATGAATACCGAGTGGTGAATCGAGAAATACGCGCATCTCTGGGATTTGTCTTGTTGCAACGAGCTGATCTATCTCGAATAAGAGCTCTTGTGTTCGTTCAAGCGAAAATGTAGGAATCACCAGTGCCCCTTTTCTATTGTAGTTTTCTATTAAAGATTTTTTGAGGTTTTCAGTTCGCGCATCTCGAGCTTCGTGATTTCGGTCTCCATAGACACTCTCCATGAGCATATAGTCGATATTGGTAATCTTTTCTGTGTCACGAAGGAGTGGTGATGGTGAGTTACCGAGGTCCCCGGTGAAGAGCATTCTTTTTCCATCTCGAGAAAATTCTATCATTGCAGACCCGAGGATATGTCCAGAATCACGGAGAACCACATACACATCGTCTTCAAGTTTAATACCCTGGTGGTATTCAAAACCTTCCCAAGAAGTAAACGCTTTTTTGAGGTTGTCGTGTGTATAGATGGTATTTAAGGCAAACTCTTCATTGTCACCTAAAATCTGCATCGTATCGATGAGCATAGGCACTGCGAGGTCTTTTGTTGCATCAGTTGAAATGATGCGCCCCCTGAATCCATCGTTGATGAGTTTTGGAATACGGCCGATATGGTCAATGTGTGCGTGAGTAATAAAGAGAATATCAATACTTGCTGGATCATAGATAAACGGTTGCCAGTTTTTCTCATCAGCGAGTTTTGTGGATTGTTCGAGTCCGCAGTCAATGAGATACTTCCAAACCTTACCGTTCACTCCAGGAACTTCAAATAAAAAATTTGCTCCGGTTACGGAGCCAGCTCCTGAACAAAATGTAATGGTCGATATATTCTTCATATATAGAGTATACCCCCACACCTGTATTTTTACAATTTAATCACTATAAAACCTTATTTTTAACCAAAAAGAGCAAACTAACACACCCGCCAGCAAGGTCAAAAAAAAGATCGCTCAGTGTGTCGATGTAATTTGGATTACGGACAGTAAATGTATGATCAATAAAAAACTCATACAACTCCCACGCAATGCTCAACACAAGAACAAATAAAAACACTTGAAATATAAAAAGATATTTTTTTGAGATGACTGGCTTTTTAAAGATAAAAACCAAAACATAGATAGCTAAAAAACCAAGAAAGACCCCACCAAGAAAATGCATTGGCATATCAAAATACCAGTATTTCCAGTAAAGAAACTGTGTTTGTGCCGTAGAATTCAAAATAAAAATAAAAGCAACAAGCGCAAGAAGCATCTGAGAAAGGTATTTTTTTGAGATTGTTGGTGTTTCCATACAATAAGTATATCACACGTTAGTTTTAAGTTGAGAGTTGAGAGTTTTTAGTATATACACAACATGGGTCGGTACCTTCGGTGCCCACCCATGTTGTCATTCCGTGTGAGGTGAATTGCGGAGCAAGAGAGGATGCCCTGGGGTGCTTGACCCGGAATCCAGAAAAATATAATACAAAATGCACTGGATACCGGATCGCACCCCAGGGTATACTCTTTTGCAGGGCAATTCACCTTAAGTCCGGTATGACATACAACCATCCAAGAGATTTTCCTAAAGAAAAAACGCACTTTCGTGCATTTACTCTTTAGGATTATCGATCCGATATTACTATAGTCCTTAGTGATAAGGTGGATACCGTGTGTCATACCCCAAGAGATACAACAAGTCAGGCTCCGAGTAATACGCGTTCTAAGTAATACTTTTCAATAATCCTACTACGAGTATACGCTATGAGTGACGCTTGTTGCAAGGAAAAAAATGTTTTTTAATGAATTTTTTCAGACTAAAAATAATCAAAATCCCCTCTCGGGGATTTTGATTTAAAAAGTTGTTTCTTATTTATGCTCTGCGTAAATAAAGTCAGCATCTATTTTTTCATATGTGAAAAGTTCTTCCATATTGAAAAATCGAGAAACTTCAGCAACACCTGATTCAACAGAGTCAGATGCATGAACGATATTTGATTGAGTTGAGAGAGAAAAATCTCCACGGATTGTTCCAGCTGTTGCTTCCCACGCTTTTGTTGGACCAACTAGAAGACGAATTGCTGAAACTGCATTGATACCTTCAAGAGCAACGACGATCACAGGACATGCTTTCATAAAGTCACGAATTCCAGGGAAAAATGGCTTGTCTTTGATGTGTGCATAGTGTTCTTCAAGAACTGCATCTTCAACAGTCATCATTTTAAGACCGATAATTTTGAGACCTTTTTGCTCAAAACGCTTGATGATTTCACCTGTAAGATTTCTCTGTACTGCGTCTGGTTTGATAATAATCAATGATTTTTCGTATTGCAACATATTGTATATAGTTAACTAATATAGTTTCACTATAGCAAAAAATCCTTGTTTTGCAAGGTAAATAAAAAACTGTATTTACTCCCTCTCCTGCCGAGGTGTGGGCTGGGGTGTCTGGTTCCCCTCTATGGAGGGGTGGCACGAAGTGACGGGGTGGTCATGTCTGTGAAATTAGAAACCACCCCGCCTTTCAGGCACCCCTCCACGGGAGGGGAATAATTCAGAATTTCAAGAATTCACCCTTTCGTGTTATGGTGGATTTAATGAATCCCGTTAGAGATGTTGCAGTTTACACATACACGGGTTGTCATACGTAAACTGATAGGTGGATATATTATCAGGAAAAATTAACAGAACGGAAATCTCTGATTTCCTATCTCTAACGGGATGAAAGCAAAAATAATCAAAATCATTAAAACAATCTGGTCACTTAGCAAATTCGGACTCATGCTCTTGGGTGCTTTTGTTGTAGTACTTTTTGTACTTCACGAACTTGGACTCACCAATGTTCCCGGCAGTATCACGAGAACTACAAAAAATAAAAGTGAGAGTATCGCGAAAACTCAAGAAGAGAAACTACAAAAATACCCATGGCTCACATCTCGTGAATGGAATGTGGTGAAAACAGGTCTCAGTGATGATCAAGTAACTATCAATAATGTCGCAACGCAAGTTGGTCTCTCCCCTCGTATTATTGCTGGGCCGATTATTGGCGAACAAATACGATTTTTTACTACCGACCGTGGTCAATTTGAAAGCTACTTTGAACCAGTAAAAAAATTCATCAACCTCTCACAGTTCTCCTACGGCATCGCCGGAATCAAACCAGACACCGCACTTTTTGTTGAAGAACAATTAAAAAATCCAACTTCAAAATTTTACTTAGGAGAAAAATATGCGCACATGCTCGACTACGCACCGGGTGTCAATGTAGACAATGAAAGAATCAAAAGACTCAATGACGAAAGTCACCGGTATTCATATCTCTATGTTGCACTCATCCAAAAAATGCTCATCGAGCAATGGAAAAAAGCTGGGTTCGATATCAGTAAAGATCCTGGTGTGATCGCGAGTCTCTATAATATTGGATTCTCTGCATCAAAACCACATGCGAATCCAGGTATTGGTGGCGTACCGATAACTATCGATGGTAAAACCTATTCATTCGGCGAACTCGCTGATGATTTCTATTGGTCAGGAGAATTGGTGGAGTATTTTAAGTACTAAAATATGGAAACAAACTACACGAAAGCATCAAATTTTCTAGGGAAAAAAGTTGAATTAATTTTCGACCGACCAGCTGGGACTAAACACCCAAAACATAATTTTATTTATGAAATAAATTATGGCTATGTTCCTAACACGCTGTCTCCTGATGGAGAAGAACTAGATGCATATTATTTAAGTGAAAAAACACCACTGAGTAAAACGGAAGGAGTCTGTATTGCATATGCACACAGAGAAAATGATGACGACGATAAACTTATCGTCGTAAAAGAAGGTGAAAATTATACAGATGAAAAGATTATGGAATTAATTCATTTTCAAGAACAATGGTTTAAAACTAAAGTTATTCGAAAATAAGTATAAGAGCGCGGGCCCGAAGGGTCCGCGCTCTTATACTTATTTCTACTTACTACTAACTAGTTTAAAACTCCCGAAGCTTTGTTCGGGACCCCGATTTTACATCGGGGATCAAAACATTTTACTGTACCGCGCCATAATTTCTTCTTCCACTTCTTCTCGTGGTCGGCCATAGGTGTAGTATGAAAGTTCTTTTATCTTCTCAGCTAGTGCTGGATTTCCAACTGGCGATGGATACTCTTTCATATTAAACGGTTTGGTCGGCATTCCACGTACAAGCATTTTCACGTAACTGTTGTAATTCTCAAGCTTAATAATATCCCCTGGTGTGAAGACTGGCTCAAATTGTTTTGCAAAAACATCAGCATTTTCCGGAGATACGCGATGCACAATCATCGAGCCCACGTTACCAAAAACTGCATTTCGGATATTTTCTTCAATTTGTTCGATGTACTGATGCGCAATAGTGAGAGAGAGTCTGTATTTTCGTGCTTCAGAGAGAATAGATGCAATAGAGTCAGTCGTCACGTTTTGGAATTCATCGATATAGAGATAAAAATCATTCATTTTCTGCCCGTGCATATCAACACGAGAAAGCGCCGCCATCTGAATCTTACCGACGATAATCAGACCGATGAGGTTTGAGTTTATTTCACCAAGTCGTCCTTTTGAGAGATTCACTAAAAGAATTTTCTTGTTGTCCATAATATCTCGGAAATTGAAAACAGATTTTTGCTGAGAAATAACAGGACGCATAATGTCGTTACTCACAAAGACATCAAACTTGTTCGTCACATACGGCACAAAGTTTGCGAGTGACTGATCCCCTGTCGTCTGTTCGGCGTTTTGCCAAAATTGTTTGATGATTGGGTTTTTACATTTTGAAAGTTTTAAATCACGGAAATTCTTATCAGCCAAAACACGTCCGATTTCAAGGAGGGTTGAGCCAGATTCTGGATCTTCCATCACCAATAGCGCTGAATTTCTGAAATACTGTTCAAATGCAGGACCACCGGCTGTCTTCATATCAAAGAGCTTATTAAAAATAGCAAGAAGCTCATTCACGATCAATATCTTTTGTTCTGGGTAGTTTATATCATATTCCAACATATTGAGCCCCATTGGACGCGCCATATGTGATGGGTCAAAATAGATCACATCATCGATACGTTCTTTTGGGATATTCGCCAAGATATCGTTGATATCAGAACCGTGCGGGTCAATGAAACACACACCGTCACCATTGTGAATATCTTGAATAATCATATTCTTTAACACTGTTGTCTTACCAGTTCCCGTCTGTCCGATGACATACGTATGACGAACTCGGTCTTCTTTGCTCATGTAAATTTTCTTTGAGCCACCACGGTAGTTGTTTTCACCCAAGAGTACTCCGTCACCCTCTCGGATATCTTCAGGCGCTGGGGCTGTTGTTGCGCGTGCAGTCTTGAGCTGAGGCGCACCTTGCACACCAACAGGAAAGTGAAACAGCTGTGCGAGCTCTTTTGCTGAGAGTTTAAGCATTTCCTCATCTCGCCAAAGACGGAATGAAAAATCATATGAAAATTCATCTGTATGCTTTGGAGAGACTCGATGAAACACCAGAGAGTTTGATGTCGTTTCATTAAACTGATTGAATACTGCTTCTACTTGTGAGAGGATACCAAGAGCACGAGATCGCTCCGGAGCAGATGCCACAATACGAAGTGCTGTTGGAATGATAGAACTCTTTATCTTCTCTTCAATATGCGCCACGAGTTTTGAAGTACTATCTGACATCTGGTGTTCTTTTTCTTGATTAAATTCTTTTGATTTTGTAAAAAATAATTCCTTGAAAGCAGATACTGTCGCTTTACGAACAGATGCCACACTCGAAAGTGCTTCACTCACTTTGTACCCGTCTTCTTTTATTTTACGAAGTGCTTCTTTGAATTCTTCTGTGTAGTTATTACCTCCTGGTTGTATAAGAAACTGTATTGCGACACCTTCACCCACTGTTTTGAGTTTTGAAAGTGCATTGATAGCCGTTGCCATTGGATCGTGCTCCATCTCCATCTTGAGTGGGAGAAGATCAGTATTTTCATACTTTGCATATGCACAAGCGGTCACATTTTCATTTGAAAAAATATTGTAGTCATCATTTACTACATCAATACGCGCATCGCTGTAAAAGCCGAGAATTTGCTTTTCAAACAAATCAATACTCTCGCGCGGGATACCAGCGTAAAAATGAATATCATTGCTATCTGAGGCAAGTGCTATTTCAAGAGTGAAATGACGCTTGGTCGTATTCTTAAAAGATCCAGCGATAGAGAGCATCCCAGCATAAAATTGCTCCATCGCAGAGATATATTCTTTGAAGCTTTTTTCTTTTTTCTCATCTTCAGGGAGTGTGATTTCAACAAGTACCATGTCGAGTCCTTTCCATAAAGGACTTCCCTCTTTGACACCAGGAACAGCGTGCACAGACTCGAGATACTGCGCGAGAAAACGATGAAAGTCATCAGTGAGGTGTGGATCGTGGAGTGCAGTCAAAACAGAGAGTGTATTTTTAACACCTGTTTCTGTCAGAAGTCCGAGGAGCTCTTCCATCTTTCGATCATGAGCTTCGGGTTTGAGTTTGAGGACCAGTGCTTCGACTTGGTGTTCAGGAAGCTTGTGTGCAGTGGTAAGTATTTCACTCGCTTCAGTACGAGCGTACTGTTCTATGGTTTCTGTGTGAAGGTCTTCTTTGTTTACATGCTGACCTTCAACAGCAAGATTCTTTTCCCGAAATGCAATATGCTGTTTCAAAAAAGCGATCTCTTCTTCTGGACTATTAAACTGTTTGCCTCCGAGGTTAAATTCTTCCATCCCGTTAGAAGCAGATCGCGACGAGTGCCCGATGTTGCTTGATTAATCTAGTAATTTTTTGAGAAATGTTTTTCATATTTTTTATATCTCTTATATTGCGATCGCGGCTTCTAACGGGATCCATATAGTTAGTATAACTTACTTTTTCATTTTCGCACGGGCGACTTCAACAAATGCCCAGAGAATTGAGAGGAGTATAATCCCAATAGTGATGTAGCGCAGGAGGTGTACTTTTGTTCCAACAAATTGTGCCAAGAAATATCCGAGGAGTGTGAAGACGAGTGTCCAAATAATTGCACCGACAATATTGTAGAAAAAAAATGTTTTATAATCCATTTGCCCAACACCAGCAAATGTCGGCACTCCTGTGCGAACAAATGGAATAAACCGTGCAATGAGTATGGTTCGTGGTCCATACTTTTGAAAATAGCGCTCTGTTTTATCTAAATGACTCTGGTTAAAAAACATGATTTTTTCACTACTGAAAATTTTCACTCCGTATTTTTTACCAAGAAAATAGCCCAACTGATCACCAATAGATGTTCCAATAAAACAAATAATCATCACGAGCCAAAGTGGGAAATAGCCTTGTGCAGCAAATATGCCAGCAGCAAATAAAAGCGAATCCCCTGGTAAAAAAACACCGATCAACAGTCCTGCTTCTACGATAAGAATTAAGAAAATACCAATAAGTCCAAAGTGCGATATAAGGTATTGAGGGTTGATGTATTCAAGCATATTATTTAAAACTTACACACACTTCCTTGTGTGTCATTCCGGACTCGATCCGGAATCCAGAAATATTCTTTAGTACATACATTTTAGCCTGGATTCCGGATCGAGTCCGGAATGACAGTTTTTTGTATTGAGAAATACCTTTCATAATTAATGTATCCTCGCTCCCGGTTTAACTTCTTGATCAGGCACCAAAAAGACAGGTTGTCCTTCTAGTCCATCAACCGCCATGAGCATGCCGTGAGATTCTTGACCCATCATTTTTCTCGGTTCTAAGTTTGTACAGAAGAGCATCATTTTACCAACCAATTTCTCTGGCTCGGTATGCCACTTTTTAATACCGGAAAAAATTACCCGTATATCACGTTCTTCAACTGGTGATTCTGAAATTTCTTCTGAATCAGAAGGTTCAGGTAAAACCTCTGTATGTCCTAAAGGGATGCTCTTAAGCCCAAAATCAAGCTCAAAACGAATGAGTTTGTCGCTCCCCTCTACAGCTTCGGCTTTTAAAACTTTTCCGAGTCGTGCTTCTACTTTTGCAAAATCATCTATGGTTATCATAGGTATATGATACATAAAAAACAACAATAAATACAGGGGCAGGGCGACTACGTCGCCCTGCTGTTATTTTTTACTCATAACTCAAAACTAAATTAGTAACTCCCAAAAAACAACAATTGAATATCTTTATTCACAAAAATAAATAAGGTAAATAATGTGATCACTATCAAAATAGTGAATACAATAAAATCATGAATTTCTTTCCCGAGTACTTCTGTATAAAACCAACCAGCCAAAACCCAGAAAAACACAAGCCCTAAAAACTGAGGCACAAATACTGGTGTATGCACAATAATTGTCTGTAAAATTTCAAGCATGTATTTTTATTTTTTCTTCTTTTCTAAAGCAAGCTCAACCTGTAAATCCAAATATTTTTGGAAAGTATACCCTGCTGCTTTTGCTTCTTTTGGAGTAAGACTGTGTTCCGTCAAACCAGGAATAGTATTGGTTTCAAGATAATAAAAGGTACTTTCCTTGAGAATAAAGTCTGTTCGTGTGACACCTGCACAACCAAGCGCCGTATGTGCTTCAATTGCTAGATCTTGAATTTGATTGGTCAGCTTTGATGACAGTTCCGCCGGACATATTTCCACTGTATCTGCACTGTATTTTACCTTTCTATCAAAAAACCCTTTCTTGAGTGGAATTTCAGCGGGTGGAAGTGCAAACACATCCCCACCACTATTACCAACAACTGCACAGGTGAGTTCACGACCAGTGATTACTTCTTGAACGACAACACTCGAGTCATGAGAAAATGCATCTTTCAATCTGACTTCGAGTTCTTTTTTATTCTTTGCAATACCAGCACCCATACTCGAGCCAGAATTATTTGGTTTTACAAAAACAGGATAGTCGAAATATTTTTTGATAATTGCTTCAGTTTCAGTGAATGCCTCCAGATGCATGCAACTCAACAAAAGAGACTTTGGAAGTGTGAGTCCAACGGATTCGACTACAGACATTGACCTGTATTTATCCATACAGAGCGCACTCGCCATAAGCCCAGAACCAGTATACGGGATCCCAAGCGTGTCGAGTATTCCTTGGATATGTCCATCTTCGCCAAAAGTTCCATGGAGCGCAATAAAAACAACGTCAGTCCCTTTTAATAATGTAGGAAGTTTCAAGACGGTGGTCTTTGAAACATCAATTTTTTTAACACTATATTTTTCTCTATCAAGCGCTTTAAAAACCTGATTCCCAGAGAGCAGTGAAATATCACGCTCATTTGAAAATCCCCCAAAAAGCACTGTAATCTGTAGTTTCTTTTTCATCCCGCTTAGAAGCAGATCGCGATCAGTGTGCGATGTTGCTTGATTAGACTAGTAATGTTT
>CAZMGK010000003.1:12321-71298 GCA_964565825.1 uncultured Candidatus Saccharibacteria bacterium | reverse complement strand
TGTTTACTTTTTACTATGCTTCACTTATCCTTCTTCTGCCTTTTCAAGAAAAGACAATGTCCGCTATATTCTAACCTGGTTAGACGATAGGGCCAAATTGTGTTTACTTTTTACTATGCTTCACTTATCCTTCTTCTGCCTTTTCAAGAAAAGACAATGTCCGCTATATTCTAACCTGGTTAGACGATAGGGCCAAATTGTGTTTACTTTTTACTATGCTTCACTTATCCTTCTTCTGCCTTTTCAAGAAAAGACGATGTCCGCTATATTCTAACCTGGTTAGGCAATAGCTACAGGGCCAAAAAAATAGTGTGATTTCGTTAGAATATTGTTTCGACCAGAAACATATCCATGTATATAATATAGCGTATTTTAAAAAAAATGCAAATATACGTGTTTTAATTTAGTTATAAATTATGTATACTATCCAGATATGAAGGAATCAGACATTTCAACGAACGTTATTATTTTAGCAGGTGGAAAGGGGACCCGGATGGAGTCAGACGAGCCAAAAGCGCTGACAGCTCTCTCTGGCAAGCCTTTTTTGCAACATATTCTTGATACACTTTCTTGTATTTCTTTGCCTGTTAAACCAGTGATTGTTGTCGGATATAAAAAAGAACATATCTTTGAATGTATTGGGGCAGAATATTCCTATGCAGTACAAACAGAACAGCTTGGTACTGGAGATGCCGTAAAATCAGCCAAAGAACATATCACGGATTTGACGCTCCCCGTTGTTGTACTCTATGCAGATCATCCGTTGGTGTCGAAAGAAACAGTAGAGAGACTTATTACAAAACAACAAGAGACCAAACTTCCTGTTGTGATGGCAACGACGACTGTTCCGAATTTCGAAGGTTGGTACGAAGCATTTTCTACCTGGGGGAGGATTATGAGAGATGATCTGGGCCATATTGTCGGAAATATTGAAAACAAAGATGCGTCGGACGAACAGAAAAAAATCACCGAGGTGAATCCATGTTTTTTTGTTTTTGATGGTCCCTGGTTATGGGGGCATCTTGAACTCTTGCAGAATGAAAATGCGCAAAAAGAATACTATCTGACAGACTTAGTAAAGCGTGCGTTTTCTGAAGGATTCACGATACCTTCTGTGTCCATTCCTCCAGAAGAAGCAATTGGTGCAAATTCAAAAAAAGAACTTGAAATACTCGAAGGAATTTATAAAGAAAAAAACAAGGACTAATCCTTGTTTTTTTGTAGCCACTGATAGATATCTTCGAGTGCGGTCACAGCATGCCCTGAGGCAATGTTGTTTTGATGGTAAGGAATATTAGTCACATCTCCTGCTGCCCAAAGCCCATCACAACTTGTTTTTTGCGTCCATGGATCTATTTTGATTTTTCCACCTTCATTTACGTCCGCAATATTTTTGAAAAATTCTCCGTTTGATGTCTGTCCTATTTCTACAAAGATTCCCATCGCCTTGAGTGTTTCTTCCGTGTTTGTAGCTTTGTCTTGAATCTTGAGACCAGAGACGAATTTTTCGCCCACTACTTCGAGCATGTCTACATTGGTTCGGATAGTTACCTTTGGATGCTTTCTGACTTTTTCCACAGTGATTTCGTCAGCGCGGAATGTATCGCTTCTGTTGATGAGCGTCACGTGTTTACAGTATGCGACGAGTTGGAGGACTGTTTCAAATGCAGCATTTCCTCCTCCGATCACAATAACATCCATGTCGGTAAAGAGTGGTCCATCACACGACGCACAGTAGGTGAGTCCTTTGTGCTCAAGTCTGTCTGCTCCGAGTACGGGGAGTTTTTTGCGGTCTGAGCCGACGGTGACAAGGACTGCGAGAGATTTGTATGTGGTACCTGTATTTGTCTGTACTGAGAAAAGTGAATTATCTTTGGTCACTTGGGTTACTTTTATACCTTCTTGTATTTCAAGGACATCTCCTTTATATTCGTAGACGTGTGCTTTGAGGTTTTTAGCCAAGTCTGCACCTGAAATATGAGGTGTACCGATCCAGTTTTGAATATCATCTGAGACAACAGACTGTCCGCCGAATTCTGCTGTAATGAGGAGTGTTTTTACTTGTTTACGAGCAGCGTATACCGCAGCAGAACATCCAGCTGGTCCACCACCGATAATAATAAGATCATATATAGTATTCATATGCTATAAACTATAGCATATGAAGTGTGTAGTTTAAAGTTTATAGTTTTTAGATAATTCAAAAGGCGCGCCCGAAGGGCGCGCCTTTTGAATAACTGTTTTTTCTATAACCTACAACCTGTAACCTATTACCTAGCTATTACTTCTTTCTTCTAATAAAAGCAGGCAACGCTGACCAGTCATCTCCATCTTCAAAATCATCCAGTACGAGAGTTTCAGGTTCTTTTGTAGTTTTCTTTATGTAATCACTTTGTGGTGGGGTAACCGTGTTTATGGTAATTCCGTCCAGCTCTTTACGATCTTCTGGTTGAGGTGTCGGTTTTACTGCATTTTCTTTTTGGCTCAAATACTCTTCTTGTGGTTTCTCTACGATACGCTCTCTTTGTAGGGGATTTCTACTGTCAGTATTGATTTTTCCTTCTGGAAAACCAGTTGCGATGACAGTGACTTTTATTTCGCCTTTTCCAAGTCGTTCGTCTCTAATACTTCCAAAAATAATACGAGCATTTGGGTCTACTGATTCCGTAATTATCTGAGCTGCTTCTTGAACTTCAGCGATACCGAGGTCATCACCACCTGAAATAGCAAAAAGAACTCCTTCTGCTCCTGAGATAGATACTTCAAGAAGTGGGGAATTGATAGCTTGCATTGCAGCAATTCTTGCTCGGTCTTCTCCGCTTGCTGAACCAATACCCATGAGTGCGCTACCAGCGTCTTGCATGACTGATTTTATATCAGCAAAGTCTACGTTGATTATACCTGGAGTAGTAATAAGGTCAGAGATTCCTTCGACGGCTTGACGAAGTACATCATCACACATAGCAAAGGCTTCTTTAAAAGAAGCACCCTTACCAGCAACTTGTAGGAGTCTGTCGTTAGGGATTACAATGATTGCATCAACTTCATTTTTTAAATTTTGTAGTCCTTGTTCTGCTAAACGCATACGTTCTCGTCCTTCAAAGAAAAAAGGTTTAGTGACGACAGCAACAGTAAGTATTCCTGCTTCTCGAGCAGATCTTGCAACAACAGGGGCTGCGCCTGTTCCAGTTCCACCACCCATTCCACAGGCGATAAAAACCATATCAGCACCTTTGATAGAGTCTTGAATTTCAGCTTTGGTTTCTTCTGCGGCAGCATGTCCAATTTCTGGATTCATACCTGCTCCAAGTCCTTTTGTTAAGTTTTTTCCTAGGTGTATTTTTTTCTCGGCAAGTGAATTATGAAGATCTTGAGTGTCTGTATTCATGGCAATAAAATCAACATTTTTTACCTTAGAAGTAATCATGTGATTTAAAGCATTTTTTCCAGAACCACCAACCCCAATAACCTTAATTCGAGCAAATGTTTCTATGGCTGGTTCTATTTTTGGCATATTTCTGATTTTTAGGACTACAGGTCTATGTATTTTTTGCAATCCATTACACTGTTAATTATTTTAATATATGAACTATACTCTAAAATATCAATAAATACAAGCCTGGTTTATTTCACCAAATTCTTGTTTTTTTGAAGAAAAAGACCTTTATGGCAAAAATTGCTTGAAAAAAAATGAACTATTTTTCTTGATTTTTTCAATAAGTAAACCCGATTTTTTAGTTTTTTCTTGCATCTCGGTCTCTGTTTGTTCAAGTGCTATTCCGTAACAATCCAAATATTCGGTCTGCCTTACGATGCCTTTTTTGAGTGTTGATATTTCCACACTGATTTTTCTGACAGGTAAGTTGAGCGATTGCTTGAAGTAGTCTTCGATATTTGCTATTTCTACACCACCACCATTTAAGACAATACCACCTGGCAGTAATTCGTTCTTTTTTATTTTTTTGAGATAGGTATTTGTAAGTTCACTGATATCTTCAAGTCTCGAATGGATAATGTCCTCAAGTTTTTTTCTTGGAAAAATCCGATTTGATGTTCCGTGTTTTACTTCTTCTGCTTCATCTAGGGAAATTTTGAGTCCAAGCGCGATGTCATTTGTGATATCATTTGAACCAACAGGGATGCTTGTATAACCGATTAAAGATCCATTTTCATAAACTACGACAACTGTTGTTTCGGCGCCAATATCCATGTATGCAACTCCAACCATTTTTTGTTTATCAGTAAGTCCAATAGTACTTGCGCAGATACCTTTTGGGTACACTAAACCCACCTCGATATCATTTTCGTAGAATGCATTTTCGATGGCCTCTGATTGCTGTTTGAGTACTTGAATGTATAATTTTTTAATTTCTAATTTAACACCTCGATGACCTTCTGGGTTACCTTGTATGGGTTTACCATCAATCTTGTATTCAGTAATAGTGCTGAAAAGGAGTTTTTTTGATCTATTAAAAATATTTTCATCAGTTGTCTTTTCTAGGGCCTCAATATCAAAACGAGTTACCTCGGTGTCGGCTTTTGTGATGATGCCGTGTTGTCCAAGAATAATTGACTCTAAAGAAGAACTTCCGATACACAACGCCACTGTTTCCATACGAAGACCCAGATTTCTAGCGAGGTCTTCTTGTATTTTTGCAATAGTTTGTTTAAAACTCTGTTCATTGGTAACGTACCCTTTACGGAGTCCTTGCGCTGTATATTTAAAGAACCCAATCACTTTTTTTGTCTGATTTTTGGTATCTAATTCTAGAACACAGACTTTAATATCTTCTGTTCCAATATCTATTCCAGTGATGGTGTATTTCATATGATCAATTATTTTTTATGTTGGGTATATTTTTCAAGATACTTTTTTTCTAAATCGGTCATTTTTTTACCATGCTCATAACCAAGAAGATGAATACACCCATGTATATATATGTATAGTATATACTCATTCAGCGTCATTGCAAAATCTTTGTGTTGTTTTTTTAACGTAGGAAGATGAAGTATGATCTCACCTGAATTTTTTGTGAGTGGAAATGAGAGTATGTTTGGCGTATAGTCTTTGTTGCGATAGAGAGCGTTTAAATGCTCTGCTTGTTTTTTTGAGACGACTGCAACTGAAAGCGTGTAGGATTTACCAAGAATATCATCCTTTACTATAGCAAAAGGCAAGCGGGGGAGCTTGCCTTTTGTTGTGTTTGAGAGTAAAAATGTTTCTTCTTTGAATACCATGAATAGAAAATTGGTAATTAACGTCTTTTTTTAACTTCAATCACTTTACCTAATTTCTTGAGTCTGTCATTTTCTTTTCTCTTGACGATTTTTTTTATCTTGAGAAGTTTTTGACCAAGCTTAGAAAGTGGCCGTTCGTTGTATCTTTTTGAGCGTACTTTTTGTACGATACCAGATTCGGTTACTTTTCTACTAAAACGACGTAGCACGTTCGCGCTATTTTCATTTGCTGTCTTTTTGATTTCTATGTGTACTTTTGCCATATATAACTAAAACATACCATGTTCGAGAGAAAAAGGCAAATAAAATGAGTAAGTAGTTGGTAGAAAGTGGTAAGTAGGGAATTACAAGGCGGAGCGACTACGTCGCTCCGCCAAAATAACAACCAAAAGTTCATCTGTTAACTTTTATCACCAAACTACTTTCTCTGTATTCACGCAACATGGCCTCTACTTTTGAACGATTTTTAGAATCACTATAGATAGTCATGCGGTACAGGGTATCTATATGTAAGATACCTTGTTGGTCGCATTGTTCCTGTATTTTATTGAGAAGTTTTTGATCTCGAATAGCCCCGACGGTGATTGTGTACAGTGTCCCAAAAGGCGGATACTGGTACTGTTTTCTTTTATTCAGTTCTTCTTTTTTCCATTTTTCAAGCGTTATGTTTTTTATCGCACTCAATATGTTAGGAAAAGGAAATGATGTTTGAACGTAGAGTTTAATTCCCACTTCTTGAGTTTTGAGGAGTGTCCTGACTATTTTTTCTTCTGTTGCAAAATGTGGACTATGCATGAGGCCATCTATTGAGATGACATAGACACTATCGAACTCTTTTGCTGTATATTTTTCACTCTCAGAGAGAGATGTTACAACTACCTCACCCCGACCCTCTCCTGGCAAGGCGAGGGGGTGAGACGCAAGATATTCTTTTATCGTCTTTGTATTAATACCAAGCGCTGTGAGGTTCCAGCTCTGACACGTCGTGCATTTTACATTTGACTTGTAAGATTTTTTACAGAAACGACAGTGAAAGTAAGATGCGCCATTTTTAACCAGCGTATGGAGTGCGAGTTTGCACGTCGGACAGGTGACTGTTGTCTTGCAATCGTTACAAACGATTTTGATATTGTTGTCTTTATATTGCGTGACAAGAAGAATGTTTTTGTCTTTTGAAACGTCATCAAGAAATTGCTTTTCAATATGTTCGCTAACAAACAGTTCACTGTGCCTTGTGTTTTCTTTAGTGTAGCCAGTGAACTGGAGCGTTGCTTTATTCTTGGTTGGATTAAAAGAGAGAGGCAAAAGATCTCCACCATATATGTAGTTGGTGTTTTTGCTACATATTGTTTGAAAAAGGGAGAGTGCATCGTATGTGTATTTTTGACCGAGCGTGTATCCATCATCGCCAGTGTTTTCGTAGATGATTAGATCAGCCGTAGAATGAAATAATCCAAAATAGTAAGGAGTGCTGAGAATGATTGTTTTCTTGTGTGGATCAATACTTTTGTATTGTTTGATTTGTTTCTGCTCGGCTACGGTACTGTGAAATGAAAGTAATTCATAATCTGCGTATGTTGCGTCGTGTTTGATAAGTGATTGGATTTTTTTTATAGCTAGCACACTTGGGATGCATATCCAGATCGTATCGTGATTGATTATTTCTTTTTTGTATTTAACGAAACGATTATTAAAATTATCTTCAACATAACCAGTGAGGCAAGACCTAACGAGGATTTGGTTTTGCGTCGTTAGGTCTTGCCTCACTGGAATGCGTGCATTTTTAAATTCCCAAAACCATTTTGGGAAAATATCAGTCAGTACTTTTCCTGCTGGAAGATATTGTTCATTACTCCATTTCTGGAGTGCTTCTACTATGCGTGAATCAATTTTTTCTTTCTCAATAACACGATTTATTTTTCTCAGTTGAAAGTCCTGTGTTCGCACGACTTCTTTCATATTTTTAAGCGGATCACTCGCAAGCACTATTCCTAGAATTTTATTTTTCCCATACATTACTTCAACGAGCGTCCCAGGAGAAAATTCCTCTTTTGAAAAATAGGTTAGCATGCTCTCTCTGGGAATATTTGAAACAGGGGAGATGGAATGGATGAACATGATTCAAGTATACTGTATTCTTCCCAAAAGGAGATAGTGGATGCATACCCCCGCACTTATATGTATTAGGAATATGGTGACCTGGTGCCTATTTTAAAAAAGTAAAAAAAGTTGTAAAAATATAGGTGTGGGGGTATACTGGCTTCGTGGCTAACATTTTCGTCAAAAAACTTGGAATAGACCTAGGGACTGCAAATACCTTGGTTTTTGTGCCTGGGCGGGGTGTTGTTCTGAATGAACCTTCTGTTGTGGCTGTGTCAGAGATAGACAATAAAATCCTCGCTATTGGAAATGAAGCAAAAGAAATGATTGGAAAAACTCCTGACAGTATTATTGCGTATCGTCCCATGAAAGACGGCGTGATTGCTGACTATCGTGTGACCGAAGCCATGCTTCGATATTTTATAAAAAAATCTATGTCAAAGTGGTCTTTCTTCAAACCAGATGTCATGATATCTGTTCCTGCTGGGATTACCTCAACAGAACGTCGGGCCGTTGTTGAAGCTGCGGTAAAAGCAGGAGCTCGCAATGCGTATGTTGTCAAAGAACCTATTTTGGCTGCTATCGGTGCAGGTATTCCTATTTATGAATCACAAGGATATATGATTGTTGATATTGGAGGAGGAACAACGGATGTTGCTGTCATTTCTCTTGGTGGTATTGTAAAATCTACTTCAGTAAAATGTGCCGGTGATAAGATAGACCAAGCCATCGCGGATTACATTAAAAAAACATTCAACTTAGCTATTGGAGAAAAAACTGCAGAACAAATAAAAATAAAAATAGGAATTGCTATAGATACCGAAGAAAACCTAGAACTCATTATTAAGGGGCGTGATTTTATGGAAGGATTACCAAAAACAGCAAGAATCACTTCTTTGGAGATTTTGAGAGCTATTGAGAAAGAGCTCAAACAGATCATTAATGCTATAAAAGACGTACTTCAGGATACTCCACCAGAGCTCGCATCGGATATTATTGATAATGGTATTGTTATGACTGGGGGTACTTCACAATTGCGAGGTTTAACCGATCTTGTGTATAAAAAAACAGGTGTCACCGCGAGACTCTCAGATGAAGCGTTGTACTGTGTTGTAAATGGTACTGGAATTGCTCTTGATCACCTAGAAACATATAAAAAAGCTATTATTGCGAAGAAATAGTAGACCAATTGCAACATTTTTCTCACAAGCTCATTATTCGGGTCAGACCCTTGTAAGTCCCTCAGAATTACTTGTTTCGTCAAATGTTGCAATTGGTCTATAATGAGACGTATGAATCATTCTGTCTATTTTTTATTTGGAGGAGAGGAATATGCGGGAAAAATTCTGAAAGAATTTTTCCCGCAGGAGAACGTTGCAACGTATCAGTACGACTTTTTTTCAATAGACGATGCGCGCAGCTTGCGTTCTTTCTTGGCCCAGCATTTAGGAGCGACAAAAATATTTCTTATTCGCATCAATAAAATTCTTGGTGAATCTCAAAATGCACTCCTGAAAGCCTGCGAAGAATTTACGGGAGGTGTGCTCGTCTTTTCATTTCCATCATCGACGATACTCCTTGATACGTTTCTTTCACGTGGCGAGGTGTATAGAGAAGAAACTACTCATACAAGCATTTTGCAAAAGACTGCAATAACATTCCTAAACGCTTCATACCTCGACCGCATCAAACTCTTCGACACTTTTGTTAAAGAAAATAAAGAAATTGATTCACGCATTTTTATTCGTGAGCTCATCGAAGATTTGATAGAACATGAAAAAGGGCAGTCAGTATTTACCCAAAGTACCCGCTTCAATAAATTAGCTTACACCGATGTCCTTCACCTCCTGACATTTCAAAAATCTTCCCCAAAACAGCTGTTTGAGTATTTAGCACTGACTGTCAAGAAATAAAATTTCAATTTATATTTTTTTCTGATATAATCTTACTATGTATTCACACACAACCGCAAAAGAACAATTTAAAAAAAGTATCGAATGGCTTTCAGAAGCATATCTCGGTATTCACACAGGACGAGCGACACCCTCTGTGCTCGATAGTGTAACAGTGGAAAGCTATGGCGCACAGCAACCGATTAAAAACATTGGTTCTATTTCTATCGAAGACGCAAAAACCCTCCGTATCATTCCGTGGGATAAAAATCATATCAAAGATATTGAAAAGGGAATTATGCTCGCTGATATTGGGCTTTCGACTTCTATTGACTCAGATGGTATCCGCGTCATATTCCCAATGCTCACCGCTGAGAATCGCCAAAAACTTGTAAAAGTTCTGAAAGAAAAGCTTGAAGACGCGCGTATCAGTGTACGCAAGATTCGTGAAGAACTTCTCTCAAACCTCAAAGAAGATGCTTTGCCAGAAGATGAGGCACGTCGCATGAAAGAAGAATTACAAAAAATTGTCGATGAAACAAATGGAGCACTCGAAGTAGTTTTTTCTAAAAAAGAAAACGAAGTGCTTAATAACTAACCTGATATGACATTTCTATTTTACATTGGTGTAACACTTGTAGTTCTCGCAGTGTTATTTGTGATTATTGTCGTCCATGAATACGGGCATTACAAAACCGCAAAACTTTTTGGTGTTCGTGTTGATGAATTTGGGTTTGGGTATCCTCCAAAAATCGCATCGCTCTTTAAACGCGGAGAAACAACATTTACATTAAACGCGTTACCTTTTGGTGGATTTGTAAAAATTTACGGTGAGGACGCTGTTGAAGGCGGTGATACGTCTCGAGCATTATTTAGTAAACCAAAATGGCAACAAGCCATCGTTCTTGTTGCTGGTGTATTCATGAACGTTGTCCTCGCTTGGGTTATTTTTTTCTTTTTGTTTGTGACAGAGTCTACTGCAATACAAGGGCATATCCCAGCACAGTATATTACAAGTAACCACATCAACATTAAAGATATTACAGATGGTAGTGTCGCGAGTGAAGCAGGGTTACAAAAAGGAGATCGTATCGTCAGTATCGTTGATACTATGGGGAGTAACCACACACTGTTGAGCGGTAGTGAATTTATTTCATTTATTCAATCAAGTAAAGGCGAACCTCTTTCTATTGGGATAGAGAGAGAGGGTGTAATGCTCCAAAAAGAATTGAGTCCAATTCATGATACTCATGCAGTGTATGCCATAGGAATGAGCTTACAAGAAGTACGTACAACGGATGTTCCGTTTTGGGTTTCTGTCAAATATAGTTTCACCACAACAGGCACGATTCTTCGTGATATCTTTGCAGGACTTTGGAATTTAATCCAAAATTTATTTGGAGTGAGTCTCGCGAGTAAAGCAGAAGTGTCTGGACCTGTCGGTATTATAAAAGTAATCAAAGACGCAATGACCTATGGAAGTGACTATGTGTTGTACTTGACCGCGCTTATTTCCCTCAATCTTGGTGCGCTCAATATCTTGCCGATTCCTGCACTCGACGGAGGGAGACTCTTTTTTATCCTTATTGAGAAAATTCGTGGGCGTCCAGTCAATATAAAAACAGCAACCATAATCCACTCAACCTCTTTTTTGATTCTTGTGTCTCTTATGGTTTTGGTAACTGTTTTTGATGTGATGAAGTTATTTAGATAGAGATTCAATAGGTATACCACGATTGGGACATTAGGAGCTTTTAGGAAATCGTGTTATATTAAAAATGCGTTACGGGACGCATTTTTTATTTGTCTCCCGTACTCTCAAATATATTTATACTCATTATTATTAATATTAAAATAGACATATGGAAATTAGAAATATCGCAATTATCGCTCACGTTGACCACGGTAAGACAACTTTAACCGACGCACTTATGCGCCAGACCGGCATGATCGACGACGCGAGCACGCAGACGATGGACTCAAATGCGCTTGAACAAGAGCGCGGTATTACCATTTATGCAAAAAATACTTCTGTTAATTATAAAGGAACCAAAATAAATATTCTCGATACTCCTGGTCACGCGGACTTTGGTTCTGAAGTAGAACGAGTGCTTAAAGCTGTTGACTCAGTACTACTTCTTGTTGATGCGCAAGAAGGCCCAATGCCTCAAACGCGTTTTGTGTTGAAAAAATCGCTTGAACTTGGTCACGAACCAATTATCATTTTGAATAAAATCGACAAACCTGCATCTGATCCAAAACGTGTCCTTGATGAAATTTTGGAACTCTTTATCGAACTTGGAGCAGAAGATCACCAACTCAATTTCCCAGTACTCTATGCTATCGGACGTGAAGGTGTTGCTATGAAAGGACTTGAGGATGTTCGAAAGGACCTCACGCCACTTCTCGATACAGTGCTTGAGCATGTTCCTATTGCATCAGTAGATGCCGATAAACCTTTCCAAGCGCAAACATTCAACCTCGGATATGATAACTTTCTTGGGCGTCTCTCTGTCGCTCGTGTGTACCAAGGTGTGGTAAAAGATTCTGATACACTTTTGGTTCAAGTTCCAGGAGGTGTTGAGCGAAAATTTAAAATTACAAAACTGTTTACCTTTCAAGGGACACAAAAAGTAGAATCAAAAGAAGTCAGTGCCGGAGACATTTGCATGATCGCTGGTATCACTGATGGATTTATTGGAGATACACTTCGTACTGAGGTAGATACTCCTCTTCGTCCTGGAATTGAAATTGACGAACCAACAATCTCTCTTTCTTTCCTCGTGAATGATTCTCCATTTGCTGGACGCGAAGGAAAATTTGTCACTTCACGACAAATTCGCGACCGACTCGAAAAAGAACTCGAAGTCAACGTAGGTCTTAAGGTTGATTTCAATAATAATGATTTCTTTACTGTTTACGGACGAGGTGAGCTTCACATCGCTGTACTTCTTGAACAAATGCGACGCGAAGGATATGAACTCCAAGTGTCAGAACCGCAAGTTATTATAAAAGAAGAGGATGGCAAAAAACTAGAACCTTACGAAGAAGCAACTATTGATGTACCTTCAGAGTTTGCAGGAGCAGTCATCGAGAAACTGACAAAAAGACGCGGACTTGTTACTTCAATGAATGAGCGTCATAATGTGACTCGTATTCTTGTTGAAATTCCTACTCGCGGTCTTTTGGGGTACAGAAGTCAATTTATTATCGAAACAAAAGGTGAAGGTATTCTTTCCTCTCGCTATATAAAATTTGATACCTATGCTGGAGAAATAAAAAGACGCGAAGTTGGATCCATGACTTCTATGGTTGCTGGAAAGGCACTATCGTTTTCACTTGGTAACCTTCAAGACCGTGGAGTTCTCTATATCGAACACGGTGACGATCTGTATGAAGGTATGGTTGTTGGAAACGTCACGAAGGGTGATGAAATGGTAGTAAATCCTACAAAAGGGAAACAACTTACCAACATGCGTGCATCGGGAACAGACGAAACAATTTATCTCAAACCAGCATACACGATGACTATCGAACGTGGCCTTGAAATCATGTCGAGTGATGAATATTTGGAAATTACGCCAAAATCAGTACGCCTCAGAAAGAAAGTTTTGTCTGAAGGAATGAGAATGAAGGGATCAAAAAAATAGTTTTGAGACACATGGCCTTCAGCTGTTTAAATTGATTTGCGTTATTGTGTTCTCTATGGTACTATAGAAATAGTTATTAATTAATTGAAAATTTTAAATGCCTAAACTTTTATATAAACCAAAAAGTGTTACTAAAAAAATTCTTTCACCACTCCAGGACAGAGCTTTTGATGTTATTATGAATCGATACGGACTTGGAGACACAGTAGAAAGAAAAACACTGGAAGAAATCGGACAGAAATACGGTATTACGCGCGAACGAGTACGCCAGATAGAAAATGCAGCGCTCACTATCATCAGAAAATCAGATCAGTACCAATCAGAAGAAGGTGCATTTAAAGAATTGTATCAAGTAATCAAAGATTTAGGCTCAGTCATTGTTGAAGATGATTTATTGAAAAATCTTGCAAAAGATAAAGAAAGTCAAAATCACATACACTTGCACTTAGTTCTCGGTGATGCATTTACTAAACACAAAGAAGATGACTCTTTCAAAGCAAGATGGAGCGTTGATACAGAACTTACAGATCTTATTCACAACTCACTCGATAGTCTCTATGCTGGATTGTCAGATGAAGATCTTATCTCAGAATCAGAAGTAATCTCTCGTTTTTTGGATTATCTCAAAGATCTTTCAGATGAATACAAAAATGAAGAACTCGCACGACGTTGGCTTGGTCTGAGTAAAAAAATTAGTAAAAATCCACTCGGTGAATGGGGGAAAATTGACAGCTCTAATGTAAAAACACGTGGTATTCGAGATTATGCATACTTAGTTATGCGTAAACACGGTTCACCAATGCACTTTAAAGAAGTAGCAAAATCCATCAGTGAAACATTTGGCAAGAAGACTCATGTTGCGACGACTCACAATGAACTTATTAAAGATGAAAGATTTGTTTTGGTGGGCCGAGGAATTTATGCTCTCAAAGAATGGGGATATAAAGCAGGAATTGTCCGTGATGTCATAAAAGAGATTATCAAAAAAGACGGACCGATGACCAGAGAAGATATTGTTGAACATGTCATGAAAGAACGATATCTTAAAAAGAATACTATTTTAGTTAACTTACAAAATCCAAAGTATTTCAAAAAAAATAAAGCAGGATTATATTCAATTGCATAGTATTACAAAAAGAGGAGATACACAACAGAAAACAGGAAGCATCAGCTTCCTGTTTTCTGTTGTGTAAATTTTTCTTATGGACAATATGGGTGTTGGGGTTTATAATTAAATGTGGAATGATTATTCTTGAAATTCTTGCAACTTTTTTTTATTGGATAGGGCTTTTCCTCTGGAAGACGTCACTGTTTTGGTTGCCTTTTATTTTAGGTAAACTGTGTTTCTTTTTATGGCACCATTATGTGTCGGAACGTTTTATTGGTGGTATTGAATGGGCGGTACTCGAAATACAATTACCAAGAATCATGACAAAGACGCCACTTGCGATGGAATTATTTTTATCTAACGCACTTTATCATATGAGTCAAAAAGGTGGTTGGGAAACATACTGGCAAGGAGCAGTGCATTTTTGGTACTCTCTCGAACTTGTTTCGATCGATGGTCAGGTGCATTTCTTTATACGTGTTCCATCTCGTATAAAAAAACTAGTCGAGACACAGCTCTACGCGCAGTTTCCTCAAGTTCGTGTGTATGAAGTACCAGATTATACTGAAGCAATCCCTCGGTATACAAACGATGGCAATTGGTATATGTGGGGCTGTGAATTTAACCTAGAAAAGCACGACGCCTGGATGATCAAAACATACAAAGATTTTGGACTTGATATAGCAAGCGATAAAGAAGAATTAAAAACAGATCCAATGTCTGGTGTTCTCGAATTTTTGGGCGCACTCGATCGCGGAGAACAAGTTTGGATACAAATCATTATTCGTCAAAGTGAAAAAACGTACCATACTCACGGAACGTTATTTAAACATCATGAATTTTATGAAGAAGCACAACATCACTGGGACAGAGAACTTGCTGAGTGGACGAATGTGCGTGATAATGGAACCCGAGAAATTCGTCTAGACCCAACATCTGAAGCTGAAATTAAAAAAAGTTTTGAAAAAATGGGTCAACTTGTTTTTGATACAGGGATTCGAATGGTTGTCCTTGGCGATAAAACAAAAGTTTCAAGTGATGTATTTAACAACACACGACGTGCTTCACGACTTCTTTTTAGGCAGTATTCTGAAAAGTCTTCAAATGCATTTACTCGTTTCAATAGCACTCAATTTGATTCCACTTGGGGTGATCCGTTCGGAAAACGAACCGAAAAATTGAAACACTATATGCTGACGTACTACAAATTGCGTATCATGTTCTATCCATTTTTACTTCGTTCCAAAGAGCAGACAGGGTTGCTCTCAAAGTTTTTTATCTCCCAAAAACCAGATTACAGTGTTCTCTCTACAGAAGAACTCGCAACTATTTATCATTTTCCAGGTATGGTTTCAGAAACTCCATCGTATCAGCGTATTGAGAGTAAAACAGCTAAACCACCTTCAAACTTACCAATGTAATATGAAACATTTTTTTCTCATCATTTTAACTTTTTTATTTGTTTCTGGCGCTCTTGCGTATCAAGAGACTATTCCACCAACAGGTGGCTTGTTTCCTGTAACAGCAGAGCTTAATACAAACGAACCGATTACTGATTTTATACAAAAACTCCATGACAAAAAAGTTATTAGGAGCGTGTATGTGTTTAAAATACTCCTTGTCACAACGAAAGCAGACACCCGACTCAAACCGAATGTGTATACATTTACAGAACCACAAAATATGCTCAAAGTGTTGTATCACATTATTGAGAATTCAGAGAATAATCAGGGAGTGAAAGTGGTTATACCCGAAGGAAGCACCAATCAAGATATTGTGCGTATTGTACAAAATGTGTATCCAGAACTGAACCTGGAATCTATTGCACAAGCACCAGAAGGATACTTTTTTCCAGATACCTATTTCTTTTCCTCGGACGCTACGCTTCTTCAAATAAAAAACATACTTGAAAATAATTTTCTTAAAAAGACCAATAGCCTATTTTTGACCAAAAATGGAGAGCAGGTGCATCGTATCGTAACCATGGCAAGTATTTTAGAAAAAGAAGGAAAAAATAAGGAAGAGAGAGAAATAATTGCTGGTATTTTATACAAAAGAATGAAGCTCGGGATGCCGTTACAAGTTGATGCTACTTTTTTATACACACTTGGAAAGGGGAGTAACGAACTTACTTTGAACGATCTGAAGCTCGATAGTCCATACAATACGTATACCAGACAAGGGCTACCTTTTGGACCAATTAACAATCCTGGTCTTGAGACGATACAAGCCGCAATGTATCCTGTCGATTCAGAATACCTTTATTATTTGCACGATAGTACAGGTCAGATTCATTATGGGAAGACTTTTGAAGATCATAAAAAAAATAAAAATAAATATTTAAAATAAGTATATTTTCTATTAACTATTAACTACTCACTGATTTATGAAACATACAAAATTTGTCGCGCTCGATATAGAAACAACAGGACTTGATCCAGCTGTGCATGAAGTTATTGAAGTTGGGTGTGTGCTGTTTTCTTTCAATGCAAAGAAAAAGATATTTGAAATAGAAGACAGTTTTGATATTAAAATAAAGCCCGAACACATAGAGCTGGCTAATCCTATTTCTTTAAAAGTGAATGGGTATAAAGAGGGTTTATGGACTGAAGCTCTGACTGCAAAAAATGGACTCAAGAAAATTTCTCAAAAAATAAAAGGCCGAGTCATGGTGGGGCACAATGCTGGTTTCGATTACTTCTTCATGAGTCAGGCTTTTAAACAGCACAGTATCGTCAATACGCTCCACTATCACGTTCTTGATACACTTTCTATGGCATATGTGACGCTTCATGATAACGTTGATGCAACACGACTCTCTCTTCAGTATTTGTGTGACTTTTACGGCATAGAAAATAAAAAAGCCCATACAGCACTTGCGGATGCGCAAGCGACATATGAGCTGTTTGTAAGATTGATGAATATTGTTAAGACAGAGAAATAATTCTTCGGTCTTTTGCTTTCCAAATTCTAGGGTCATTAATATCATAAAATCTCATGCCGAATTCCAAGTTAGGGATACCGTTTCTTCTCATTACAGAAGCGACTACGATCTCACCATTCCAAACTTCTTCTTCTTTATGAAATTCATTTTTTGGAATAAAGAAAAAATTGCCAATATACTGATCTTTGTCGTTTTTTTCTTCAGTATTGAGTAGGTGATTTTTATTCTCTGTAATCCAGATAACATGATCTAGAGATACCACCGAAGGTGACCCTAAATTTTCAAGACTTTGTATGTAATTTGAAAATGTACTTTCAGTTGAAGTAGACCATATGGCACCTTGTTTTTGTAAGGTTACATGTGGTCGCTTACTACGAATATCTAATTTTTTAATATCATCGGGATCAATGTACGTCAGGAGCTTGGTTTTAGTTTTAAAGTCCTGAATATACCAGTTGAAAGTGTTGTCTATTTGAGGTAATACCATACCATCTTCGATAATTTTGAACATATTTTTGAATTTTTAATTTCCTATATTAAAACATATTTTTTGTATTTTTGCAATATATGCTATAATCAACCCAATGAAGAAGAGTGGTACAAAAGTTTTTGTCGGAGTATCCGGCGGAGTGGATAGCTCCGTCTCTTTGGCGTTACTCAAAGATGCTGGGTATGATGTGACTGGTGTGTTTATCCGAACCTGGCAACCTGATTTTATCGAATGTACATGGCGTGATGAGCGTCGCGATGCTATGCGTGTCTGCGCTCACCTCGGTGTACCATTTCTCGAATGCGACCTTGAGTCTGTCTATCGTGATGAAGTCGCGATGTATATGATTGATGAGTATAAAAAAGGCCGGACACCAAACCCAGATGTTATGTGTAATAAAAAAGTAAAGTTTGGAGGTTTTTTAGATTTTGCTCTAGCTCATGGAGCGGATTTTGTTGCAACCGGTCACTATGCGCAAATAGCTGAAGTTTCTGCTCCCTCTCCTAGCCAGGAGAGGGCTGGGGTGAGGTTGTTTTATCTTAAACAATCAAAAGACCAAAACAAAGACCAAACGTATTTTCTCTGGACACTTACGCAAGAGCAACTTTCAAAAACACTCTTTCCTGTGGGTCATTTAGAAAAAGCTGAAGTGCGAAAACTCGCAGAAAAATATAACCTTCCAACAGCAACAAAAAAAGATTCTCAAGGTGTGTGTTTTCTCGGAATGATCGACATGAAAGAATTTCTTTCTCACTACATAGAAAAAAAAGATGGAATCGTACTTAATGAAAAAGGACACGCTATTGGGACACACGAAGGTGCTGTGTTTATTACACTCGGCCAACGACATGGATTTACTATTACGGAAAAGGGAACTGACGATAAACGATATTATGTGATTAGTAAAGATATAGAAACTAATACAATTACGGTGACTGATGATCTTGTTTCTGTGACGGATAACCTGGAGAAAGAACAAACTATTTTGACCCTTTCACAAGTAGTCTTGCATGGAAGTATTGATCCAGATACAACATACCAAGCGCGGATTCGATATCGACAGATACTTCAAGATTGCAAAGTAATGAAAGATGAAAAAGGATATACTCAAGTAATTTTCGAAACACTACAAATCAGTGCCTCAAAAGGCCAATCTTGTGTGATGTATGATGGGGAATTATGTCTTGGGGGTGGAGTGATTGAATAAAAAATCTTTTTGTGATATAATATTTTAAATTAAAAATTTAAAATTATGAAAAAAGCTACTAAAAAAAAAGGTCCGTTATTTCTTCAGATTGTTTGGTTCACAATTAAAAATCCAAATCCAGTAAACTGCAACATTGAAGAAGGAGAAGAATCTTATTTTGAAATTCTTCGAAACAAAAACATCATTGCTCATGAGATAGAAGATAATAGAGTTACTTTCTCTATTAACCGAATTAATTTTTCAGAACTAGGTGCAGATCTAGAAGCATTTTTCCGTAAAAAATTTCCTAGTAAATTAATGGTTTTTACTAGAAACAATCTTGAATTTGCAAAATAATTTCACCTTTTAAAAAAAATGCTATGCCACATTGCTACATTGTGAACCCACATCCTAACGATTTTGTTTTAAAATCAAATGATGAAAAAACCTTTCTTGAGAAACTCACAAAACTTTGTCTACCAGTAAGCTCTGTATCGACTGAAGGCGAAGTGTTTATTCCAAAGAAAAATATACTATCATTTTTTGATGGGAGAAAGAAAATCGCAAGATTTTTCAAAAGAAGATTACCAGAGATGGTAAGATTCAAGAAAGAGGATTGTATTCTTCATAACAATTAAAAATTAAAAACCGCCGTATGGTGGTTTTTTTTATTTGCATAGGTGATTTCTTTTAGTATACTTATTGTATGGAATCCCGTTAGAAGTCAGACATGTTGTCGATAGCTTGTGGAAATGAGTTAATAGGGGTTAATTATTTTATTATGAGTTAATTAAGGACGGAAATTTTTGATTTCCTACTTCTAACGGGATGGAAAATTTTTTATCACCAACGTACGTTGAATTGTACACTCGTCTTATTGTCGCTCTATTATTAGGGATGCTGATTGGGACCGAACGTCTTATTGCACACAAGACTGCAGGAATGCGTACGTTTTCGCTCGTATCCATGGGCGCATCTCTTTTTGTAATTATTGCAACACTTATTGCGCAACAGTATGCCCCAGCATCATTTAATGGCGCATACATTCCTGCTGCGATTATTACAGGTGTTGGATTTATCGGAAGTGGTCTGATGACGTGGAAACATTCTCAATTACTGGGAATTACATCTGCTGCAGGATTGTGGATTTCTGCTGGCATTGGTATTGCATGTGGTTTTGGATTTTATCAAATTGCTATTGTCGCCTGTACGCTCGTATTGTTTATTTTCATTGTTCTCTGGTTTATTGAACAACAAATAAAGAGAGTGATAGGATACGCAGACGATCCTTCCTCAGAATAGGTGTATTAATTTTATTAAAAAAAATTCTCGAATCTCAATCGATATGCTATTATAGTCATATATGCTATCTTCAGAAATCAGAAGTTTATTTTTAGAATTTTTCAAAAAAAGAGGTCATGCTATTTTGCCGTCGGCCCCACTCGTACCACTGAACGACCCTTCGGTTCTTTTTAATACTGCGGGTATGCAACCATTGGTGCCGTACCTTATGGGTGAAAAACATCCAGAGGGGACTCGTCTTGCGAGTTGCCAAAAATGTGTCCGTACAGGAGACCTTGAAGACATCGGTGACAACCGCCACTTTTCATTTTTTGAAATGCTCGGCAACTGGTCCCTTGGTGACTATTTTAAAGATGAAGCAATCAAGTGGAGCTATGAATTTCTAACGTCAAAAGAAGAAGGTCTTGGTCTTGATCCAGCACGACTATGCGTCACTATTTTTGAAGGTGATGAAAATGCACCGTATGATGAAGAGTCCAAAGCTATTTGGATGAGTTTGGGTATTCCTGAAGACCGCATTTATGCACTACCTGCTGACGATAACTGGTGGAGTCCGGGTGATAATGGTCCGTGCGGACCATGTAGTGAAATGTTCTATGATATGGACGGTGTATTTGTTGGGCAAACACTTTCAAAAGAGCAATTTACCCTGGAATGCAACAAAGAAACGATCATTGAAATCTGGAACGATGTGTTTATGGAATACGAAAAGAAAGATGGAAAAGTTATCGGTAAGTTGAAACAAAAAAATGTTGATACTGGTGCCGGGCTCGAACGCCTGACGGCTGTGATGCAAGGAAAAAAGACTGCGTATGATACGGATATTCTTTCGACTACTCTTAATAAGATTAAAGAAATAAGCGAAGATTTGTATCATGAAAAATCTGCTCGAGTTGTTACTGATCACATAAGAACTGCTTGCATGATGATTTCTGATGGAGTACTCCCTGCAAATAAAGACCGCGGGTATATTTTGAGACGCCTGCTTCGTCGTGCGAAAGCAAAAATGAGGCAAATGCACCAAGGTAGTTATGTTGAAGAAAGTGGAGGATCAGTTTTTAATGAAATCATAGAGACTCTTTATTCTGCTTACGAGCATACTGGTTATCTAAAGTCGTTTGATGAAGTTTTTCTTGTGATTAAAGATGAAGAACTAAAATTCAGTAAAACACTCGAAGCTGGTCTTAAAGAATTCGAAAAAGGTACTGATCCATTCATCCTCGCAACAACCTATGGTTTCCCGATAGAACTCACTGAAGAACTAGCCACAGAAAAAGGTATCACTATCGACCGAGTAAAATTTGACACAGAAATGAAAGAACACCAAGAAAAATCTCGAACTTCTTCGGCTGGGATGTTTAAAGGTGGGCTTGCAAATACAAATGAACAGACAGTTCGCCTGCATACCGCTCACCACTTATTGTTAAGAGCACTCCAAGAAATAGTGAGCTCTGATATTCATCAAAAAGGTTCAAATATTACCGAGGAGCGTCTTCGTATCGATTTCAACTTTGACCGCAAACTCACCGATGAAGAAAAGGCAAAAGTTGAAGCGCGTGTAAATGAACAAATACAAAAAGCGTTGCTTGTTGAAAAATTAGAAATGAAAAAAGAAGACGCAGAAAAACTCGGTGCGGAAATGGAGTTCGGCGTGAAATATCCTGATATGGTCTCAGTGTATGTGATCAAAGAAGGTGATGAGACTTACTACAGTAAAGAATTTTGTGGCGGTCCTCACGTTACGAACACAAAAGAAATAGGGACTAATCCAGACGGGTCGCCTAAGTCTTTTAGAATTTTAAAAGAAGAAAGTGTTGCCCAAGGTGTACGAAGAATTAAAGGAGTGATACAATAAATATATGAATATTAAAGATTCAGATTTTTTTAAAGATATTAAGCCTCTCACTAAATATACAGATGCGAAGCACCCATCTCGTCCTGTATCTACTGAAGTACCTCCACACTATTTTTCAAACACTGAATTGAGTCGTACCACAAATACGCACCCGTTTATAGCCCAAGAAGCAGAGAGTTATCGATATACGCCAAAACAGTCAATCCACATAAAAAAAAATAGGGGTTTCTCAGGAATCTGGTTTTTTGCCTTCATTGCCTTTTTGGTTTTGATATATTCGATCTCAAAATATTTTGCTGTAGCAACGATTACAATTAATCCAAAAGTATACACAGTATCAGTCAATGAAACCATTACCCTTAATTCAAGTCAGGGTCCTTTTGCGTACGAGACACTGAGTGTTGAAGGAAGTATTCCAGTGGAGAGTACGTATACAGAAAAAGTTTTGAAAAAAGAAAAAACTCGGGGGACTGTGATCTTTTCAAACAGTTATTCTTTGTATCCTCAAAAATTACTCAAAAACACCAGATTAGTTAGCTCTCAAGGTAACATTTATCTCACTGATACAGCGGTAACCGTTCCAGGATATACCTTACTTGAAGGTCAAAAAGTACCAGGACAAATAACTGCCCCTATTACCGCATTTGGTATTGGTGAAATATACAATGTATTAGATCAAGATACTTTTAAAATAGTTTCGTACAGAGGTACTCCACGTTTTGATTTCCTGTTTGCTAAAAATAAAGACCCACTATTGGGTGGTCTTAATGGAGAGTACTTTACTGTATCTCCGAATCAAGAAAACGCACATGAAGTTCACAATCAGGCACTCTCTCTGAAACTTAATGAATTGATACAAAAACAAATTCCTGATACCTATGTATACGTTTTGGGCCTCAGTTCTATTTCTTCAAAAAACGACAATGCTCTATTTTCAAAAACAGAAGTATCACAGAGTGTTGTCTCGGGTGAAATCACTCAAATTGTTCTCAATAAAGAGTCTTTTCAAAACTATCTCACAAAACTGTTTACTGATGTGGAACACGTAGAAAATATTGACACTTCTCTATTAAAAGGTATGATATTGAAACATGAGATGATTCAAGATCAATCAGTGTATACTATCAATCTCAAAGGAGAAATAAGTTCAGTCAGTAGTGTCGACATCAATCAGATTAAAGAAAACCTGAGAGGTTTAAAAAAGGCTAAATTTAACGAAAGTATGGCTAGTTTGCCTGAGGTAGTCGCATCAGCTGGTCTAACAATTAAACCGTTTTGGATAAAAACTATACCAAGCAAAATTAATGGAATTAATGTATATATAGAAAATGGCAGATAATAATGACGTACAAAAAGAATTAGGAGTTGTAGTTGAAGCATTGCCGAACACGCTGTTTCGAGTTCAAGTAGAAGGTCAAGAATCATTACAATTAGCGTACTTGGCAGGCAAGATGAGACTCCATAGAATCAAGGTAATTGTAGGCGATAAAGTCGAATTTTTACGTGATTCATATGGCGGAAAAGCACGTATTACAAGAAGAGTATAAGTTCCTATTGCACTTTTTTTTAAAATGTGCAATAATAGATGGACAATCGGTTAAAAGCTTCCATTGTCTAAGATGTATGTCTTAGCGTGGTTTTATTTATATAATTATGAGAATTTTAGGTATAACAATCCCAAACAATAAAAAAGTAGATCGCGGTTTAACAGTACTTTTCGGTATTGGACTTTCACGTGCTAGAAAAATTTTAGATGAAGCAGGTGTAGATTACAACGAAGCAGTAGAAACCCTCACGGAAGAGCAAGAGTCAGTCATCCGAAAAATTGTTGAAAGTTTAAAAATCGAAGGAAATCTCAAAAGAGAAATTGCCGGTAACGTAAAACGACTCAAAGATATAAAAGCATACAGAGGGGTTCGTCACATGAGAAAACTCACTGTACGGGGACAAAGAACTAAAACAAATTCTAGAACAGTACGAGGTAATATCCGTAAAACTATGGGATCTGGTCGTCGAAAAGAATCTAAGACTTAATTTTATTCTACTTTATTAATTTACTACTAAGTTATCAAACTTAATCAAACGCAAATGGGAAAAAAACGTGTTGCAAATCAAAAAGGTACAGATGCTGGAAAATCAAAATCAGCAGGACGTGTACCAAAACGTAAGCTAATTTCTGGTGTTCTGCACATAGAAGCTACTTTCAATAATACTAAAGTTGTATTTTCTGACAAAGAAGGCAATTCAATTTTTTGGTCTTCAGCAGGAGCACTTGGATTTAAAGGTGCTAAAAAGGGTACTCCTTTTGCTGCTTCAAAAGTAGGAGAGACACTAGGAGAAAAGGCAGCTGCAATTGGTGTTAAAGAAGCAGATGTTATTGTTATTGGAGTTGGTGCTGGTCGTGAATCAGTCATCCGAGCGTTTATGGCTTTTGGTATCGATGTTATGTCTATAAAGGATAAAACTCCTGTTCCACACAATGGTCCTAAGCCTAAGAAACCCAGAAGAGTTTAATTTGCGAGTATAATATAATATGAAACTACAGAAAAAATTTAAAATGTGTCGTAGACTCGGCGCTGGAATATATGAAAAATGTCAAAGTCCTAAATTTGCAAAAAGTGTTGCAAAGCGTGGACGTGGTGATAGAAAGAAAGCTTTGTCTGATTTCGGATTGGGTCTTGTTGAAAAGCAAAAACTCCGTTTTGGATATGGTGTAAGTGAAAAACAACTACGAAACTACGTGATCACTGCTTCAACTTCTAAGACAATGCCTATTAGTGAAAAATTACTTGAATTGCTCGAAAGTCGAGCAGACAATATGGTATATCGTGCTGGTTTTGCAAAAACGCGTCGACATGCGAGACAACTTGTTTCTCATGGTCACTTCACTGTTAACGGAGTCAAAACAACTATCCCTTCTCAGGTAATAAAAGTAGGAAACACTATTGCTGTTCGTGATGGATCAAAATCAAGTCCTATTTTTGCAATCCTGCAAGAAAACAAAGACACAAAAGGAACCCCAGCATGGCTTGAAGTAAATAATACTGCACTTTCTGCTACTGTTAAATCACATCCTAAAAATACAGATAATTTTGTTGACGTGGGCGTAGTGCTTGAATTCTACAGTCGTTAAACTTTACAAGTTAAATATATACATAATTATATGTCTCAAACATATATTTTATTTCCTTCTAAAATACACATTGTAAAAGAAGAGGGAACTCTCGGTGTGTATGAAATTGAAAATTTGTATCCAGGGTATGGACACACATTGGGGAATTCTCTTCGGAGGATTGTTCTTTCGTCTATTCCAGGTGCGGGGATTACTCAAATTAAGATAACTGGTGCTGACCACGAATTTTCTACTCTTGATGGAATGAAAGAAGATGTTATTATTTTTCTTTTGAATCTAAAAAAGGTTCGTTTTAAGTTAACTGGTGGAGAAAAAGCAGTCGCTACTTTGTCTATTAAAGGCGCACAAAAAGTTCACGCAAAAGACATACAATGTCCTGGTCAGTTGGAAGTGCTCATTGACGACCAGTATCTCTGTGAATTAACCTCAAAAACAGCACACCTTGAAGTCGAAATCACTGTAGAACACGGCCTCGGTTTTGTCCCACGAGATGTTCATCACAAACAAAAAGCTGAAATCGGTGTTATTGCACTCGACGCACTCTTTTCTCCAATTCGCCGTGTTTCTTACGAAGTAGAAAATATGCGTGTTGGGGATAAGACAAACCACAATAAACTCCGAATGATTATTGAGACCGATGGAACGCTCACTCCCCGAGAAGCTTTGGAAAAATCTATTGAAACAATGATGATTCAACTCCAAGCTATTTCAGGATTCAAAACAGATTTTCAACCAATTACTATTGAACACAAAACAGAGTCTCTTTCTACCCCGATTGAAAAAGAATCCGTCAGTGTTTCAAAAGATGAAGATGATGATAGTATTAGTGATGTTTTAAAAACACGCATTGATACACTCGACTTTACGGCTCGAACATTAAAAGCACTCACTAATGCAAACATTCGAACAATCGGAGGTATTGCACGAAAGCGTGCTGATGATCTTCTTGAAATTGAAGGAATTGGTGAAAAGGGAATTGCCGAAATTAAAAAAGTATTAGGAGATTTCAATATTCAATTGAAATAGTAATAATCAGTAATAGTAATAAACATTATGAGACACGGAAATAACGTAAGAAAATTTGGACGAGAGAAAAACCAGCGAGTTGCTTTGATGAAAGGTCTTGCTATGTCTCTTATCAAAGAAGAACAAATCATGACAACAGAAGCGAAAGCAAAAGAACTTCGCCCATATGTTGAAAAAATGATTACCAAAGCTAAGAATCCTACCGTAGCTGTCCGACGTGATTTGTCAGCAGATTTATATAACAAAAGAACACTAGTGAAGAAACTAGTAGATGATCTCGGTGTAAAATACCAAGATCGAAAAGGAGGATATACCAGAATCGTCAAACTTCCTCCACGATTATCAGACGGGGCAAAAATGGCCGTAATTCAATTTGTGTAATATATATGAACTATACTATAGACGCAAGTGACAAAACACTTGGACGCACTGCGAGTGGCATTGCAAAGCTCCTTATGGGAAAAGATAGTGCAAGTTTTGAAAGAAACACTGTAGCAGGAAATAAAGTTGTTGTAACGAATGCTTCAAAACTCAAAATATCTACAACTAAAATGAAGACAAAGACTTACAGTTCATATAGTGGATACCCAGGAGGATTGAAACAAGAAAAGATGGGTAAGGTTGTTGAGAAGAAAGGATACGGTGAAGTACTCCGAAAAGCAGTTTACGGAATGCTCCCAATCAACAAATTACGAGATAAGGTGATCAAAAATCTCACAATTGCAGAATAAAATATATGGAAACAAAGAAAACTACAAAAAAATATATTGAAGCAATTGGCCGAAGAAAAACATCAACTGCTCGCGTGCGACTTATGGAAGCTTCAAAAACTACCTACGTCATCAACGACAAGTCTTTGAAAGAATATTTTCCAACACTAGAACTTCAAAAATCAGTTACAAACGCTTTTAAAGTAGCAGGCGCTACCGACAAGTATGAAGTATCTGTCCATGTAAATGGTGGAGGTATTCACTCACAATCAGAAGCAATTATGCTTGGTATTGCAAGAGCCCTTGTTAAAGACAACGAAGAAACAAAAGCTGATCTCAAAAAAGAAGGAATGCTTAAAAGAGATGGACGAGCAAAAGAACGCCGAAAGTTCGGTTTGAAAAAAGCTCGAAAAGCTCCACAATGGTCTAAGCGTTAAAACAAAAACCCCTCTACGGGGTTTTTGTTCGCTTAGACGGCCGCAGCGATGTTTTTCTTTGTACTCCAAAGAAAAACCGCGAGGTGGGGTCGCGAGTACTTATGTCCGCACAATATGCGAAGCATATGAGCAGACTTAGTAACTCGTGACACAAACGTTCAATATTATTTATACAAAAAAATCCCGTTTGGGATTTTTTTTGTTTTCTAAAAAGATTGATTTGTTTTAAAACTCACAAAACTCTCTTGGTGCAATGCTTTAAGTTGGATGATCAGATGTTCCATATTAAGCTTGGTCATGAATACACCAGGAGCGATACTTTCAAACTGTGCACGGGTGAGCGCATAGCGGAGCTTTTCTCGGATACTTTTATCTTTCGTGGTGAGTATGACGACACAGTACTGACCATCCCAACCAGAGAGGGGGATGACTGAGTCTTTTGAGATGAGCATTTGATCTTGGAGCTTGCTGAGTCCTTGATCAGTGAGTTTGACGTATTCTGAAGACTCTTCGAGTTCTACCATCAGAAGCCCTTCAGAGTGAAGTTTCTTGATTGTACGTTGGATGGTGTAGGCTGGCTTGACCTTGCGCTCCATCGCATCTTTTTTAGTTATGGTCTCTTCTATTTGGTCAATAATATCGGCTATTTTGACCCGCTTGCCTATGGAAACAGCTTTCAGGATAAAGTACTGAACAGGCTGTTTTTCGTTGTTTTTGGGCAATTTTGAGCCTTGCACTGAGGACGTTCGGCTGAGCTCAGTCGAAGCCCTTGTCGAACGTGCGTTCTTGGGTACTATGCTTGACATGGTTCTAGTATATACGATATATAGTATTTGACAAGTATTTCTCTAATAAGAAAAACTTGTCAAAAATCTAACAGTAGTATATATTTAGTGTATTACTCCCTCTCCTAGACAGGAGAGGGTTGGGGTGAGGTTGAAATTAGTAGTTTAATTAAATCTAAGGAGTAGCTCCCGAAGAATTTACTAAATAAATTTTCGGGATGACGATTTATATAGTCGTCTTGCTCCTTATAAATCAGTCAAATGAAAGATGAAAATGAAGAAGAAATAATCGAATCTCCGTACAACGAGGAGGAACCTGAAACAGATGATATACAGTACGATGAAACTGAATCAATGACAGACGTTGTAAAAAAACTAAAAGAAAAAATCAAAGGAGTTCAGAAAGAAAAAGATGAATATCTTGCAAACTGGCAACGAGAACGAGCAGATTTTGTAAACTTTAAAAAAGAAGAAGAAGCACGACTGACTCGGGTGAAAGGTCTTGTAAAAGAATCTATACTCGAATCACTGCTTCCAATTCTCGATAGTTTCTCGGTGGCTTTTTCAAACAAAGAAGCGTGGGAGAAAGTTGATGAAAATTGGCGACGCGGAGTGGAATATATCTACCAGCAATTTAGCCAAGTGCTCGCTGATAATAATATTACTGAAATCAATCCTGTGAACCTTGATGAATTTGATCCGAGTTTGCATCAATCGATAGAAGACAGAGCTACAGAAAAAGAAGAAGAAAAAGGAAAAGTATTGCAGGTGATTCAGAAAGGATACAAGATCGGAGATTCAGTGATTCGCCCAGCACGAGTGGTTACTGGTAAGTAAATTAGTTAGTAGTTAGTGGTAAGTAGTTAGTAGAAATACAGGACAACCTCACCTCTAACTCCTCTCCTGGCTATGAGAGGAGGATAGGATCAAAAACATTAGAAATTAGTTATTAGAAATTTTTAATTTGAGTTAAACATATGAGTAAAATAATTGGAATCGATTTAGGAACAACAAACAGCGCTGTCGCGATTATTGAAAGCGGTCAACCAAAAATTGTAGAAAATATTGAAGGCGCACGAACAACTCCATCTGTTGTTGCAAAAGCAAAAAATGGGGACCGTCTCGTTGGGCTTCTTGCAAAACGACAAGCCGTAACCAACCCGGAAAATACTATCTCTGGTATCAAGCGTTTTATGGGTCACCGTTTTGAAGATCCAGAAGTACAAAAAGATATCCCGATGATTTCATACAAAATCAGTAAAGGGACAGACAGTGGAGTAGAAGTAAAACTCGGTGATGAAGTAAAGCGTCCAGAAGAAATTTCTGCGCAAATTCTTGCTAAAATCAAAGCCGATGTTGAAGCAAAACTCGGTGAGAAAGTAACCGAAGCAGTTATTACTGTACCTGCGTACTTTGATGATGCGCAACGAAAAGCAACAAAAGATGCAGGAACGATTGCTGGTCTCAATGTGCTTCGTATTATCAATGAGCCAACGGCCGCTGCTCTTGCATACGGATTTAATTCTCGAAAAGATGAAAAGATAGTTGTCTTTGACTTTGGTGGAGGAACATTTGATGTGACCGTTCTTGAAGTGTCAGGCGACACAATTGAAGTAAAATCAACCGATGGCGACAACCACATGGGTGGAGAAGATATCGACCATAAGATGATCAAGTGGATCGGAGATGAATTCAAAAAGCAATCAGGGCTTGATATCACCAAAGACGTGCTCGCGTTACAACGTTTGAAAGAAGCTGCTGAAAAAACAAAACACGAACTTTCAACAACAACAGAATCAGAAATAAATATTCCATTTATTACATCAACTGCAGAAGGACCACAACACTTGCTCGTCAAAATGACTCGTGCACAGCTTGAAGACTTGGCGTCTGAATACGTTGACCGCTCTATCGAAATCACCAAACGTGCTATGTCAGCGTCAGGATTTCAAAATAGTGATATTAATGAAGTGATCTTAGTTGGTGGACAGACTCGTATGCCTGCGATTGTTGAAGCTGTAAAGAAACTCTTTGGAGGTAAGGAACCAAATCGTTCTATCAACCCAGACGAAGTTGTGGCGCTCGGTGCTGCTGTTCAAGCTGGAGTATTGAAAGGTGATGTCCGAGATATTCTTCTCCTCGATGTTATTCCACTTTCACTTGGTATCGAAACACTCGGTGGTGTTGCAACAAAACTCGTTGAAAAAAATACAACTATCCCAACCTCAAAATCTCAAATATTCTCAACCGCTGCTGATAACCAAACAAGTGTAGAAATTCATATCACTCAAGGTGAGCGCCCAATGGCATCTGATAATAAATCTCTCGGACGATTCATCCTTGAAGGTATTCCGCCATCTCCTCGTGGCATCCCACAAGTTGAAGTAACCTTTGATGTTGATGCAAACGGAATATTGAATGTGAAGGCAACAGATAAAGCTTCAGGAAAAACACAGACTATTCGTATCGAAGCGAGTTCAGGGCTTACCCCGGAAGATATTGAGAAAATGCAAAAAGATGCTGAACTTCACGCTGATGAAGATAAGAAAAAGAAAGAAGTTGTTGATATGAAAAATACTGCAGAAATGATGATCTTTACTGCTGAGAAATCTCTCAAGGAGTATGGTGATAAGGTGGATTCAAGTATTAAAACAGGTGTTGAAGACAAACTCGGTGCGCTTCGTACCGCAAAAGAAGGTGAGGATATGGAAGCTATTAAAAAAGCTTCAGAAGAACTCTCTGCTGAACTTTCAAAAATCGGCGAAGCAATGCAAAAAGTTGATGCCGAGAAAGCGCAAAGTGACGCAGGGCAAGCTCCACAAGGTGAAGCTGGAACTGACGCAAAGACAGATGAAGAACCACCTGTGCGAGATGCGGAAACTAATTAGTTAGTAGTAAGTAGCTAGTGGAAAGTAGAATAACACAGCGGAGCAACCTTTGGTTGCTCCGCTGTGTTTATAACTGATCCGCCTACATATTTTAAAAGTGATACAAACTCTGCAATAGCAGAGTTTGTATCACTTTTTGATTTGTCGCATCTTTTTATTTTTTTAAATAAAACTTCAAATGAAACATTTTCTATGATAGCAGAAAATGTTTCATTTCTCGAGGTATTACGCAATTGGAAATTAGATATTGGATAATTAGGTATTATTAGTCTTGTCATGTATAATAGCTCTATTACAGGATAAACGAGATAATAATATGTCAGACGAAACAACAGAAGTTAAAGTTGAAGAAGGCGCTGAAATGCCAGTAGTAGAAACTCCAGAAGTTGAAACAGAAACTACACCAGTAGAAGAAACACCAGCTGCTGAATAATACTAGCTATTCAATCAAAAAAGACCCATATGGGTCTTTTTTGTTATTCAGAATCTTCTTCTGGTTTGTCTATTTGGAGGACCTCGATTTCAGGACTGACACCGGTGATACGGATAACATCTTTGTCTATCTTACGAAGTTCTTTGTTTGATGCGTTGAAGTGGTTTACGGTGGTACTGAGTGTCATCCCAAGCTTTTGGTGGTAGGTCTCATACGCTTTTATGTGCTTACCGAGGTCTTCGACGCGAGTTCGAATCTCTTTTGCTGACTCCTCGATTTGCATTGCTTTGAGTCCTTGAAGTACTGTTTGAAGGTAGGCGAGGAAAGATGTAGGGGAGACAATGATAACTTTGTATTTTGCGGCAGCACGTTGGATGAGGTTTTCTGGTTCTTCTTTAAGTGCACCGACTTTGTTTATGAGTAAATCATAGTATATCGCTTCGTGTGGAATAAACATAAATGCAAATTCCATAGTATTTTTTTCAGGTCGGATGTATTTTGATGTTTCAACGATTCTGTTCTTGAGGTCACTGACGAAAAGTTTTTCTAAACGGTCTTTTTCGATCGGATTATTTTCTTCAACAAGTCGATTGTAATTCTCAAGAGAGAATTTTGAATCGATTGGAATGATTTTATCTTTTACAAAAACGACTGCGTCTGGAATGAGGTCATGACCTTCACCATCATTTCCGAGCTTGTATTGCATTTCGTATGATCCTGGAGGCATCGTATTTTTGAGAAGTGTTTCAAGATAGTATTCACCGAGCACTCCACGTTGTTTTGGATTCTTCAAGATATTCTGCAAGTCTTTGAGTTGATCGGTAAAGTTGATCACTTGTTTATTTGTTTCATCAAGACGTGTAAGTTTCTCTGTAATATCACGGATGACTTCTGTTGTTTCTTTTCCTTGAAAACGCATCGTTTCGTTTACGGTCTTCTGCGATTCGGACATCTTGGTGTCCACTGTACGATTGAGTTCATTGATCTGCGCTAAAATGAGTTGAAGTCCAGTGTCGTCTTTTTTCTCTTCTTTTGGTTTACGGGTCAGAAATACAAAGAGGGTACTGATAACTAAAATAATAAGGATGATGAGTAAGATGTTTGTCATAGGAGTATTATAAACCTCAATACCTATATTTCCAAACATATATTGACTTTTTGTTTTAAATTGTGTTTAATAAAGAAAAATTTAAAAATGGAAAAAATTAAAACCCCAGAAGAAATCTCTGAACTATTAAATGGTAATTCTATGGATGTGAAAGATATTCCGAGCTGTTATTTCAACATAGAAGACATTTTAGTTAAAAGAAAATATGTCCACATGTCCATAGAAAAAACTCAAGGAACTATTCATCTAATCAGTATTGATGATACTACTACTGATATTTCGAAGACATCTCACCTTTTTGCACAAATGAATCTGTCTCCAATTATCGTAAGCATTCTTGATCAAAAAGAAAGAGAAGAAATGCTTGAAGGAAAAAGTAAGATAGTAAAAATTTATGCTGGGAATATTCAATATTCTGAAAATGATTTCCATTTTGATGGTTGGTCAGAAGGTTTAAAAGCATATAATAATAGAGAGATTACAATTCCTGTCTTAAAAAAATTCTTTAATCTTTAAAAACAAAAAATATGAAAATACCTTCTTATTTCTACGCCATAATATTACTTTCTGTAATAGCATTACTTGTCATTCGACTTACTGGTAATACTAAAGTAAATTACGAAAAAACGATCTTTATAGCAAAAGATTCTAAAGGAAAAAACATCGTTGTTCATTCTGAAAAGGATAGTACCGCACTTGCTAAATTTGTTTCCAGGGATTCCATTGGATACACAAGTTGTGTGTGTAATGCTCTTAATTTATTAGACACTGCTGGATTAGCAGATGCACATGCGAAAGTTGTAAGTGTTGTTTACAATAAATAGTTACAAAGATATTATAATTGATTCCTCTCCGCTCAACGGAGAGGAATTTTTATTTCAAATAATACTCCAACGTATATATCCAATCTTCTTCGTCAACCGAAGAGGATTTTTTTTGTTCCAACATCCACTGTAAGTATCCGCGGTCAGTTTTTGCGACTTCAGCAACTGTTTTACCAACGTGTTTTCCAAAAGTGAACAGATTCATCAGTGATGGATGAGAAGAAATCTCTATCATCGTCTCTATCGCTTTTTCTTCATCACCTCCATTTTCTTGCTTGATCTTATCAAGAAGTCGCGCAAAGAGCTCTTTGAGAACGAGTACATCTCCCATGGCATCATGAGCAGTAGCGTCTATTTCCATTTCTAAATAATAACGGAGATATTGGAGATTGTATCGTGGAATAACATTTTGTTTGTCGAGTGCTCGTGCGACACGGAGCGTACAGATAAAGCGGGGGACAGATAGTCCTTCTTTTTCGAGCATACCAATATCAAATTTTGCATTATGAGCGACAAAGATACTGTTTGGGTTTTTGAGGATGGTATCGAGCTCGGTATAGATTGCACTGTCTTTGAATGCAGGTTTATCTTTTACCATTTTTGGTGTGATGTGGTGAACAGCTTGGGATTCGACTGATATTACAGTCGGTGGCATAAACAGTTCATTAACAAAACTATTCTCGTACGAATAACAGAGCTGGCAGAGGTAATCTTTTGCTTCGTTTCCTGTTGTTTCGGTGTCTAAAAATATAAGTGAGTACATCCAACAATTATAAATTATAAATGCTAAATTACCAACAAAGACGCGGACCGAAGGTCCGCGTCTTTGTTGTCATTCCGGATGAGGTGAATTGCTCTGCAAGAGAGTATACCCTGGGGTACTTGATCCGGAATCCAGAGTATTGGGTATTCTGTAAAATAACCCTGGACCCCGGATCGAGTCCGGGGTGACAGGACACATTCTATTTAAATAATCAAACAAAATATGGTATAGTAGACCCATATGTCACTACACACTCAATTAAAGGAAAATATCAAGTCGGCAATGCTCGCAAAAGAAGCGATCAAGCTCGAGGTGCTTCGTAGTATCACCACAGCGTGCATGAATGAACTTGTTTCAAAAGGCCGAAAACCAAATGAAGAATTGACCGATGAGGAAACACTCGCGGTTATTACTCGTCTGGGAAAACAACGCAAAGATTCTATACAACAGTTTACAGATGCTGGGCGAATTGATCTCGCCGATGAAGAAAAAGCTCAGTATGCGTATATCGAAGAGTATCTCCCAAAGCTCATGTCAGAAGATGAAGTTCGTGCATATATTGAGACAAAAAAAGCCGAAGGACTGGATACAACACAAAAAGGTCTTGTCATGAAAACACTCATGCAAGAGCTTAAGGGTAAAGCCGATGGTCAATTAGTAAAACAAATAATTGATAGTTTGTAATATGATGAAACTCCTCCTAAGATACGTAGTACTTGTTGCGACTATTTTTCTTCTTTCAAAATACTTAAATGGTTTTTCTATTACCGGAGTAAATAACGTAAAGACAATTCTCGTTGTTGCCCTTGTGCTTTTTTTCTTGTATCTTATTGTCAAACCAATTATTTCTCTCGTGACACTTCCGATTAATGTATTCACACTCGGACTTTTCTCTCTCATCATAAACGGACTTTTTGTGTACATCACGGCATACTACGTCGCTGGTTTTGATATCGCGACATTTTGGATTGCTATTATCGCTTCCGTTATTATTTCAATTATCAATCACATCTTTGGGTACTAAATACCATGAGTTCACTTTTTACTAAAAAACAAAAAATTGTCGTCCACGACGGACGATTCCATTCGGATGATATTTTTGCCTGCGCAGTACTTCATTTGGTGCATGATGGAAATATAAAAATTACTCGCACACGAGACAAAGATGCTATTTCCAGAGCCGACTATGTGCTTGACGTCGGTGGTGTGTATGATCATTCACAAAAAATGTATGACCATCACCAGACAGAAGGTGCGGGTAGTAGAGAAAATGGTATTCCATATGCAACGTTTGGTTTAGTTTGGAAACATTACGGATATATTCTCACAGACCATTCAGCTGTTTTTGATTTGATTGATAGAAAAATAGTACAGCCCATAGATGCTGGTGATAATGGTGTTACGACGTATCAGACAAATTTTGAAAACGTCTACCCATACACCATTCAAGATATTGTCGGCACTCGTGCTCCTTCATGGAACGAAGACGAAGAAATAGATTTAGATGGAGAATTTCACAAACTGGTACTTTTTGCTGCTGATATTCTCAAGCGAGAAATCGAGAAAGGGGAAAACAATGCACAAGCAAAATTATTCATCAAACATGATTACGAAACAGCAGAGAACAAAGAGCTTGTCGTGTTATCAGATAGATACCCCTTTGAAGGAATCCTTCCAGAATACCCTGAACCACGTATTGTTGTGTATCAGGGGAGAAATGGGCTGTGGCGAGCAGAGGGTGTACCAGTAAAACCGAACGACTTTTTTAATAGACGTCAGTATTTCCCCAAAGAATGGTCAGGGTTACGAGATGAGGCATTAGTAGCTGCAACCGGAGTTCCCGGTGCGCTTTTTTGCCACCGCGATGTATTTATGTGTGTCGGTCAAACTAAAGAAGATGTACTCGAGCTTGCTCGTCAGGCACTTTCTAAATAATAAAAAATAATATATGGCTTTTATAGATGAAATGACATTCCATGCGAAAGCTGGAAAAGGAGGAGATGGTGTGGTTCGTTGGCGACATGAAAAATTTATCGCCAAAGGTGGACCAAATGGAGGCAATGGTGGACGCGGTGGCGACGTCTGCGTTGAAGGTATCAAAAATGTCCACATTCTTTCAAAGTACAAACACGAGAAAGAGTTCAAAGCTGAAAACGGCGGTGACGGAGAAGGCGGTTCACGTCAAGGAAAATACGGAGATGATTTAGTTATTACTTTTCCTGTTGGCTCTATTATTACGAACAAAAATACAGGGCACAAAGTTGTTCTCACAAAAGTTGGTCAAAGAGAGACTCTTTTGAAAGGAGGAAAAGGTGGGTACGGTAATGAGCATTTTAAGAGTTCTATTAATACGACACCCGAAAAAGCAACCAATGGCGAGTATGGCGAAGATGGAGTATTTCATCTCGAACTTGAGCTCTTTGCTGATATTGGACTTGTTGGTTTTCCAAATGCCGGCAAATCGAGTTTGATAAATTCAATCACCAATGCTTCCGCAAAAATAGGTGACTACCAGTTTACCACACTTGAACCAAACCTCGGCGATTTCTTTGGCTACATCATTGCTGATATTCCAGGAATTATCGAAGGTGCGAGCGAGGGAAAAGGCCTTGGTGTTAAATTTTTGAAACATATCAAGAAGACCCAAAAGATGATTCATCTTGTATCACTCGAAGAACCTGAAACAGTTGAAGCTCGCTATCTTGCAATTAGAAAAGAGCTTGAAAACTTCGGTTTTGAACTTCGTGATAAGGAAGAAATAGTACTTCTCACAAAAACAGATCTTGTGGATGAGAAAACAGTCAAAGATAGCATAAAGAAAATATCCAAATATAATAAAGCCGTCTATACCATCTCACTTTTTGATGATAAGAATATCGCAGAATTTAGACAGACCTTGTCTCAATTATTAGACAAAGAAAGTAAGCACGAATAATACTTTGTATTTGTCATTCCGGACTTGATCCGGAATCTAGAGTTCTGTAATGGTTAATCCTGGATACCGGATCAAGTCCGGTATGACAGCCTAAATTCAAAAATACTCATAAAAATGTTATAAACAATATATGGAAGAAAATAATAAAACCTACTATACAACAATCGGTCTTGAAATACATGCCGAACTCAATACTAAAAGTAAGATGTTCTGCGGGTGTAAAAATGACCCTGAAGAAAAAACTCCAAATACAAATATTTGTCCAGTCTGCACAGCGCAACCTGGGTCACTTCCTGTTATTAATAAAAAAGCAGTAGAGTCTGTTGTCCGTGTCGGACTTGCTATTGGTGCAAATATAAACGATGAATTTTCTGAATTTGATCGTAAGAACTATTTCTATCCAGATATTCCAAAGGCGTATCAGATTAGTCAGTACAAATTTCCTATCGTTTTCGGTGGGGAACTCGCTGGTGTAAAGATCACCCGTATTCATCTAGAAGAAGATACTGCGACATCAAAACATGATCAAGATCCGACAAAATCACTCGTTGATTTTAATCGTGCAGGTGTACCACTCATGGAACTCGTCACAGAGCCAGTGATCCACAACCCAAGCGAAGTTGGTAAGTTTGCAAAAGAACTCCAGCTTATTTTGCGATATCTCGGAGTATCTGATGCAAATATGGAGAAAGGTCAGATGCGTGTTGAGGTTAATGTTTCCATCTCACCGGATCCAGATACTTTTGGTGTACCAGTTGAAGTAAAAAACATTAACTCATTCAAAGCAGCAGAAAAAGCAGCAGAGTACGAGATAGCTCGTATGACCAATCTTTGGAATGAAGGACGTCAAAGTGAAATCATTAAAGAAACTCGTGGGTGGGACGAAAACAAAAATGCGACATTCTCACAAAGAAATAAAGAAGTTGCCGAAGAATACCGCTATTTCCCTGATCCAGATCTCCCAAAACTTGTTTTGAAAGAATTATTTGATATACCAGAGCTTCGCAAGAATCTTCCTGAACTTCCAGATGCAAAGCGTATTCGTTACCAAGAAGCCTACGGTATCAAAGCCGATGATGTGGAAATTTTTGTAACTGACGTAGAACTCGAAAAATATTTTGAAACAATTGCAAAGTTGTTGAACGAAGACAAAACAAAAATCCAGCTCGCATCAAACTACATTATTTCTGACTTGCTCGGCCTTCAAAAGAAAGACAGTACTTTTGTATTTCCAAGTGCTGTGCAATTTGTAGAACTTATCGAACTCCTGACAAAAAATGAAATCTCTTCTCGAACTGCAAAAGATTTACTCCCCGAAATGCATTCATTTACTAAAGGTGTCAAAGAAGTAGCCGAAGAACGTGGACTCATCCAAAAAAATGACCCTGAAGCGCTCAAAGCAATGGGGCAGAAGGTTATCGATGAAAACGAAAAAGTAGTCGCAGAATACAAAGCTGGAAAAGAATCCGTCATCATGTTCCTCGTCGGACAATTTATGAAAGAAAGTAAAGGCTCCGCAAATCCTCAAATGGCAAAAGAAATTTTAGAAGGGTTGTTGAAATAATTTCATGAAAACAAAAACACAGATATTGATGATTCATGGAGGAATGACCTTTAAAAATAATAAGGATTACTTGTATTTTCTAAAGAACAGAAAGATCTCTGTTGAGAGCAAAAAAAATTGGTCAACAAGTTATATGGATACAGAGTTAGGTAAAACGTTTGAAATAATCAGACCACGTATGCCGTTGCAAGATAATGCAAAGTATCGTGATTGGAAAATATTTTTTGAAAGGTATATCCCATTTTTAAGAAATAATGCTATTTTGATCGGTGGTTCTTTAGGTGGAATTTTTTTAGCTCAGTATTTATCTGAAAATAAGTTCCCTAAAAAAATATTATCAACTTACTTAGTTTGTCCACCGTTTGATAATACACTTATTGGAGAAGATTTAAGTGGAGGATTTAAACTCAAAAAGGATCTCTCATTACTTCAGAAAAATTCTCCAAACCTTACGTTGTTATTTTCTGAGGATGATGACTGTGTTCCAGTTAAGCATGCTGAAAAATATCGTAACAAATTGCCAAACGCAAAGATAGTTATTTATAAAAGTAAAAACGGTCATTTTAACATATCTAAGTTTCCAGAAATTGTAAAAATGATTAAGAGTGATGTTAAATCTTTGAAATAATATGCAAACTTTTGAAATTCAAAATCGCTACAGTTTAAAAATTACAGGAGATGTACATACTCCAGAAAATCCGATTGGTGTCGGTGTTGTTTTGCATGGGTTGGGTGGCTTTCGACAAGGAAGTGGAATTGAAACTTTAGTCCAAGTACTTTTTGAGAATAATTATATCGTTATAAATTTTGATGCAACAAATTCAAAAGGAGAATCTGGTGGAAAGTACGAAGATGCGACACTCTGTAAACACTACGAAGACTTAGTTGATGTAATCTCTTGGGTAAAAAACCAAGATTGGTATCTACCTAAATTGATTCTTACTGGTCATTCTATGGGTGCGTATGCAGTAGCTCAGTACGCAGAAGATTACCCAGAAGACATACAGGGTATTTTCCCATTTGCACCAGTAATTTCAGGAGAACTTTCATTTAAGGCACGAGAACGTTTTGAACCAGAAAAATTAAAATCCTGGAAAGAAACTGGTTGGTTTACAAGGGTGAGTGTTTCAAAACCTGGGGTAGAACTTGCACTTCCTTGGTCTCACATGGAAGAAAGACTTAATCACAATTTACTACTAAAAGCATCAGAAATAAAATTTCCTATTCTTATTGTTGTTGGAGAAAATGATACGTCCTGTCCACCTGACCAGCAACAAATATTTTTAGATGCTATACCACAAAATACAGATAAAAAACTACGTATCATCAAAGATGCACCACATACATTCAGGACACCGGAACATCTTGATCAATTAAAAAATATATTTGATAGGTGGCTTAAAAAAATAAATAATCAAATTTAAAACAAGCTGGGCGACTACGTCGCCCAGCTTGTTTTTGTATGATATTAGAAATTAGTAATTTAAAATTTTTAATTTACTGATTACCCTCTATGATACCCAAATTCATTTTTGGCATAGTAGATAGCGAGCGCGATAGAGACAAGAAGTACTGGTATCACCTGCATGAGCATTGAGAGTGCCCAGACTTGTGTTGTTGCAAGTTGGAAACAGAGAATAATAATACCGAAAGAAATCCAAGACATTGGTGTTTTCCAAAATGCGATCATGAGTCCTAGTACAATAAAGAAAATAGTAGTAATCATCCAAACATTTCCTGCTGAAAATTGTGGATAGAACGTATTCACGCATTGGTAGATTGTTTTTGAAAGATTTGTTGGTGCACCTTTCATAAAAAGCTGAACAGCTGGATACGCGAAATAAAATCCGACTCCAATTCTGAGTAAATACACAAAAACTTTTTTAAGCATGCATAAAGTATACACTAGATAGTTTTTAGTTTAAAGTTTTTAGTTGGTAGAAATTCACAGTGTTGTGTCATTCCGGGCTTGATCCGGAATCCAGAACTAATTATTTCAAAAACTCTGGATCCTGAATCGAGTTCAGGATGACAACACAATTTTAAGTGTTTCCCGATAGATATAGTGATATAATACATATATGCACCCACCATACACTGGCTTATCAAAAACAGAAGTTATCCAATCAAAAAAAGATCACGGAGAGAATATGCTTCCTGAGAAAAAAAACGATACACTTTTTATTCTCTTTTTAAAACAATTTCATAGTCCGCTTATCTATGTGCTTCTCTCTGTTGCTTTGATCACGCTTGTTATTAAAGAATATTCAGATACGATTATCATCCTCATTGTAGTATTTATTAACTCATGTATAGCAACATTTCAAAATAGAAAAGCGAACAATGTGCTCTCGTCACTCAAAACAATGACTCGAGCAAAAAATAAAGTAATTCGTGACGGAGTACTCCACGATGTTTTTACTCATCAGGTTGTTATGGGGGATTATGTACTTTTATCCGCTGGGGACATTGTGCCGGCAGATGGAAAACTACTCGAACATACAAATTTACAGATAAATGAAAGTAAAATAACAGGGGAATCAATGCCTGTCACGAAGACAAATACTCAAAAAGATGTGTACCGTTCGACAGTCGTCGTGTCAGGTACAGGTGTTTTCGTAGTCGATGCTATCGGAGCACAAACACTGATTGGTAAAATCAGTACTGATATTTTAGACAATGTGAACAACGACACTATCCTCGAGAAAAAAATACGACAACTTGTTCGAGTTATACTCGCAACCGTGGCAGTTTCGACAGTCGTTCTTTTTATTGTAGGAATCATACGGAATGTAGATACGTACATACTATTCAAAACAACAATTTCCCTCGCTGTCTCTGCAATCCCAGAAGGTCTGCCTATTGTTGTCACTGTCGTACTTGCGGTTGGAGCGTGGAGAATCAGTAAAGTACAAGGATTATTGAAAAATCTACCATCAGGTGCGACTCTCGCTACTGTATCCTTTATTTGTACAGATAAAACAGGGACTCTTACTACTGGTGATATGACTATAAAAGAGATTATTGATCTTGGTGGCGTTCCAAACGAAGGCAGTCTGCATGAATATATTATGCACTCCATTGATGTAAAAAAAATAGGCAAGACGCTTGCCGGTGATATTTTGGATATGGAGATGTACGAGTATTTCCAGAAAGAAAATTCTCTTGAAATATCTTGGACGGAAACGAAAGAACTACCTTTTACAAGTGAGAATAAATTTAATGCGAAGGAGTATCTCGTCGATGGTAAACACCTCCAGCTTTTTAAAGGAGCACCAGAGCTCCTTATTTCAAATAATAAAGACCACAAGACCCTCGTACAACAGGGATATAGAGTCCTTGCTGTCGGGTACAAAGAAGTACACAAAAATACTGATTTTAATACGAAGGATATTATTCCGCTCGCACTCATTGTATTTGAGGATCCTGTGCGTACTGATGTTGTCCAAGCAATTCTTGACTGTAAAGACGCAGGGCTTTCGATCATGATGATAACTGGCGACAATATTCACACCGCGACCCATGTCGCACGCACAACTGGAATTATCGGAACAAACGATGACAGTCTTATTGTAGAAGGCACAGAATTACGATCATATACTGATGAAATACTTTTGGGTATGCTTTCTCGTCTGAAAGTTGTTGCTCGTGCAAATCCTATAGACAAATTACGTATTGTGAGATTACTCCAAGAACAAGGACACATCGTCGCCATGACCGGAGACGGAGTAAATGACGGCCCAGCGATTGCACTTGCTGATATTGGCATTGCTATGGGTAAAACAGGGACAGAAGTCGCCAAGGAGGCCGCAGATTTTATCTTAGTGAATGATAGTTTTTCAAATATTCGCGATGGAATTTTTGAAGCTCGAACAATCATTGAAAATATTAAAAAGACGCTTATCTTTCTACTCTCGACTTCATTTGGTGAAATACTCATTGTTCTCGGGTCTCTGGTTATTGGTCTTCCACTTCCACTTCTTCCTGTGCAGATTCTTTGGGTAAACTTAATCACTGATGGATTTTTAAATATCGCTATTGCCCAAGAACAAGCCGAAGCTACTTTTAGAAAGTACAACTACAAAAGATATCAAGGTGGGTTACTGAACAAGAGAGATATTATTCGGATGATACTCATGTCTGCCACGATGTCGATTGTCTTACTGATAACGTTTGCGTATCTACTCAAGTCTATCGTGCTTCCAGTGGCACGCACAATGATACTTATTCTCATTACGGTGATTCAGTGGTGGAATGCATTTAACGTACGAAAACATACGCTCTCAATTTTCTCCTACAACATATTCTCAAATAAATATATTATCATTGCACTTTTACTTGAAATAGTACTTCTCGTTGGAGGTATCTTGACACCACTTGGAAATAAATTACTTTTCACCGTTCCTGTAGATTTGATTGTGTTCGGTATCCTCACCCTTGTAGCAACTCCGATTATCTTTGTGGATGAGATATACAAGTATTTTGCACGGAAAACGAGGTAAGCTGAGCACTATGGCAATTCTTTTACCATTTGATATACTCCGACACCTATTTACACCTACGAAAGATTGTCATTTAATAATTATTGTAAAAAAATAGGTGTGGGGGTATACTAAAACCATGGAAAAAATAAAAGTAGGAATAAACGGTTTTGGCCGAATCGGTCGCTCATTTTATAAAATAGCATGGCATCGAGATGATTTAGAAGTAGTTGCTATCAACGACCTTGGTTCATTCGAAAGTATGGCGTACTTGTTGAAATACGATAGTGTCTACCGAGATGATAAACTCAATGTTACATTTACAAAAAATGAGAATGGAATCGGTGGAGTTTTGCATGTTACTGACGGAATAAAAACAAAAGACTTATTAGTATTTGCAGAAAAAGAACCAAAGAATATTCCTTGGGGTGCAAATGGAGTAGAAGTTGTTGTTGAATCTACTGGATTCTTTACTGAATACGACAAAGCTCACGGTCACATAGAAGCCGGCGCAAAGAAAGTTGTGATTTCAGCTCCAGCAAAAGTTGGTGTAGATACAAGTATTAAAGGTGAAATGATCCTCCTTGGTATTAATGAAGAAAAATTTGGTACTGTAGATATCACCTCAAACGCTTCTTGTACGACAAACGGCGCAACTCCAGTGATTGCTATCCTCGATCAATCTATCGGTATCGAAAAAGCAATGCTCTCAACCACACACGCATATACCGCGTCACAATCTCTCGTTGATGGCCCAAGTAAAAAAGATCTTCGTGAAGGACGTGGTGCAGCACAAAACATCGTCCCATCTTCAACAGGTGCAGCAATAGCCGTGACTGATGTTTATCCAAAATTGAAAGGGAAGTTCGATGGCATATCACTACGTGTTCCGGTACCGTCTGGTTCTATTGTCGATGTTACTTTTATTGCAAGTAGAAACACAACAGCCGAAGAGATCAATCAAATCCTCCGCGACGCTGCAAAAACTGACCACTGGAAACCAACATTTCAAGTCACCGATGAACCACTTGTTTCAAGTGATATCTTAGGCGCTACTGTGCCATGTATTGCAGATCTCGCGATGACTCGCGTGGTAGACGGCAACCTCGTCAAAGTCCTCGCATGGTATGACAACGAAGCAGGGTATACCCATACGCTCGTAGAGCATGTGGTGAAGACAGGGAAGACGATAAAATAAAAGTTCGATATTATTATTAGTGTAATAGATAATAAAATTATGAAAATATTTCTAACAATCATCATTATATTAGCGCTCGGGTTTGGAGTATGGAAATTATTGGAAACAAAGCCGGATGCAGGGATTCCACAGGCCATTGTTGGTAAACAGGTGCAAGCACCGACTGTACCAGCGGAAACACCAGTAGCTTCATCACCTACTACCGCGGTAACTGTTTCGAGCGTCGATAATGCTAATGTAAAAGTTTCATTTACCGGTTTTGGTCCAGGCAAGAAGCACGATGGATCATTTAGCGATGTACGTTCAAATTTGAGTAAAAACAGTGAAGGAAATCTCTCTGGGGAAATAATTGTTGGAATGAATAGTATGTCAACAGATAACGAAAAGGTTACAGCTCATTTAAAAACTGCTGATTTTTTTGATACCGCAAAGTATCCGACTGCAACGTTTAAATTAGCGAAGCTAGAAGGAGTAGATGCCCAAGGTGGCACAGCAACCGGCATGTTCACTATCAAAAATACAACTAAAGAAGTCACATTTCCATTCACGCTCTCAAAATCAGCTGACGGTACTACTGTCACAGGATATACGTCAAAATTTACCATCAACATGAAAGAATTTGGTATTGATCAAAAATTCGCGAACGAAACAATCGAGCTCAATGTTGTGGTTCCGTTAAAAAAATAAGTCGTAAGTTATAAATTAAGTAGAGTATATATATGGCAAAAGGAAATTCATCACAACGTAAAGATGTGAAAAAACCAAAGAAAGCAAAAGAAGTTAAGAAATAATTCTAATTTAGAGTTGTTAGTTTGTAGTTTTTAGAAATACAAAAAAACAAGATGCTTGTTGTTTTGTATTGTCATACCGGGCTTGACCCGGTATCCAGGCTCATATGTTTCAAGACTCTGGATTCCGGATCTAGTACCCCAGGGTATACTCTCTTGCAGAGCAATTCACCTCATCCGGAATGACAGATTCAGTGAGCTACTATAAATTCTCAACTGTAAACTAAAAACTAGTACATGACTTCTCAAGAATAAGAATCAGTCGAGCATATTTTGCGTACCCCGACGGAAATTGTGTTAGGAAAATACATCTGAAAATGGTATAATACTGTTATGCAAAACGTCGATGAAATCAGTAAAGAGAGAGCACTAAAACTTTTTGAGAGTCAAGAGCTTGGATTTTTTGAAATTGGTACAGTAAAAGGATTACAACAGATTCACGAATATTTATTTCATAGCCTCTACGATTTTGCTGGACAGATTCGTACCAAAGATATCAGTAAGGGAGGATTTCGATTTGCTTCTTGTTTGTATTTGAGTGAAATTTTAAGTAAGGTGGGAAACATGCCGGAAACTACGTTCGAAGAAATTGTCACAAAATATGTAGAAATGAACATTGCCCATCCATTCATGGAGGGTAATGGGAGAAGCATGCGCATTTGGCTTGATCTCATTCTAAAAGAAAAATTACAGCAGTGTATTGATTGGTCAAAAATAGATAAAAGAAGTTACCTAAATGCGATGGAACGCAGTCCTGTAAATGATTTAGAAATTCGTGAACTCTTGCGTGGAGCGCTTACTGATAAAATTAGTGATCGTGAGGTGTTTATTAAAGGTATAGAACAATCATATTATTATGAAGAGATAGACTTTTATAAGGAGTAATTTAAATACATATGGCAAAAGGAAATTCATCACAACGTAAAGATGTGAAAAAACCAAAGAAAGTAAAAGAAGTTAAGAAGTAAGATAATGAAAACTGCAAGGATTATAAAAAATTTAGTTCTAATTACATTTGGTGTAGGTCTTTTACTTATGGAATACATTGCGTACTCAGCAGCTAAACCTCATGTCAGTGATATGACGAATGCATACATTACGGCGTCTATTCTTATTCCCTTAGGATTGTATCTTTGCTTTAAAGGGATAAAAGATTTATTTTCTAAAGAATAGTTATATATATTTCTATAACCTGTAACTCCCGAAGCTTTGTTCGGGATCCCGAGTTTACCTCGGGACTAAAAACTAACCCATGACATTCCACGAATTAGAATCACATATACAAAATTCACAGAGTATTCGCGTGCCGTTTGCATTGAATGAAATGCTCTGGTGCAAGCCATTTGCTGAATATATTAATAATAAATATGGTTTTTCGTATACCGAAGTGAGAAAAGACAAAGATCTTGATGCTCTCGGTATCGATGTTATCCTGACTTCAGAAAATAACACAGACAACAACATAGAATTACCACTACTTATCCAATTAACCCATGCGCGCGAATACGACATGTCGCCCGCTGCATATAGTAAAGAAGTGACCCTCACTGGTAAACCGATTCTCGAGGCGTTGCAACATAAATGCACCATCTACAAAAAACGTCATATTGATACAGAAAAATTAATCCTTATTATTCAAGGAGTCCTTGAAGCAACGTACATTGAAGCCCTTAAATCAGAAGAACAATTCATGTCTCAGATAGATGCCCATGACTGTTTTGACGGCGTGTATTATATATCTGACAAGGTCTGTGTACTTAAAGAATATTTATAGACAACCTCACCCCAACCCTCTCCTGACTAGGAGAGGGAGAACACAGCCTGGAAATCAAAGATTTCCAGGCTGTGTCTGTTTTTGGTGTAGTTGTCCTCCTCTCATCGACAGGAGAGGAGTTAGAGATGAGGTGGATATGGGTTTGTATTTTAGCTACTGTCTCTATATAATAAAAATATGAAAAAAATCCTACTCGCCTCTGATCATGCTGGTTTTGAGCTCAAAGAAGAGATTCAAAAATATCTCATTGACGAAGGCTATAAAGTCGAAGATATCGGTGCACTTTTTTATGAGCCGACTGACGACTATCCAGACTTTATTCGACCTCTTGCAGAACGCATTGGCAAAGAACACAAAAATGATACTCTTGGTATTATTTTTGGCGGATCTGGTCAAGGCGAGGCCATCGTGGCAAACCGTATCCCAGGTGTGCGCTGTGCAGTGTTTTACGGCGCCAAAAGCCCTACCACAGCGGTAGATGTCACCAACCATGTCTCTCATGCTTCATTCGAAATGATAACGTTAGCAAAACTCCACAATAATGCGAATATTCTGTCTATTGGGGCTCGATTTGTGACTGAAGGTGACGCGAAAGAAGCAATTAGAATTTTTATAGAAACCGAGCATAAACCGGATGAACGTCATGATAGAAGGATTAAAAAAATAGACAACCTAGACTAATACACATATGGATGAATTTACAATACAACAAAAAATAATACCAGGAATACTTACCGATAATTTAAGGGATGTAGAAGTTTGCGTGAGTCTTGTTCAACATGCATGCAAGCTCGTACAGCTTGATATTTGTGACGGCATCTATACCGATCGTGCCACGTGGCCATACTCACAAAAGAACCTCGAAGAATATGAGGAGATACTTATGCAAGATGCAGGGTTACCTTACTGGGAAAGTGTAAACTACGAACTTGATCTGATGGTCAAAAATGCACACACGCTCTTTTTTTCGGATTGGCTCTTGCTTGGCCCGACGAATATTGTTTTTCATCTCGAAGCCGAGGACCCGGCATCATTTCTGGAATTCATTCAGAATCTCGATCAGTTTTACTTTGAAACTATGAAAATCGGCATTGCAATCAATACAGATACTGATGTGGAACTCCTTGCTCCTTTTGTTGAGTACATTTCTTTCGTTCAGTGTATGGGTATCGACCATATTGGCGCGCAAGGCGAGCAGTTCAGTGATAAAGCGATTGAACAGGTCCGGCGTGTCCGCGAACTAGCGCCTCATATCGACATCACGATTGACGGCGGAATCACCAGAAATGCCCTCAAAAAATTAAAACCGTACAATATTAGTCGTTTTGTTGTTGGTTCAACCATCTACACCTCAGCAGATGCTGAAGAAACTATTCGTCAATTGGAGGAAATTCTTAATTAAGAGAGTTCCTGTGTCATTCCGGACTTGATCCGGAATCTACGACTATGCAATAAATACAACTGGATACCGGATCATACCCCAGGGCACTCTCTCTTGCTTCGTAATTCATCTTAAGTCCGGTATGACAACAATGATACTACTGGTTTTGCTTTAATAATAAATACGATATACTACTCTTATGACTGACGAACAAATAAAAAACCTCGAAATACACGCAAATGATATTCGTGAAAGCATCATTGAAATGCTCGTAGAAGCAGGCTCAGGACATACAGCAGGACCACTTGGTATGACTGATATTTTTACCTATCTCTATTTCCACGCACTCAATCATGATCCAAAAAATCCAGCTTGGGCTTATCGAGACAGAATCATCCTTTCAAATGGACATATCAATCCAGTACTCTATGCAACAATGGCGCACGCTGGGTACTTTCCTGTATCAGAACTTTTAACGCTTCGCAAATTTGGAACACGACTCCAAGGTCATCCACACCGCGAATTTTTGCCGATGCTCGAGACCTCAAGCGGACCACTCGGCGCAGGACTTTCACAGGCTGTCGGTATGGCGCTCGCCAATAGAATAGACAACGGTGTTACTTCAGACAAATTTTTCTATTGCTTGCTCGGTGACGGAGAACTCAACGAAGGACAAAACTGGGAAGCAATTATGCTTGGTGGGAAAGAACGACTTCATAATCTTATTGCAATCGTCGACCGAAATAATATTCAAATCGATGGTTATACCGAAGACGTCATGCCTCTTGATGACTTGGTAAAAAAATGGGAAGCATTTAACTGGCACGTTCAAGAAATAGATGGACACAATTTTGAAGCAATTGACGAAGCGATAGGAAAAGCAAAAGCAGTGTTTGAGAAACCATCTGTGATTATCGCGCGAACTATTCCAGGTAAGGGTGTCAAAGAATTTGAGCGCGACTATCACTGGCACGGTAAAGCCCCAAACAAAGAAGAAGCAACTATGGCACTCAAGGAATTACGAACTCTTGGTGGAAAAATTATGAGTGAACATGAGTAGAGGCATTAGGCGTTAGTTATTAGGCGCTAGAACAAAAGACAATGAAAACATACAAAGATTTAATCGTTTGGCAAAAATCTATACAGTTAGTGACCGAAGTGTATTCGATTACTCAATCGTTTCCAAAAAGTGAGATATTTGGACTTACTTCTCAAATGAGAAGAGCTGCTGTCTCTATTCCATCAAACATTGCCGAGGGAAAATTAAGAGGAACACCAAAATACTTCAATCAATTTTTAGCTATTGCCTATGGTTCAGGAGGTGAACTAGAAACACAAGTCATTATTGCGAAAACACTTCCTGAAACTAAAACTTTAGATTATACTCAGGTAGATGCATTATTAGAAGAAGTCATGAAAATGCTCAATAAAATGCTAGCGCCTAAAGCCTAGTGACTAACCATGCTACACAAAAACTTAAATCAAAATATATTCAATACTGACGTCGAACAAGCACCTATTCGTAAAGGATACGGAACAGGGCTTTTGAAAGCGGGTGAACAAAATGAATCTGTGGTTGCTCTCTGTGCTGATCTGACCGAATCAACTCAGATGCATCTTTTTAAAGAAAAATTTCCGAATCGTTTTATTGAAATAGGTGTTGCTGAACAGAACTTGGCTTCTGTTGCGTCAGGTATGTCTGCGATGGGTAAAATTCCTTTTATTTCATCATACGCGATGTTTTCTCCTGGGCGTAACTGGGAACAAATCCGAACCACTATCTGCTATAACGACCGCAAGGTTATTATTGCTGGTTCTCATGCAGGAGTCTCTGTCGGCCCAGATGGTGGAACACATCAAGCAATCGAAGATATTGCAATCACTCGTGTCATACCCAATATGACCGTAATTTCGCCTTGTGACAGTATTGAAGCTGAAAAGGCTACATTGGCATGTCTTGCGTGCAAAACACCCGTTTACTTGCGTTTAGCGCGTGAGAAGACACCTATTATCACAACGCCAGAGACTCCTTTCGAAATAGGGAAAGGATATGTGGTATTTGGTGATACAAATGAAATAGATGTGGCAATCTTTGCAACTGGTGCGCTTGTATACCAATCCATCCTCACTGCACAAAAACTTACCGAAATAGGGAAGAAAGTTACTGTGGTAAACATTCACACGATCAAACCACTCGATACAGCGCTCATCCTCGAACTCGCACAAAAAGCAAAATTTGGAATAGTGAGTGTTGAAGAACATCAAAAAGCTGGAGGACTTGGTAGTGCTATCGCAGAATTTCTGTCACAAAACCACCCAACACGGCAAGCTTTTGTCGGAGTGGACGACAAGTTTGGGCAATCTGGGACACCTCTGGAGCTCATCGAACATTACGGACTTGGCGTAGAAGGGATTACAAAAGCGGTGAGTAGTTTACTTGAATAAAATGGAGTCCCGTTAGAATTTGTATAGTTTACTCATTAACGATTACTCATAAATTAGATATATGCAGATATTTTATTATAAAATAATTAAAGGACGGAAATCTTTGATTTCCTACTTCTAACGGGATGGAGAATACGGCATATCGATTTGCAATATACTCAACACCAATCACATTTCCGCTCTGCTTCGCAGTTCACACGTGGATTGTTCTTCAGTCACCAGAATTTGGTGTACACCGGTACGAAATTCACTGCTACAAAAATACTCAAAGTGGAAATTATTTTTATATAAATAGTGTTCCAGAAAAACAAGGTATGCCTGTGTTTGGATTTCTTAATTACTGGCAAAGTTCTCTGAAATTTAATTCAAGCAAAATATACGAATTAAGCGGGGATGAAGCACATGAGATTGTTTTACGCTTAGAAAATGAAATTCAGACGTACCCTCATTTTAATACATACGTACTTTCCCCCGGCCCAAATTCAAATACCTTTACGCAGTGGGTAATAGAAAAAGCTGGACTCGCAAAGCGAGTCCAGCTTCCGTGGAATGCATTTGGGAAAAAATTTCTACTGTAGTTCAGGATCCACATAGTTTACTAATAACGCATGTTCTTTATGGAGTTCTTCCATACGTTCTTGCATTTCTTGTTTACTCTCACATTCAGGAGGCATCATCTTAGTGATACTGTCTGAGATGATATTTTTCTTTTCTCTTAAATTCTCTATTTCTTCAGCAGTTGTTTCACTTTTGGGACCATCAAGTAGTTTTTCGATCTCACTATCAAATAGATGCAAGTCATTGTACAGTTTAATAACTGTTGGATCATTATAGAATCGAGAAATTATCTCTGTTTTTCTTTTAATTTCTGCGTATTCATTTTCCAATGCATCTATTCTTGCTTGTTTGTTTATTTCAAATTTTCTCAATAGGCCTTCTAAATCTTCTGGTGTGTTACGAGGAAAACCGAGTATTTCTTGTTTGTTACGCAATCCGCGTGCAATCACTTCTTGTGAATCAATATCCTCTAATACTTCATACATTGGTTTATATTCGAGTTCCATTTCCTTAGTATGATTAAAATCCACAAGGTGCTCATCAACTTTTTTTTCAATTTCATTTTTTTCTTTTTCTGAAAGAGTATTTTTATAAAAATCTCCATCTGGTCCAGCAATATCTTGGTTTTTAAAAGGTATTTTTGTGAATAAATTTTTTTCCATATTAATTTATTTTTTTAGGCTTATAATCTTCGGGTGCATTTTTCAAAAATTCCTCTAGTTTTTCTCGAGTCAAAAGTCCTTCCTGCGCGCCAATTTTTTGTACGACTGACATTGAGTTGATTGGCCCCCAAGATAATGCTTGATCTGGTGTCATTCCGAGTAAGAGCGCCGTAGTAAACGTAGAAGCAAATGCATCACCGGCCCCTGTTCGTTCAAAAGGTGTGTGTGGATAGACACCAATAAAGTATGCATCAGTTCCATCGTAGCTATACGCACCATTAAAACCATCAGTCATACAAATAAGTTTTGGACCGAGTGCCATGAGCCCTTGCATGAGTTTTACTTTGTCTTTCTCTTCACTTTTTAAAATACGTTGCGCTTCTTCAACATTACAGAAAAAAACATCCGTTTCTTCATAAATATCTTTGAGTGCTTCAACGCCGAGCTTCATTTGAAATGTCCCAGGCTGAAATGCGAGTTTTGTTTCTGGATGCGCTTTTACATAGGCTGCTATTTCATGGTGATAGTCGATAGAATTTTCTCCCATAGATGAGAGATAGAGCCATTTTGGTGCAGGCATGTTGATAGGCAGAGAGTAGGGAAATGGAGCATGTTTTACAAGGATAGTTCGCTCTACGTCATACCAGAGGACGTAGTGATAGTTGGTCGGGTATTCAGTATTCATTTTCATGTATTCAATACCGACATGCTCTTTCTCAAGCTGATCAAGACAATCTTTTCCGTTTTGATCTGCTCCAACAGTTGCGATAAGTGCAGATGATACTCCGAGGCGAGCAGCAGATACTGCGGCGTTCGGACTATTACCAACTGCTTTCACTACGTATACTTCTTCATACGGAACTTTGTCACCAAAACGAACACAGAGTTCACAATTTTCATTATCAATATTGCAATGAACTGCCGCGTCTTTTATTTTTATAAATGCATCAGTGACAATATCACCAATAGCAACGAAATCATATTGTTTATTTTCCATCCCGTTAGAAGTAGGAAATCACAGATTTCCGTCCTTTAATTACTTTTTAATAAAATATTTCTGCGCATCTAAATTTTACCCGTTCGCACACAGTAAAAAATCTGACTTCTAACGGGATCCCATACAGAGATTATATCACTTTAGGTGGATGAGAGAACTACTTGACATTTTTATATTTAAAGGTTATATTTAGTTCGAAATATTTCAAAAATAAATTAATATTTAAAAATGGAAACTCAAAAAACTCCAAAATTGCAAATTTTAATCAAACTAAACAGAGAAAAAATTATCGAAGAACAAATCAAACAATATTTTTCTGAAAATAAAGATAAAGAAAATTATGAGTTCACTTTTTCTAACTTACCAAAAGAAGTGTGTATTACGCTTACACATAAGAAAATATCTGAACTATTAGAAGTTAAAAAACCAAAAAAGTTAACACTGAAATCTTTTAAGCGAAAGGCGGAGAAAATTGATTTTCAAGATTACTTAGAGAGATTTTATAATGATCAGTTACCACAAGACAAAAAAGCTGCGACGGGCATATGCACAGTGCTAAAAAGATATCAACATGCTTTTAACTCAAAGGGTGCTACAGGACATCTTACAAATCATATTATCGAAAAAAAGGATGATTCAGGTACTATTAAAACTCTATACGATCTTCTGCTTTCAATAGGAACTAATTTATGGAAATTTAGAAATGCAGGAGAAAAAGGAAGGAGACTTTTTGAAGATTATCTATCGAATGATGGATTCTATTTTTTGGAAAACTGATTTTCATAACAAAGAATGTATAAATCTCTGGCATTAATAAGTCCAGGGATTTTTTGTATAAATTCAATTCATTATGTATAATTGAACCATGCAAAACTCATTAAAGAATCTTATTTTAGATGCTCGAGCAAACAAACGCGCTATCGGGCATTTTAATGTGTCGAATTTAGACGCTATTCACGCTATTGTCGAAGCAGCCGAAGAACTCAACGTTCCGATTATCCTCGGCGCAACAGAAGGTGAGCAAGAATACATCGGAACAGAAATTCTCGTTGCTATCGTACAATCACTTAAAAAGACTTCGAAAGTTCCTGTGTTTCTCAATGCTGATCATCACTATTCATTTGAAGCGGTTAAAAAAGCACTCGATGCAGGATTTGATATGGCTATTATCGATCTCGTAAAACTTCCACTTGAAGAAAATATCGCTATCACTAAACAATGTGTTGATTACGCACGTGAGCTCTCGCAAAAAACTGGACGAGAAATACTGATCGAAGCAGAACTTGGCTTCATTGGTGCATCTTCAAAGATGCTCGACGCTGTGCCAGAAGGAGCAGGTGAGGCTACAATGACTAAGCCAGAAGATGCAAAGCATTTTATTGAGAGTACTGGTATCGATCTCCTTGCTCCATCTGTGGGTAATATTCACGGCATGGTTAAATCTGGTGAACCAGCATTACACCCAGAGCGAGTCAAAGAAATATTTGAAACAACTGGTATCCCAATGGTCCTCCACGGCGCTTCCGGGAATACCGATGAGGATGTACGTGCGTGTATTGAAGCAGGCGTTGCTATTGTGCATATCAACACAGAAATCCGTGTTGCGTACAAAGATGCACTTATCGACAGTCTCACAAATACACACAAAGACGAAATCGCACCATACAAGTATCTTCCACAAGCAAAAGACGCGATTAAAGCAGTAGTACTTCAAAAACTAAAGGTGTTTAGTAATTTATAAGAGTCTGTCATTCCGGACCACGATCCGGAATCCAGAGTTTTGAAATACATACACCTGGATCCTGAATCAAGTTCAGGATGACAATACAAAAAAACAAAACTATCATATGTATAAATGGCTCATTCCGCTTCTACTGCTCGTAGTATTTGAAGCATGTGCAGATATTATTGCTAAATACTTTGCGATAACTAACAAAATGTGGATAGGAGTTGGGGCTCTTAGTGTCTATATTATTGCAAATATATTTTGGCTCATTTCATTGAAAAATGGTGCTGAACTCGCAACAGGTGCAGTGATTTTTTCTATTGTCTCAGAAGTACTCGCTATTTTGATCGGTGTGCTCATTTACCATGAGCATCTTTCATTGACGCAAGGAATAGGGATCATACTAGGTCTCGTGTCGCTTGTTTTACTTGTTCAAGAATAACTATATAATCATATTATGAATCCCGTTAGAAGCCGTGATCGCAATTATACATAAAACACATGGAAAATAAGTATCGAAACATTATTAATCTAATTAAGCAATATCGCCCACTGATCGCGATCTGCTTCTAAGCGGGATGAATTTACCTGAAGAATTAAAGAAAATAATTAGTGGGGATGTCGAATCAAGTGATGAAATACGAGAAAAGTATTCGCACGACGCGAGTCTTTTTGAAGTGGTACCAGAAGTCGTCGTGTTTCCAAAAGATACAAAAGACGTACAAGCTGTAGTGAATTTTGTCCGCGAGAACAAGAAGGACCAAGAAGGACACAGCTCGAATCTCTCTATTACTGCGCGTAGTGCTGGAACCTGCATGTCTGGAGGGTCTATCAATGAATCTATCATTATGGATTTTACTCGGTATATAAACAAAGTAATAGAAGTAACCGATACACATGCCGTTGTTGAACCAGGATGCTTCTACCGAGATTTTGAAAAAGAAACACTCAAACACGAACGTATCATGCCAGCATATACTGCATCTCGAGAAATTTGTGCAGTTGGTGGTATGGTTGCAAATAACAGTGCAGGGGAGAAGACTATTAAATACGGAAAAGTAGAACAGTATGTCGAGAAACTCGAAGTCGTTTTTACTGATGGGAATGTCTATGAAGTCACCAAACTAACAGAGCAAGAACTCACGACGAAATGCGCGCAAGAAAATTTTGAAGGAGGACTATACAAAAATCTCAAAAAACTCATCGACGATAACTACGATACTATCATGTCTGCAAAACCTGATGTTTCAAAAAACTCTGCAGGGTATTTTTTGTGGAATGTATACGATAAAAAAACAGGTACGTTTGATCTCTGTCGACTTATTGTTGGTTCACAAGGAACACTTGGGATTGTGACAAAAATCACATTTAAAATTATTCCAACAGAAAAGTATTCAAGTCTCTTAGCGGTATTTCTCCCTGACCTTAAAAATCTTGGAAATATTGTCGCTGAAATAGTACCATTTAATCCAGAAAGTATCGAAAGTTACGACGACTACAGTATGAAACTCGCAGTAAAATTCTTTTTTGATTTTTTCAAACAAATGGGATTTTGGGGAGCAATGCGACTTGGATTTTCTTTCTTACCAGAAACAGGAATGCTTATCACGGGTGGAGTACCAAAACTCATTCTCTTAGTTGAATGTGGTGGACAAGACGAAGCTGAAGTGAAGAAACAACTCGGAGCTATCAAAGAAAAAGTAACACATTACGGATACAAGATGCGTGTTGCAAAAAATTCACAAGAAGCACAAAAATACTGGAAGATACGTCGAGAGAGTTTCAATATGCTCAGAAAGCACGTACAAGGAAAACGTACTGCGCCATTTATTGATGATATTATTGTGAAGCCAGAGTTCTTGCCAGAATTTTTACCAAAGATAGAAGCAATTTTGAAAGAGTACAAACTTATTTATACGATTGCTGGCCACGCAGGAAACGGGAACTTCCACATCATTCCACTCATGGATCTCGAAACTCCGTTTGGCGCTGATCAGATTCTTGAGATTTCTCAAAAAGTATACGACCTCGTTTTGTCATACAAAGGTTCAATCACAGCAGAGCATAATGACGGACTCGTCCGAACCCCATACCTCGAGCAAATGTATGGAAAAGAAATTTACGAATTATTTACTCAAACAAAAAATCTCTTTGACCCGACCAATATTTTCAACCCTGGGAAAAAAGTCGCACTCGGAGCCGGTCTTGCTGGAACCAAAAAGTATCTCCACGATCACATCATCAGAAAGAAGAAATAAAACTGAAAACAGCGGGCCGACATAGTCGGCCCGCTGTTTGGCGTCAGACTCGGGCACAATAAAAAATACCCAATAATTTTGGGTATTTTTTATTGTGCGCTGAATAGTTGGTTGTCAGAATTGCCCTCCCTAACAAAAGACTTACAGTATGGTGTTAACAGGCTTTCAACTCTTATTCTAGATAACTATAGACCACCTTGAAGGTTTGTCTTTTGCCCTACCTTATTTTTATCAACCAACCTTAATATAATACCAAATATGAGAAACTTAGAAAACAAATACCCAAACAAATTAAGAGAATTAAGAACAAAGAAAAGTATGACTTTATCAGAAGTAGCAAGTCTTTTGAACCTCCAAGGTGAGAGTAGGATATGTAGATGGGAACGCGGACAATCTACTCCTAGTGCTTTGAATCTAATCAAGCTCTCTCAGGTTTATGAAGTACCTGCTGGTGAAATTTATGAGAGCATATGCTAGAGTATATGTATGAATGATTTTGATGTATGGAACGAAATCAAAAAGAATATCGATGCTCAAGAAGTAACTGTAGATAGATTTCCAAAAGAAGGAGAAGTCTGGATGAGCAGTTACGGAAAGAATATTGGCTTTGAACAAAACGGAAGTAGTGAAAACTTTTCTCGACCTATCTTGATTATCAAGAAATTCAACAACCATATGTTTTGGTCCGTACCACTCTCAACGAAACAGAAAGACATTGATTTCTATTTCAACTACACTGATGAACACAATCAGAAGGTATCAGTAATCCTCGCCCAAATGAAGCTCATCAGTGTAAAAAGGTTTAAACGAAAACTCTATGATATGCCTTCCGGATACATGAAGGATATCAAGAAAAGACTACAAGCAATTCTTGGGTAGAAATCGAAACCCCACCAAATGGTGGGGTTTCTCGGAGCCTTGCGGCACTTTGTAAGTAAAGTATAGCAAAAGGAGTTCAATAATGCAATATTATCCTTTGTGCGAGATCATTTCCGTTTGAAATAATCTATAATAAACTTAATGATCTTGATGATAATTTTAATTAACTTTTCTAGTGTGTAATGCGCAACCAATAGAGCTACAGAAATGTGTTTAGCAACTGAACCAATGAATTCCCAAATCTCCAAACATAAACTATGTAATTGATTAATGACGTAGTTGAAGGGTTGTGAATTTTGAACATTAGCGAATGCCGAAGAAATTGAAATAGATGTAAACTTGGGTAACTTTTTGCCTTTTAAGTTGAAGGTGAGATTTAGAGAAATGGGCTTCAGATTTTTGCTTTTTGCGGATAGGTTTGCGAGTAAGATGGAACAGAAGGCAATACACTTGATAATACTCTTTGTGCGCTGACACAATTCATAAAAACCCATTCCCAACGCATAGCCTGGATTTTCGTTTTTTTCAAGGTGCCAAAGTCCCCTGATTGCAGGGGCTTTGGCTAAAAATAAAACATTTTCCACATGTTTTTATTTAAAAAATGATCAATAAGAACTATATCTAATCCTAAGGTAACAAATAAAATATTAAGAAGCAAGCCGTTAACAAAAAAAACTCCCCATAAGGAGAGTTTTCTCAATTTAAATAACCCCATGTGGAAAAGGTAAAGAATAAAAAATGTAAAATATTCAAACTTCATACCAAATATACCATAACCTCAATATGCATGCAATATATTTTTAATATGAAGCGGGCAATTAACTAGGAAGAAGTAGAATGAGAAAAACCGCCATGTAAGCGGTTTTATCGTTATATTAAGTTGGAGGAAATGTAGTTGTATGTGGGTCAAGTACCATCATGTGGAAGTGATTTTGTGTTAAATCGAATATGCTAAGGTACAATAAAGTTTTATTCTTACAATAATTACATGATATTTTTTTAATAACCTTAAAAGGCTTTTTGTTCAAAGCAGATATATTTAGCAAGCCTAGTTTTTCGAGCACAGAAAAACCTTATGAAACATAAGGGCCCTTGTTTTTACTACAAGTAGTAAATTGTGCCCGAGGTGGGACTCGAACCCACACGGCATTGCTGCCTGGGGATTTTAAGTCCCCTATGTCTACCATTCCATCACTCGGGCAAGTGATTTGGTCACAGATATAACTGTGGAGACCCAGGGCGGAATCGGACCGCCGTATAAGAGTTTTGCAGACTCTTGCCTTACCACTTGGCGACTGGGTCTTAAATTGTTTTATGATTCTAATTACTTACCAACATTCACTATGACCGTCTGGGCAGACTCTTGTCTATATAGACTCGCTCTGCTCGTGCCACAAGGCGTTCGGGTCTTAAATTGTTTTATGATTCTAATTACTTACCAACATTCACTATGACCGTC
>CAZMGK010000003.1:0-12221 GCA_964565825.1 uncultured Candidatus Saccharibacteria bacterium | reverse complement strand
TGAGCAGACTCTTGTCTATATAGACTTGCTCTGCTCGTGCCACAAGGCGTTCGGGTCAAAAAAGATTTTAGATTAATGATTTAGCTAAAAAATCAAAACTTTAATCCCTAATCTTAAATCCAACTACTATATACTATCATCTTTTATCTCTTTTGATAACTGGTCTAAACGTATCCTGTTTTTTTCACCAAGATCAATGACAAATTCAAGAAAAGGGGACCTGAGGTGAGGGACTTTCTTTCTCATATACTGTTTGATATTCGCACCGTTACGTGTCAGGAAAAATTTTACTGCTTCTTCTTTACTTTCAGGAAGAACTGATACATAGACAATTCCTGCATTCATTTTGTCTGACAGTGTGACTCTAGTGACTGAAATGAGTGCATCTTTATTACTTTCCTTCTCTATATATGTGGCAACTACTTTTCGAACTTCTTCTTCGACTCTATTTTTTCTTTCAATCATATTAGTTTAGTCTGTTACTTCATTAATCGCTTCTAAAATATCACGTTCCTCAATAGAGCATCTTGATTCAACAAGTAATCCACATTCAATAGGGGCTTCTAATTGCTTCATCTTTATCTTGTTATGCTGAAGTTCAGTAACACGCCCACGGCCGATTTCAATATCATCTCTCAGTATTCGCACAGTGCTATTTTGAGAGAAAGTTCCATCCGTAATTTTACACCCGAGCACATACTTTTCTTTATTTTGACTAAATAGTTTTAAAACTCGAGCAGTACCTTGTGTCTCAATCGTTGTGATGCGAGGTCGTTTTTCTTCAATAATTTCTTTAAGTTCGTCTGAAATTTTGTAAATGATATTGTAATTTACAATACGAGCTTTTATCTGATCGTTGAGTATACGAGCATTGTTCTCGATATCAACATTAAATCCGATGATAATAATTTGAGGGTCTGCTTCTACCATTCGAATATCCTTTTCACTGATGACGCCAACTTCTTCTTTGATGAATTTAAATTTAACATTATCGAGTTCAATACGGACGAGTTCTTGTTTGACTGCTTCGGCTGTTCCCCCTGCATCTGTTTTGATAATAATAGGAATAACACAAACATCACTTGAATGTTCGGTGTGTTTCTGGCTGTGATTTTGAGTGAGTTTATTTTTTTCATCCAAAATATATTTTTCGGCATCTTTTTTATTTTTGAAAACCATAGCGAATGCACCCACCTGCGGAAGATCAGAAAACCCAGTAATAGTAACAGGTGCTGAACATGGTGCTGTTTGCATCGCACCACCTTGGAAATTTTCCATAATCCGAGTTGGAGCGTACGCAGTGTCTGTTGCGACGAATGCACCTTTTTCGAGTACGCCATCTTTGATGATAATCGTTGCAATGACACCCCGTTTTGCATCACGATGAGACTCGATGACTATTCCAATAGGGTCAGCCATGGTGTCGGTTGTAAGTTCATTTAGGTCAGTTGCGAGAAGTATAAGGTCAAGGAGATGGTCAACATTCGTCCCGGCTTTGGCAGAAATTTCAGCAAAGGGGATATCACCGCCGTATCCTTCGAGGTACACTCCTTTTTCAACAAGGTCATTTTTTACTTTTTCTATTTGTGCACCTGGTTTGTCTATTTTGTTGATTGCAACAATGTAGGGGATTTTAGCGTCGAGGATTGTCTTCAAAGCTTCAAGTGTTTGCGCTTTGACTGAATCTTCTGCTGATACAACAAGTACTGCGATATCAGCTATCTGAGCACCTCGTTCACGCATACCAGAAAAAGCAGCGTGACCTGGAGTATCAACAAACGTAATATGACGCATTTCACCAGTTTCATCTTTGTGAGTTATTTCATACGCAGACAAATGCTGGGTTATTCCGCCAGCTTCTCCTCCGACAACATTTGATTTCCGAATATAATCTAGAAGTGTGGATTTTCCATGGTCAATATGACCCATTATGACAACAACCGGTGGTCGTTTACTGATATTTTTGTTAGTACTCATTTTTTTATGACAGGGTCTTTTCAAGTACGACTTTTTCTTCTTGGGTCAATTCGTAGTCACATCTTCCATTAATAATTGGTTTTGCAAAAATAGCAGTGCGATCACGAGCAAAAAGAGTAGAAATGACAACACCATTTTTTTCATCATTAATAAAAGCGGTGGCAAAACTTTGGTTTGAACCTTGGTCAGCAAAAGGATTAAAACGAACAGTTTCGATATTTCGAATAGATTTCCTGAGACGTAATTCAAGTTCAGTATTTTTGTCCATCAAAGCTTGGTTTTCTTTCTCTACAAAATCAATTTTTTGAAGAACATGCGCAATGGTTCGCTCTAAGCTTTTTCCATTGGAACCACGAGTAAAACGGCGAATTCGAACTTCGCTTATAATATTCCAAATAACGAGTATGCATGTTACACTAAGTAACACATAGGTGAATAGAGGAGTAATCATAAAGATAATATACATTAAAATAAGACTTTTTGCAATGTTTAAGATACGACCAAACAAAAGAATATATCTCGACCATGCCGCAAGCACTCCTGTTGATGCTCGTGTTTTGAGGCTACTCTCTTATGCACAAGAAACGCTCTTTGGTAATGCGAGCGGAGTCCACAAAGAAGGGGTTCAAGCGAGTATCCTCCTCGAGGACGCACGGACAACTATTGCAAAAAGTATCGGCGCTCATGCTGATGAAATTATCTTTACTGGAGGCGGGACAGAATCAGACAACTTTGCGCTCTTGGGTGTGCTCAATCATTTCAAAAAAAATAACAAAAACACTGTCGCGCACATTATCGTATCGAGCATCGAACACCCAGCAATTTTTGAATTAGCGCAGTACGTAGAGAAAAATAATATGGCCGAAGTGTCGTATGTACCAGCTACAGAGAGTGGTATCGTCGATCTCGATGAATTTAAAAAATTACTCCGACCAGAAACTATTTTTGTTTCGGTCATGCAAGCGAACAACGAAATAGGCACCATACAACCTATCAAAGAAATAGCGAAACTCATTCGTCATCATAAAAAACACAAAACTACCTCACCCCAACCCTCTCCTGGCAAGGAGAGGGAGCTTGACCCATATCCCTACTTTCACACTGACGCGTGTCAGTCTTTTGTGTATGAGCGTATAGGTGTTGAACAACTCGGTGTAGATCTCCTCACGATAAACAGTTCAAAAATCTATGGACCAAAAGGTGCCGGCGCACTGTATATACGCCGTGGAACCAAAATAGAATCTGTCAGTATCGGTGGCTCACAGGAACGCAACCTCCGCGCCAGCACCGAAAATGTTCCGCTCATCGTAGCGTTTGGTACAGCCGTAGAAATAAATGAAAACCTGAAAGAAAAAGAAAGTGAAAGATTAGCAGAACTTCGCGACTATTTCATCAATGAGCTCGAGCAAAACTTTGAGATCAAATTACACGGATCACGAACTGACAGACTTCCAAACAACATCAACGTATCTTTCATCGGCTACCAAAGCGAACAAATCGTCATCTATCTCGACGCACAAGGAATCGCTGTTTCAGAAAAATCAGCCTGCAAAGCCGACTCAGGCGTTGTGTCACATGTTTTGAAAGCCATCTACACAGCCCCGCCCGGGACGGGCGGGGCAACTAACCTCATCCTTCATTACGGCTCTGTCCGCTTCTCCCTCGGCCGTCAAACGACAAAAAGGGATTTGGATACAGTGATTAAAAAACTAAAGGATATTTTCAAGCTGTTGACAAAAAATTAAATAAGGAGTATTTTTAAATAAAATAAAGAGTCAACACAGACGTTTGGGTTGCATAGGTTCGAATCCTTGACTGTGGACTTGGTCTGGTAATCTTGAGGACAAAGAATAAATGGGAGACTGCGAAGCAGCGCTCCGGCGCCAGTGGAGTCATAACTGAGATACCAATTTCTTTAGAAGAAAATCCTTGCTCTTTTTGTAGCGAAAAATCAAGACCAGTGAGTTTGTCTTTATTTAACACCAGTTATTGCTTTCTGGTGTTTTTTATTTTCCCATCCTGACGCATATGCTATACTCAAGCTAGTTGATAGTGCATAGTTTTAAGTTTTTAGATATATGCATTTAAATTCTACAAACTATCAACTTTAAACTAAAAACTAAATTTATGCCTCCATTTAACCAATTTACAACTAAAGCAAAAGAAGCTATCCGCCGGTCTCACGAACTGGCTATTGAACGTGGGCAAAACCACGTAAACTCAATTCATATGCTCGCAGCACTCATCTTGCAAGATGAGTCTATTGTCATTTCTATTTTAGAAAAACTCGAAATCGATGTACAGCTTTTGACTGACTCCATCCTAGAAACCATCGAAAATCCTGAACAAAGAACAACACTGTCACAGTCATACCAAATGTACCTGACCCCGGACCTCGCGAACGTCATCGAGCAATCGACCAAAGATGCAGCAATCATGAAAGATGAATTTGTTTCAACCGAGCACATGCTCATCGCGCTCCTCGAAGTGCAATCTCCTGCACAAGAAATCTTGAAACGATTCCGCCTAACAAAAGAACAAGTAATGAATGTCGTCGAAGAAATCCGCGAACAAGCAACACCTCATGCAAGTGGTGATAAAAAATACCGTATGATCGGTAAATACACTCGCAACCTCACGCAGATGGCGAAACAAGATAAACTCGATCCAGTCATCGGCCGTGACACAGAAATCATGCGTATTATGCAAATCCTTTCTCGTCGCACTAAAAACAATCCAATCCTTATCGGTGAAGCTGGAACAGGAAAGACTGCTATCGTTGAAGGACTCGCTATTCGTATCTCAAAAGGAGACGTTCCAGAATCTCTCAAAAATAAAGAGCTCGTCTCACTCGACCTCGGGCTTCTTGTCGCAGGGACAAAATACCGTGGAGAATTTGAAGACCGTTTGAAAGCAATCATGAAAGAGATAGAGCGATCTGAAGGATCTATCATTGTCTTTATCGATGAAATACACACCCTTGTCGGTGCAGGAGCAGGAGAAGGCTCTTTTGACGCCGCAAATATGCTCAAACCGGCACTGTCACGTGGTGAATTCCGTGCAATCGGAGCAACGACTATAAAAGAATACCAAAAACATATCGAAAAGGATCCGGCACTCGCACGACGTTTCCAGCCGGTTTATGTTGAGGAGCCAAGTGTCGAAGACGCTGTGGCAATCCTTCGTGGACTCAAAGAGAAGTATGAGATTTTTCATGGTGTTCATATTACCGACGATGCTATCGTCTCAGCGGTCAATCTCTCTGCTCGCTATATCACCAACCGCTATCTTCCTGACAAAGCAGTAGACCTCATAGACGAGGCGTCTTCAATGTTACGTCTCTCTCTTGAAAACAAACCAGCACCACTCGAAGAAGCATATCGAAAAATCATGCGCTATGAAATAGAAAAAGAAGCGATGAAAAAAGAAGTTGAGATGCATGACTCAAAAGAGACAAAACTTCGCATCAAAGAAATCGAAAAAGAAATCGCCAACATTCAAGAAAAAACTAGCGAGCTCTCTTTGAAATGGCAAAATGAAAAAGACCTCGTTGATGGTATTCGCACAATCAAAAAAGAAATAGAGAGTCTCAAGCTCGATGCAGAAAATGCAGAGATGCGCGTAGATCTCGCACGCGCAGCCGAGATTCGCTATGGCTCGCTTCCGCACCTGCAAAAAGAATTGCAAGCGAAAATGCTCCGCCTCAAGAAGCTCCAAAAATCACGTCGTGTTTTGAAAGAAGAAATCACGAGTGAAGACATCGCCGAAGTTGTCGCACGTTGGACTGGAGTCCCGCTCACTCGCATGCTTGAAGAAGAACGCGCAAAAATCTCTCGCATGGAAGAAGAACTCAAACATCGCGTTATTGGGCAAAATGAAGCAATTGAAAAAGTATCTGCGGTTGTTCGTCGTTCACGTGCTGGAATCTCTGATCCAAATAAACCAATTGGCTCATTCATCTTTCTTGGTCCTACAGGAGTCGGAAAAACTGAGCTCACCAAAGCACTCGCTGAATTCATGTTCGATGACGAAAAATCTCTCATCCGTGTAGATATGAGTGAATATATGGAACGGCATGCTATTTCAAAACTCATCGGTTCTCCTCCAGGCTATGTCGGCCATGATGAATCAGGACAACTCACCGAGCAAGTCCGCCACCGACCGTACAGTGTCGTTCTCTTTGATGAAATAGAAAAAGCCCACCCAGAAGTGTTCAACCTCCTTCTCCAGGTACTCGACGATGGACGTCTTACCGACAGTAAAGGACGCGTGGTGAATTTCAAAAACACGATCATTATCATGACCTCGAACCTCGGTTCTGAATTCATTCAAAAGATGGAGACTATTGGCTTTACCCAAAATGAAAAAAATGGATACGACCAGATGAAAGACAAGGTAATGGAATCTCTCAAAAATTTCTTCCGTCCAGAATTCCTCAATCGTGTTGATGAAGTGGTTCTCTTTGATGTATTGTCAAAAGAAATGCTCCAAAATATCGTTTCTGTTCGGGTAGAGGCTGTTGCAAAACGACTTAAAGAAAAGGGAATCGAGCTTGTTGTTTCAGACGAGGCGCTTGTGCATCTTGCAACTCTCGGCTACGATCCTCATTTTGGTGCACGACCACTCAACAGACTCATACAGACGAAAATTCTCAATCCTGTTGCCAACTTTATTTTAGGCAAAGGAGTCACCAAAGGCGATACTGTCTTTGTCTCAGTAAAAAATAATGAACTCTTTGTAGAAATGAAACGAGAGAAAATGATAAAAACAATACGTAAAACGAGTACGACACATGCGTAAACACACTACAATCAGTTTCATGCTGATTGTAGTGTGTTTATTGGGTATACCATTTCAAACTGCGCATGCTCTAACATTTAAAACCGAGTGGAATACACTCTTGAAAACATACCCTCAGTTTGAAAAAGCAAAACAGTCCGTATGTATTGCGGATGAAAAAGGTGACACGTTATTCTCATTCAATGAAAATAAAGTGATTATCCCCGCGTCCGTCTCCAAAATATATTTACAGGATTATGTTCTGTCTAAACTTGGAGCAACATACACATACAAAACAAAAGTAGTACGTTACAAGAATACACTATATATAAACGGCTCGCTTGACCCTTTTTTTACTGGTGGTGATTTGAAAAAAATTATTCTCGCAACAGAGAAAAAAATAGGGGATCGAAAAATTGAAAAAATTGTCTTTACAAATATGTACTTTGATTGGAGCACCAACCCGGCACAAACAAAAATTAATTTGGAATCTTTTATTAAGATAAATAATCTCGTAAAAAAAGACGCGGAAGTTGTACATAAAACTAGTCCGTATTCTGGGCGAGGAAAAATATATACATTTACCGGGGCACCCTTGTCACAATTGTTTAAACAAATGAATATTTTTTCGACAAACAGTTCAAGCCATGCATTGTTTATGCAATTAGGAGGACCCGAAGCGTTTCAAGTGTACATGAAAGAAACATATGGTGCAGGGAAAGATACTATTTCTTTCGAAACAGGATCGGGGTTGTACAGAAATACAACAACATGCGCTCTCACGCTTCGTGTATTGCGTCATCTCCATGAATATCTCATGAACAACAATATTCGCCCGGAAGATTTTTTAGTTTTTCCTGGACTCGATGGAGGTTCGATGCGAAACAGAATGTCTAAAATTAAAGAGGAGAAGAAGCTTCTCGTCAAACCTGGGTATATTTACAACCACGAAACTTTAGCGGGTATACTGAAAACAAAAACGGGGTATGTGTACTTCGGGGTCTTTACGGAATATCCGAATAAAAATGATGCAAAATCCGGTCGTGATTTTGTTGATCTATTCTCAGAAAAACTTATTATTTCTTTCAAAGCAATTCCTTTTGAATATACTCCAGCATCGTACAATCAGGATCATTGGACAAAAATAAAGTAAAGTTCCTTCATTGCGCAGTCAGAAGAGGATTCGACTATTGCATAGCCACTGGAAGGAATTTCGACCATTACAGGGTCAGTACACCATTTCGATATCTTTAAAGCAGAGCTTTTTAGATATAACGAAATGCTTTTCGAATCCTTCACAGAAGCCAAGCAGTTGGCTTCTTCTCGTCGAGATATAAAACAAAAAGACCAAGCAGAAGCTCGGTCTTTTTGTTTTTGTGCGCCGGGAAGGATTCGAACCTTCGTAGTCCGAAGACGTTTGATTTACAGTCAAATGCAATTGACCACTCTGCCACCGACGCAACATGTACATAAAAGTACTTTTTTATAGTAGCATATTTTCTTTTGCTGTGCCAATTTAAGTGCACCCTCTAGTGAGGGTGGTACACTTTCTGCTATAGCAGAAAGTGTACCACCGGAGAAACATTTCTTTTCGCTATTTTTCACTTCGTAATATATACGACCGAGCCTCGTCACTATAGAGGTAAGTCAAAAATACTTATGTTACAAGCCTAATATCTATATTATATAACTATGAAAAACAAAATTATAATCGCCATACTTGGTCTCGCTTTTATTATTCCAACCATATCTTTTGCTCTTACAGAGCAAAAATATGAGGATATTAGACCTATCACAACTACTATTCCTGGAGATATCGACCCAACCGCCACAGTCGCTTGTGCAGATCTCACGCGCAATCTTCGCTTTGGAATGAAAGACAGCGATACATTTGCTGATGTATCAATGCTCCAAGATTTCTTAAGCAGTAAAGGTCATCTCAAAGTCACTTCCACCGGTTTCTTTGGCAAGGTAACTTTTAAAGCAGTTGTCGATTTCCAAAAATCGAATGGTATCATGGGTACCGGTTATGTCGGCCCAATCACTCGCGCAAAAATAAAAGCAATTGATTGTACAGGAACAACCTCTGAATATCCAGAAAAAATCGTATTACAAAAATTGTATACAGAAAATAAAGACAACATGATAGAAAAGTGTACCTATAATGATCAGATGGTATTTAGGTTAACCCCGATGAATACTACTGGTGTAGGTTTTTCTTTGTTTGATAAAGACGGTAAGAAAATTGCCCAAATTTTGAGTGTGGCAGGGTCAGAACAAACAAATGAACAAATTATAAAATCTTTGAAAGACTGTCGTGTTATCTATCGGGCAAACCTCAGCTCACCAGTAATTGACGTCTACAACTTGGCAAGAAATGATATCCCGCCACCTACCGTTGACCCAAAAAAAGAAACGGTCAAGAAAATTTCTGAACTACATCCAAAAGCTCAGATCGAAGAATGTAAGCATGCAGGAGTACTTGTCTATCGAGTAGAATTTGATGTAGTTACCGAAACAGGTGGTGGGTCATATGCAACCTACAATGAAAAAGGAGTACTCATTACCCGAGAAGATACTCCAGGTGTAACTGAGGCTGACGAAGCCACAATCCGAAACGTAACTAACTGTAAAACAGTCTATCTTCCGTCACCAAATAAATACGGGAAAGCTGGTGTCAATACGTACAAAGTAGAAACTAAGCCAGTAGTGTATGAACACAATACAATTGCTCTAGATACTCAAGCTAAGATGTACAAAGATACTGAATATAAAATAACAAATACAAACTCTAAAATTACTATTACTGGATTTTATAATCACCCATGCCCACCAACCGCAATGTGTATTTGGTCAGGACTTGATGTGTTCTACAGAATAGATCCTATCTCAGGAAAAGGTCCATCATATGCAAAAACTGAGATCAATCAAAGTACAGCCGGATTTCCATTTACTGTAACGATTAAAGATTCAGACTATACAAACTTTGCTGAAGTAGTCCTTTCAAATAAAATCGACGCGCTTCCAGGTTCAGGGGATAATTAAAATCACATAGAGTAATGACCTTACAAAAAAACACCTTTTGGGTGGTTTTTTGTTGTATTGTCATTCCGGGCTTGATCCGGAATCCAGACTTTTATTTTACTAGATTCCGGATCAAGTACCCCAGGGCATACTCTCTTACTTCGCAATTCACCTCATCCGGAATGACAGAGCCCAGAACTCCATGCTATAGTAAACAAATGAAAAAGATTCCTGTACACCAAACATGGATAGATATAGATGCAAAAGCACTTGTTTCGAATGTAAAAAATTTCAAAAAAATCCTCCCAAAACAAACAGAACTTATGTGTGTGATCAAAGCAAATGCATACGGGCACGGGCTTGAACAATTCATCACAGTGCTCAAAGAAGCTCCGCAGGTAGATTGGTTTTCTGTATTTTCGTTCGAAGACGCGGTCACGATACGCAAGCATACTGATAAAAAAATTCTTGTTTTATGCAACACTCCTCCAGAGTATTGGGACCTTGCAATCAAGAAAAATATCTCTGTCACGATTTCGAGCATGCCTGAACTTCTTGCACTGACAAAATACAGACAAAACAAAAAACTCAAATGGCATTTGAAAGTAGACACTGGACTTCATCGTCAGGGATTCTTGAAATCGCAACTCTCTGTTGTCGTAACAATGATAGAGAAAAATAATCTCACACCAGTTGGTCTCTACTCTCATTTTTCTGGAGTTGAAACAAAAGAATTTGATACCTATTCGGAAAAACAATTTACACAACTTTTAGAATGGAAAAACGCGCTCGCACAAATTCTTATCACACCATTAGTACACATCTCTGGAACAGCGGGAAATATCCGGCACAAAGAATATTCTATCGATATTGCGAGACTCGGTATCGGTCTCTACGGACTATACCCATCAGATGAAGCGAGAAAAAAAGTAGGGGATATATTTAAACCAGTACTTTCATTTCACACCTATGTATCAGAAGTAAAAAAGATACCAAAAGGTGCATATATCGCATATGACTGTACCTACAGAGCAAAGACTGATATGACGATTGCAATCCTTCCTGTGGGGTATTATGACGGCTTACCGAGAACACTCTCAAGTCACGGAAAAGTCCTCATACAGGGGCAATTTGCCCCTATTCTGGGCCGTATTATGATGAATATGTGCATTGTAGATGTAACTCATATAAAGCAGGTACAGAGTGGGGAACAGGTGACGATCATTGGAACTCAAGGCAAACAGACCCTTTCTGCAGACGAAGTAGCAGTCCTAGCCGGAACCATAAACTACGAACTGGTAACCAGACTCAACCCGCTTATTCCAAGATATATTACAAATCTCTGATAAATGAATCTTTGCTGTCACCCCGGACTTGATCCGGGGTCCAGAAATAGAACCATGGATTCCGGATCAAGTACCCCAGGGCATACTCTCTTACTTCGCAATTCACCTCATCCGGAATGACATTACAGAGATGATTTCAGACTCTCAGCTAATAACTCTGAACTAAAAACTATCCGGGTTGTCTTTTCAACCCGGATATGGTATATATAAATACATATGTCACAAGATAGACTCGTAAAAGTACAAAACAAAGAAACAAAAACAACGTATTTTACTCGTAAAAATAAGAAAACTACGACAACCAAACTCAAGCTCAAAAAGTACGACAAGGTGACTCGAAAACACGTTGTATTTAACGAAGTAAAGAAATAGTCTTTTTTGTAGATTTTTCCTTATTTTTTTGGTAGAATAAAAACGACTTAAATAGTCGTTTTTATTTGTGTATTTATGAAGTGAGTTACTGTCATTCCGGGCTTGATCCGGAATCCAGAAACATAAAGATACAAACCTAGATTCCGGATCAAGTACCCCAGGGCATACTCTCTTACTTCGCAATTCACCTCATCCGGAATGACAAACAACAACATGGGCGATTAGTATAGTGGTAGTACAAAGGTCTCCAAAACCTTTGGCGGGGGTTCAATTCCTCCATCGCCCGCAGATAAAAATAACAGCGAAAGCTGTTTTTTTATTTGCGGACGATGGTGCGTAAAGGATTATACGTACATGAGGGGAAGTGAAAAACCTTGAGTACATCGCGCGTAGTTTTGCGAGTACGACACGAAAGGTGTACAGCTCCTGTAAGAAGAGATTCCTCAAGCATCCTCACTTCATTTTTATAAAATTCTCCAAAATCCATTTTAATGATATACTCTTTGGAGTATTATGACTGACTTAAAGAACTTCCAAAGAAAATTTAACACTTTTTTTCTGAAATCATTAAAGAAAAATATCTCGCAAGCAAAAAAGCATACAACAGATACAACTATCCACACCTACCTCGATTATATTCTAGAGATTGGGCAAAGCGGGAAAAGGATTCGACCATTTATTGCTTCACTTGTCGTAGACACATATTCAAAAGAAAAAAACCCT
>CAZMGK010000002.1:43137-74441 GCA_964565825.1 uncultured Candidatus Saccharibacteria bacterium | reverse complement strand
CGTTACTTGCAAAACGAGAATGAAAGCCTTGCACCACACTCCGATGTGTGATTACTCTCTAGTAACAAAAAAACTATAGCACAGAAAGATAAATAAAAAAAGCCGGCTCACTTATGAGCTAGCTTTTTTTGTTTTAAAATGTGTTTCTGCTAATCGTTTTCCGATTTTCTGTAACACGAGAACATCTTCTCTGTCCCACACTAGGGTACGGCAAACGGTTGGTTTTCCATTACAGAGTATTCGGACAAATTGACCGTCTTCCTTCTCTCCAAAAGAGAACACACGTTTTGGAGTACTGAATAGATTACTCAATGCAAAAATTACTTTGTCAAATAATTCTACGTTATATTTTCTTGTCTCCATGACTTAAAAAGTTTTGATTCGAGCTCAATATATCACAGATGAAACAAGAGCACTACTGCTCATCCGAGAAACGTTTGTAAAATAGGTGGTTTATACTATACTCAGATTAATTATAAGTTAACGAGAAAATCAGTATATGTGGATATTTGTTATTATCATCATTGTTGTGTTGCTGAGCATGCTTCGCCAGATCAACGAATACGAAAGGGGAGTGGTGCTCACGATGGGGCGTTTTACTGGTATCAAAGAACCAGGATGGAAAATTATCGTACCTGTTTTTCAACAAATGAAAAAAGTCGACATGCGTGTCAAAGCAGTCGATGTACCAGACCAACGAGCTCTTACAAAAGACAATGTCTCGGTCGGTGTGAATGCAGTCATTTATTATAAAATGGTAGATGCCGGTAAATCAATTATCAATATTGAAAATGTGCACTACGCGATTCTTCAGCTTGCCCAGACAACGATGCGAAACGTCATCGGTGAAGTAACGCTCGACCAGCTCCTTGCTGAACGATCAGAAATATCAGAAAAAATTCAACTGATAGTAGAAAAAACCTGCGCAGAGTGGGGAATAGATATATCAACCGTTGAGCTCAAAGATATCGCTCTCTCATCTGAGATGGAACGGACAATCGGAAAAGTCGCCGAAGCGCAACGTGAACGCCAAGCAACGATTATTGCATCAGAGGGGGAGGTCATGGCGTCAGAAAATATGGCGAAAGCTGCGGCAATGCTTGCGGCTACTCCAGGCGCGCTTCACTTGCGTACACTCCAATCTATCAACGACATGTCTTCTGATCAATCAAATACAGTCGTTTATATGATACCTATAGAAGCATTGAAAGCACTCGAAGGATTTATGAAGAAATAATTATTATTTTTAAAAAATATTTTATGGAAATACCAGGACAAAATTTAGTGCGTGGGAAAATGGGAGGATTTATGGACTTCATCCGTGAGCAAGGAGTCATTGGGCTTGCTGTCGGTTTCATTTTAGGAGGAGCTGTATCAAAGACGGTCACGTCGCTTGTTGAGAATATTATCAACCCACTTGTGGGTATGCTTATGGGTAAAGTAGCGCTTGCTGATAAAGCACTTACTGTCGGAGCAATATCACTCCACTGGGGTGCATTTATTTCTACTGTAGTTGATTTTATCATCATTGCAGCGGTTGTGTACTTTGGTGTTAACGCACTTGGACTAAACAAATTAGACAAGAAGAAAGAGTAATACTAGTTTTTAGTTGAGAGTTTGGAGAAAAAATACAAACACAACAAGAGCGCGACCTTCGGTCGCGCTCTTGTTTTACTTATTGAAAAAAAAGTCATTTTAGTGTATATTGATTGAAGTTACGAAATAACTTTGCGGGTATGGTTTAGGTGTGTACATTGTTTGGAGCGAACACATTGAAATCACAACGTGAAAAGTTACAATAAGATATTGCGGGTATGGTTTAGTGGTAGAATGTCTGCCTTCCAAGCAGAAGACGGGAGTTCGATTCTCCCTACCCGCACAAATGAAAGCACCCTTCGGGGTGTTTTTGATTTGTGCGGGTAAATGACTGAACTGCTTCAGTCACGTGGGAGAGTCGCACTCACGAGTATTTCTATTTTTCTAATTCATTTCATTCATAAGAAAAATATGTCAAAAGCTTTTCCATGTTTTGAGCCTGAGTTTATCGAAGGCGACAAAACAGGAAAAGGCGTACTGATCCTGTAAGGATCGATAAAGCGAAGCTGGTCTCCCTACCCGCACAAATGAATGCAGTTGTACTTAACGTACAATTGTTTTTTTATAAGAGAGAAATACACATATATTCTACACAGAAAAAAAATTTAAAAATATAAAAACTTTTTATGCTCCCTGTGAACAAAATAGCACGTTACAGTATTGTGGAAACATTGGTGTGGGGGTATACTTATTACATGAACACAAAGTACTGGAAATATTTTAAGTGGGGTAATGGAATGACACTTGATAGATTACTTCACGTAACTCTTATTATTATCATTATTTTTTTTGTTGTTTTTATTGATGCCGAACAGACAAAAAAACAACAAGAAATAGAGGATAAAAAAATCCAAGAACTATTTGCAAAAAATAAAATCATCAACGAAGCAATCAAAGAAAAAATTCAGTCTGAAAAAAAATTTACTGGAGAACTTGAGTCTGTGGATACATCTTGTTTCAGTGACGGCGTTTGCTCTGTTGTTGTGTCGGGCAAAAAAATTATTGAAACAATCGGAGGACGCAATCGACCAACACAAGAACTCGGTACACTTATTGGATTTAAAAGTATTACTGACCTCAAATCCTACCTAGGACACACAGTGGAAGTCTACGCTGAAAAAACTGAAACAGGAGACTACACTTTGTACGGGGATAAAGATTATTACATTAAGTTGATAAAATAGCCTATCCTTAAAACGGTAAAAATAAAAACCTCAGTAAGAGGTTTTTATTTTTACCGATAGACTACTGTTTCTATTTTACTCCATCTTTCAGTGCTTTTGCTGCACGGAACTTTGGAACTTTTGTTGCTGCAACTTTGACTTGTTCTCCAGTTTTTGGATTGCGAGCCATTCGAGCTGCACGATCTTTAACTGAGAAAATTCCAAGACCAGCTATAGAAACTTCTCCACCTTTCTTGAGGGTTTTGATGATTTCTTCAATCATCCCATCTATTACTTCTTCGGCTTGAACTTTTGTTCCACCGATTTTCATATGTACCCACTCAACGAGTGCTGCTTTGTTCATATTTTTTTCTTGTCCGACCCATACGGGTTTAGGATTTAATTACTTATAAGCGAGTCACTTTAAAAACTTAAAGCTATACCCAGTATAGCTTTTTTAACGCTTATAGCGCAAGTCCTTTGACAAGACTTATAAACAAGTGGTCAAGAGTATAGAAAAGACCTCATGTATAACTCCGTAACGAAATACGGACTCATGCATGAGGTCTTTTGATTTTTAAAAAGAACAGATAGGTTCACTCCATAAAAAAGAACTAAAAAGTGTGACAAATGCCACGTGTCGGTGATTAATTGTTTATGTTATTCGTATTAAGTATACCTACAAAAGCTCAAATAGCATAGAGGGCCGAACACCAGGCTGTGGATAACCCCCACACCTATATTTTTATAGTTTCTTCGAAACGCAGATACATCTGCAATAAAAATATAGGTGTGGGGGATAACTGCTATTTTTTCTTTGTTAACAACAATAATACTAAGGTGAGTACAAATGTCACCAATGCCATAAGTGGAATAGTAATAAAACCAAATTCAAATACATACCGTGCAGTACAAGAAGCGGTTGCACTGCAGGGAAGAGGATTGAATCCTGTGTAGTAGATAATATTATGAACTATAGAAATACAGCCTCCAATTACGGTCAACATGACCAGATACGGCTTGATAACGTGAATGGAGTCCTTTTTAATCAATGCCAAGAGTGAAATTAAGAAGCTCGAATAGATAAATATCCTTTGATACCAGCATAAATCACACGGAACAAAGCCACTGACATGATAATAAAGAAGGCTTGAAATGGTCGCAATACCAGAAATCCCGCAGATCGTCAGCAATCCATACTTTGAGAAAAACGAAGTAAGGTTTTTTCTTTGTAAAAGAAGAAATACTATAGCAAATACATACACTATAACCCCCATAGAGAGGAGCATATTAAAAATAGGGGTAAAAGAATCTTGCATCCCGTTAGAAATTTAAAGATTGATAGTATTCGACTATTTGTTGATTTAAAAAAGATATATACATAGATGAACAATTTTCGTATAAATGAATTTCTAACGGGACAAGTCCCATAGAAGTAGGAAGTTTTGAGACTTCCGTCCTTAATTAATTGATAATAAAATAATAAATTTTTGTATAATTTTACCCGCAAGGAGACAATAACACGTCTGACTTCTAACGGAATTGCATGTACTGTTATTGTGCGACTGATGTGGTTGTCTCAGTAGTTGGAGCCGGTGGTTCCTCGCTTCCCGCAGGTGCAATACAGCCAGTCAAACGAGACAGTTCTGCAAAGCTTTTTTCGCCAGTAGTGCGAGACCCGTCAGCAAATATCCATGTTGGGTAACTTTCAATTTTGTTTACCACACATGCTTCTGATCGAGTATAAATACCTATTTCACTTGGATCTTGACCTTCTACGAGTTGACCAGAAGCCAAAGCCTCGTCAACGCGGTCTTGAGCAGTTTTTTTATCAGAAGGACTTATTTCACATTCAACATACGGGAGTTTTGCTGCAGATTTACCAAAATCAGCTTTTTGTTTTTGGCAATGTGGACACCAATATGCACCATAAAACTTTGCGCCACTATTTGAAATACACGTAGCAAAATCATCATATGTTCCAGGTTTTTTTGCATCTACCAAAAAAATATAGGCAAATAATACAACGATAACAAAACACCCAGCTACAAAACCAATAACCATCTTGTTTGAATTCATAAAAATACTATTTTTTAAGGCTTAATTGTCTTTTAAGTAAATACACGAGGAAGAAAACGAGCCCAAAAGTAAGTGTATTGATAAGGAAGATTTTCAAATTTTCAGAAGCGAGATCAAAACCTATTTGAATAATAGGAATCTCGTTAATTTGTGGATAGTGCACACAACTATCGATAGTCTTATTAATAAAGCAATTGAAAAGTCCGTTTAATTGAATCGCAAAGAGAAATGATGTGTAGATAAAACCACAAAAGAATGCAATGGATAAGATTTTTTCTTTCTTAAAAGAAGAAAACATATTTATCCCAAATACAATTGAGGCTAATAAAAAGACCATTATCGATAAAATAACTAGTATGTATATCATACTTTTATGATACACCCGTGCTCATAAAAACACAACTTGTTTATAAACTTTTTACCCCGAATGAAACTTTTTATGAATATCCTTGAGTTGTTTGTTTGTCACGTGCGTATAGATCTGTGTTGTGGCGATATTCGCATGGCCGAGCATCATCTGGACGCTTCTGATATCAGCCCCATTTGAAAGAAGATCCGTTGCAAAGCTGTGACGCAACACGTGCGGAGTGACTTTTTTTGAAATACCGGCTTTTATTGCATACTGTTTAACAATACGTTCGATCGAGCGAGGAGTCAGACGAGAGGTACTTCCAGATCCTTTGCTACTCGATTCTTTTTTCAAACCATTTTTATTGGATGAAAAATTAAGAAAAAGTGGTTCAAGAAAATCAGCTCGCTTTGCCAAATATTTTTGAATAGCATCACGTGCACTGTCGCTTATGAATACCACGCGGACTTTTTCACCTTTACCACGAACCGAGAGTTCGTCTTTAGATAAATCGATATCACGGTTCAGCGAACACAATTCCGACAAACGAAGCCCTGTTGAGAAAAAAAGTTGCAGAAGTGCTGTATCGCGAAGTGTTATCAGACTGTCACTTTGTTTGCCTTCTTTATCAGTCAGAGCAACTTTAAATATTCGTCCGAGTTCATCCATGGAAATAAGATCGAGGTGGCGTTCACCTGTTTTTGCAAGCTCGATTGCATCAGGTGTGAGGGAAGTGACCTTTATCTTCATCAAGTATTTCAGAAAACGACGAAGTGCAATGAGATAGTAGTTTTGTGTGTTTTTTTTGAGTGTTGCTTGAGTCTGTCCTTTCACTTTTGTACCAAGCTGGCGATTGAGGTAGAGACGATATTCACGCAAAAGTGTTTCAGTAATATCTTTTGGGTCAGTGACATTGGCAAATGCAAAAAACCGATTTAAATATCGTTCATAGTTCGCTACAGTTTTCAAACTTGCTCCGCGTTCAATCTCCATGTATTCAAGAAATTGACGCTGAAGGTCGTGGATGGTGGACATAGGGTAAGTATACACCTAGATACTACTATTTTTATAGTTTCACACATAAGAAAAAACATCGACTGACTGTCGATGTTTTTAGTGTATTCAATATGTTTGCGTGCTAATTATTCACTATGCCTAGTGGGTGATTTTGAGACAAAAGAAGAGCTTCACCTAATTCTTTAATCCAAAAGTTATCATAAATTTTTCTACAAAGCCTGTGGAATTCAAATGAAAAATCAACCCAAAATTCTTTTTCCAAGTCTTCTGTACATACATGTTTATCAGCATGAATTTTTACCATACTATTTTTAGCGGTTAAAAGTAATGCGCTGATTGCTTCTTCAACAAGGGGAATATGTCCAGAAACACCGACACAACCACCGACATGACGTACTGCAAATACGATCTCGGGGATAATATTGACTGCACCTGGCGCTTGTTCCAGCTCTTCATTAAGAAAATCTCGAGAGAGTAGTGTTTCTTTATAGACTGTCTGAAGAGTCTTTTTGTGAGCCAAATAGATGTATTTATATTGATTGCTTTTCAAAACACTCCGAAATAAGATTGTTTCCGTTTTCCCAGTATCGTAATCATAGTGCACTATATAACAACCTGGGCAGTCCGGATTTGGATTCTTTGGGTTACCCTCTAGGACTTTCCAAAGTGCATTCATAAAAAAAGTCATTTCTAGGTTAAGAATTTTCATAATTTTAGTTTTTAATTTAAGCCTATTATATATAATTTAATTAAAATGTCAATCCCGTCAGAGTCTTTAACTATTTTTACTCACTTTTCTGAATCTTTTAGATATTGGCAAATGTTTCATTTATATAGATACTTTACAAAAAACTCTCGCCGGGCAGGTATTTGCATTTAAAACCAATATATAGTATAGTACTTTCATGCAACAAGTAACAAAAAAAACAGCAACTATAAAGAAACACCAAACCCACGGTACAGATACTGGGTCTGATGAGGTGCAAATCGCTATGCTCTCTATGCGTATCGACGAGCTCGCAGAACATTTGAAGACTCATAAGAAAGACAATCACTCAAGAAAAGGTCTTATCAAAATGGTAGCGAACCGACGTACAAAACTCACCCAATACAAAAAGAAGGATGCAGTAAAACACGCTGATCTGACAAAAAAGCTTAAATTAAGTTAATCAAAGACAAAAGAGCGGCGCCTACGGCGCCGCTCTTTTGTATGTATGTATTTTGTATTGTCATACCGAATTTGATTCCTCAGAATCACCTACTTGGTAATCCAGTACACAGAACACAACTCTTTAATTCACTGGATTCCGGATCAAGTCCGGAATGACACAACTCTCCTTTGCACTTTGGCTTTTTTCACTTATACTTACTTTATAATTTATCATTCATAATTTAGCATTATCCTATGGCCTCCATCAAACACACAGAACAACGCGTCGCAGTATTCATTGACGCACAAAATCTCTATCACACCGCGCGCCATCTCTACAAAGCACGGGTAAATTTTGCAAATGTCTTGAAAGACGCAGTCGCAGGGCGCAAGCTCGTCCGGGCTATCGCGTATGTTATTACCTCAGAAGCAGGGGACGAAAATGCATTTTTTGAAGCCCTGACCAAGATCGGCATCGAAACAAAAACAAAAGACCTGCAAATATTTGCTGATGGAAACAAAAAAGCAGACTGGGATGTCGGACTTGCAGTCGATGCTATTAAAAACGCACATCGAGTAGATGCGATTATTATTGTCTCTGGTGATGGCGACTTTGTTCCACTCGTTGAATACCTCCAGACCATCACTCAAGTCGAAGCGGTTTCATTTGGTCAGTCTACCTCACAAAAACTCAAAGAAACTGTCGACGACTTCCTTGACCTGTCCGTTACACCTAAAAATTATCTTATTGGACGCACATTTCATCATAATAAAAAACGCCTCAATAAATGAGGCGTTTTATGTTTTGCATACGCGTTTTAATTTCCACCAGGGATTGGAACAATAATCATACGACGACTATTAAGTTCGTTAATAACGTAAAACTCAAATGTAACTCCAGAAAACATTTTTGAAGCCTGTGATACTACTTCTCCAAAAAAGTGTTTATTTGAAGCCACATATTGGCTGCTAATCAAAATAACATGTTCTTTGGGTCGAGTTCTCGTAAAATTTTCAATAATAGCAAAAACACCGGGTGTGCGAAATTGATACCCTGTATGAGGAGAAAAGTGGTTACTTTTTTCTCGAAAAAAGTTAATACCAGGATTTGGTAAATACTCGGAGAGTATTGAGGAATTGTTTTGGTTTCGTTCTTGGGTTTGTGTCGGGTTTGTCATAATCTGGGGTTTTTAAATTGTAAGGAAATATAAAATGATTTTGCTTACTATAGTACCATATTAAAAATATAAAACAAGCTTTGTGGGTAAACGACAGTGACTGTGTTACAATTAATTTTATTAATAGAGAAATAATATAAGTAGAGAGACATGTAGTTTTGAAACCAAACATATCGGTTTTCAATACTAACGTCTCTCTAGTTACAGAAAATATGGATAAAAAAGAATACTCAATCGATATTAATGGAAAAATAATCACCGCGACGTTTTCAAATTTGGTTGATCAAGCAAACGGAGCAGTCATACTCTCTTGTGACGGCACCGTCGTACTCGCCACTGCATGTATGAGTAAAGACGGGAAAAACAATCCTGGATTTTTTAATCTTACTGTTGAATACGCAGAAAAAAATTATGCAGCGGGGTTAATCCTCGGAGGTCAGTACAACAAGCGTGAAGGTCGCCCAAGTGACGAAGCAGTATTGTCATCTCGAATTATCGACCGAACCATCCGTCCCTTTTTTGCGCAACATATAAAAAACGCAGTGCAAGTTGTCTGTACAGTTCTCTCACTTGGCGAAATGGATCCAGCCGTTCTTGGTATCAATGCAGTATCACTCGCACTCCATGTGTCTGATATTCCATGGAATGGACCAGTTGGTGCGGTGCTTGTGGGTAAAGTGAAAGGGACGAATGATATTGTTGTAAATCCGTATGTAAAAAATGATGGTGAAACACATTACGATCTCGACCTGACTGTCTGCGGAAAAGATGGAAAGATTTGTATGATCGAAGCGCTCGCATTTGAATTTCCTGAAGAAACAATCAAGAAAGTATTTCAAGATGCAATGGTTCCTATCACCGCGCTTGAAAACTGGCAAAAAACTATTCGTGCCGAGATTGGTAAAGAAAAAATCGTCATTACAAAAACAGAGCTTCCGGATGAGTACAAAGCTATTTGGCGCGAAACAATGATGATCCCGGTGACGCACAACATCTTTGGTACAGAGAGCAAAAAATATATTTACCAGTACGAAGACGAATGGATCACTCTCATCAAAGAGAAAACTACTGGCCTTGAAGGTGCAGATGTCATTATTTCTGACGCTAAAGATTTTTATCACAATCAAATAGACCACATCTTGCACAGTGAAGCGCTCGCACACGACAAACGCGCCGACGGACGAAGTCTTACTCAAGTACGTACACTATTCGCACAAGCGGGTGGAATTTCAGACCGTATCCATGGAACCGGAATCTTTTTCCGAGGAGAAACACACGTGGCTTCATTTTTGACACTCGGTGGACCAGACTCTGCAACATCTATTGATGGCATGGAAGTACGTGGAACAAAACGATTTTCTCACCACTACAACTTTGCTCCGTATTCAGTTGGTGAAGCAGGACGCATGGGTGCAACAAATCGCCGAGAAATGGGACATGGAATGCTTGCAGAAAAAGCACTTATTCCGGTTATTCCAGGAAAAGATGCATTCCCTTATACGATTCGCCTTGTGTCTGAATGTATGGCGTCAAACGGTTCTACTTCTCAAGCGTCTATCTGCGCATCAACACTTGCCCTCCTCGATGGTGGAGTACCAATAACGAAACCAGTTGCGGGAATCTCAGTCGGCCTCATGCTCGATGAGACTGACGAAACAAAATACAAACTTTTGACTGATATCCAAGGCCCAGAAGATCATCATGGTGATATGGATTTCAAAATCGCCGGAACTCATGACGGCATCACCGCAATTCAGCTCGATATTAAAGTTGGAGGAATTCCGGTGCCGATCCTCTGCGATGCACTCGACAAAGCAAAAACTGCCCGTGAAGAAATTCTTCAAACTATTACACAGACTATCGCGACACCACGTCCGACTATTTCAAAATACGCACCACATATCATCCATATTACTATTCATCCAGAGCAGATTGGTCTCGTAATTGGTGGAGGAGGGAAGACCATTAAAATGATCAAAGAAAAAACCGGTGCAGAAATCAGTATTGAAGATAGTGGGGATGTATTCATCACAGGAACACCAGACGGTGCAACAAACGCAAAAGAAATGATCCAATCAATGACCAAAGAATGGTTGGTCAACGACACGGCGATGGGAACAGTTGTAAAGATTCTTGAAATTGGAGCGATTGTTTCTATCTCGCCATTTGCCGATGGTCTCGTGCATATTTCTGAAATTGCACCATTTCGTGTCATGCGAGTGACTGACTTTTTGAAAGAAGGTATGACTGTACCAGTAGTGATTACAGCAGTAGATAAAGACCGAGACAAGATATCACTCTCTATCAAACAAGCTGACAAAGACTTTATTAAAAAACCAAGTGGGTATGGAGAGCAACATGCGCCAGCATCAAGTACTCCCGCACCGTCACACCAAAGTCCTCACGCAGACCCACACACGAGTGGTCACGGACACGCATAATCTTTCTCCTAAAGTACTTGTGTACTATACTAGTAAAAGACAATAGACTTGTCCCGTTAGAAATTCTCTTATACACAAATCATCTACCTATGTATATATCTTTTTTAAATAAACAAATAGTCGAATACTACCAGTCTTTAAATTTCTAATGGGATGGAAAAAGATACAGAACAATACACAAATGGAGAGGGGGACATCCCAAAAATTAGGACGTTCCAAAGTGACATCGCAGATGCACTAAAAAACCAAAAAGGTTCAGTCGTAAAAGTGGCTGTCGCTGAACAAGCACGACGAGATCAGGAGGGTCAGGACATTACGATACAAAAAAAACGAAGTGTTGTGTATGTTGTTATGGGGGTTGTATTGATACTTATGAGTATTGGTGTTTCTGGGTACGTTGTTTTTAAAAAATACACACAACAGGCGCCGATAGTCTTACCCACAAAAACGCATTTTCTTAAAGGAGATCATACAACAGAAATTAGTACCACTGATACCAATCTCATACCACAACAAATAGACACAGCACTCTCGCAAATCAAGATTCCTGTCGGACAAGTTGAGCAAATCATGCTTGTCACTCAAGATGAAAAAAAAGCAAAGACGCTAGTTCCACTGAAAGAACTTCTCGCAAGCTTTTTTATCACTCCGTCTGAGCGTTTCATGTCTTCACTGTCAGAAGATGTATACCTCATTGGAGGATATCAAATTACACAACCGTATCGTTTTATCTTACTCAAAACAACTGTGTTTAGTATTACATTTTCAGAATTACTGACATGGGAAACAACTATTGCAAAAGACTTTTCACCACTCCTTCATACAACAATCGCTTTTGAAGATGTCGTGTACTTCAAAGATAAAATCATCAAAAATGAAGACACTCGAGTAGGGTATGTAGGGGAAAGAGAAGTGTTTGCGTATACATTTTTTGGACCCAAAAAAGAACTCCTGTTGATTGCGCCAAATACTGACGTGCTCTCAAGTCTCATTGTTCGTTTTTCAACGAAATTATTGGAACAGTAAAACGAGTTAGTAGTAAGTAGGTAGTAGAAAAAGATACAAGAGCGGCACGGAACCTTCGGTTCCGTGCCGCTCTTGGTTACCAAAGTTTTTTAGTCTATACTGTACATATGAATCCCGTTAGAAGTCAGACATGTCATTATTAAGTGACGGGTACAAAAAGTGCGGAAATTTATTATTTTACTATCAGCTAATTAAGGACGGAAGTCTTAGGACTTCCTACTGTGAACGAAGATGAATATAGAACAACAAAAAGAAAGACTTCTCATCGAAGAAAAAATGCTCATTGAGGAATTATCAAAAATAGGATTGTACGATCGGGAAACAAATACCTGGAATGCAACACATAGTGACATGCCAAATGAAGAAATTCACGATGACGATACTCAAGCAGATGCGTTTGAAGAAATAGAAGAAAACATGGCAACAGGTGAAATACTTCAAGAACGACTCGTAGACGTACGCGACGCGCTTACAAAAATAGAAGAGGGGAAATATGGCATCTGTGAAAAATCAGGTGACCCAATAGAAGAAGACAGGCTTACGGCAAATCCAGCGGCACGCACATGCAAAAGCATGATGGGGTAAATAAACATGTGGCAGGTAACTCCCGATGTAAAACCGGGACTCTAAACAAAGTTTCGAAGCTTGAACTAACTAACATACAAACACAGAGCGGGAAGGCCGAAGGCCTTCCCGCTCTGTGTTTAATAGACAATACAAGGGTAGAGGTTTACCCAGCACTAACTATTTCCTTTGAAATATTTAGTGCTGGGTTTATACTAAACACATATGTCTTTCGCTCGAGTATATAGTGCGCAAACAGAACTCCTTTCAGGTATCATTGTGCCTATAGAAACAGATGTTTCAAACGGACTCCATAATTTTTCTCTTATCGGACTTGCCGATAGAGCAGTCGACGAAAGTAAAGACCGCATGTCAGCTGCTCTAAAAAATTCTGGTTTCGATTCCCCAAAAAGCAAAAATGAAAAAATCATCGTCTCACTTTTACCAACAGATAAAAAGAAAGAAGGTGGTTTTTTTGATGTTGCAATTGCATTATCGTATTTACTCGCAACTGATGAAATAACATTTAATCCGGACGGCAAACTCTTTCTCGGCTCATTATCTCTCTCTGGAGAAATACTCCCCGTAAAGGGACTGTTGCCTATTATCAGGAAAGCACAGAGTGAAGGTTTCACTGAATTTTTTATTCCTGAACAAAATAAAAATGAAGCAACCATTCTTTCGAATATTACCCTGTATCCTATCAAAACCCTCCGGGAACTCATCTTGCATTTAGAAGGGAAACAACCACTAACACCATACACAGAAGCACCAATCTTTAAAAAGACAAAAGAGGTTCTTGATTTTGCACTCATCAAAGGTCAAGAAAATGCGAAACGGGCACTGACAATTGCCGCAGCCGGAGGTCACAATATCCTTCTGTCTGGTCCACCAGGAACAGGAAAATCAATGCTCGGAAAAGCATTGATTGGTATTCTTCCAGAACTGAGCACTCCAGAGATTCTTGAAGTGACCGGTATTCATTCCATTGTGACTGGTCTCCATGCGCTTGTTTCTGAACGACCATTTCGTTCACCTCATCACACTGCATCGTACGTATCAGTTATCGGTGGTGGCACAAACGTTAAACCAGGGGAGGTAACACTCGCTCATCGTGGAATACTGTTTCTCGATGAATTTCCAGAATTTGATAAACGAGTCCTAGAATCACTTCGCCAACCTCTCGAAGATAATGTTGTCTCTATTAGTCGCGCACGAGGGAGTGCCCTCTTTCCATCAAATTTTATCCTCATTGCTTCGATGAACCCATGTCCGTGCGGATACTTTGAAACAGGAGTCAAAAAATGCATCTGCTCACAGAGCGACATCATGCGTTATCAGAAAAAAGTATCAGGGCCTATTATGGACCGTATCGATATTTGGGTCTATGTCACACCTATCGCATACGAAAAACTCAACGAACAAGTAACAGAAATAGAAAGTCCGCAAATACAGGAAGCTGTTACCAAAGCACGCGCCATTCAGACAGAGCGATTCAAAACAGAGAAAAACATACTCACCAACAGTGATATGTCCTCAAAAGAGATTCTTCTCTATGCACACCTCGCAAAAGATGCAGAACTTCTACTCATGCAGAGCGCAGAAAAACTCAAGCTCTCGGCTCGAGCATACCACCGCATCATCAAACTCGCTCGAACAATTGCTGATCTCGATTCAAAAGAATACATAGAAATCCCGCACATTCTCGAAGCCTTGCAGTATAGACCAAAAATATAGCCTTTCTCTGTTCAAGAAACACCGATAAAATCGGTGTTTCTTTGTTTTATATCATGCTTTTTTCTACCAAAAGTGTTGCGCTCATTTCTTGAATCGGGCACAAAGTCATTTGACAAATATGTATTAATATGCTAATGTTTAAGTAAGTTAGGTTCTTTCACAAAGAAGTACTATGGTGTTTAGTTTTGAAAAAGGCTTGTAAATGCAAGGTTTTATGCGTCTTTTTCAAAATTAAACATTCATAAACACTTAAAAATTTAAAAAATGAAAAAAATAATCTTTATTCTCAGTATCTGCTTTTTTGCTTTTACTCTTAGTCATGCACAATCTCCAGCTCTCAAAGCCGATGTTCAATGGAATGTCGACATGTCAGATCACGAAGCCGTTCTCGCAGAACTGCAAAAAATGATTCGTGACCCACAATCTCAATTTAACGGTGGGGACAAAGTCTTCTTTGGAAAAGTGATGGAATTTATTCTTGAAGTCAATCCTCAATCAACCTACAGCAGATTGGATTTAGTAAAAGGAGCATTTCTCTCACAAAACCTCATGGTTGAACACATTGACGGAAGTTTGCTTACAAACACCGTGTATGATAAAACCACGAATAGTTACATTGTTTCACCGCTTGGGAAAAAAGGCCCAGTATTGTGCCTCACACTTGAAGAAAATGGGTTTAAGTATGTATTGTGTAAGTTAGAATCACTCAAGGATCTCAATAGACCGTGTTTTAACCCTAATTTACTCAAGCAAACAGCGCCTGTGATATCTGCTATGCAGTTAGACAACTCACCAGCACAAGCCCTAAACAACGCAAGAGCGGAAAGGGCTAACGCAAGAAAAGAAGATGATTGCAATGACTTACTCAATTGGACAGTTCTCAACTCTCGCCAAGTGGGTGACAGCTTATTTGTCACTTACAAAACACCGTGTGTGGGTCGCATTATTGTTGAAGGTTCTTATAATCCCTTACAAAGGGGAAATAATCTCGGCCTCACCAAAAACGATGATCATAAAAAAAGGAGATATCTTGGTTGGAAAATTGGTGTCCCTCTTGGATTAGTAGCTCTTGGTGGTGGTTTGTACATCTTAAACAGGGCAAAGCATCATCCAAATGATGACGAAGAAGGCAAGGCTCAGGAAATAAAAATTCCGATCGGAGGTGCTTGGGAAGAAGTAGAAGAGATTGGAGGTATAAAATTACCCCCAATGCAACAATCAAACCAATTTACGCTTGGGATTACAATTCCTATCAAATAATTTCATTTTTTTAAATTTTAAAACGACACAACGACTGAAGTATAAGGTTTTTTAAAACCTTATACTCTTTATAAAGATCTAAAGCATTGCTTTAGGTTTTTTAGAGAAAAAATCAATCAAACGACACTTGTCGAAGGTGCTTGACAAATATTATCAATATGATAGAATAATCTTATATGAAAAACATACAAAAAATAATCACATTTTTCGTCTTTGCTTTTATGATTTTTGGTGGTGTAAACCAAGTACATGCTGGCTGGAACGAAAATGTACAAGGATCAGACTGTTCTCCTTCAACCGGTATTCAAAATACTGCTGGTACAATCGGAGTAACTGGTTGTGGTGGATTTACGAGTTCTGCGACTGCACAAGTCAATGATGTTATAAACGTGCGTCTCTATTTTAGAAATACAGGGACAACGACTGCTACAGGAACTGTGGCTTCTATTTCTCATGTAAAAAATAGCCCAACAAGCTTCACATTTACAGGGAGTTTAACTTCTAGTGCAGGAAATATCTCACCAAAGAACGCCCAACTCACTATTCCACCAGGAACAAAACTCTTTTTCACGGGAGGTAAAGTATACCGAAAAAGTGGACCAGGAAGTTTAACTCTCACTGAAACAGCAACTATCTCCTCAATCAGTGGCCTCACATCTGTATCTCTTGGCACTGTTAATTCATACTTGAATTGTCTAACTGCTTCAGGTTCTGGTGATGCATTCTGTTACCAAGGTGTGCTTATTGGTGCATACAAAGTTGTTCAAGATACAACAGCACCAGCAATGTGTAACGATGGTATCGACAACGATGGTGATGGAAAGACAGACTACCCAGCAGACCCGGGATGTGACTCACTCACCGATAACAATGAATACAACTCAAGTTCATCATATCAATGTAACGATGGTATCGACAATGATAGCGATGGTCTCACAGATTATCCAGATGACCTCGGATGTAGTTCAGCTACGGATAATAATGAATACAACACCCCTGTTTCATACCTTTGTTCTAATGGTCTCGATGACGACGGCGATGGTCTCACAGACTATCCAGCAGACCCTGGATGTACATCATCAACTGACAACAGTGAAATAAACTCGACAGCCTCAACCTGTGTTATCGATTCATTCACAGCAAGTCCAACAAGCGTAAGCTCTGGAGGATACACAACACTCTCTTGGAACACAACTAACTGTACAACAGTAACGATTGATAGTGTTTCAAAACCAGTAGATGGTTCCGACTCTTTCGGCCCACTCTTTGCTGACAAAACATATACCTTAAACGCAAGTAATGGCACAAGCAACGACACTGAAACAAGAACAGTTATTGTGGTGGGCGGAACAACAAGTAGTACTTGTTTCATTAATACTTTCTATGCAGAAGACACAACAATTGACGAAGGCGACGATGCTGAACTTCACTGGCAAACAACCGGCTGTGATTATGTGACCATTGATGGTGACAACAAATCACTTGATGGTTCAGATGATTACGAACTCGACGAAGATCACACATTCTATATGCGTGCATGGAAATCAGGACAGAGTGATGTTACTCGAACTGTACATGTGAACGTAGACGAGGATGACAATTCTTCAAATGGTGATTGTGAAATCGATTCATTTGTTGCTAACCCATCATCAGTTATAGCTGGTGGTACAACTCAACTCACTTGGAGAACAAGCGATTGTGACCGCGTCATGATCGACGGTATCAACTACAGCGTAGATGACAGTGGCTACTTTGGCCCACTCTATGCGGGACGAACCTATGAAATCGAAGCATGGGAAACTGGAAAGAGACATGAGGAAGATAGTGTGTACGTGAGCGTCACGAACATCAACCCAAGCGTCTTTGCTTGTAACGATGGTATCGACAACGACCTCGACGGTAAAACTGACTATCCAGGAGATACAGGATGTCTCTCATACGCAGATCAAGATGAATACAATGTTCCTGCAATCTCAGGTACAACTATCACTACGCTTACTCCAACATCATTGACATCAAGCTCAGCGCGACTCAATGGAACAGTATTTAACGGTGGAAGTAATGCAACACAACTCTCTTTTGAATGGGGAACTGATGCAAACAACCTCTTCAATAAAACAAACGGTCAAAGTACTGCATCAAACGCATCTGTAACCTTTTTTGACACACTCCGAAACTTGAGCACAAACACAACATACTACTATCGTGCAGTAGGTCAAAAGACAGACGGAACTGTTATGCGTGGAGATATTAGACAATTTGCACTTTCAAATACTATTATCAACACTGTATTTACAAATACAAATGTGGTAACAAAAACAGCTACTGTAGTTGAAGAAGACCGTGGTGTGATTGTCGGAATGGGAACAAACCTTGTTCAATTGCGATACATCACTACTGACATGTTTTCAAACACTCTAAATAATAATGGTGGATTTGGTATCAATCAAACTATCAATAGTAATAACGGTGTGCAAAATGTGTGTGTAGATGACACTGTAACTTTTGTTGTTGAATACCGAAATATCTCAAATATCACACTCACCAATGCAATTCTTCATATTGATATACCAAAAGATGTAGAATTTAGAAGTTCATCATCTGGAGTATTCAATAAGGCAGATAACACAATTACTATCAATGTTGGGACACTCATTCCTGGTCAAAACGGACAAGTATCTTTTGAAGGAATTGTACAAAGTAGTGCAGCAAACAGAGACTTGCTTGTTGTGCCAGCGACACTCTCATTTGAAAACCCAAACAACGGAGCTCGAGAAACAGCTATCGCATATGGACTTGCAACAACTCAGAACTGTATCCGAACAAACAGTAATCTTGCAGGATTTGCTTTCGGCTCTGGATTTTTCCCAGATACGCTCCTTGGATGGTTACTCCTTATTCTTATTCTCCTAGCTCTTATATATCTTATTCGCCGATGGTTTCTCATGAATCAAACACAGCCACGATCTAAAACTACTACAACCACGACAACCCAGAGACACTACGAGGATATGGATATCCCGACTGCGCCATACAGTCATCATTAATTTGTTACACAAATGCCACAAAAAAACCGGAATTGCCTCCGGTTTTTTTGTTTATGTGTATGGAAAGATATGCAACTGCGTGAGCTCTTTGGTTGCGGTATTCTCTGTGAGGTATTTTGTCGAAGGCAAGGCCTTCGACAAAATACCTCACAGAGAAGCCTATTTCTGAAATTCTCGGTATATTGCTACAATGAACACATGAAGAAAAATGAGTACTCACAAACATACATCCTCCTCGATGCCCATGCGATTATCCACCGTGCATATCACGCAATGGGTGATCTCTCCACAAGTACAGGAAAACCCACAGGAGCGCTCTATGGCATCATGAGCATGCTTATTCGTGTCATGAACGAGATACGGCCAGACTACATCATCGCCTGTTACGATCTCCCTCAGAAAACATTTAGGCACATTGCGTACGAAGCATACAAAGGCACACGAGCAAAGACAGACGACACTCTTATAGCCCAAATTATCGAATCTCGCCGTATTTTTGATGCCTGTGATATCCCTATATATGACGCACCTGGATACGAAGCGGATGATGTTCTCGGAACTATTGCGACACTCCTTAAAAAGGACAAACAAAACAAAATAATCATTGCATCAGGCGACATGGACACAATGCAATTGGTTGATGATGATCAGATTGTGGTGTACACCCTCAAAGGGGGGATGACTGAAACCGTATTTTATAATGAAAAATCCGTGCTAGAACGATATGGATTTAGACCAACGTCTATCCCAGACTACAAAGGACTGCGTGGTGATACTTCTGACAACATCATTGGTATCAAAGGTATCGGAGAAAAAACAGCAACTATCCTGATCCAGAAATACGAAACAATCGAAAACATGTACCTCGCACTCAAAAAAGACCCGGTTTTATTTAAAACCGACACAGGGCTCACAGACAGACTCATTGCTCTTATTCAAGATAATGAAGAAGAGGCGCTCTTTTCCAAAGAGCTTGCAACCATACAATGTGATGTGCCTCTCGTATTTACACCAAGCACCCTCCACAAAAATGTGTTCAAGACAGAGCGTGTTGTTGAACTCTGTAAAGAGTATGAATTCAGAAGCTTAATCCAGAAAGTCACCAATCTCTATACCGATACACCTATCACCCAAGAAAAAAAGACAAAAAAAGAGCAAGAGGTGTTCCAAAAAGAAGAAGCAGCAAAAATTGATCCACTCTATATGCTCGCTATCTCGCTTCTTGATTCAGAAAAAATTAAACCTGAGGCTTCTGACTTTTTCTCATATGGAGACACAGAAAATATAGAAACCACCAAGAAAAACATAGAAGCTGAAATACAAAAAAATGATCTTGAGTATGTCTGGAAAGAAATAGAGATTCCGCTTTTTCCTATAGTACAAAATATGACAAAAAATGGGATTGTGATTGATGTAGACTATTTCAAAAAACTCAGTATAGATTTTCACAACGAACTACAGATACTCGAAAAAAAAATATGGAAACATGCCGGAGTAGAATTCAATATTAATTCACCGAAACAAATGGGAGAGGTTCTCTTTACTACACTTAATTTAGCGGGCGACAAGAAAATAAAAAAAACAGCGGGTGGGGCAGTCACCACAAAAGAATCAGAGCTTGAGAAACTTCGTGATGTGCACCCAATAATTAATTTTATTTTAGAGTATAGAGAAATTCAAAAACTCGTCTCAACCTACATCGACAGTATACCGCTTCTTGTGGGGGAAGATGGACGGATACACTCTACGTTCAACCAGCTCGGTGCGAGTACAGGCCGATTCTCAAGCAATGAACCAAACATGCAAAATATTCCTATCAAAACAGAACGGGGGAGACTCATTCGTGGTGGTTTTGTTGCACAAAAGGGGAGCGTCTTGGTTGGTTTTGATTATTCACAAATTGAACTTCGAGTGGGGGCACTGTTATCGCAAGACAAAGACATGCTTCAAACATTTATTGACGGTGAAGATATCCACACGGCAGTTGCGCGGAAAGTATTTAACGTGGAGACAGAAGCTGTGACACCCGAGATGCGTCGCAAAGCAAAAGTCATCAACTTTGGGATTATGTACGGTATGGGTGCGACTGCGCTTGCAGAAAATCTAGGAATTCCTCGAAAAGAAGCACAGATTTTTTTGGAAGAATACAGAAAACAATTTCCTACGCTCAATACCTATCTTGAATCTGTGGTAGCCTCTGCAAAACAAGATACCTACACAAAAACATTTTTTGGTAGAAAGAGAAACTTAAATAAAATCAATTCGGTAATACCTTTTATTCGGGCAATGTACGAACGCATGGCGATCAATGCACCAGTGCAAGGCACTGCCGCTGATATCATTAAACTTGCAATGATACAAGTTGACGCAATGATCAAGAAAGAAAAACTTGAAAACGATGTACACTTAGTACTTCAAGTACACGATGAGATCATTTTTGAGGTCACAGAAGCCTGTGTAGAAAAAGCTATCGACACTATTACTTCTGTCATGGAAAATGTTCTACCAGCAAAATTCAAAAATGACTATACACTACCCCCATTTACCGTTACCGTTGGTACAGGAAAAACATGGGCTCTTCTTAAATAAGAATATGGACACGTATCGATAACGTGGTATACTGTACAGGTATTATGGCATTCAATAAAACACATCTCATACACACAGTACTTGGACATTCATACATAATGTTTGTGGTATTTTTTTGTCTTGCTATTTTTTTTGACCAGCTCTATCCTGTCCACTTAAAAAGTGAGGTATTTGAAGTTATTGGTATTGTAGCTGTTCTATGCGGAACACTCCTTATTGCCTGGGCACAAACAAATTCAAAAAAATCCCTCCACGAGAGACACGGAGAAAAACGAAGCGAGCATGCTTTTAAGCATGGGCCTTACAGATTTTTACGAACCCCGACACAGATTGGACTATTTTTTCTGATTCTTGGACTAGGTCTTACGATAGAAATATTCTGGGTTCCAGTATTTGCTTTACTTGCGCTCATTGTGAATATTGGAATCTTTGTAAAAAAACAAGAACACATTTTAGCTAAACGATACGGAGAGAGTTATCGACTCTACAAAACTAAGGTTCGTTTTTAGTATGCTCTACGTCATCATTGCAGAGGAGTATGATTTTTTTTCAAAAGAAAAAGAATTGCTCAAGAAAAAATTACATATAGAGTCTGAATACGAAATACTCAATAGTGAACATGCCATAGCTGTGTTTGAAGAATTTTACAGTGATGGTTTTTTTGAAAAACCTACATTTTGTCTTATCTACAAATATCTTTTTGATGAAATGAATGAGAATATGTTTTTACCACAGATAGAGCTCCTGTCAGAGACAAAACATCTGGTGTGCATCTACGAAAAAACCCACTCGAAAGAACTCGACGTATTTATAGGGAAACATTCAATTACACCAATTGAGTTTAAAAAAACTACGGTTGAAAAAAAAGCTCCCACACCATTTTTATTTACAGATTATGTTATCGCAAAAAACAAAAAAGATGCCTGGATAGAGTACATGGCACTCCAAAAACAAAACATTGAAGTATCACAAATACTCGGTGGTCTTATCTGGGCAATCAAAAGTTTACTTCTAGTACTCTCGCATACAAACGTGACTCAAACTGGACTCAACCCGTATGTTTTTTCTAAAATAGACAAGATGAAAAGCCTATGGACCAAAACGGAAGGAGAGCAATTACTGAAAAAACTGTTGCACATACAAGGAGAAGAGCAATTTGATGAAGAAGCTCAAGCAATAAAATTGGAACAACTGATTTTTAATTTAGCCTAGTACACACGCATATACAACAGCGGGGCAACCTTTGGTTGCCCCGCTGTTTGTTCTACTTACTACTATCTACTTTGTACTTACTAGCGTGCGTATTCTATCACCCGTGTTTCTCGGATAAGCGTCACTCGAATCTCACCTGGGTATTTCAATTCACTTTCAATTTTTTTGGCTATTTCACGAGCCATATTTTTTGCTTCAAAATCATTCACAATAGCTGGAGTAACGAAGATGCGAATCTCGCGTCCAGCAGAGAGCGCAAAAGATTTTTCTACACCGGAGAAGTTGTTTACCAAACTCTCCAAATCTTGTAAACGCTTCAAGTAATTTTCTACTGTATCACGTCGCGCACCTGGACGACCACCTGAGATATGGTCAGCAATCTGAACTATTACTGCTTCTATTGTCTCATGAGGACAGTCATCATGGTGAGATTTCATTGCCGTAATAATACGAGGGTCAGCACCAAATTTCTGGAGGATTCTCATACCAATATCGATATGTGTTCCTTGTATTTCATGATCGAGTGCTTTACCAATATCGTGCACGAGCGCTCCTGCTTTCGCAATAGCGACATCAGCACCAAGCTCTGCAGCGAGCATTCCTGCAATATGACACATCTCGATAGAGTGCTGGAGAACATTTTGTCCATAACTCGTTCTGAAATAGAGGCGTCCGACAATCATCACGAGTCGTGGATCAAAGTTGAATATTCCACATTCGTATACCGCTTCTTCTCCTTTTTGTTTGATTATTTTGTTGATATCTTCTTTAGCTTTTTCAACCATTTCTTCGATTTTTGCTGGTTGAATACGTCCATCCATGATGAGATTTTCAAGTGCGAGTCGTGCAATCTGTCTTCGAACTGGATCAAACGAAGAAATGATAATCGCTCCAGGTGTTTCATCAACAATGAGCTCAACACCAGATGCTCGTTCAAACGCTTTGATATTTCTTCCTTCCTTACCGATGACCTTTCCTTTGATTTCATCATTTGGAATTTGAACTGAAGTCATCATGATTTCACCTGCAGTTGAAGAGGCGAGACGCTGGATGATCGTTGAAAGAATATCTTTTGCGCGTAAATCAAGTCGCTCTTTTCCATCCATCTCGAGCTTTTGAGTACGTACAAGAAAATCTTCTTCGTATTTACGTTCAATATCTACCATCAAAAGATCTTTCGCTTCTTCCTGTGACAGCTTTGCAACTTTTTCTAATTCACGCTGTTTTTCTTCAGCGGCTTGGTCAACGCGCTCTTTTATCTTTTTTACTTCTTCTACCTTTTCTTTAATCGCTTCCACTTCTTTATCAATTTCAGATTGTCGTCCATCGAGAAGTTCTTCTTTTTTGATAAGACGCTTTTCAGTATCTTTCATCTCCATTTGGTGGAGCTCTTCTTTCTTTTTTAATTCTGTCTCTTTATCTTCGGCTCTTTTTTTTGCTTCGTCGATTATTTTTTGTGCTTCCGTTTTTGCATTGATGAGAATCTCTTGAGATTTGAGCTCAGCGGATCCTTCTTGACCACGTGCAGCGAGCATTCGGAAATAATATCCGACTCCTGCTCCAACAAAGAGTGCAATTAAGAACACGACTATTATTGTTGTTACCATAATTTATTTTCTTTTAGACAAATCTGCGCAATAAAAAATTCTTCCTACATCTCTCTCTAACCTTGAATTTTATATGTTTTATCAGTGTAAATCAGCCTAAAAGGTATTAACTGTCAATATAGTGAGTATATACTTTTTGTACTAAAAATGAAAGAAAAAAACCACCTGTACGCATAGAGGTGGTTTTTAAACAAATTAAATTCTTGTATTTCTTTTTTGGTTTTTAAGAAAAGAAATAGGTGGCAAAACATGATCATCCAAAAAATGGGGTTTGGACTGAGTGCTGTTTTCAAGATTGGGCTCAAATAAATGGATGATTTCCTCTTGTGGGGACAAAAATAACTGATCTAGGTCAATTTCAACTGTTGGAATACGGCGATTTTGATTGTTCTCAAGATTGTAATACAGAGGGTCTTTTTGCCCAGCCAACATGACATTTTCCATAATACGATCATCACGATCAGAGACTACACCGCAACCTATGTGTGCATATTTGTCTGGGTTTGACTCGGCAAACGGGATGATGTGTGAAAAAGCAGACGAAAACTCAGATAAGTTTCGTGATTCGTGATTTTGTTGCAAGCGCGCATGCTCGCGTAACGTTTTTTTACTCATGTTTTTGGATTTATAGGTTTTAAAATAACAAAAATGGATCTTTTGTATTATACAAGATATCAATAAAAAAGCAACATTTTTTATTAACGTAGTACTATTGAGTTCAAGACTTCTTTGATATACTCATAGAGTTACACATATATACTATATGTAATTTCACAACCACAATGAATACAAAAGGTTTTACACTCATAGAATTACTCATAGTGATAGCAATTATTGGTATACTCACTACAATTACTGGCAGTGCTGTATCGAGCGCCCGAAGAAAAGCACAGACGGCTTCTGCACAATCCAACTTGTTGAACATAGAAAAAGCAATCTTCCAAATGGCTTTAGATACAAATGCCTGGCCAAATCATCAGTCAGTAAATTGTGTACAGACGGGAGGAAGTAATGAGGTTTCAAATTTAAACACTGGACCCGCAGGTCTCGTGATCAATGATTCTGGAAATCCATACGCGGGATGGGCCGGACCATACATGACATCTGTTCCGGTTGATCCCTGGGGAGCACATTATTTTCTCGACACTGACTACTATGTAACAAGTGCTGATCTACCTTGCGGACAAAATGGAGGAACATCTGGATGTACTGGTGTTGTCGCCGTTGGGTCACTTGGTCCCAATAACGATGGTGGAATAAATGACTATGATTCTGACAACATCATCAAAATCATTGCCCGAGGTGCTTCTTGCCTCTAGATGAGATTTGGATAAAAACACAAAAAGCGGGGCGACTATGTCGCCCCGCTTTTTTGTATGTTGGTCAAAAATCAAATGTTTACTTTCCTTTCTTTACAATCACTTCATCTATCAAACCATATTTCTTGCCTTCTTCTGCGGTCATCCAGTTATCTCGGTCAGCGTCTTTCTCAATAGTCGCTGCACTTTTACCAGTTGCTTTCGCAAGAATTCGATACAAGTTATCGCGAGTGCGCAGGATGTTTCTTGCAGTAATGGCAATATCTGCCGCTTGGCCTTCTACTCCGCCCATTGGTTGGTGAATCATGATTTCAGAGTTTGGAAGCGCAAAGCGTTTACCTTTTGCACCTTCAGCGAGGAGAATAGCACCCATAGAAGCAGCCAGTCCGACACAGACTGTCTGTACATCAGGTTTGACGTGGTTCATGGTGTCGAGAATCGCGAGCCCCGCAGTGACTGATCCACCAGGGGAGTTGATATATAAAAGAATATCTTTCTTTGGGTCAGCATGCTCGAGGAAGAGAAGCTGAGCAATAACGACATTTGCGACTTGGTCATTGATCGGCCCACCAAGGAAGATAATCCGTTCATTTAAAAGGCGTGAATAAATATCATACGCTCGTTCGCCATTATTTGTTTTTTCTATTACTGTAGGAATCAACATAGTTTCACTCATTTCAAAATATTATTTATTAAATCGTACGTACCAGTACCACATCTCGTGGTGAGCCTGTCGAACCATAACTGTTGGTATTAACATATGGGTAAGTATAGAGGAAAGTACTAAAATTTCAAAATTTGAATTATTTTACATTTTTTAATTCTAAAACTTCAACAGTATCTCCAATACTTACAATTACTTCTCCATCTCGCAAGGTCTTATAGGGAATATTGTTGGTTTTGTAATATTCAATCTCTTTGTCGGTAAGTTCGGTTTCTGAGTGATTTGATTGATAATGAACTGCGATTGAAAAATTTATCAACCCTAAACCTTCCCATGGAATAGCTGTATCATACTCTTCAGGTACAATATTTGGATCATCAGTTATATCGAGTCCATGTAAATCTTTGTGTAGTACGACACACCCCGCACTAAATCCTGCATAGACGATTTTATCTCTTTTTACTAGATCGGTAATAACTGTGTCGAATCCACTTTGTTTCATTGCGCGTCTGAGGATAAATGTGTTTCCTCCATTAATCCAGACAAGGTTTTTATTTTGCAAAAGTTTTTCTAGCTCATCTTGTTTACCGAAATATTTTCTTAAATCCAATTCCTCAACTTCGAACCCCAAATTTCCTAAAGTTTGAGTTTGACTATTAAGCCACTCCTTCCGAGCCGGGGCTTTATGATCGAGCGCATTGAGTATAACCACAGCTTTTTTGCCAGGAGAAGTAAGTTCGATAAGTTTTTCTGGATAGTCACCGATATCAAATGAAGAAAGATATAATTTCATATTTTGTAGTATACCACATTCAAATTTTGAAAATTAAAAACCCTTACTCATAAGGGTTTTTAATTTAGTAGAAATTGTTAATTAGAAATTCTACGCTGTTTTACTTTCCAAAAATTCAATCACAGCTTCGTTCTGGAGCATGTTTTTTACATACTGTTCAACATTCGCTCGATCCATGTTTACATATGCTTGCATGATGCCTTCGACTTGCTCACCGACTTTTTCTGAGTCTGCTTCGATATTTTCTTTTTTGGCGATCTCAGCCAAGATAAATTCTGTTTTGACTTTCTTTATTGTATCTGCTCTGTAGGTATCGCGCATTTCTTCTTCGGTCTTGGTAAGGTGTTTCAAGTATTCTTCATAAGAGAGTCCCATACGAGTAACATCATTTTTCATTTGTTCCATAAATTTGTCGAGTTCGTATTCAACCAAAATATCAGGAACCTCGAGTGTTGTATTGTCAGCAAGTGCTGTCATTATTTCCGCACGAGTTTTACTCTTTGCACGGCCTTCTTTTTCAAGAGTGAGATTTTCTGCTACTTTTTCTTTAAATTCATCAACGGTTTTAAACCCACCGAGCTTTTGTACAAATTCTTCATTAAGTTCAGGGAGCTCTGGTTCTGGTTCGTTTTCCGCATGTTCGTGTGGGCCTTCACCGTGTGCTTCGTTGTGTGCACGCATTTTTCTGATTTCAAGAATTGTATCTTCTACTTCTTTATCAGTTACTTTTTCTGCACCGTCTTTCTTGATAGCTTTCACAAGCTTGTCGTAATCAGGAAGTGTTACCACAGGGAGCACTGCAGTCTCGAGAGAGAACACGAGGGGATTATTCGGAGCAATTTTTTTAATCTTAACCGCTGGATGACCAATCGCATCTATTTTATGTTCAACGAGCACCTTTGGATAGAGCTCTTGGATTGCGCGTTCTGCCATTTCTTCAAGAACATGCATCTCTGGAACTTGCTTCTCAAGGAGTGCTTTTGGAGCAGTACCTTTTCTAAAACCATCAATTTCTATGTTTTTTGTGAGGTAGGTAAATGCCTGTTCACGGTAGCTTTCAAACTTTTCTGCAGTAATTTCACCTTCTATTTCGACAATTCCACCGCCCTTTTTGTTTATTTTTATATCCATCCCGTTAGAAGCAGATCGCGATCCGTGTGCGATTCTGCTTAATTAAATTAGTAATATTTTGATACTCTTTTCTCATACTTTCTTTATTATATATTGCGATCGCGGCTTCTAACGGGATCCATCCCGTTAGAAGTAGGGAATCGCAAGATTCCCGTACTTTAATTACCTAATAATGATGTAATTACATCTCTATGAATCTTTTTCCCGTTACTTTACAAGAACATTCTGACTTCTAACGGGATCCATAGGTACACTTTACACTGTTTCTGAGGTTTCTCAAAATTTTGCTTTTTCTGCAAAAAAGAGGTATCGTAAAAGAAACTAAAACTAAATAATATGATACAAAATTTTCTGAAGATTCATTCAGGTGGACATCTCAAAGAGATCGAAATTTATGAACACGACAAATTGAACACCCTCATTTCCTCTCTGACACGACCACAGAAAGAAATTTTAACTTTTGGTGTATTTACGGACATAGGTCAAGTTGATATTGCGATCGATGAGCTCAATCGCAGTTCGGACCGTTCACACTCGTACTTATTCAAAGGAAGTATTATCAAAACAGAAAATACTTCATTCAAAAATTGTTACGTAAGTGGAAGATTATATTTTAAAGAAGTAGTATCTCAGATGCTGGATACTCAAATAGAATTACAATTTGATAAACATTAAAAAAAAATTAAATCACTCAAACAATTGAGTGGTTTTTTATATACAAAAAGGCGCGGACCTACGGTCCGCGCCTTTTTGTATATTTTATTTTTACGCTTCTAATTTTGGTGCATAGTCTTTCGTGTAACGTTCCGCAGATTCATGTACAATTTTAATTGCTTCATCTTTTGAAACGAATTCACCGACAACACCAGTACCTGGTTTTTTGAGTGCTTTATAATTTTCCCAATAATACTTAGTTTCTTTCATAAAGTATTCACCGAGATCAGACACTTGCTGGATATGGTCTGAACGTTTATCAGATGCAATAACACCGATGATCTTGTCATCAACTTCACCACCATCGATAAATTTCATTCCACCAATGATGCGAATCTCAACAAGCGATCCTGGGACGAGGGGCTCTGTAATATTGACGATCTCAATATCAAGAGGATCATTGTCGAGATCCCAAGTCATCGGAATAGCACCATACGTAAACGGATATGCCATAGAAGAATAGCCGACGCGATCGAGTTTGAGCTGTCCACTCTCGGTTATCAATTCATACTTGTTGATTGATCCAGCTGAGACTTCAACAATTACATTGAGTACCTCTGTTTCACCCTCTACAAAAGGAGGGAGGACATGCAATAAATTGAGCATGTATTTTGAAGGTTTCACATTTATGTTTGCCATAGATTAGTTTTAAGTTACTTATAATATGTTCTACATTGTCATACCGGATAAGGTGAATTGTGGAGCAAGAGAGGATGCCCTGGGGTACCTGATCCAGTTTCCAGACTATTTAGAGAGAATCCTGGATTCCGGATCGAGTCCGGAATGACAGAACCAAAAATTTCGACTTTATAATTTAGCATTTGTAATTTAGAATTACTAGTTGCTTTGTTCGTCTTCAAGTTTTTCTACTTCGTGTGCTTCAGTGTTGATCAGTCCGGCTGCCTCTACTTCCGTCTGTACATCAAAATCATCTGTTTCATGCGTATCATTTTCTTCTTCGTGCGTTACGACTGTTTCACCATCTGTCTCGACAACTTCGTCACCCTGAATACCTTTGATTTCAATTTTCCAACCAGTGAGTTTTGCAGCGAGGCGAACATTTTGTCCACCTTTACCGATAGCGAGAGAAAGATGAGCATCGAGTACTTCAACAAATGCTTTATGTTCTGTTTCATCGATTTCGATATTGACGATTTGTGCTGGAGAGAGAGCGTTTGCAATGTATTCTTTTGTATCAGCGGACCAAGGAATAATATCAATTTTTTCTTGACCGATTTCTGACATGACGGTCGTGACACGGATACCTTTTTGACCGACACATGATCCGACCGGATCAATATGTTCATCTTCAGCATACACTGCCATCTTTGTACGAGAGCCTGCTTCACGAGCAATTGCTTTGATCTCAACCACTCCACTTGCTACTTCTGGAGATTCTGACGCAAAGAGAGATTCGATGAGTTTTGGATGAGTGCGTGAGAGTTTCAAAGTTACCCCACGTGGTGAATCATCAACATTGTAGAGAAATACTTTGATACGCCCACCGTGATTGTAGCGTTCTCCGGGGATTTGTTCGTCTGGGGGGATGATACCGATCGCGCGACCGATATCAACATAGACCATACCGCGTTCGTATTTTTGAATAGTTCCCATGATCACTTCACCTGACCGTCCTCCGTATTCATCGATGATAGATGCTTTTTCTGCTTCTCGGATTTTTTGTACAATAACTTGCTTGGCTGTTTGAGCAGCAACACGCCCAAAGTCATCGTGCGTGTCGAGAGGGAAAGTAATTTCATCTTCGAGCTCTGCGCCTCCTTTAATAATACGTGCAGTGTCGATCATGATGTGATGTTCTTCATTGAAAAGTGGTCGTGTGTCTTCTGGGTCACGTTCTGGGTCTTCGTCCTCTTCCGCACTGTCAGCATTTTCGCCATCTTTTGGCATGCGGACTGTTGTTTCATCAACAACGAGTTTTACTTGTGAAAATTGCGCTTCACCTGTTTCTGCATCAAGAGAACATCGGATAATCTGTCCTTTCTTTCCGAAATCTTTTTTGTACGCTGCAGCCAAAGCTTGTTCGATTGCTTCGATGATTTTATCTTTAGGTATTTTTCGCTCTTCTTCGAGTGCTGTAAGAGCTGTGTGCATTGATTTAATGTCTAACATATATTTAGTTGTTACTTACTTGGGCCAAAAAAGTGTTTTACTGCTTTATGTGAGCCTATTTTCAAGTAATATTCTATTAAATTGTTCAAAAAGGTAGACCTAGTAAAAAATATTTACTGTATCTCCCATTTTGATTTTAAAAAAACCGAACACGCAAAATTACGTGCTCGACCTTTTAATACCTAGAGTATACCAAAAAAATATAAAAATGAAAAGCGGTCCTACTCACACACAGAGCGGGGCTTTTTTTACAAAAAAAAGCCCCGCTCTGTGTGAGTCTCATGTGAATATATATTTTTTACTATTTTTTCCTTGTAATTTTTACAGAGACACGTTAGAATACTATACATGCAGATGAAATCATATCCACTATCTTTATTTTTTTTATTTGGATTGTTGTGTATGCCATATTTTACGCACGCGGATGAAGATATTCTTCCAACACGTAATACAATCTCTCCAACAAATCAAACTCACCTTCCAGCAAACACGCTCACTCTTATTAAAGAACTTTCGGATCTTGAAACACTTGATACAC
>CAZMGK010000002.1:7298-43127 GCA_964565825.1 uncultured Candidatus Saccharibacteria bacterium | reverse complement strand
CGTTGATCCGATTCTAAAGGATTTCCATAATTGTGATACTCCAATAAAAAAAGAGCCTCTAGTGCTCCCGTCTAGCAACTGCCCAAAGCCTGTCATCATCCCAAAGAAAAATTTCATGACACTCATAACACCAAAGTCTGATGTATCATTAAAAAATATCAATCATGAAAGTGGTTTTGATCCGAGTTATATTCCAGATGATTTGGTAGATATATCAAGCAACATAAAAACATTAGGCAATAGTAAAATATGCCTCTCGTATCCAGCCGCGAGTCAGCTTGTCTTGATGTCAAAAGAAATGCAAAGAAACAATCTCAAGCTCAGTGTAAATTCAGGATTTCGCTCATACTACGAACAGCAAAAAATACACCGGGATTATGCTCCCTACGCAAAAAATGTTAAATACCCTCGAGTTGCCCCACCGGGACACTCAGAACACCAATCCGGTCTCACTGTAGATGTAGCAAGTGAACTCAGCCCTGGAAGATTTGCACTCTCAAAAGAAAGTGCCTGGATTCAAAAAAATGCTCATTTGTATGGTTTTATTGTGAGTTATCCAGAAAATGAAGAAGAAAAAACAGGGTATATGTACGAACCATGGCATCTCCGGTATGTCGGTGTAGAAAATGCCATACTTCTTCATGAAGCAAAATACACGCTCGCTTTTAAACCAGCGTATTACAAAAAACAATCTCTCTCTGAACTACTCTTTACACTCAAAAACAAGTTCGGATTTACTCAAAAGGCAGAAATTGCGGGATAGGGTTTTAGGTTTTAGAAAGACACAATACATACAGAGCGCGGCCTACGGCCGCGCTCTGTATGTATTGTATTTATGTGTTACTGTCAGACATCAAATGTTGGTAATCTTCCCTCTAACTATTACCAAACGGATTCTTCGCACCTCGGACTTCAAAGTGCAGGTGATAGCCAGTTGACCTACCACTTGTACCGACTTTACCAATCTCTTCACCACGGGAAACAGATTGACCTGGAGCAATCAAGACTTTTGAGAGATGCCCGTACACGGTCTGTGTGCCATTTGGATGTTTCAAGATAATATAATTTCCATATCCACCATTATATCCGCCGGTTCGGGCAATAATCGCTACACCGTCAGCCGCAGCATACACCGGTGTACCATTTGGTGCCGCAATATCAACACCATTTTGCCCATGAAGGTCCTGGGAAAGCCTACCACCCAAAAGTGGTCTGGTGTAGTAGTTACCGAGATCTTTTCCACCCCACCCTTTTACGAGCTTTGTAACACCCGCAACAACTTTAGATTTTGTCGTTTGTTTTTTTGGTGTAACAGGTTTTGGTTCATGTACTTCACCATCTGGAATAATAAGTGTTTCACCATATGCAAGCTCACTATCAAGCTCCAAACCATTAAAACGCCCGATTTCTTCGGCATCAGCCCCGTACGCACGTGCAATGGATTTCAGTGTATCTCCTTTCTTAACGACATACGAAACACCATCAACAGGTAAAATAACCAAAACATCACCAGCTTTCGGTGTATAATTTTTTGTTAGATTATTTGCCCAACGAATCGTATTTACACTAACATCGAACAACTGAGCGATTTTCTGGAGTGAATCCCCAGCATGAACTGTATAGACAGAAATAGTGTCTGATTGAATTTCTTCAGAGGCAACAGCCTGAGTACCCAATGGACCAACCACTGGCTCAAGAAAACCTTGACCCATATCGTCGTTGTGAGTCACCAAAGCTATTTTTTCCGGCGCAGAAAGCGTTTGCATGCCGGGATCCGGAAGAATCATTGTATGAATATGATCTTTTGATTCCGGGGTTTCTGCTTGAGCACTTTTAAACAGGTCAGAAAAAAATGAAGCGTGCGCTGTATACACTGGCACCCCAACACAGAGTGCAGAGAAAAGAAGGAACGCCGAAAAAAGAACTCGTTTATCAGACGAATGAGCCAAAACAGGAATACTGATTGGTTGAGTAAAAAGAGCTTTTTTTGATACACGAGTGAGATATGTATGGTATCGTGTATTTTGTTTTTTAGTATGTAAAATAAGCCATTTTTGTCCAAAAACCGTAGTTTTATGGATCTTTTCGTCCTTTTGGTCAATTAACAGAAACTACTGTATTTATTGGTATTAAGGAGTATACTATATAAAGTACACCGCTCTTCTAATCCTAGTAAACTGACAGCCCACAGTCAATAGCAGTATTTTATTAGAACACACAAATTGACTTTTATAAAAATGCATTACACAAAAACACTATGAAAACACCGGAAGTAGATTTAAAGGGGAGACGAAAAGAAGAACCATATACTCCCTCACCAGAGGTACAGGACTATTTTAAATACAAGAAAAAGAGAACAGGAGAGAATAGTTCTCGTATTATTGATCGTCTCTTGTATGATAAAAATATACAAGAAGTAGATGACGAAGAACCGATACCAAACCCTACCAACAAACAACAAAGTAATACTTTCACCTATACTCACTTACAGGGTAACCCAACACATAGCGAGACCAACACAAAATTAAGAAAAAAATCTCTCTCGAGTATAAATAAAAAAAAATTCCCTAATCCTGACCAGCTTGGGTATGCTAAAATAGCAAAGGGAAATAAGACAATCTACCAAACAACCGTTCCAAGAGATAGTCAAGAAGCCAAACCCGCCCGGATGGAAATAGTTGGACCACTCACCCACAGAGCTGCTATCCAAAATAAATTGCATAGAGAGTTTGGCTGGCCTCTGGAAATACTCAACACATTTACAGACAGTGAAATAGCTAAACTCAATATACAAGGGAGACCTCAATCGAGTGGTGTACTCTACAATGAAATCCTCGATGGCCCAGTGTATCGCAAACGTATACCAGAATATAGAATAGCCAAATTTGAAAAAGAAATTATGGAGGCTCAATCTATCATAGAAAAAAATAATAAAAGAATAGAAGAGATTGACAAAATACTCGCACTTCAAGAAAACAAGGATAGAGATCTAATAACCAATCCTTCATAAGGATACATCACATACTATATGCAACAAGAACAAACAATACAATTTCTCAAAAGCATCTACAGCCTGTGGGAAGGGGAAGAACTTCCCGTAGAAATAAAAGAAGATGTCGAAAGTGAAGTCGGACTCCTCATTTTTCAAGGAGTAGTTGCTATTTCCAGTATTCAACTCAAAAAACCTGAACAAGAGACGCTCGAAAAACTCTTTGACGACAATGCGCCGATGCACGAGATTGTTTCGTTTCTTGAAACACATGTAAAAAATTTCCCTGAAGTAGTAAAAAAAGTGGGGTCGAGTGTTATGAGTATGTTAAAAGAGAACGTATAGTATGAATACTGAAAACCCTCCAAAGGTAGAAGGTGAGAAAACATTTATAGTTGTTGAATCAAAAGGTCAAGGGTTCACTATTGTTGATGAAAACAAAGACGACTATCTCTGGAAAGATGGAGATGGGCAAGTATTATGGACCAAAGACGTGAACGAAGCACATGCAAAAAGAAAAGAGCTTCAACAAAAAGAATTAGCAGAAAGAACAATACCAGAAAAAAATACCATGACGCAAGAAGCAATGCAAAAACTCAAAGATGAGAAAGAGGCTCTCTTGCTTGAAAACCAAACTCAAAAAGAAATTATCACGACTAAAAAAACTGCGAAACAAAAAGAATTGGAAGCTCTTGAAAATACAGAAAAGATGGTATCTCCGACAAGTGCAACTCCTGACGCAGAACCAAAACCAACGGAACCCTCTGATGAAGAAAAATTAAAAATAATCAGGGAACAAGTGTTAGCTGAAGTAAAAAGAAAAACAAATTCAAAGAAAGAGACAAAAGAAATTGACAGAAGGACAATCTTCAACCAAGCAAAACAAGAACAAGAACAAGAAATTGCTTCTGCCCGAGAAAAGTATATGGATAGGTACGACGAGGGTGTCAAAGAAGGTCATCTTGTGTATAAATATGCCGACAAAGTAATCAACTGGCTTGGACTTGGGAAAAAAGACGCCAACATGGAACAGAACTATGGTGTAAAAATAAAACGTGACCTATACAACACAGAAAAAGACCAGAAAGGAGACAAAACACGCGAACTCTTTATTGAAAAGAGACTAGAAGACAAGGTAAGAGAACTGCAGAACGAAAATTGGAGCACAGAAAAAATAGATACATTTAAAAGAAGATACGCGCATGCGGTCAAGGGTGCCACAGGCGACACTGCAAATACTGCTGAAAAAGAAATCTTGAAAGGATTCGAAAATAATGACTTACAATTTGCGCAAAATGAAAACACTGCACTGCGTGAAGCCAAGCAAAAAGTATGGGAAGCAAATAAAGATACAGTCGAAAAGATGTTGGCGAGTGTTCAAGAATGGACCAAAAGAAACCTGGAAGACAAGCCAAGACTAAAACAAGCGGTGGGAAGTAAGTGGTTTAAAAAAAGTGTCGGGTTCGCTGCCACGTCGTCGCTCTATGCAGGACTCGGAGGTGGATTTAGTGCGCTGTTCTTTGCACACCGCGCTCTTGGATACACAGGAGGTCTTGTGGGTGGGCGACTTGGTAAGTTGCTTGCTGATACCGTCTTGAGTGAAAAAAAGTTGAAAGGAATTCTTGATAAAAAAATGGTCCAGCTAGAAAATGACTATCAGGCTAAGAAAATTCAGACAAGTGGCTATGATGAGAGAAGAGAAGCAATAGACCGTTTGATGCAACGTTATAACGTACTCGCAAAAGGAGGAATGGCTGTTGGAGGAGCACTCCTTGGAGGTTTAGCTGGTGGATCTCTAGACAAAGAAACTGGATTGAGTGACCAGGTGAGTGCAAAATGGCATGAAGCAAAAGACTGGATGTCAGAAAATGCGCAGATGCCGTGGAAAGCGGGAGATTTGGCTTCTGGTAATTTTGATACAACAGATCCTGCACATACAAATACAGGGCCCGCTGATACAGATCAAGCAAGTGACAAAATTCCAAAGACAGGAGAAGCTACCTTAGGAACAAAGAGTACGGACATCACGCCCGATGAACATACAATTATTGCACCAGGTTCTGGGCTGGGACCAGAACATGCATTTCGTGCTGAGATAGAACACGATACAGTATTGGCAGAAAAATTAAAAACAATACTTCATTATGACGGGGATATAACAACACAAAAAGGACTGCATGAATTCTCTGGTATCGTCGCCCATAAAATAGCACTAGCTGAAGGGTACGCCACAGTAGATGGATCTGAACGATGGGTGTTTGGTGATAAACCGGTTGCATTTGAAATAGAGATTGAAGGCAAAGAAATACTCATTCATGAGAAAGTACTGACTGGTGACAAATGGATAGAAATGGATAGTGAAGACAGGGTCCAAGGGCATTTTGAAAAAGACCTCGACAAAGTCGACGGGAATGTCTACGAAAAAACTCACACAGTAGGTGGTGAAAATACACACCCTTCAACACCTACAGATACACATATCAAGCACTTGAGAGAATCAATCAAACGTGAATTTGAACCACTAAACACTGATGACGAATACATAGAGCCGACACTTCTGGATGACAACACAGGCGCAGGAAGTACGCATACGCCAAGAGAATTTAGCGAATCAGTTGAGTCGACAGACGACGATGTGATTGAACCAACACTCTTAGAAACTGAATCAGCGGCAAGTACTGGTGAGTACATACAACCCACAGAACTTGAACAAGAAGAATTAACAACTGAAGAGGAAACAAATGATATTGAAGCAAAACGTAACAATTCTCGATTTGCACAGACACAAGTAGACCCAGGCACACCGTCTTATGCATCAAAAGATGTCTATATATACAGAGGTCCGAGTGTGAAAAATGGTCCTCCAACACGTGGCAATAGTTTTTTTGATATACTGGCTCAGATATTTTTAGGAGGGAGATAAGATAAAGAGAAGGTAGGTACATAGGACAGACCTATGTAGTAGCAACAAGGAGCGAGGCCGAAGGCCTCGCTCCTTGTTGTTTGCATTTTGCATTGTCATACCGGGCTTGACCCGGTATCCAGGACTGCTTATTTCAAGAATCTAGATTCCGGATCAAGTACCCCAGGGTATACTCTCTTGCAGAGCAATTCACCTCATCCGGAATGACAAAACAAGTTTTGCGCAGTATGCTATACTTTCCCCATGAATTCACTCCTCCTCGGTCTCAATAACGAACAACAAAAAGCAGTCACAATGACCGATGGGCCAGTGCTCATCGTCGCTGGAGCAGGAGCCGGCAAAACAAAAACGCTCACCACGCGTATCGCATATCTTATACAAGAGAAAAAAGTAAACCCAAAAAGCATCTTAGCTATTACGTTTACCAACAAAGCAGCAAAAGAAATGCGTGAACGAGCATACAGTCTCATTGGAGCACAAGGTTATGACAGTGGACCACTGATCACTACGTTTCACTCACTCGGTGTACAGATACTTCGTGAGCAACATACACACCACAGTCGTGGAAAATATTTTTCTATTCTCGATAGTGACGATAGTTTGTCGATGATCAAAGAATCTGTCAGAGAAGCAGGACTCGACCCAAAACAGTACGAACCAAAAAAATTCCAGTCTATTATCTCAAGATACAAAGGACGCGGAGTAGATTTTTTTAATTTCAACCAATACATTGAAAGTAGTTTTGATGAACTCACCAAAGACATCTGGGAAAAGTATGAGAAAAAATTGGAAAGAGAAAAAGCATATGACTTTGATGATCTCCTCTTAAGAACACTCACGATGATGCAAAACAATGCCGAAGTCCGCACTTACTACAAAACTCGTTTTGACTATATCCACATTGATGAGTATCAAGACACCAACGGTGTGCAATATGACCTCGTCAAATTACTCACCAATGAAAAACAAAACATTTGCGCAGTAGGGGACACAGACCAAAATATCTATTCATGGCGTGGAGCGCAGATAAAAAACATGATTCAATTTGAAAAAGATTTTCCAGGTGCGACACTTATTTTTCTTGAACAAAACTATCGTTCGACTGATGTTATCCTCTCTGCAGCGAACGCAGTCATCGAGAAAAACGAAATGCGTATTCCAAAAAATCTCTTCACTGACAAAACCGCAGGAGACAAGATAACCGTCGCAGAACTCTACAGTGAACGCGATGAAGCCGAATACGTTGTCGATAGTATCGTCGAACTCTGGGATAGTGGGGTACAACCAGAAGATATTGCAATACTCTACCGAGCAAATTTCCAATCTCGTATTTTTGAAGAATATTTAATCGACCGTGGCATTCACTACACAATGACTGGAACAAAATTTTACGAACGAAAGGAAATCAAAGACATCCTGTCGTACATTCGCGCTGCGCAAAATCCAGAATCTTGGACTGATATAAAAAGATGCATCAACACACCAGCGCGGGGAATAGGGAAAACAACGGTTCTCAAACTTATTGAAGGGAGACGCGAGGACCTTCCACCCAAAGCGAAAAGTGAAGTAGATCAATTCTTTAAACTACTTGAAAAAATCAACACACTCATCCAAACAGAAAAACCAAGTGAAGTTGTCCGACAAGTCCTTACACTCTCTGGTATCTACGAATTTTATAATGACAAAACAGACGAAGGACAAACACGAAGAGAAAACCTCGAAGAGTTAGTAACACTTGCAAAAGGTCATGACGAAGTCGAAGAAGGGATGATGCGATTCTTAGAAAATGCATCACTCCATAGCGACCAAGACACACTTGATGATGATAAAAATAAAAAAGGAGTGAGACTTATGACCGTGCACGCTGCAAAAGGACTTGAATTCCACTGTGTTTTTGTAGTTGGACTTGAACACGGACTCTTTCCACATGAGCGTGACAGTAGAGTCAAAAAAGAAGACCAAGAAGAAGAACGTCGACTGTTTTATGTTGCACTCACTCGCGCAAAAGAAATACTCTACCTGACCTACGCAACAACTCGAACCATATTCGGGATGCGTGGAGTGCAAACCCCATCAGAATTTCTCTACGATATACCCATCGACCTTATCAAACAAGCCAAGAGAAAAGATCCTCCACAAACCGGAAGAATAGTGTATATTGATTAGACCAGTGAGGCAAGACCTAACGAGTTTCTCGTTAGGTCTTGCCTCACTGGAAAGTACAAATATGAAACAGCAAAAAAACTACAAAAAAAACATGCAACCACTCAGAGGAAGTAGCAGGCAAGGCCTCCCTCAACTTGAGGGAGGCCTTGCCTGCTTGCCTGCCAAGAAGTCTTTGGGGCAGAATTTTTTGACTTCAGAGGGTGCACTTCACAAAATAGTTACTGCGGGGGAACTCAATCCAAAAAGTACCGTGCTCGAAATTGGACCAGGTCGTGGTGCGCTAACAAAAAAACTTCTCGAAACAGGTGCGACTGTCTTTGCTATTGAAAAAGACCGAGACCTCATTCCGTATCTGTCCGAATTATTTCAAGAGTATGTACAGAAGAAAAAGTTTATTCTGGTGGAGGGCGATATTTTAAACCTAGACAACCTCACTAAAACCCGAGCCTTTATAGGAGAGGGGGCAAAAACAAAAAAATATAACGTCATTGCAAATATTCCATACTATATTACGGGAGAAATTATTCGGTTGTTTCTGGAGAGAGAAACGAAACCAGAAATACTTGTATTTCTAGTTCAGAAAGAAGTCGCACAGCGTATTGTTGCCAAAGACAAAAAAGAAAGTGTTTTATCTCTATCAGTCAAAGCATACGGCGTACCAACATATATTGGCACAGTATCTCGAGGTTCATTCTTTCCAAGCCCAAATGTTGATTCGGCGATTGTTCAAATACGTATCAATCAAAAGAGCTTTAAACACAAAAAAGAGGAGGAAGATTTTTTTACACTCATAAAAACGGGCTTCAAAGCCAAGCGGAAAAAAGCTTTCTCAAACATACTTCCATTATTCCAAAAAGAAGTGCTTCAAAAGTACTTCACCTTGCACACCCTCGACCAAAATATCCGCCCAGAACAAATACCGCTTGAAATTTGGCTTGAACTCTCTCGATTGATGTAGCTCGTACAAAAAAATGAGGGGCGCCCGAAGGGCGCCCCTCATTTTTTTCTCCTCTCCTGTGCACTACACACTAACAAGACCAAACCAACTTATGCTAGAATAGATGCATGATCAACCGGAAGCTATTACCAAGTAAAAAATTTATTAAAACGCTCATTGGTATTGTACTGCTCGTTGGTATTGTACTTCTCGTTGGCGCTATCAAAAACAAAAATATTTTTTATAGCGGATCAAAAAAGATGACAGGAAAAGTTCTTGTCGTAGGAGACGCCTTAGAAAAAGACACCGACGGCGACGGACTCAAAGACTGGGAAGAGGGTTTATGGGGAACTGATATCAACAACCCAGACTCAGACGGGGATGGCTCAAGCGACTATGACGAAATCCGCCAGATTCAACAATATATCAAAGAAGAAGGCGGGGATCCAAACGATCTCAAAAATGACACAACAAGAACCGGGGCACTCACTCGTGATATTTTGACTATCGCAAAAGCCGTTAATCAAAACGGCATCCTCACAGCTGAAAGCCAAGAAGCAATCACTGACGAAATCGCCAAGTATATTGCTCAAAGAGAAAACACAATCTACACCATTACCGACATCACCATTATGAATACAGCAACAACAGCCCAAAATAAGGCTTATGCATATCTGATAAAAAAAAGTGTTGAAGAGCGTGCACCTGTTTCACAAACCGATATCGAGCTCATTACAAACTATGAAAAAAACATAGATGCTTCTATCGTCGCTCCATATTTGCAGACAGCTCAAAAATTCAAAAAAGAAAGAGATTTCATCAAAAAGACATTGGTTCCCGACAAATACATCACCATCCATTTGGAATATCTTAATACACTCGAACAACTATACTCACTCTTTGCAGACCTCGGACAGCACGAGGAAGATCCAGCAAAAGCATTGTCAGCGTTACTGAGTGCTCAAACAGTTTTGGAAAATTACCAAAAGCTACTTGAACTTATGAGCCAATAACATATAATAAAACTATGAAAAAATTCTTTGCGTCACTTCTTATTACTCTTATGGTTTTTGGAAATGTCGCGGTACTCACTACACCACAGAGAGCGCAAGCGTTTCTTGGTTTTGGCGACATTAGTTTTGACCCGCCAACAACAATCGGTGTTATAAAACAAGTGGTGACAGAAGTCGGGAAAGGTGCACTCAAAAGACTCGCCAACAAAGTCCTCAATAAAATGCTCAAAAAAACAGTCAACTGGGCTATCACCGGCTTTGGTCCTTGGGAAGATGGGTCCAATAGTGGCGGCCAACCGTTCTATGTCCAAAACCAAGATTCTCTTCTGAAAAACATCGAAGACCAGCAGTTGATATCCACGATTCAAGGCGTTGGTGATAGTTGCAATAGTAATGAATGCCCGTACGCAAAAGACCTCGCTCGAAGTCTGGTAACAAGCGCACTCAACAAAGATAAAACACCGGTATTTGATCTGGACAAATACTCTCCAAACTGGAAAGCATTTACCGAGGAAGGAAAATTCTCTGAAGGAGGTGGCTGGAAAACCTGGGAAGGCATGAATCGAAATCCACAAAACAGTCCATTTGGAGCATACCTCTCTTCAAAAACAACCGTTGAAGAAAAGAAAGCTACGGCTGTCCTTAAACAAGAAAAAGAACTTGTACAAAATGATGGCTTCCTCTCACTTCGTAAATGTGTCGAATATGCACCAGGAAAAGAACCAGCATCTGAAATTGATTTTTCAAAATTTAAAACTCAAAAACCAATTACGTCATCACTTCCACCAGATCAAGGCGGGGCTATTGATATTACAGGTACACCGGGTTCAGCAAATACAACAGGTGCCTTTGGCTCAGCTCCACCCACTCCGCCTGCAACATTTAGCGCGTCTAAAAAATACAATGCGGGTGATACAGTCACATTTGCAAAAAACATATTTGAAGCAAAGAAAAGTACACAAGTAAACGTTCCACCAACTTCTCAGTCTGATAATGAATTTTGGAAATTTATCAGTGGATCAGGAACTACTGTTGGTCAGGCAACTGGTGTAGTAAGCGACGCACTCAATAACACCTATGCATTACCAGGACTCACTGTTGATAATTGTATTAGATACGAAACAACAACACCCGGATCAATGGCCAAAGAAATGCTTGGTAAAACACTTACTGGAACAATCGATAAACAAATAGCGGATTCTTCATCAGGAAGTTCCATTGTAGACTCGCTCGTCGACATGGCTGCTGTCTTTATTACCAACGGTCTCGACAAGATGATTACCAAAGCAACAACAAAAACAGGAGATCAAAAAATTTACGCTGGTGGTATTGGAGCAACTGACGAAAATACTATAACACTTGGTGTGGGAAATGGAGCAAATACAAACTCTGCATGGTATTCTGCTGATGGGAAAAATCCAATAGAGATTCAAAGTCCATATGATTCAAATAAATTACATCCTGACCTACAAGATGGTATTGAAAAAACAAAACTAGAAATAGCAGAGCTTGAAACACTCCTTCAAACACTTCGCGCCCAACCAGCCCAGTTCAAAGAGCTCGATGAGTGTTTACCAGGACCAGATCTCAATTGGGAAAAAAGACTCAATGATGAATTTAATCGCTCAATAGCAAAACTTAATAAAAAAGAAGGTAAGAAAAATGAAAATAAATCAGAAAAAGCACAAGATGCGATTACCAAACTTGAACGGTATAAAACACAAGAAGTTTCAAATACAAAATTATCAATGCTTTCTATTATCCCAAGCTCTATATCAATAATGTCTAAATTGTCACAAGTAAGTACATTATCAGCTGAGCTAATCAGCAACGAGAAAAAATATTCTCAACGTGTTGGAGCTCTAAATACGCTCGAAGCTATCCAAACAGTCTTAGCAAATGGAAACCTCGATAATGCAACACTAGTGACCCTCAAAAAACAATACTCTGGTATTAAACAATCGGTAAGTACAGATGAAACACTTGAAGATACTATCTCTGATAAAGAAGCTGCACTCAGTGATGTCGAAATAAACTTCAACAAAAAAAATCCAAACTCACTTATATCAAAATGTATTGCTCAGAGAAAAACTCTTGCGGATGACATTATAGGACAAGATATTGGTGAAAAACTATTTTGTAATTGGGAAGAAAAAAGCACTAAAGCGTACTCAAATAAAAAAGTTCCTAATATTCTTTTTGGTGGAGTTGGGGCAACAACCGTTGGGGTTAGTGGAGGAGCTGTAGGTAATGGTACATCACCTTATGACCCAGGAAGGTCAGTTCAAATATGGATTGGTGGTAAGTACACGCAAGATGAATCACCATGGAAATGTGACACTTGTAAGGATTACGATGATTTTGAAATGGATTGTGATAAATTCTACAGAGCATCTCTCTCTTTCTACGAAGATCAGAAATAGGGAGGATAACAGAAAGAATCAATTATCTGTATCTGACTTAACGATCTGATCCCACAACTGTGTCTTTCTGAACGATCTGCAACTCTTTCACATAACAAAGCCGCGCCCGAAGGGCGCGGCTTTGTTGCTTTTTCCAGAAGTTTTGAGGGGGGCCTTGCCTTCTAAAAATACTATACTTCAATAATATTCTCTCCGAACGACAACCAGTCAAAAATTTCTTTCTGGAAATGTTCTTTTTTAGGAAAATACCTTGGAAATGCCTCTTTGCTCAAGACCTTACTCTGTAATCTCTCTACACCCAGAAAATCAAAATAACTACTATACTCATATTTTTGTAAAAAATCTAATGCTTGTTTTTTATTCTTAATTCCATCTTTTTTCCAATCATTTTGGATCAACTTCACCGGGTTGAGGTGGATATAAGAAAAAGTATATTTCAAATAAGGATCCGAGTCTGTATGGCGTGCTTTGAACTTTCCTTCAAATAGCGATCCTGTTCTGTCGTATTTTTGATTGTAGTACATTGCGTACGCGGTACCGAGCTTTTGCATAAACTTACTAATACCGCCGTCCTGCGCTTCGGTCAGCAAAACATGAAAGTGGTTTGGCATCAATGCGTACGCGCCGATGTGAACAAGTGTGTCTTTTCTATCGAAATTATATATTTGGAAGTTGCTACTCTGAAATAAATCATACAAATTAAATTTCTCCAGTGTATTTGCTATGTATAATAAATTTACAAAATGTTTATAGTCCTGAGTGTCGTGAAAAATCTTTTGTTTACTGTTTCCCCGATTGTATACATGATAAAATTCATGAGACGCGAATGAAATTTTACGTATTGCCATGAATAAAGTATAGCACGTGCTACCAGTGAGGCAAGACCTAACGAGTTTCTCGTTAGGTCTTGCCTCACTGGTAGCGAAATACACTGAATTTTCTTTCTTATTTTCTTATTTAGTTGTATTATTAAAGTAATGAAACGGTTCGGTGCCATCATTGCAATACTCTTTATCGTGTTCTCAACACTCACGCCTCTTTGGGGTGTACAAGATGCGCAAGCCCAAGCAAAAAATCCAGAAAAAAATGGCATGCTCGAACTCTCGGACGTATTTGGTGAATCACAAGGAGGTGATTTTGACCTCAAGCCAGAAGCCGCCGGTGCAACTAAAGCATACGCCGGTGAAAATACAGCAGTACTCAATGTGCGCGTCGCCATAGCAAACAACTTTAGTCCGGCAGAAGACACAGCCGAGCCAAAAGAATATGTCTGGGAAGGTGACTACCTTGGTGGCTGGAACGCTATTTTTTCTGACAAAATAGATTCAAGTATGTCAGAAGGTATTTTCCTCCAGCTTTTTGAAGTTGGTCCCGCAGAAAAAGTAACTAATACTGAACTCACAGAAACACCGGGTCCGGCTACGTACCATATAAAACAAGGTGGTCCGGAGTATTCTTCGAGTCGTCTCAAATTCCCTACAGGAATGCCTTTCACGACAGATCGCTCAAAATTTATTCAACAAAAAAATGGTAATGTCCTTGGAAATAGTGGCTCATACAACATCTCTCCATTTTTTTTACGCATCAATGCACCAGCAAACTTCTTTGGTAAACGAGCTCTGTCTACCAACGTTGTCTTAACAGATCTTAAACCAAATACAAAATACTACTATCGTATTATCCTCGAAGAAACAGGTGCGGCTGGTGATACTGCTGTAACTGTCATCACAGAGCAAACTTCATTTGTAACCACCGCTGTTGGTACAGGCAACAAATCACCAGAAGAACTCGACGCCGTAAACGGCACTTCAAATGGATCAAGCGAAACAAGTGAAGTTCAAAGTGACGCAATCTTTGGTGCATCTATCCGCTGTACACCACTCACTCATCCAGGCGACCTACTGCTTGGTTGTTTTGCATTGGCCTACTACAACACTATCTTCCGTCTCTCTTCTTTTTTTCTCCGAGGAGCAGCAGGGCTCATGGATGCGTTTATGGCAATCTCTCTCTCGAGTTCCATCTACCAAAATAGTTTTATAGAAACCGGCTGGACCATCGTACGAGACGTCTGCAACATCTTTTTTATTTTCATCCTCTTGTGGACTGCATTCAAAATGGTCATCAACGACCACCATTACCAAGCCAACAAAACCATCGTCAACATCGTCGTCATCGGACTGCTCATTAACTTCTCACTCTTTTTCTCTCGAGTTATTATCGACATGGGAAATATCTCCGCCCGGGTGTTCTACAACCAGATACGCATCACCGGAAGTGCCCAAGGCGAGATAGACGAAGTAGCAGGTGCGCTCAATACTCCAGATATCAAACCAAAAGCAATCTCCGAAGCCCTTGCTGACGGACTCAATCTCACAAACATTTCAAATACGGGCTACGAAAAACTTCGTGAAGAAAGTGGGGGAGAAGTAGACATTGGAACAATATGGCTCATCCTTCTGTTGGGAACATTTGTCAACATCACCGCCATGTGGATTTTTGTAAAAGTATCTTTTGCATTTTTGGGAAGAGTGCTTTCTTTGTGGGTCGGAATGATCATGTCGCCATTTGCATTTACTTCGACCATCATAGAAGGTGGAGGTCACGGTGGAGGACCGCTTGATGTCAAAGATTTGGGCTGGAAAGACTGGCTCCACAACATGCTCGAAGCTGCATTTTACCCTGCAGTGTATCTGTTTTTTATATTTCTCATCATCATCTTGATCCAGAGTGATTTTACTGCGAGCATCATGGCTGATCCAAGCGGACTTACATCAACACCGTTTCTCATTATGACCTTGTTCCAATTTGCCTTTATCATCGGACTTCTGGTCATGTCTGGAAAAATTGCAAAAAAAATGTCTGGAACCTTTGGCGGACAACTCACCGAAGGTGTCGGTAAACTCGCCGCATTTGCTGGCGGAGCGGCGATAGGAGTAGCAAGTGGCGGAGCAGCAAGGTTAGGATCTAAGGTGTTTGGAGGAAGAGCAGCGGACTGGCTTAGTGATGAAAAAAATAAAGATTGGAAACTTGCAGCACAAGGAGACAATGAAGCACTTAAAAGAATGCAGAATAGCAACAGTTCATTCAAAGGAATGGATTTTAAAGCAATTCAAGCAGAAGCTGAGAAAAAAATTAAAGCTAAACAAAAGATTGCTGGTCGGAGTTTTGATATTAGAAATACCGCTGTAGGAAATACATTCTCAAGTGCTACTGGATTAAACCTAAACGCAGGATTAGCAAAAACTGGGTTCGGGGTAGACCAAACAACAGGAGGTGCCCAAGCTTCTAGAGATCGAGTTGCTTATAAAAAAGCAGAGTTTTTGAAAACCATTGATCTTTCTTCTGAACAACGAAAAAAACACGAAGAAGAGATGAAGGAAAATAAAGATAAACTAGAGCAAGAGGAAAAAGAAATTCAAGACAAGATTAAAGCGCTGGAGGGAGAGAACAGTAATTATGTTCAACAAGCTCAAGTAAGTGGACCAAACACAGTAAATGCAGGTATTGTTAAAAATAACCAGGATAAAATTAAAGCACTTCGTGGAAGCCTGTCTAAGCCTATTGACCCAACAACAACAACAAATTTACAAGCTGCTGGATATAGTCAACCTGAAATTGATAATATAAATGCAAACGCTGCTGAACGTGCAAAACTGAAAAAAGACATTACAGATAATCAAGATGGTATCAACTTAAATCGTAAAAATGCCATGCGTAAATATGCAGACTTTTTGCATCATAACTACGATAATGCCCATATAAATGCAGATGATCAAAACGCCGTAAGAAGACAATCTCTTAATACAGTTCGTACAATGAGAGATACTATGCTTGCTCCATTCAGGGCCCAAAGTTGGGCAAATATGGGTGATGATTTAAGACAACGTATTGTTGGTGGTTTAAGAGGAGGGCTTTCTGGAGCAATGCTTGGTGCACTCACCGGATCAATACCAGGTGCAGTACTTGGTGCAGTCGTTGGATCTATCAATGGATTAGGTGGAGGAGGAGTACTCACTTCACTACAACGTGGTTTTACCAATACACTTTCAGCAGAAAACTGGAGTAGCTCTAGGCATGCGATGGGTCATGCGTTAGAAGCAGGACACACTCATGAACCACATGGTCATGCTGTTTACCACACACCTCATGGTTCTTGGTTTGAAAATCTTTTCAAAGGGAACTTAGGTGGAGGAGGAGGTGGACACGGCGGAGGGCATGACGATCATGGAGGAGGACATCACTAGAACTGAACAGCTCTTAGTTACTGATGAAATTATCAAAAAAACAAAAACCTGTGGAAAACAAAAATATTACCAGACAACGTGTTATAATAAAATAAGGTATGGATCCCGTTAGAAGCCGCGATCGCAACATAAGAGATATAAAAAATATGAAAAATACTTCTCAAAACATTACTAGTCTAATCAAGCAACATCGCACACTGATCGCGATCTGCTTCTAACGGGATGGATGAAATAAAAAAAACTCAAACAATGTCAGCAACTCCTCAAACCAATGAGGTGGATCCTGTATTTGCACAAATAGAAGGCGAACTCAAAACTCGTTTTGAGTTATTACCAACTGAGCTTCAGCAGGTTATTCTTTCATCTGACTACCAGATGCATCTTTTTGAAGTAGCAAAAAAACACAAACTGACCTACGAAAAACTTGGGCAACTCGAGCTCGAGACAACAATGGTTATCCTCGGTATGACACCACCTGATGAATACAAGGCTGATATTGCAGAACAAATGAATCTCACTGGTGAAGCGCTCGATAACGTTGTTACTGAAATCAACGAAAAAGTATTCGCTCCTATTCGAGAAAAATTAATGTCTCTCTATTCAGAAGAAGAAGTCAAAAAAGGCGAAGAGCTCTCACAGAAAAAAATACCTACGGACGGAATAAGTCAAAATCCATACCGAGAACCTATCGGACAAAATTCTGGTATTAACACGAGCGCTATTCCCACATTTGATAAAAATACGTTTGATGCAAAGAAAGAAATGGGTGCAAATGGTGTCAGTGCGACTCCCAACCCTGTGACTAGTAGTCTTGATGCACAACCTATCAATACCGCACCTCTTGTTCAACCAGCAGTGGCTGTTACCCCAAAAGAAGAAGCACCAAAACTTGATCCATACCGAGAAACACCAGATGAGACACTTGTGTTTATGCCAATAAATATGACTCCTACCCATCAAGACACTACAGCAGGAAACACTCAAGCGACGCAAGAATTTCTAAAAACAATTCCAACTCTTGGAAGTAGCGCCACAAGTAGACCACCTGCTGCGACAACAGAATCCGCACTGGAAATAGCAAATAGTTTGGGTTCAACACACCCAATGCTTCCTGACATGAAACCTCAATCAAAAGCAGTAGGGCCGGTTCAAAATCAAGAAGAGAAACTCAAAAACATTGCCGATCTCAAAAATACACTCAGTGCAAAAATTAATCCACAAACTGAAGCCGTAGTGACACCACCCGTTACTCCACAAGTACCAATTGTCACAAAAGAAATCGTGAGTCCGAGAATAGCCACCATGGTAAATGGAGTGACAACTCAATTTGCACCTATTCCAGAAATACCAAGTATTTCAAAAGAAATGACCCAAACCCCACCAGCTGGGCAAACACCTGGTGTCGCCTCTGAGAAATTTACACCAGAAGAAACAGGGGAGCTTATCCGAAATATAAAACTTCAGATTTCTGAAAATCAGAATAACCGTGCACAAGAGACACAACCAGACGTCGTACAAAAAATAGACGCACTCATTGATTTTAAAAAAGCTGGTACATTCATGAAAACAGCCACAGAAGCAAATACCCATGTGGGAGACAATTTTAGCAATCCACTCTTTACACCTAAAAACACTTCGCCTGAAGTACCTGTATCTCCTGCACCAGTACCTCAAAACATACCACTTGCACCAAAAAAAGGATTCTTTGCTTCTCTGGCAAATTTGTTTGGATCAAAAAAAGAAAGTGCGCCGACAACTACACAGGTAACTGAACCGGTTGTAAAATCTTTTTCTGGTATGCCAACACACATGCATCCACAAGCAACAGGAGAGGCTCAAGCACCATCTGATATAGATAATGTAAAAATATTCGATGAAGTAACGGTAGTAAAGAAGTAATAAACAAATTTCTAATTGAAAATGAGGAATGATAAAAGAAATACAGGAGCGCGACCATAGGTCGCGCTCCTGTATTTTGCATTTACCCCCACACCTATATTTCAATCGACTTCGTAATGCAACAAGGAAGTTGTTACGTTGGTGGAATTTCTTATCACGTTTCGTATTTGTTACTCTCTATTTATAAAAATTATTGAAATATAGGTGTGGGGGTGTATACTTAATCTATGTATTTCCAAGTTCCACAATTTATTGAAATTGAAGACAAGTTGTTTGGGCCACTCACATTCAAACAATTTATCTATCTCCTTGGAGGTGGGGCTGCTGCTTTTGTGCTTTTCAAACTTCTTCCTGATATCATCGCTTTTATTATTGCTATTCCGATAGTTGGTTTTGCGCTGGCACTTGCTTTCTATAAAATAAATGAACGCCCCTTTATCGCAATTGTTGAATCCTGGATCGGATACAAATTAGGCACTAAACTCTATACTTGGAAAAGACGAGAGTATGTTGAACCGGAAAAAAAAGCTGTTGTTGAAGAAGAAGACCTAAACTTTGTACCTAAAGTATCTCAGTCAAAACTCCGAGAAATGAGCTGGAGTCTCGATGTGTTAGATACAAGTAAAAAGAATTAAATAACGAAGTTTTTCCGGGAAGGACCTCGGCTCTGTGAGGTCGTTTACGGAAAATAAGTATCTCGAAAAATACAGAAACGACCTTCCAAAGCTAAGGTCATTCCTGTATTTTTCTGAGTTTGTGATACAATAATACTATGGCAGTTAAATCACAAGCAGCACAAGATTTTGTACCAATTAAAGAAGTGCGCGATGGAATCATCACACTTAAGGACGGATCGATGTGTGCGCTTATTTTGGCATCATCTATCAATCTTTCTTTAAAATCCCAAGATGAGCAACAAGCCATCATTATGGGTTTTCAAACTTTTTTAAATTCACTCGATTTTACACTTCAGATTGTGGCACAATCTCGTAGGCTCGATATCAAACCATACCTCATTATGCTTGAAGAGCGGATGAAGGAACAAGTTGAACCATTGTTAAAAGTACAAACAAAAGAGTACATAGAATTCATCAGACAATTCACAGAAGAAGTCGCTATTATGAAAAAAAGTTTCATCCTGGTTGTTCCTTATGGACAAACACCACTCGCGACTGGAGAAGATATGTTAAAAAGTATTTTTGGTAAAAAAAATACCACAGAAAACACTCCGGAAATGAATTTTGAAGAAGAGAGAAGTCAGTTAGAACAAAGAATTAGCGTTGTTACACAAGGGTTAAGTCGAATTGGTATCAGAACAGTCCAGCTCGGTACAGAAGAAGTAGTAGAGCTATTTTATAAAATATTTAACCCAGGGGATACAACCCAGGCAATCAAATTGAGTTAATCATGGGATTATTTAACTTCGGTAAAAAAACACAAATTGAAAAAAGTGGAAATGATGTCCGCATTTTACCTGTACTCCCATCTCAAATTTACAAAGCTGCGACGCTTGAATTTCAAGACATCATTGCACCGTCTGCCCTTAAAATACAACCAAAATCAATCGAGCTTGGGGAACAAATTACTCGAACCTTTTTTGTTATTTCTTATCCGAGATACTTAAATGATAATTGGTTTTCACCGATTATTAATTTGGATAAAGTATTTGATATTTCTATATTTATTCATCCTATCGAAACAACAAAAATACTCCGAACATTTCAAAAAAAAGTAGCCGAGGTACAGAGTCAGATTGCAACACGAGAAGCAAAAGGACTTGTTCGTGACCCGATGCTCGACACTGCATACCGTGATCTTGAACAATTACGAGATTCATTGCAACAAGCGCAAGAGCGTATGTTTGACGTTGGTCTCTATATTACTATCTATGCAAGTAACGAACTTGAACTAACTAAAACAGAAAATGAGATAAAATCTATCCTTGAAGCAAAACTCGTCTACGTCAAACCGGCGCTCTTTCAACAAGAAGATGGTTTTAAAAGCACTATTCCAATTGGCTCTGACAGGCTGATGATTGGACAAAAACTCAATTCGAATCCGCTTTCTTCTATTTTTCCATTTATTTCTTTTGACCTCACCTCAGAAAATGGGATTTTGTATGGAATCAATCGACACAATTCATCGCTCATTATTTTTGACCGGTTTTCACTTGATAATTACAACTCTATTACGTTTGCAACTTCTGGTGCCGGAAAATCTTTTGCAACCAAGCTTGAGATCCTTCGAACGCTGATGTTTGACACAGAGGTTATCGTGATTGACCCGGAACGAGAGTACGAAGTTATGGCCGAAGCCGTCGGTGGGCGATATTTTAATATTTCACTTTCATCCGATCACCACATCAATCCATTTGACCTGCCAATTCCGCAACCGGATGAAAATCCTACTGATATTTTACGTTCAAATATCATTAACCTTGTCGGGTTGTTCCGTATCATGCTTGGAGGACTTACCCCGGGTGAAGATGCGACCATCGACCGGGCGATTTCTGAAACGTACGCTATCAAAGACATCACCCCTGAATCTGATTTTCGAAATATCGAACCACCGCTTCTGTCTGATCTCGAAATGGTGCTTGCTGGTATGGAAGGGACAGAATCGCTCTTGCAACGTCTCCAAAAGTATACAAAAGGTTCTTGGGCGACGTTCCTCAATCAGCCATCAAATGTTGATATCAATAAAAAGTTTGTTGTATTTTCTGTTCGAGATATGGAAGACGAACTCAAGCCAGTTGCAATGTATATCGTCACTCACTTTATTTGGAACTCTGTCCGCAAAACACTCAAAAAGAGACTGCTTGTTGTGGACGAAGCATGGTGGATGATGAAATCAGAAGACACAGCGAGTTTCTTGTACTCTATTGCAAAACGAGGACGAAAATACTTTCTGGGACTTGCGACAATTACCCAAGACGTTGGTGATTTCATGCGAAGTCCATATGGAGTGCCTATTGTGACCAACTCGTCACTTCAGCTACTTCTCAAACAATCACCCTCAACGATTGATCTCTTGCAAAAAACGTTCAACCTCACAGATGAAGAAAAATTTATCTTACTTGAATCAAACAAAGGGGAGGGGATTTTCTTTGCTGGACTTAAACATGTTGCGATAAAGATTATTGCATCATATACCGAAGAACAGATTATTACGTCTGATCCATCACAGATTTTGAGTATCCGCAAAAACCAAGCACCTACAGAATAGGAACAAAACCTCGGGTGGCGGGGACCTTCGGTCCCCGCCACCCTTTCTCTGTCTACCTTGATTTCCTTTGTATTTTAATTTTTATAACTTATAATTAAAACATGTTAAAAAAGAGTGTTGTCTTGTTGCTACTTATCACATTGTTTTCTCTAAACGTGCCTATTTTGCGTGCACAAACTCGAATTGAACCAACTGATCTTTTTTTTGATATATTTCCAGAAGTTCCCGAGCCAGGTCAGATTGTTAAGGTAAAACTTGGAAGTTACGTATTTTCAGTCGATGAACTCTACACAGAATGGACGGAGGACGGGGTACTCAAACTCGCTGGTGTCGGAGAAAAAGCATTTCAATTTAACGCTGGGAATATTGGTGAAACGAAGCTCATTACGCTTATAGTCAAAGATACGCCAAACGGGACTATTGTTTTTAAAAAAAATATAGTTTCAAAACCGTCTGGTCTCGACTTGTTGTGGCAAGCAACAGATAGTTTTGTCCCACCTTTCTACAAAGGGAAAGCATTACCAAGCTCAGAAGGGATTGTCACGGTTATTGCCTTGCCTCATTTTCAAACCGGCACACAAATAGTACCCGCAAAAAATGTTATCTACACGTGGAAGAGAAATCATCAACCAGTCAACCAGGCTTCTGGGTATGGGAAAAATAGCATCTCCATCAAACAAAGTTTTCTCGTTGAAGAAGAAAAGCTCAGTGTTGTCGCTCATGAACCAACTGAAGGAGGTACGGCACTTGGGTCACTGACCATAAAACCATACACACCAAAAATTCTTTTCTATAAAAAAGACCCGCTTTTAGGGATAGATTTCAGTAATGGGATCAACACAACAACTAGCCTCGGTGCAAAAGACACAACAGTTGTCGCAATGCCTTACTTTATAAGCCCAAAAAATATTTTGGATACTGATTTGGCATATGCCTGGAAACTCAACGATAGTGAGATCACAACACCACCTATTCAAAACCAGCTCGTTTTGCGTGGAACGAGTGAACCAGGCACAGCAACACTTGAGCTCAATATAGAGAGTGCTAAAAAACTTTTTTTGACAGCCAAGAATAAAATCACTCTTGAATTAGAATAACTTATGTCACATACATTTTTCAAATTTACGTTCTTTGTACTCATGTTGTTTTTATTATGCACAGGAGCTACAACACACGCGCAATCAGTAGAAACCGTCCCCCCAAAAACCACCGAATCCACCTCCTCCTTTGATATCAGTGAATACAGACTCTTGGCTCCACTACCTGGATTTGAAAAAGTAGTTGATGGTGATGTTGGAACAGGAGGTGCAGGGGATTTTACGCTTGCATCATATATTAGGACTCTTGTACGTGTCGCTATTGGAGTCATTGGAATACTTGCGGTAGTAATGATTGTCATTTCTGGTGTGCAATATATGGGAAGTGATGTGTTTACAGAGAAAGAAGCAGCAAAAGGAAGATTGACTGGTGCCATATTTGGTCTCATTCTGGCAGTATCTTCGGTGTTGATACTTCGGACGATTAATCCTGATTTGACGAGTTTGAGTATTGGGGATGATGTATTTAAAGAAGGCGTTGAGCTAACAGCAAATACAATAGATGTGCCTTCATCAGTATCTGTTGATCAATATGCTGACAGCCTGCCAACCACAACACTTGAACCAGGAGAACTGGGTAATCCTGCAGTGTTGCAATACTTGGCGCACCAACAAGGTATTGGAGGATTAAATGCTATACTCTGGGCTGCAAAAAATGGGTATAAAGAAGTTCCTAAAGACAATCCATACACAAAATCAAATGTAAATAAAAATATGTCTTCTAATTTTAATAGAAGTAGCGCACAAAAAAATATTGGTACAACTGAATTAACCCCTGCAAATTTCTTGAAGCACTGGTCTATTCAATTTAAAAAAATTAGTTTAGACCAAAAAAACAAAATAGAACCATCCATTGAGGCCGTCTTCCAAAAAGTTTCAAGTGAAGATAGTGTGGATATCAATATCATGCGGACATTTTGTAGAATTGAGTCATACAAAAGGTGTACATCAACAGAAAGTATTACCTACACAAACAGTAGTGGGTATGTGGGATTATTTCAGTTTGGGACAAAAGCATGGAAAGATTACGGAAAAGGGGACAGGAAAAATGCTTACGACAACACAAAAGCATTTGCTCGGTTTCACAAAGCTATCTTGAAAGAAATCAAAAAGTAACTTCTCTTGTAGAAATATGGTAAAATAGAGCTATGCGAAAAATAGCTTTTGTTGTTTTGTTTTTACTTTCTTGTAGTGTTGTGTATGCACAAGGCTCTGTTGAAGTCACCAAAAAAACCGAACCAACCTCCTCCTTTGATATCAGTGAATACAGACTCTTGGCTCCACTACCTGGATTTGAAAAAGTAGTTGATGGTGATGTTGGAACAGGAGGTGCAGGGGATTTTACGCTTGCATCATATATTAGGACTCTTGTACGTGTCGCTATTGGAGTCATTGGAATACTTGCGGTAGTAATGATTGTCATTTCTGGTGTGCAATATATGGGAAGTGATGTGTTTACAGAGAAAGAAGCAGCAAAAGGAAGATTGACTGGTGCCATATTTGGTCTCATTCTGGCAGTATCTTCGGTGTTGATACTTCGGACGATTAATCCTGATTTGACGAGTTTGAGTATTGGGGCTTTGAGTGAAAGTAAATGGTGCGAGGAGAATATGCAGGCGCTACTAGGCCTCCGAGCCCGAGTGGCTGCAGAGAGAGCTGACCCTAAAAAGAAAGCGAATCTTACAGCTGATGAGAAGGCGATGTATGATAGAGCGCAGAGCGTATGTGCGATAGGGGTAGCAAATAATATAGACGTACCAGAGGCACTAAAAACTGAGTATGAACGAGAAGACATAGAAATCACTGGGAGCAAATCCACCATTACTTGTAAGGGTGGGATGGTAAACATAGACACTGTAAACCAAAAAGGTATTGCGGTATGTGCTGACATTGCAGAAAAATATAAAAATATGATTGCTGCTGCAAAAAAAGATGGGGTGACACTGACTGCATACGGAGGAAGAACAATGGAGAAACAAATAGCACTTCGTAAACAAAACTGTGGTGGTAATTCAAAGTACAATGTATACGAAAAACCAAGCGGTGAATGTAAACCGCCTACAGCACGACCAGGAAGATCAATGCATCAGAGTGGCTTAGCATTTGATATTGGGGTTAGTGGAACAACTATTTGCTTTACAAAAAATGCATCTGTCTCAAACACAAACAAATGTCGAACTAACAAAAACCCAGGTTTTCTGTGGCTTGAAAAAAATGCAAAAACATATGGATTTTACAACCTCCCAACTGAAGCCTGGCATTGGTCAGTAAATGGAAAATAAGATACACTATAAGTATGAACTTCAAAAAAATCCTCGTCATATTTTCCATACTTGTACTCGTCCTATTGAGTGGTACGCTTATTATTTCTTACCTCGGTTATTCAAAAGCGAAAAAAGAAGACCCAACTGCAACATTTAAAAACTACTTTCCGTTTGGTGGAGGAGAGATATTTCCACAACTAGGACAAATACCCACAATACCAGATATCACACAAACACAAACAACAATAGAAGACGCTGAACCAAACAGTAGGCTTATTCTTGTCTCGGAAGAACCTGTTGCTGGATATGCATTTGTCCAAAAAGAATTTTTTCCCGATAGTGTCACTCCAGTGAACCCAGTAGAAGAAAATACCGTAACAGTTACCCCACGAGGAACGTTTGATACAGAACTCAAATATGGTTCAAGAGGGGAAGCAGTAAAACGCCTTCAGCAAACGCTCAATGATTGTCCAGAGCTTGGTCTGGCGCAGACTGGCCCGGGATCAAAAGGACTGGAAACTGAAGTCTTCGTCGAGCGAACACTCTCTGCTGTAAAAAAATTCCAATTAAAATTTAAAGAAGATATACTTGTACCACAAAAACTTGGAGAACCAACCGGTATTCTCGATGAATTAACAAGAAAGAAAATCTCAAGTCCATTTGTTTGTAAAACAACACCAATAAATACCCCACAAGTAATTCCGGGTGCAGTATTAAAGACAGTTGTACGGTATGTAGAAAAAGCAACAGGTAACATATATGATTTTTTACCTGAGAAAAATGAAACTGGACGTCTCACAAACCAAACAATACCAAGAATTCATGAAGCTTTTTTTGGAGAAAATGGCAGTAGAGTATTTATTCGCTACCTCAAAGATGATAACCAAACAATAGAAACATATTTTGGTGTTGTTCCAAAACAAATTCTCGGTGGTGATGGAGCACAAGGAGAGTTGACTGGAAAATTTCTCCAGAAGAATATTACGGACCTCGTCTTAAATCCAAAAAAAGATTTTGCCTTTCTCCAAACAGTCTCTGGAACTAATGCTTTTGGTGGAACGTTCAAGCTCATCGATGAAAATAGAACTCAAGTTTTTTCTTCTCCATTTTCTGAATGGCTTCCAGCGTGGCCAAATGAAAAAACACTGACGATGACTACAAAAGCGAGTGGTTTTGTCCCTGGTTTTCTTTTTTCACTCGATCCAAAAACAGGAAACTTAAAAAAGGTACTTGGTGATATCTACGGGCTCACCACCAACACAAACCCTGATGTGACAAAAATTCTCTTTAGTAAATCAACTGAGCGAAGTCTCATATTTGGAATGCATGATTTAAAAGATGGAAAAAATTACAGCCTCGGTATTGATACCCTACCAGAAAAATGCACCTGGAGCCAAAATGGAGGGACTATTTACTGTGGGGTACCACGAGTGCTTCCTGGTGGGGTCTACCCAGATGAATGGTATCAGGGTATTATTCACACAAGTGACCAGATAATTCGTATTGACCCAACACAGCTCTATGATAATGAAATTCTTGTGGACCCAGAAGATGAGGGTGTGATGATTGATACCGTAAATATTCAAGTGGACAACGAAGAACGGTATACTGCATTTATAGACAAAAAAACTAACTTACTGTACATGGTAAACAATTAAAAAAATACTCTTTGTAGATTCCTACAAAGAGTATTTTTTTAATGTTTGGTTTTGGTTATAGGCCAAATTCATTTATTTCTTTTGGTTTATAAGTAATGACAATGTGACGATTACGCCCTTCACCAACAGAATCTGTCGTTAAATCAGTATAGTTTTGAAGATATTCATGAACAATTCTTCTATCAAAAGGATTCATTGGGTCAAGGTCAATTGCTGATTTAAAAAATCGTGCTCGTTCTGCCAACATGTGGGCTGTCGTCTTCAATTGTTCTATTCTTTTCTTGTGAAAGTCATTAATATCAAGCGTGAAAGATTTTGCTGTTTCTTCGTTGAAGTTTTTCTCTAGTATTCTTTTGATGAGGAGGGTAAAGGCATGCAGGGTTTCTCCATCTCTTCCTAACAATATATGCCCATCTCTCACAGAGAGAGAGTACCAGAGAGGGTTATCTGTACCTTGCTTGAGTAGAAAATCTTCTGGTTTGATAAATTCACCTAGTACAAATATATCTCGAATGAGTTTTTCTATGTCAGTGTTTTGCATATTATATTTCGTGGTGTTTTTGTAGTGACTTTTTAATCAACTGTTCTTGTATAAGAGTAACAACATTACTCACTATCCAGTACAAAGCGAGTGCAGAAGGAAGTTTAATAGAAACCACAATAATAACTACTGGGAGTATATACTTCATTTGTCGTGTCATATTGTATGCGAGCATAGCTTGCATATCAGCTTCATCACTAGGTTTTTCTTGTATCACTGGTTGGTGTTTTAATTGGAAAAACTGAGTAACACCAGCAAGAACACCAAAGAGAATGCTCGGTTTTGTCATATCAAACATACCTAAAAAGAGGTTATTTATAGTTTCTGGGTGAGGTACGAAAGAATAGAGAAGTGTTGTATCAACAGTCCCTAAACCAGACAAGAATACATAGTATAGCGCAAATAGTATTGGGAGTTGAATGAGTAAGACAACACAACTTGAAAACGGGTTGACTCCTTCTTTTTTGTACAGAGCAAAAGTTTGTTTTGCTTGTTCTTGTTTATCTGAAACTTCTTTTTTGATTTTATCGATTTTAGGTTGGATCAGTTTCATTTTAAACTGCGAAACAATAGCTTTTTTTGAGAGTGGAAAAAGAACTATTTTAACCAAAAGAGTCAGTAAAATAACCGCAATACCGAGGTCTGGTGAAATGGAAACAAAAAACATTAATAGGTTGTAGAGTGGGTTATAAAAAATAGTGCTCCAAATAAATTTCATCCCGTTAGAAGTAGGAAATCAAAGATTTCCGTCCTTTAATTAAAGTAATAATGGACTAAAAAGTTATGTCAGTGAATCTATACCGTTTTCTACTATGAAATAATCTGACTTCTAACGGGATTCATATTACTATTATACACAAATTTCTTGTTTCTCATACATTCCAACTCGGAATGACAACAAGAAAGGTTAGTTTACAGTGGTGGGTTACATGAGTGGATCTATCGTTGGTTCACTGCCTGGAATACAGCGAAAAATGCGCTTGGTGCCCATTTTAGAGCCTTTTATGGCCCCGTATTTTTGGATAGCTTGTTTTGTGTATTCCGAGCAAGTCGGATAGTGCATACAGACAAAACCCCTTGATAATCCAAGTTTTTTTGGTAATCCTGTATCAAGTGATATGTATTGTTGATACAGATTAATGATGTAAATAAGTACTTTTTTCATGCAATATGGGATTTATTCTGTTTTCAAACTCTAAAATGAGCCTTTTTAAAGAGAAAACTCTTTATGATTTAAATTGTGTATCAAAATCAACTTGTAAATCATGCATTTTTATGGGTTTTTTTTGATAGATGCAAATATATGTACCCAAAAAGAGGGGATTCATTTTTTTGTGTTGCTGTATAAGGCTATACAAACATCTTTTAAGGTAATTCCTCTCGTGGGCTTTTTTAGCTATTTTCTTAGAAATAACCACTGAAGCATGAAATTCATTGTCTTTTAAGGGGTTTATAGCTTTTTTAACCATAAAAAAAGAACCTCTAGAAATAACCCGAGAGGTATTAAATATTTCATTGAAGACTTTTCGTGAAATTTTTTCCTTTTTTTTAAGCATTGTGCTTATTTATCTTGGCTTACTGTTAATTTTACTCTTCCTTTTTGTCTTCGGCGAGTAAGAACATTTTTACCATTTGGGGTTTTACTACGAACAAGAAAGCCGTGAGTAACCGCTCTTTTTTTCTTTTTAGGTTGATATGTTTGTGACATAAAACCACTGTACACTATTTTTTGAAAATTATCAACAGATGAGTGTTTTCAACCTACTATAAAAAATAGTGTGATTTTTCTTTTTTATACACAGTTTATGCACATGCTTTTACAGATATCTTTATATTTCATTATTTTTAAAAACACAAAAAGTATATATACTGTATGAATGGAAGAAAAACAACTAGAAACAGAGACACACGACCTGTGGAGTGAGTGTTTAAAAGAAATTGAAAACGCTGTCTCTAGGGCAAATTTCAGCACTTGGTTTAAAAATACAGCAATTTTAAAAAGCGAAGAGGGAACAGTTTTCATAGCTGTTCCTAATGAGTTTGTAAAAGAGTGGCTTTATAAAAAATTTCACAAAACTATTCTCAAGTCTCTTTTAACACACATTCCGGATGTTCGTTGTATTGAATACATCGTCACACGAATTGTTGATATCCCACAAAAAGAAGTTATAAAAAAAGAAATAGCACATATAGACCATCAAAATAAAACACCGGCGGAGCTTCCTTTCAATGGACTCTATACTAATAAAAATGACAATTTGAACCCGAGATACACATTCTCTAATTTTATTGTTGGTACATTCAACGAGCTCGCACATGCTGCGACACAAGCAATTCTCATCCGGCCTGGCACATTGTATAATCCACTCTTTATCTATGGTCAAACAGGTCTTGGAAAAACCCATCTCTTGCAAGCACTCGGAAACGAAATCAAGAAAAGACACCCTGAAGTAGAGGTTTTTTACACAAACCTAGAGAAATTCTCCCTTGACTATATACAATCTGTTCAAAACGGGAACAATAAAGCTCACATGTTCAAAGAAAAGTACCGAAAATATGACATGCTTATCATGGACGACATCCAGTTTATTGGAAAAATGGAAAAAACTCAAGAAGAGTTGTTTCATTTATTTAATGCTCTTTTTGAGAACAACAAACAAATTGTGTTTTCTTCTGATAAACACCCCAACCTTATTGCTGGTCTTGAGGAACGACTTTTGTCGAGATTCCAACAGGGGATGATTGTTGATATTATGGAACCAGATCTAGAATCACGCATAGCGATCGTGAAAGAAAAAATGCGGGAATTCGGTGCCGAACTAGAAAACGATATTGTTACCATAATCGCGGAGAATGTACGAGTCAATATCCGAGAGTTGGAAGGTGTGATAAAAAACATTGTTTTGCAGTCCCAGTTAAAAAAACAGAAAATATCTATCTTAGATATAAAGAACATATTCAAAAACAACATCAAAAAGAAGCGTAGTATTTCACCAAAAGAGGTGGTTAAAATTGTCGCTGATTTTTATAGTATAGAAGAAGCTCTTATTTACGAAAAAACAAGGAGAAAAGAAGTTGTTCAAACAAGACAAATGATTATGTATATACTCAGAGAGGAGTTCAATATCTCTTACCCCCTTATAGGAGCCGAACTTGGGGGAAAAGACCACACAACCATAATCCACTCATATAAAAAAATAAAAAAAGAACTACAAGAAAACCCGAAATTAGTTCAAGATTACGATGAGTTAAAAAACATGTTTAAATAGGTAAAAAAATTGTGTATAGAGTGGAAAAGAATTTGAGTTTTTGTTTTCAAAAAGATTCTATACACAAAATAAAACAAGGATATCCCTACCAAGTTCTAGAAAAAAAGTTACACTGTAAGTGTAAAAAAGTTATCCACTGTTTTCAAACACTAATAGTAATAATTTAATTATATATAAAAAAATGAAGATATACTGTGAATTAGAAAAAATAAAAAAAGCTATTGCGTCACTCTCAAGGGTCACAGCAAAAAAAGAGCAGAACGAAATCTTATCGTGTTTGTTTTTTGTAATTGAAAAAAACAATATGGTTATACGGGCAACCAACCTAAGTATCGGCGCAGAGTATTCGATATTTATTGAAACCAAAGAAACAGAAGAAGTAAAAGAAAGTTTTTCTATAAATGCACAGAATATTCAAAACATCTTCTCTTCAATTACTATAGATAAAAATTTGAAAAATATAGAAATAGAAGTACTAGAAAACACTGTTTGTTTTTCTTATAAAAAAAATAAACTTAACATAAAAAAACAAACAACATTTGACGTACCCACACTCCCAAAAATAAAAGAAGAGAGCTTTCTTATTGATAAACAAACCCTAAAGGAAGGTATTCAAACAGTCCTTTCAACTGCATCAAAAATAGACATAAAACCAGAATTAGCAAGTGTTTTTATTAATCAACAAGAAGGTAAACTTATTTTTGCTTCAACTGATACCTTTAGACTCACAGAATACTCCATTGCAACAAAAAAAGAATACTCATTTCCTCATATTTTAATACCAATAAAAAACGCTAGTGAAATTTGTAAAATATTAGACGATTCAGAGAACGACAATGTGGAAGTTTGTCCAACAAAAAACCAAATCAGTTTTATTACAAAGGATGTTTTTATCACATCACAACTAATAAACGGCTTGTTCCCTGATTACACAAAAATTATACCCACAATTAAACATTCAACTGTCTCTTTTTTAAAAACCGATTTACTTGAGGTTCTTAAAATTCTCAACCCTTTTATTGACGCAAGAAATCAAATTCAATTTAAAATTGATAGTGAGAAGCAAGAGATACAACTCCACTGTAGTAATGATATGCTGGGTGAATATTCAGGACAAGTTGCAGTTAAAATAACCGGTGATTCTTTTAGTCTTCTTATAAACAAAAACTTCCTGGAAGATATTCTCCAGAAGATGCCCGAAACTGTCGACATGGTTATCAACCAACCACAAAAACCTATCCTTATTCAAAGTAAAGAAAATAAAGAGATTCTCTGTTTACTCATGCCGATGTCTCAATAGGAACCTTGGTATATGAAACACATTGAAGGATATTTAGGAAATAAAAATCTCACCCCTGTTTTAGATATAAAAAACGAGTGTGTGGATCTTGTTTTGAAACACACAGGTGTTGTGGTTTCTACGAAAGTTGTTTCTTTTTCTGGGAAAACAATTTTTTTAAAAACAACACCAAACGAAAAAATAAAAATCCTCCTCAATAAAAAAAAACTCATCAATGCTTTTAAAGACTCCAAAAAACTCACTTTTTATAACGATGTTCTTTAGTATGTAATACTTTAATACATCTTTTACACGAGGTCTTGCCTTTTGCAGTACTTAGTTACACAAAAGTCTCATGAGGATGTGTAGAAAAAAGCCCCACTCGAACCGAGTAGGGCTTTTCATTTTTTATGTCTACAACACAGGTACCTCTGGTGTTGGTGTTGTTTCTATAACGGTCGGTACAACACCCATCTCTGGTAATGGTTCCGGTTTTCCGAAATAATTTTCCATTGCTTCTTGCCAGTTTTTATACTGAGGATCGCTTGCAGGATTTTTTGGTGGGTCTCCTTGTGGGTTATTTTTATCAACAAAAGCAAGAAATGCTTGTGGAAGCCCAGACCATTTTCCCCGAATAAATGGGTTGATTGTTTCGTAATTTTCAGGTTGTGGTGCTTTAGTGAAAGGTGTGTTTGGATATATATCTGGGTACGTGTTGAGCGCGTATTGGAACATTGCATTCCAAGTGGGACCAGAAATGGTTGAACCAGTGTCAGTCATTGGTCTCCCGTCATTATTACCAGACCAAGCTCCAATAGCTATTCCTGAAGCATATCCAATAACCCAGGCATCTTTATTGTTGTTCGTTGTTCCAGACTTTGAAGCAACATTTTTTCCCGAAACATGCAACATGCTGTTTGGAAAAAACACAAGCCTTCTATTCATGTCATCCGATAACACATCAGACACAAGTTGTGCTGTTGTTTCTTTAATAACTCGAGTGCCTTCTGTTTCTTTGTACTCATCAAGCAGTGTTCCGTCACTTTTTTTTATAGATAGTATCCCTGTTTCTTTTCTGTATATTCCACCATTTGCAAAGACTCCGTAGGCATTCACCATCTCTACAAGTTTTACCTCGGCACCTCCAAGAACAAGTGATAAACCAAATTTTTCTTTATTCTCTTCTAGTGTGGAAATACCAAATTTTTTTGCAAAACGTATAGCATCTTCTATTCCAACAAGATAAAGCATTTGCACTGCCGGGATGTTGAGAGATGATCCAAGTGCTTTCTTTATCGGAACAGCACCTAAGAATAATCCACTGTAGTTTTTTGGAGAATAACAGAGTGCACCATTTGAACCAGGAGCGCAATCTGGGTTGAATTCTGTGGGGATGTCAAAAAGGATGGTTTCCGGAAGATACCCCTTTTCAAAACCAAGTGCATAAACAAAGGGCTTAAAAGCAGAGCCTGGTTGTCTTTTTGCGGTGGCGATGTTGTATTCGCCATCAATGTCTTTATCAAAATAATCACGTGAACCAACCATAAACACTATTTGTGATGTTCTTGGGTCGATACCTACCATACCCATATTTTCTGCGTTGTATGTTTTTTTGTTCGCAAGGGCACCTTCATTCACCAATTTCTCTGCTTGTTTTTGTAGTTCAAAATCAAGTGTTGTTGTTACTTTTAATCCTCCTTGATTTATAATATCTTCACCGTATTTTTCAACAAGATAGTCCTGAATATAAAATACAAAATGCGGTGCTTTGATATTTTTACTCTGACCTTTAGTGACCTCAAGTACTTCATTTTTTGCTTGAACATGTTGTTCTTCGGTTATGTACCCCAATTTATACATTCTATCTAGGACATAATCTTTACGCGCAAGGAGTGCTTCTGTATTTTTCCCATATGGTGAATAGTAACTTGGTCTCTGTGGAATCGATGCAATATAGGCTGCTTGTGCAACAGTGAGATCTATCGCTCTTTTGGCAAAGTACGTTTGACTTGCTTGTTCAACACCATAAATGTTTCCACCGTATGGTGACTCATTAAGATAAATTGCCAAAATTTCATTTTTTGAAAGCTTTTGCTCTATTTTAATTGCGAGTATCCACTCCTTTATTTTTCTCGTGATGGTTTTTTCTGAAGAAAGGAGCGTATTTTTTACAATCTGTTGTGTGATGGTTGAACCCCCCTGACTCTTTATTCCGTTGGTGACATTTTTGTATACAGCCCGAAGTATTGATTTTGGTCGAATACCGATGTGAGAATAAAAATGATCGTCCTCAATTGCAATAGTTGCTTTTTGAATAGGATCCCCCATCTCCTCGAAAGGAATAATAGTTCTTTTGAAATCTCTGTGTATGTCATACAAAAGAATTTTGCCGGTTCTATCATAGAGTTGTGTCGATTTGAGGACAACACGATTTTCAAAATCATCAAAATTAGGTAAGTTGAGTGTGCTCACCCAGAAAAAAATTAAGGCTACAAAAATGATGCCGATACTGATAAAAAAGAACACTATTTTTTGAATAAGAGACAGGTGTCCACGAGCATGGAACCCCCCACTGTTTTTCTTTATTGGTTTAAGTAGCATTACTCCATGATACCATATTTAAAAACATTTTAAGATATATGTGGTACTATGTGCATATATGGTATCAACTGACAAAGAAAAAATAGAACAAATCCTGAGTCGAGGTGTAGAGCAAGTGTATCCAAAGACTGATTTTGTTCGAAGTCTCCTTTTAAAAGGAGAACAACTCCGGGTGTATCTTGGTGTCGACCCGACTGGACCAACACTCCATATTGGCCACATGATTCCAATGCGGAAGTTGCGAGAGTTTCAAGATTTGGGGCACAAAGTCATTTTTCTTATCGGAAGCTTTACAGCGATGATCGGAGATCCCGATAAAACATCTGTTCGGGTACCTCTTACAAAAGAACAAGTACAAAAAAACATGGACCTGTATCTGTCTCAAGCGTCGACTATTCTTGATACAAAAAATTCTGACTTATTTGAAGTTCGTTACAATGACGAGTGGCTTTCAAAAATGAATTTTGAAGATGTACTCAATCTCGCTTCTAAAATGACGGTTCAGCAGATGTTAGAACGTGACATGTTTGATAAACGCATCAAAGAAGGCAAGCCAGTGTATATTCACGAATTTATGTATCCACTCATGCAAGGGTATGACAGTATCGCGCTCGGCGTGGATGGTGAAATTGGAGGTAATGATCAAACGTTTAATATGTTGGCGGGGCGGACACTCATGAAAGAGATGTTGCAAAAAGAAAAATTTGTTATAACAACAAAACTTCTTGTTGACTCATCTGGAAACAAAATGGGAAAAACAGAAGGAAATATGATAACACTTGCAGATACTCCCGAAGATATGTTTGGAAAGGTGATGAGCTGGACCGACGGGATGATTGCATCTGGTTTTGAACTCTGTACTGATGTGGACGCACAAGAGATACAAAACATACAAGAAAAATTGCAAGATTCAAACACAAACCCAAAAGATATTAAATTACAATTAGCGCACAAGATCGTTGAGACATATACAAATACAAGTAATGCAAACGAAGCTCAAGCGGTGTGGATTCAAAAATTTGAAAAGAAAGAAATACCTGATGAATTACCAGAATACGAACTCGCTGAAAATTTATTTGAAACGGTTATGAAATATGAACTCGTTCCATCACGCTCTGAATATCGCCGGTTGTTGGAAGGCAAAGCGATTCACAATTTGACTGATGATACAACCATTGAAGATGTTGGGTATATTCCAGAAACAGGAACCGTTATAAAAATAGGTAAGCAAAAGTTCTTCAAAATAGTTTAATTACATTTGACCTTTGACAAGTAACCTTTAACTAAAGATACAAGGAGCG
>CAZMGK010000002.1:0-7288 GCA_964565825.1 uncultured Candidatus Saccharibacteria bacterium | reverse complement strand
AAATTTTTTTAATAATTTTTAATTTTAAAAATTAACTATAAAAATAATACACCTGGCCCCCCCCCCGCCGCCCCCGCTCCTTGTATCTTTCTATACCCTGTAACTCCCGAAGCTCTGTTCGGGATCCCGACTTTACGTCGGGACTAAAAACTAGTTTTAATATTCCTGATCCAGGTTACTTTCAAGCATGTCATCTTCATCATCTTCGTAGTTTTCGAGAGACTCCATACCCTCGTCGTTTACTTCGACAGCATCATCTAAAAATGCATCATCCAAATCAATAAGCGCGTCATCTTTTATTTCTTCATCTTCCATATATCTAATATTATTATAGTTTTATATACTCTATATGTAACAAAAAGTTATTTTTTTGACAAGGGTGTTTTGGAGAATTTATGTAAGTATGTGGAAAACCCAGGTTCAGGTCTACCTCACCTCTAACTCCTCTCCTTATCAAGGGGAGGAGGATAGACACAGTACATTCTGTAGTTTAGCACCCTCTCCTTGCCAGGAGAGGGTTGGGGTGAGGTAGTAATTACAAATGCAAATGCGCCACACCAGTGAGTCCAATCGCAATTGCATCGATTTCGTCGTCCGAGCTTATCTTTTTATCATACGCAATAATCCGTGGTACCATATCAAGTATCGCCTTTTTATCACTCTTACCATAACCTGTCACCGCGACTTTGACCTGGAGCGGTGTATATTCATGTATTTCCAAACCATTACCCCTGGCTGTTGCTATAATCACCCCGCGCGCGTGTGCCACCTGAATACCAGTTTTGACATTCACTCCCATAAACAAGCTTTCAATGCAGAGTATCTCTGGTTTGTACTCCACACACACTTCAGAAACTCTTCTCTCTATCGCCAAAAGCCGATCGGCAAAATCCCACTCCTTTTTTGTTTTGAAACATTCAGAGTGCAAGAGTTTTTCTTTTTCACCTTTATTTTTTTGTATAACCGCAATCCCGATTCGTTCAAATCCTGGATCAATAGCCAAAATTATCATGATTATAGTATACTTCCTTATATGTCTCACTCAAAATTCGCAAAAAACGAAGGCAAGAAAGCCAAGACTGGCGCTCAAAAGAGCAAACTATTTACCAAAGCGGTTAAGCTTATTATGACTGAAGCGAGAGCTTGTAATGGAAATCGCGACGCCTCTGGGCTCAAACGCGCTATAGAAAAAGCCAAAGAATGTGAGATGCCCCTCGACAACATCGAACGGGCGATCAAAAAAGCAACCGAAGAAAAGAACAATCTCGAGAGTATTACATATGAAGCTTATGGTCCAGGCGGAGTCCAGCTGGTGATCGAAGCACTGACCGAAAACAGAAATAAAGCCGCTCAAGAAGTCCGCGCTATTTTATCTAAAAACGGCTGTGCCTTGGCTGGTGTCGGCGCTGTGACCTGGGCGTTTACAAAAAAGGGAATGGAATGGATTCCGAATGAAATAATGCCATATCCAGAGGGTACCGATGGTGAACAACTCGAAAAAATCCTCGAAGATTTTGAAGACAACGACGAAGTGCAGGAGGTGTTTACGAACTTAGCAGAATAATACTTATAAAATATGAAAATTCATCTCCAGGATAAATATTTCGAAGCAATAAAAGAAGGTACTAAAACAATAGAGGGTCGTCTAGCTAAACAAAAATATCGCGATCTGCATGTTGGTGATACTGTTACATTTCATAATGACTTAGGTGAAGAAACCGTAAAAAGAATCAAGGCCATACATATTTACAGAACGTTTGAAGAAGCATTTTCTGAAGTAGATTTTCGTGACGCTCTTCCTGGTGTTGACAATATAAGAGAATCTGTTCTAATATACAGTAAATTCTATACACTTCCAGAACAGGAAGAATATAACATTTTGTTCATTTCCATTTAAATATCTTTTAACTTAAAAAATCAATATTATGCAAATTCGCAAATACCAGGCAAGTGATTACGATATCATTGCACCTTGGTTTAATGATCTTAGTAAATTTTATGACGGACACACAGAAGACAAAAAACTCATTGACCAATTAGTGAATTGCGAAGAGCAGGATGCAAAAGGTTTTTTTACTGTTTCTAAACAACTGTATGTGTGCGTTGCTAGTAACCAAGAATTACTAGGCTTCTTTTGTTTAAATTACAAAAGAGGCGACGCAGTAAAACTTGGTCCAATTATTACATCTCCATTGAGTCGGGGTAGGGGTATAGGTAAATATATGTTTAATTTTATTGATACCGAGTGTAAAAAAAATAAAATAAGAAAAATATACGCCACCACTTCTCATCTTAATGATTCTGTAAATAATTTGTTCATCAAATATGGCTATACCAAAGAGGCTCTCTATCCAAATCATTACAAAAACGGAAGTAATGAAATTATTTGGGGTAAGATATTTATTCCCGATAGTGGGTCAGTTCTAGACTTAGAAAGCTCTCTCTGTTTGCCGGAAGTTAACGGAGCTATAATAGTTAGGGATTTTACCCCGGAACAGGATAGCAATTTCCTTTCGCGGGTAATTGAGAAAATATACTCACAGTGGCACAATGATTTGGGAACTAGTTTTACAAATTCTATTATTCATGGTTACCAAAGGGCAAAAGACGCTACGCTTGATTTTCAAGATAAATCAAAGCTTGTTTTAATTGCTTGTGGTTCTAATGGAAATCAGTGAGGAATATCTGTTATGTCTCCAAAAAGAGGAGGACCTTGTAAGGTATATCCTTTTATTGGTTCACCCAATGCGCAGATCCAACTCCTAAAAACAATGAAAGACTACTCAATTGAATACAACATGAAAAAGTTTTACACTTTTTGTTTGAGTTCTGACGAGAGTCAAAAAGAATTATTTTCTAAATCGGGTTTCGTAAGTAGGGGGGTTTTGATACAACCCTATAAACCAAATACACTTTTGGAAACATTCGATTTCGTAATTTAAAAACCAATAATATAAAATGGCACAAAAAAAATGGAGTATTACTTTGTATCCGAAGTACATTAACTTTATGCGTACTGGTAAAAAAACAGTAGAAGGACGTTGCAATACTGGTATGTTCAAGAAAATTAACGTAGGGGATAGTATATCTTTTTTCTCAAAAAAAGATTCGAATAATGAAATTACCATGGAAGTGGTAGAAAAAAGAGAATATATTTCTTTTAAAGAGTTAATTGAAGCTGAAGGAGTTCAGGCCATGTTACCTGATCTAAACCAAGGGGAAGCAGATGTTGCCCTCAAGATTTATCGTCAGATACCAGGCTATGTACTAAAAGAAAAAAAATTTGGTGTTGTAGCTTTACAGTTAAAAAAGATATAACTTTTCTTCAAAACACTAATTCAATCATAGGTTGAATTAGTGTTTTTTTATTTGTCTCTATGGACATGATATACTGTACCTATGGATCCCGTTAGAAGTCAGAAGTTTTATTATTGAGTGACGGGTACAAAATAGAGAGAAATTTATTATTTTTTTATCAGATAATTAAGGACGGAAATCTCTGATTTCCTACTTCTAACGGGATGGAAGAAAATACAGAAAAGCAATCATTTGCAACAGACACACGCCTCGATGTGACGCTCCGCCCGAGCTCTTTTGACGAGTACATCGGCCAGAAAAACATAAAAGAAAATATCAAAATCCTCCTCCAGGCTGCAAGCGAACGCAACCACCCAGCAGAACACATTCTCTTTTACGGGCCACCAGGGCTCGGTAAAACAACCTTAGCTCATCTTATTGCCAAAGAAACAGGCCGTCAGATTCGTGTCACTTCTGGTCCGGCGATTGAAAAAGTGGGGGACTTGGCGTCGATTCTCACCAACCTCTCACCGGGCGATATTCTTTTTATCGATGAAGTGCATCGTTTAAACAAAATGGTTGAAGAAGTCCTCTATCCGGCAATGGAGTCCGGAGTTATCGATATCATCATCGGTAAAGGACCTTCTGCACGCTCTATTCAGCTCGACTTGCCGGCGTTTACGCTTATTGCAGCAACCACTCGCATATCACTTCTCTCTGCACCACTGCGCTCTCGTTTCTCTGGTGGCGTGTATCGACTCGAATTCTACACTCATGACGAGATCAAAGAAATCGTCAAACGTTCTGCAAAAATCCTCGACATAGTTATCGACGAAGAAGGGCTCGATGAAATAGCTTCTCGCGCACGTTTTACTCCGCGTACTGCAAACTATTTCCTCAAACGTTGTCGTGACTATGCCCAAGTACACAAAAAGGATCTCGATAAAAAGACAGTCTTCCTCGCACTTGCACTGTTGGGTATCGATGAAATGGGTCTCTCAGAAGCAGATCGAATGATACTCCTTTGTTTAATAGAAAAATTTAACGGTGGACCAGTTGGCTTAAATACTCTCGCTGCCGCAACGTCTGAAGAAGACGCAACCATCGAAGAGGTGATAGAACCATACCTTCTCCAACAAGGTCTCATTGAGCGTACTCCACGTGGGCGCACCGCGACCAAAAAAGCGTACGAGCATTTAGGGTTTGAATACCCGGTGATTTAAAACATATTTACACTATGGAAGAAATAGAAAAACTGATCGAAATATATTTTGACATGAGTGATGGAGAGCATATCAAAAATTATCAGAATGAAATCCTTATTTTTCAGGAAGATATTACTATCAAAGTTACTCATCGGATACTCAAACACATTGTCGAGCAGAGGAAAAAGGATTCATATACTGCAGTTGATCTAAAAGACTTTTTCAATGATATTACCAGAGTGTTAAAAAACAATAGATATAAAATTATCAACAATAGTGATTTGAGCAAAAATACTTTTCTACTTGTAGAAAATATCTTTGATAAAAATATCGGCGTAGTGCTGGTTCTAGAAATCGTGATATATGAAGATAATTCCTACTTTATCAAAACCGGTTTCTATCGAGCAGTCACCAAGATCAAAAAGCTTTTGAATTAAAAATAACCCCTTGCGAGGTTATTTTTAATTTGGGAGGACGGAACTTCCCTCCATTGCCACATGGGCCGGCGGCACTCCGATTTTCCGCCTTTCAATAATTGTATTATATCATAGTTATTTTCTTAATTCAAACTTTTTCCACACCCCACATCACCTAATTGTTGTGTTCTGAAACGATTAGACTTTGAAAAAGCAAAAATATGCAACAATTAATCAAAAAAGACCTATTCTAATTAATTTTAATTCTGTAAATAGCTGAGTTTTTTCCACCTGAATTCCAATTTATTGCTTTCAAATAGTATAAAAATTGAGAATCTGGCGACCAAGAAAATTCAGAGAAACTGAGAACTTCTTTATTACCGTAATTTTTATCTGTGCCTGTTGTGATATCAAAAACATGTAACTCATCACCTCTTGAGAATCCTTCACAGTCTATTGTTCTGACAAATGCAAGCTTTTTTTCATCTGGTGATATTGAAAGTTGGTTTATACATGCATTTTTATTGGAATCACTAAAAATCTTTTTAATTGATGAATCTTTTGGATTAAAAATAGAAATACTATTTTTTTCATTTGATAGAGAAGTATAGAGTTTACTAGATTTACCAACCACAAAACTAAAAATACGATATTGTTTTGCTTTTTCTAAAGTAGCATTAATTATTTTTCTTGAAACACAATCAGAGCAGGACCCTTCAGTGAGTTTGTCGAGTTCACTTTCTGGTATACTTTGTTTTCTAATACTACCATTTGTATATGATAATTCTGAACCAAGAGACACATATCCTTGAGTATAATTTGTATGCATCGGATACACTGCTTCATAACAATACTTCTCATCTTTTGTCCAACAATCTTTCTTTAGACCCATTACTAATTGCCAATCCACCGGCAAGTCTTTGGTCGTTTGTAACTGCATATCTCTTAGAGCAAGCATACTTGAATTTGGGATAAGCGGATCTTCGTACTCAGTTGTATTTTTTCTAAATAAAATGTATCTACCGCTTGGGGAAATACTAAACAAGAGTGGATAGTGGTCACCACCACTTCCTGAATACACATTTTCTGTTCCCGCAACTTTCTCTTCTCCTGAACCTAAAGTAGCCGTCTCAACTTTTTCTACAATAGATCCGACTACATTTTTTAAAGCACTGGGTTCCGTGTTGCTATCTTTTTTGTTAATTCCTTCTTGCTCAGTATTGAGCAATTCAGGACTGATTGTTATTTTTTTATCATTAAAAAAGTACTGCCAACACGTGAGTCCAATAATAAGTAGAACAACCGAAAGTAATACTATTCTTGTAGATTTTTTCATACAACTATTATATAGCATGCATCCAGTACATTGGGCTTGACAAATTTTTCTCAATATGCTACACTCTTTGTAGATACGAATACCGACGAGTTTATCGTCTTTTACACAAGGAATACACAGAGTTGTCCACATATTATTGTAGACAGTAATTTTATATTGTGTAGTATACGTATTGAGCTTGAAAAAGTCATAGATCTCTAAGCAATTAGTCCGTATGGACTGGGTTTGCTGTTTGACAGGACGTTTTGGTGCTTCCGCTTGCACGGTTGATTTCTGAAACTATCCTTGATGCTTCAATTACTTTTTATATTTATATTTAAAGGATTGTTTAGAGATTTATGCTTTTTTCATAAGAATTTGAAAATGCGGTGTCTAACTCCCTCTCCTAGCCAGGAGAGGGATGGGGTGAGGTTGTTGAATCAAATTTCTTCCACCTCACCTCTTATCCTCTCCTGTCAAGGAGAGGAGGAAAAACACTAAAATTCAATAATTGTTTAAAAAGCATAAAAATGCTTGACAAGTATGCACGTAAAGCATATACTGTCTCGTAGATGTCTGTGTAGATCTTATAGGTATCCTGCAGGCATTTTTCTTTGACAAAAATTATACAAATTACATTTTCTAAGCACCAAAACATCGGGCTTAGAAAATACATTGCGCAAAAAATACCTGCATCGATATGTAGGTATAAACAGAACTATCAAACGATTTTGATAGTTACTTGTCTATTTAATTTAGAATTAGCAATGTAAAAGCAACGTTTGTTGCATATTTTACATTGTCTTAAATGTTTTTAAACAGAGTTTGATTCTAGCTCAGGATGAACGCTGGCGGCGTGGATAAGGCATGCAAGTCGAACGGACCTTGCTTTTCGGATCGATCGAATGAAGTGGAGTAGCAATACAAAACAACATGACATTTTGAAGAAGAGCGCTGGTTAGTGGCGAACGAGGTAGTAATATGTAGGAATGTACCCTAGAGTCGTGAATAATTCATCGAAAGGTGGACTAATACACGATGGTCTCGCAAGAGTA
>CAZMGK010000001.1:112086-132518 GCA_964565825.1 uncultured Candidatus Saccharibacteria bacterium | reverse complement strand
ACATCGACTTTACTGTAGAGGTAAAGCGTTCTCTTCGCGTGCTCGACGGTGCAGTGGTGGTGTTTGACGGTGTTGCTGGAGTAGAACCACAATCTGAAACAAACTGGAGATACGCCGATGAAGCGAAGGTTCCCCGAATCTGCTTTATCAACAAGCTCGACCGAACCGGTGCATCTTTTGAACACTCCTACGCAACTATTTTGGACAGACTGTCAAAGAAAGCTGTTCGCGTACAAATCCCAATCGGACTTGAAGAAAAATTTGAAGGAGTTGTGGATCTACTTCGCATGAAGGCATATTATTTCGAAGGGGAAATGGGTAACACTGTTATCGAAAAGGAAATTCCTGAAGAAATGATGGCGGATGCAAAAAAGTACCACAGTGAACTCGTAGAAAAAATCGTGGAGACAGATGATGTGATGATGACTGAATACCTAGAAGGAATAGTTCCTGATATGGATGTTTTGAAAAAGACTCTACGTAAGGCAGTTATTGCCAACGAAATCTTCCCAGTTTTTGCTGGTTCTGCCTTGAAAAACAAGGGTGTACAGCTAGTACTCGACGCTGTGGTGGATTACCTACCTTCACCTCTAGATATTCCAGCTATTACTGGTATCGACGAAGTTACTGAAGAACCTATGGCTCGACATGCTTCTGATACTGAACCTTTCTCAGCGCTCGCTTTCAAAATTGCTACTGACCCATTCGTCGGACAAATTATTTTCTTCCGCGTGTACTCTGGTACTTTGACTGCTGGAAGTTATGTTTACAATCCTCGAACTCGAAACAAGGAAAGAATCGGACGTATCTTGCGTATGCATGCAAACGACCGAGAAGAAGTGAAGCAAGTTTTCGCTGGAGAAATCGCAGCTGCTGTTGGACTCAAAGATACTATCACTTCAGACACACTCTGTGATGAAGCAAACCCAATCGAACTTGATCGTATTGTCTTCCCAGAACCAGTTATCTCTCTTCGTATTGAACCAAAGACAAAAGCTGACCAAGAAAAAATGGGAATGGCGCTCTCTCGTCTCGTACAAGAAGACCCAACCTTCCGTGTCTCTACAGACCAAGAAACAATGGAAACAATTATTTCTGGTATGGGAGAACTTCACCTCGATATTATCGTTGATCGTTTGAAAAGAGAATTCTCTGTTGAAGCAAATGTTGGAAAACCTCAAGTAGCATATCGAGAAACTATTCTCGGAAATGCGCAAGTTGAAGGGAAGTACATCAAGCAATCTGGAGGACGTGGAAACTACGGTCACGTACGTATCAAGGTCAAGCCGATGGATATGACTTTGACCAAAGAAGCTATTGAAGATCTTCCAAAAAATACAAAACGTGAAGCACACTTTGAATTCATAAACACGATTAAAGGAGGAGCTATTCCACTTGAATATATTCCTGCTTGTGAAAAAGGATTTAAAGAAGGACTTGATCGTGGAGTATTGGCTGGATTTAAAATGGTTGATGTTTCTGTTGATCTTTATGATGGGTCATTCCATGAAGTTGACTCAAACGAAATGGCTTTCAAAATCGCTGCAAGTATGGCTATCCAAGATGCTGCAAAACAAGCTCGACCTGTTATCCTCGAACCTATGATGAAAGTAGAAGTTGTTACCCCTGATAAATTCATGGGAGACATCACTGGATCACTCTCATCAAAACGTGGACTTATCGAAGGCATGGAAGCTCGTGGTATGAACCAAGTAGTGAAAGCGGTTGTTCCACTTTCTGAAATGTTTGGATTCATGACAACACTTCGTTCTATGACTGAAGGACGCGCATCATTTACTATGGAATTCGTTCGTTATGACGTTGTTCCACAAAATGTTGCTGATGAAATCATCAAAAATCGAAAGTAATCTCTAGTGCTGTCATTCCGGACCTGATCCGGAATCCAGACATAAACAAAAAGCGGGGCGACTACGTCGCCCCGCTTTTTGTATGTCCCTCTCCTTAATAAGGAGAGGGTAGGGTGAGGTTGTGCCACATAGGCAGTCCTCGGTGTATTTTGCAATTCCACCTCTTTTTTGCCATACTTAATTATATGGAAAATTTTAATATAGTCGGAAAAGGTGCCAAAAATACTGAAATGCGTCACGATAATGATAGTTTTTTAACTGAAACGATATATAGAAGCAGTAAACCAGTAGAGGGAGAACTTGCCAAAACTGAAATAGAAAAGAAAATGGTAATGATGGTTGATATTCTCTTGGAAGAAGAATTTGAAAATTTAGGATTAGAATATGATCATTTTGTCGATGAAAATCAGGTTCATGTAATAAATGAAAGTAAAAAAGAGAAGTATATCGACAGCACAGCTGATGCAGTATATGATTCCGCGCATCAACAAATTTTTTTGAGTCCTGAATCTGAAAATAATTCTCGTGCCAATCAATTCCATCATTTACTACATGAATCAATTCATGCTGTTTCTTATCATAAATATTTTCTTCAAGAAAATGGTGAGCTAGATAACTATAGAATAGGGTATCGAGTTGATCATCCTAATAAAGATACTGTTAGATTTAAAGCACTGAATGAGGCTGTTACAGAAAGAATAGCTCTTGAAATCATCGATTTAAAAAAACGTGTACTCATGGAAGAGTTGTCTGTTAGTGAAGAAGATTTTGATGAATCCTATATTTCATATAGTGATGAAGTGGATATATTAGAATCTATAATAGATTCAATGTCTGAAAGTACAGGCGAAAGTTTTAAAGAAATTTGGATTAAATTTAAAAAATCTCTATTTAGTGGTGAAATGATGTTTTTGCGAGATATAGAAAAAGTATTTGGAGTTAATAGCTTGAAGGTTTTAGCAAATATTAAAACTCATTATAAAAAAGAAGAATCAAATATATTTGAATTACATAAATTATACTTTTCTAATAAACTTTCTTCAGAAGAAAGAGATTTGATAACAAGTAGAATTTTAAACGAAGCTGTAAAATATGAATAATTTTCTAAAACGCATTCTTCCACATCATTGATTCTTTTGGTAATTTTTCTTGATGGGAATATTTTGCATTTTCTTTTTTGTGATAGAGCCGTTCTACGTCTCCGTCTACGACATAGTAAATAAGTTGTCCGATTGGCATACCAGGGTAGACCCGCACCGGTTTTGAAGTTGAGATCTCGAGTGTCCAGTATCCGCAAAATCCAACATCGCCCTTTCCGGCTGTTGCATGGATATCGATACCGAGACGTCCCGTTGAAGATTTACCTTCCAGAAAGGGAACATGTTTGTGAGATTCAGTATATTCAAGCGTTGCCGCCAAATAGAGTTCTCCCGGTTGTAAGACAAATCCTTCTGGCCCTATTTCAAAATGTCGCACCTCATTGTGTTTTTTTGCATCAAGTTCTGTATCTATATATTGGGCAAAGTATGGTGCAAGATGGACATCATATGAATTTCCGCCCATGTTTGAGGCATCAAACGGTGTAATGACGATTTCCTTTTTTTCGACACATTCGAGAATCTTTTTATCTGAGAGGATCATAGGATGAGTATAACAAATTTTTTTCGGTAGACCAACGTAAAAATCCTGAGGTTAACTCAGGATTTTTTTATTTTATACAGCAATTGGTGCCTTAATACTATCGTGTGGGTTGTAATCAACAAGTTCAAAATCGTCTATGGTAAAGTCCTCAATATTTTTAATATCTGGATTGATTTTCATTGTTGGCATTTCTCGCAAGTCGTCTCTACGACTTAATTGGAGATCAACTTGTTCTAAATGGTTAAGGTATAAATGCACATCACCACCTGTCCAAACGAATTCACCGAGCTCCAGTTCTGTAACTTGGGCAATCATCATGACAAGGAGGGAGTATGACGCAATGTTGAAGGGAACTCCGAGAAATGTATCACAACTTCGTTGATAGAGCTGGCACGAGAGTTTAGCCTGAGCGCCAGTCGAAGGGTTTGCTGGAGTGACATAAAATTGAAAGAGACAGTGACACGGGGGAAGACCTGCTTTGGCCATTTCATCGATATCGGCAACATTCCATGCAGAGACGATAAGCCTGCGTGAGTCTGGATTTTTTTTGATCTGGTCAATCACTTCTTTGAGTTGGTCAATGTGTCCACCATTTGGAGTTGGCCAATTGCGCCATTGGTACCCATAGATCGGTCCCAAGTTTCCATATTCTTGTGCGAACACGTCATCTGTTTTGATTCGTTCTACAAATTCTTTGATACCTGTATTCCACTCATCGCTTCCTGTTTTTGGAACAGTAATATTATTTTTTACCAAGTATGCTTTGTATGGCCATTCATCCCAGATATGGACATTGTTATCCGCCAGGTATTTTAAATTTGTATCTCCACGCATAAACCAAATGAGTTCATAAATGATTGCTTTGATGGGAACTTTTTTTGTGGTGAGTAATGGAAATCCTTTCGATAAATCAAAACGCATTTGATGTCCAAGAAGTGATAGTGTTCCTGTTCCTGTGCGATCTCCTTTTTGCGCACCTTCTTTTTTGATTCGCTCTAATAGTTCTATGTAGATCGTATCTACATGATTTTGTGTTTTCATATTTTTTCTTTAATATACAATAAATTCTATCTATAATCAAATTACGTTCTTTTTTTGTATATCACAAAGTCATAATCATATCCGTGTTGTGCATCTTTGTAATGTGTTTCGCGTGATGTTTCGGTAAATATATGTGGGTTTATAGTTGGGAAAAAAGTATCAGCATCAGGAAATTCTTTGTGTACGTGAGTGATATACAGTGTGTCAGCATAGTTCATACCTTCTGTATATATTTGCGCGCCACCGATTACAAATACCTCTCCTTCGTATTTCTCAGCATCTATTTTTTCGAGTGCTTCATCAAATGAATGAGCAATGGTCACACCCTCCACTGTATATGCATCATCTTTTGTGATAACGATATTTTGTCTGTTTGGAAGGGGTTTACCCAGTGAGTCGATTATGGATTCAAAAGTCCTTCGACCCATGATCACTGCGTGACCACGGGTGATATCTCGAAAATACTTCATATCAAGTGGTAGATTCCACAAAAGAGTATTGTCTTTACCAAGCTCGTTCTTGTTGCCCATCCCGGCAATTATCCCTAGTTTTATAGCAGTATTCATAACTTTACTATACAATAGAATCATATGAAAAAAAATATCCTTCTTGTTGGATCTTTGTGTGGAATAGTATTGGTTATGTATATCGGTAGTTATTTGAAGACGCGCAAAGTTGTTCAGAAAGAAGATATAGAAACAGTGCTTGCTCAAACAGATACCTCTGAGTCTATTTCTTTCTCAGAGAAAGTGCTGGAGATATTTTCTCCAAAAGAAGAAGAGATAGTAGAAGTGTTACGAGAAGAGACACCAGTACGTGGTATCTATGTATCAGCACCTGCAATGCATTCTCCAAAAGTACGGGCACGCATCCAAGAAATTGTTGAAACCACACGCATTAATGCACTCGTGATTGATGTGAAAGATTCTTCCGGATATGTTTTTTTACCGAACAGTATTTCCGCGCACAGTTTTGCTAATACGCCATACTCTACACCTGCACTTGAATTTATCAAATCTCTTAAAGAAAAAGATGTGTACTTGATTGCGCGAATTGTTGTATTTCAAGATCCACTGACTGCAAAGCATTTTCCAGAGTATGCATTAAAAAACAAAGACGGAAGTATTTGGCGAGATAGAAAAGGGATGGCATTTTTGGATCCTCAAAATAAAAAAGTATGGGAGTATGCGAAACAACTTTCTCTAGATACTTATAATTTTGGCTTTGATGAAATCAATTATGACTATATTCGATATCCATCCGATGGGATGATATCTCAAATTTCGTATCATATACCAGAAAGTATGACCAAAAGCGACATGGTGGAAAAGTTTTTCGCGTATATCCACGAAGAGATGAGGATTAAAAATGGTGTGTATATTTCCGCCGATATTTTCGGTGATACCGTTCGATTGAAAGGGGATCCTGGTGTTGGTCAAACACTTGAAAAGACCTTCCCGTATTTTGATGCAGTTGCACCGATGGTCTATCCATCTCATTTTTCGCCAGGCTCATATGGTATGAAAAATCCAGATGCTTCTCCGAAAGAAATTATGGAAGGCATCGCTTTTGACATGAATAGGAAACTGAATGCATGGTGTCCAGTTGTTTCATCTGTCATCGATGGCATGTCAGAGAAAGAAATAAAAAAAGCACTTGAACAGTATGAGAGGGAAAAACAAAAAATATGTTCTCCTTGGAAAAATCGTCCATGGATTCAAGATTTTTCTCTCCATGCCGAATATGGGGTAAAAGAAGTAAAAGATCAAATAGATGCACTCGAAAAAGCCGGCATCACCTCATGGCTCGTCTGGAACCCAAGTTCTCGTTACACCACAGAAGCATTTAAATAGTATATATTTTATAAATTTGTCAACTTGACAGATGGGGGGGGGTATTTTGCTATACTCTGCATAAATAATTATTTAACAATAAACAAATGCTATGAATACATGATCATCCGCTTGTGCGCGTCTTACAAAGCACTATTAAAACATACATAACTACACGTAAATAAATTTTTAAAAAATAAAATAAAATAAATTATGAAAACAATTAAAAAAAACACAAATACGTACATACTCGCACTGTGCACAGTAATCATTGCCGTGTTTGTAGTATCATGCAACAAAAAAACGTCGACGACACCTATACAATCAGATGTATCACCGACCGCCAAAGCAGTTGTAAATGAAAATAACAAAACTGCTATCTATGACCTGATTCAGAAAGATCTGACTCATGAATACACACTCCTCTCGACACACAATGACACAGAGAATCAGCAAGTCATCACAGAAATGAAGAAGAATTATGCATTGCAGTCTGTGGCTCTTGTGAATGTAGCAAGGATAGTGGATAGGAAAAATCTCCTGTATAAAGGAGATGATTTTAGGTATATAAATGCAACAGGTGTTCTTGATAAGAAGTATACAGTAATGAGTACTGATGGAGATTTTTATCATGTAAAAGCATCAGTCTATTATTACATGCCAACGAATGATACCTATGAAGGCCTCGACCCGAGTGATACTAGAAAAAATGGACAACCTGTTACAACTGAAGGTTATGAGGCATTTGAGTATACTGTTATTGATTCCAATGGTGTATACTTTATATATGATAAATCTAAACTATCTGATTTTCCAGCAAATACTGGAGAAGAACAGGTGTCAGTATTACCAAATACTAATGATAATACTCCAGAGAAAAAGACTCGTGGCTCATATTCATCTACCGCTGCTGTAAATTTCTCTATTGCATATTTTGCTACTCCACCATCCACTGGATACTACAACTACACTTCATCTGGTGGTGACTGTACTAACTTTCTCTCACACTGCCTGAAGACCGGAGGCTGGTCACAAGTTGCCAACTGGCATTGGAGCAGTAATGGAACATCGTGTAATAGCATGTCCTGTCCACGGAGTCCTGGCTGGACAGGTGCGTATGCATTCTATCAGTATATTACTGGTGTAGGATCAGGACGAGTGATATCACAATTTGCTGATTTGGTTGTGCCATCATCGAGCAGCTCGACGGCATTTGTAAATTCATTTAACAATACAGCATGGTACCTTAATAAAGGTGATATTATCCAAGTGGCATCTACTACCAGTAAATCAAGCATAGGGCATAGTACACTTGTTACTTATAAGAAGTCATCCTTAAATAGAGTTTATGTAACATACAGAACAGCTACCGGTTATCTTGCGAGCAGAGACAAACCAATAAAAGATCTTGGTTCTGGTTACTACCTCCAAGGTTTCAAAGTCAAAGCGACGTATTAAAGATAACTATCTAAATTTTAAAACCTCAATCTTCCGATTGAGGTTTTTTTGGTTTTGTATATACTATATGGATACATGCAGATAATTTTAAAAATAAAAGATATTAAAAACTATCCACATCCAGTAGTTACTCTGGGGAATTTTGACGGTGTTCATGTTGGTCATCAAAAGATTATTAGTGCAGTTGTTGAAAAGGCCAAACAACACCATGGAACAAGTGTGGTAGTTACTTTTGATATAAATACAAAACTTTTTTTTGGGAAAATAACTGAATCAGCACTCATCTACACAGAACAACAAAAGATGCAGGCTTTTGAAAAACTCGGCGTGGATGCATGTGTTGTGCTCGACTTTGCTTCAGTAGTAGACATGACCGCAGAGAATTTTGTCAGAGAAATTCTCGTTGAGAAAATAGGAATGAAAGAGCTCATCATAGGCTATGATACAAATTTTGGAAGTGACCAAATGGGGGACAAACATCACTTAGTTCAGCTTGGGAATACCTATGATTTTATGGTTACAGAGGTAGAACCCCTGGAAAAAGATGGGAAAATCGTCTCTTCGACAGAATTACGGAAAAAGCATATACTGGAGGAATGAATCCCGTTAGAAGTCAAAAATGTGATTTAGGGCGTGACGGGTACAAAATATACAGAGATTTAATATCTTATTATTAGGTAAGTAAAGGACGGAAATCTTAAGATTTCCTACTTCTAACGGGATGAAGGACACACAAATAAAGAATCTTATTTTAAAAGAAGATGCACGACAAAAAAAGGTCATTAATCTTATCGCTTCAGAGAACTATGTTTCCCAAGATGTACTCGATGCACTTGGTTCAACGCTTACCAATAAATACGCTGAAGGCTACCCAGGTCGTCGTTACTATGGAGGAAATGAAATTATCGACCAGGTAGAAAATTTATGTATCGATCGCGCATTGAAACTCTTTAAACTCGATGCAAAAAAATGGCACGTCAATGCACAGGCACTTTCTGGTTCTCCTGCAAACTTTGCTATCTACTCGGCTCTCGTTCCGCTCGGTGGAAAAATAATGGGAATGAAACTCACATCAGGCGGGCATCTTACTCACGGTCATCCACTCTCAATGACTGGCAAGCTCTGGAAACCAGTTCAATTTACACTCGATGCGAAAACAGAGATGATCAACTATAAAGAACTCGAAGCACTTGCGATGCAAGAAAAGCCAGACATTATCGTTGCTGGTTTTACTGCATACCCACGCACTGTGGATTTCAAAAAGTTTCGAGCGATTGCAAACAAGGTGGTTTACCCTGACGGACGGAAGGGAGCACTGCTCCATGTCGATATGTCTCACTTTGCTGGGCTCGTTGCTGGTGGAGTATACCCATCGCCATTCCCCTATGCAGATACAGTGATGACCACTACACACAAATCACTCCGTGGTCCACGCCAAGCACTTATGTTTGTAAAAAAGGACGCACGGGAGTTTGATAAAAAACTCGACAAGATGGTAATCCCGGGGCTCTTTGGTGGTCCACACGAAAACAACATTGCTGGAGTTGCTGTCGCTTTGAAAGAAGCTGACACACCGGCATTCAAGACATACGCAAAACAAGTTGTAAAAAATGCAAGTACTTTGGCAAATGAACTTCAAAAACTCGGATGGCATATTATTTCTGGTGGAACTGACTCTCACTTGATTCTCATGGATACATGGATGAACGGTACTGGCGTTCCTGGTAAAGTTGCTTCGGAAAGACTTGAAAAAGCAAACATCATTGTGAATATGAATACGATTCCAGGAGAAACTCGCACTGCGATGGATCCATCTGGTATCCGTCTTGGTACATGTGCAGAAACAACCCGCGGAAAAAAGGAGAAAGACGTGATTGCGATTGCAAGACAGATAGATAAGATTCTCAGGAAGTAGTATGAAAAACATAAAAGGTAAGTTGATCGTCATTGACGGTACAGATGGAAGTGGAAAAGCGACACAAGTGTCGCTTTTGGAAGCGCGCTTAAAAAAAGAAGGACATACGGTCAAGCTCGTAGATTTTCCTGAATACTACAAAAACTTTTTTGGAAAGTTTATCGGCCACTGTTTGTCCGAGCAATACTACAACTTCATTAATGTGCATCCAAAGATTGCGTCTGTACTCTATGCTGCAGATCGTTTTGAATCAAAAAAACAAATAGAAGCTTGGCTTGCAAAGGGGTATATCGTACTCGCGAACCGTTATGTATCCGCAAACCAGATTCACCAAGGTGGAAAAATTGCTAATGCAAAAAAACGTGAAGCATATTTAGAATGGCTCGATGAGATGGAATACAACGTGTTCAAGATCCCACGACCAGATATCGTTCTCTACCTCTCTGTTCCGTTTGAGCTTTCTGTCAAAATGATGAAAGAGCGTAATAAAACATCAGCACGCAATTATCTCGGTAAGAAAAAAGACGTCCACGAAGTAGATATTGCATTTCAAAAAAACTCCAGAAAGAGTGCACTGTGGCTTTCTGAAACACTAAAGAATTTTATCAAGATTGACTGCGCACCAAAAAAAGAAATTTTGAGTAGGGAAGAAATACATGAGTTGGTATATGAAAAAGTTAAAAAGGTAGTGAAGAAGTAGTATGAAAATAATAGACGTACGAACAAAAGGAGAATATGAAGGCGGGCATATACAAGGTGCCGAGCTTTTAGATATCATGGACATGATGCAAGGCGTCTATCCAGCAGTGCCTTTTGATGCAGAAATATTGTTATATTGTGAATCAGGTAACCGTGCAATGATGGCAAAGACAATGCTCGAAAAAGCAGGGTATACGAATGTTACTAATGGAGGAAGTGTTGAAGATGTACTTTCTCTTGGTTACGAGTTAGTGAAATGAAAATCAAAATTAAAAAATTAAAAGAAGATGCAAAATTACCTACCTATGGAAATCCAGGTGACGCCGGAATGGATATCTATGCAGTAGAAGAAGTTGTTTTTAAGCCAGGCGAACAAAAAAGAATTCATACAGGAGTTGCTTTTGAAATTCCTCATGGATATGTAGGGCTCGTGTGGGATAAATCTGGTATTTCTTTTAATCAAGGACTCAAAGTTATGGGTGGTGTTATCGATGCCGGTTTTCGTGGTGAATTTATTGCTTCAATGGTAAATCTCTCTGGCGTAGAACAAAAGATAGAAAAAGGACAAAAGTTTACTCAAATGCTTATTCAGCCGATCGCGCTCTGTGAAATCGAAGAAACAGACACACTCAGTGATAGTGCTCGTGGTGAAGGCCGAGAAGGTTCAACAGGGACTCACTAATACTCTCTGTTGTCATTCCGGGCTCGATCCGGAATCTAGGATTATGCAAAATAAAACATACTATGTGTATATACTAGCGAGTCGAAGAAACGGAACACTGTATATTGGTGTGACGAATGATTTAGTCAGGCGTATGCTAGAGCACAGGCAGGGTGTTTTTTGACGGTTTTACCAAGAAATACAAAATTCAAAATTTAGTGTATTATGAGCATACCAGTGATATTGAATCTGCTTTAGATCGAGAGAAGCTACTGAAAGGGTGGCCTAGAAAATGGAAGTTAGATTTAATTGAAGGAAGTAATCCAAACTGGTAAGATTTATCCTTACTGGATTCCGGATCAAGTCCGGAATGACAAATACAAAAATACAACTGGATTCCGGATCGTACCCCAGGGCATACTCTCTCGCAGAGCAATTCACCTGAAGTCCGGAATGACAGTACAAAATACAATGATACAAGACACAATCAAAAACCTTATTCTAAACACACTTACAACGCTTGGTTTGCCTCAAGCGGATTTTGTCGTAGAACACCCAGGGGATTTGACTCATGGTGATTATTCGACGAATATCGCGATGGTGCTTTCAAAAAAAGTTGGCGAGAATCCAAAAGCATTAGCGGAAAAAATTACAGTAGCTCTTCGACAAGCTCAGGGCGATTCGCTTGAGCGAATCGAAATTGCTGGTCCAGGGTTTATTAACTTCTATCTTTCAGAAAATTTCTACACAGAGAGTATAAAAACAATTCTTGAACAAAAAGAAAATTGGGGTAAAAATGATGAACTCAAAAACAAAAAAGTATTGATAGAACACTCAAGTCCGAACCTCTTCAAACCATTTCATATTGGCCATGTTATGAACAATACCATTGGTGAGTCACTGACTCGTCTGGCTCATTTTTCTCATGCAGATGTGACACTCATTTCATATCCATCCGATGTATCGCTCGGCATCGGGAAGGCTGTGTATGTGCTCTTGCAAAAAGGGGTAGAGACACTCGAACAATATCAAACGCTTCAAGAGAAATTAACATTCCTCGGTTCTTGTTATGTCGAAGGTACACGTCTCTATGACGAAGACAAAAGTATTGAACCAATCGTTCGTGACATTACGCAAAAGATTTTTAATCATACAGCCGGTCCTGAATTCGACGCATATGAAATAGGAAAAAAAATTAACCTCGATTATTTCAAGCAGATTACCAAAACTCTCGGCTCATCGTTTGATGACTTTATCTACGAAAGTGAAGCAGGTGTTACGGGTAAAAAAATTGTTCAAGAAAATACACCAAAAATATTTACAGAAAGTGAAGGTGCGACTATTTATGAAGGGGAACAAGACGGCCTTCACACTCGTGTATTTATAAACAAAGAAGGCTATCCAACATATGAAGCAAAAGACGTTGGATTGTTATCACTCAAATTCGACCGCTACAACCCGGATATTTCTATCTTTATTACCGACCACGAGCAAACAGAATATTTCCGTGTTGTGTCTACTGCTGCTGGAAAAATAAATAAAGAATGGCAAGATAAGACCATTCATCGCACACATGGACGTATGACATTTAAAGGACAAAAAATGTCTTCACGTCTCGGTGGTGTGCCGACAGCCAAAGATACACTTGATACACTTTTTGAAGCGGTTGGAGAAACAGCAAAACACGAGCTTATGGACACAGATCGCGAAGTGATTGCGATCTCTGCACTCAAATACAGTATCCTTCGCGCAGAAGCAGGAAAGAATATTAACTTTGATCCAGAAACATCATTGTCGTTTGAAGGAGATTCAGGCCCGTATCTTTTATACAGTACGATTCGTGCGAAATCTATTTTGGAAAAAGCTGGGTCTGTCATTCCGGACTTGATCCGGAATCTAGGAATAAATGATACAAGCTGGACTCCGGATCAAGTCCGGGGCGACAATACAAAAATTACACGTCCGACTGATCTTGAAATTCTTGCAGTAGAGAAACTCCTTTATCGTTTCCCTGAAATAGTGTCTCGTTCTCTGGTGGATTATTCAACACATCACATTACGATCTATCTGACAGAACTTGCACAAGCATTTAACAGCTTTTATGGAAACACCCACATCCTGAATACAGAAGATAAAAATGCGCCATTCTATGTTGCGCTTACAGAGAGCTTTACAATAACGATGAAAAACGGGCTCTATCTCCTGGGGATAAGTCTGCCAAGCAAGATGTAAAAACCTTGTTTTTAAAGCACAAATACACACCTAGAAAGGTGTGTATTTGACTAGACAAGAATATATGCTTCTGGTATAATGAAGTTAAGTTAAGTTTGTCTTTAAAAACATATTTGTAAACCTCAAAAATTAAAAAAATGAATGGTAATTTCTTGTTTTTAACTGATGGTACGACCATCGAATTTTCTTCTTTTTCTGCAAAGAAAAAAAAAGAGCTTGCAGAAAAAGATTTGTTCAAAAAACAGTATTTAATTATTGCGTACAACCATTTTCTTCAGATTGCTGGTGGTCACATGTCTCACTATCGCGGGCAGGTGGTCATGCAGTATTAACGTACATAAAAATATGTACAGTGTAAGTTACTTTTCGGTCTAGTTTTTGATAGGTTGATTTGGGTTCATGGACGTGGGGTCCATAAAGAGTGGCTTTTCCAAGTCACTCTTTTTTTTATTTCTGAAATATGGTAGGATGAAAGTATAAGCAGTGATGAGGCTATCACCTCGGAGTCCGACTTAAAACGGACAGGCTTTGGGAAGAAACCCGAAAGGGAATTAGAACCCAGTAAATGAGATGTCCTAAAACATTTTAAACAAATGTTCGGATAAAACAAGGTGGTACCACGGGTAGAAACTCGTCCTTGGGAAATAATCAAATGATTGTTTTCTGCGGACGAGTTTTTTTATTATCCAGTTCTGTCATTCCGGGCTTGATCCGGAATCTAGAGATAAAAAAAGTACAACCTGGATCCCGGATCGAGTACCCCAGGGCATCCTCTCTTGCTTCGCAATTCACCTCATCCGGGATGACAAATACAAAGAATAATTAATTACTAGAATAGAACCAAAAAAATATGAACACAGACAACCAAAATCCAAACAAAAGTGCGCGAGCAATAGAAGAAGAAAAAATCCTCGCTTTTTGGCAAGAGCAAAATATTTTTGAAAAAAGTCTCAATCGTACAGATAATCCAAAAGGTGAATATACATTTTACGAAGGTCCTCCGACCGCAAACGGGAAACCCGGTATTCATCACTTGGAAGCGCGTGCGTTCAAAGATGCTATTCCTCGTTACAAAACGATGCAGGGTTTTTATGTCCGTCGCAAAGGTGGATGGGACACACACGGACTTCCAGTAGAACTACAAGTAGAAAAAGAGCTCGGTCTCAAATCAAAAAAAGAAGTAGAAGGGTATGGGGTCTCGGCATTTAATAAAAAATGTAAAGAAAGTGTTTGGCAATATTTGGATATTTGGAATAAGTTCACCCATCGAATTGGCTATTGGGTAGATCAAGAACATCCATACGTCACCTATCATAACTCATACATCGAATCAGTTTGGAATGTTGTTGGGAAGGTGAATGCTCGGAATCTCCTCTACAAAGATTATAAAGTTGTCCCATGGTGTCCGCGTTGTGGAACTGCGCTCTCGTCACACGAACTCGCGCAAGGGTATCAAGATGTAAAGGATTTATCAGTAATAGCTAGATTTAAGATTACAGATGTCGGATTTGAGAATACCTCTATTCTTGCGTGGACGACTACACCGTGGACACTTCCTGGTAACGTTGCACTAGCAGTTGGTGCAGACATCAAATATTCTTTTGTGCAATCCACTAATGATATTTACATAGTTGCCTCTGAACTTGTAGGGAAGCTATTTACTCCAGAAACTGTTTTGGTTTTAAAAGAAGTATCAGGCTCAGATCTTATTGGTCTCGAGTACGTTCCTCTCTACCCATACCTTAAATCTGAAATCTCAAATCTTGAATCTGCTTCTAAAGCGTTCAAAGTGTATGGAGCAGATTTCGTTACCACAACCGATGGAACAGGTGTTGTGCATACTGCTGTGATGTACGGACAAGATGACTTCGAGCTCGGAACAAAAATTGGTTTACCAAAATTCCACACTGTCGATGTCACAGGAAACTTTATTTCTGGTACTGACTTTCTTGCAGGCCGTTTCGTCAAAGACGAAGAAGTTGCGATTGATATCATCAAAGACCTCGCACACCGAGGACTCCTTTTCAAGAAAGAAAAATACGAACACAGCTATCCTCACTGTTGGCGTTGTAAAACTCCGCTCATCTACTACGCCCGGGATTCTTGGTATATCCGCATGTCAGAACTTAAAGGCGAACTCGTAAATGAAAACAAATCTATCAACTGGGAACCGACATATATTCGAGACGGGCGTTTTGGTGAATGGCTCAAAGATATTAAAGACTGGGCGATTTCTCGCGAACGGTACTGGGGAACACCGCTCCCAATTTGGGAAAAAGAAAACGGTGAGCGTGTGGTGATTGATTCTATTGCGACACTTAAAAACTATACAAAAAAATCTGGAAATGAATACCATCTTATGAGACATGGTTTTACAAAAAGTAATGGGCAAAAAGTCTGGAGCTGTGATCCGACTTCTTTGGATCATGTTACAGAAGAAGGTAAAATTGAAATTCAATCTCAAGCACGTACATTGGTAGGGAAAGGAATAGACATGATCGTCTGTTCTCCCTTTGTGAGAACCACAGAAACCGCGAATCTTGTTGCTGATATTTTAGGAATTGAAAAAAGTACTATTATTATTGACGCGCGTCTTGGTGAATGGCAAGTAGGTCAAGCATACCAAGGTACACCCATCGATGATTTTTTGAATTGGAGACGTTCTCAAAAGACGAGCTCGTATTTTGTTAAAACAGTAGACGGTGAATCCTATCAAGAGGTAGTGACTCGTGCGGGCGAGTGTATGTATGATTTAGAAAAAAAATACCACAATAAAAACATTCTTATCATTTCTCATGGATCCCCACTACGTGCAATAGAACTTGTTTCTCAAGGATTTTCATTAGATACACAGCATGCTCAAATTTCTAGTTATAATAATTTTCTGAATGCAGAAATTCGAAAGATTGATTTTGTTCCAATTCCGCACAACGAACATTGCGAACTTGATTTACATAAACCGTACATCGATGAAGTCGAGCTTGTTGATGAAGCAGGAAATAAAATGACTCGTGTCAAAGAAGTGATGGATGTTTGGTTTGACTCAGGGTGTATGCCGTTTGCTCAAGATCACTATCCCTTCGACTTCGCTCAGGGTGGACCGTTTGAAGGTGCTGAGGTTGCGTATCCAGCTGACTTTATCTGTGAAGCGATAGATCAGACACGTGGTTGGTTTTACACACTGCACGCAGTAGGAACACTTCTCGGTCGTGGAAAAGCATACAAAAATGTTATCTGTCTTGGGCACATTCTTGATGCAGAAGGTAAGAAAATGTCAAAGTCTCTCGGTAATATCGTTGATCCATGGGACATGATGGAAAAATACGGTGTTGACCCACTTCGTTTTTGGACGTACACAGTCAACCAACCAGGCGAGCCAAAAAACTTTGATGAAAAAACTGTACTCGAAATATCTCGTAAAGTATTTACACTCCTCGACAACGTGGTTGCGTTTTACGAACTCTATCGAGATGGGGCACTTGAAACAAACGACGTTCCAACTTCGACAAATGTGCTTGATGTTTGGATTCTGGCGAAACTCAGTGTCCTGACAAAAGACATGACAGAAAATCTCGATGTATACAAACTCCTCGAACCAGGACGTGCGCTACGAGACTTTATAGATGACCTCTCAACATGGTATCTTCGTCGTTCACGAGACAGACTCAAGGAGGCAAATACTGACGATAGTAGTGATGCAAAGAGGACACTCTATTTTGTCTTGAAAACAGTTTCAAAACTTATGGCACCAATGGCTCCGTTTATGGCGGAAAGTCTCTATCAAAAATTGCGTATGGAGACTGACCCAGAAAGTGTACACTTGGAGAGTTGGCCAGTTTTTACTCCCTCTCCTAGCCAGGAGAGGGTCGGGGTGAGGTTGTCTGAGTCTGACGTCTTAGAAGAAATGCAACAAGTACGTACACTCATATCACTTGCACTTCAATCTCGACAAAAGGCGGGGATTGCTGTTCGCCAGCCTCTTGTTTCAGTCTCTCTTAAATCACAATCTTTGTCAGAAGCGTATATTGAAATTATGAAAGATGAACTCAATGTAAAAGGAATTGTATTCAATGAGACTCAACCTGAAGAAGTTGTGCTTGATACAGAAATTACAGGTGAGCTTAAAGCTGAAGGTGATATGCGCGAATTCATCCGTGCTGTGCAAGACATGCGCAAGAAGAAAGGCTTACAACCAAGTGATGTGATCACGCTCACTATTGATACCGACGAAGCGGGACAAAACCTGCTTACTCGATTTGGTGATGAAATCAAAAAAGTCGTCGGTGCAAAAGATATTGTATTTGGAAAAACTAACGGGGAAGAAGTTGTTATTGATGAGTTGAAGTTCATGGTACAATTGTAGTATGAGTCCCGTTAGAAATCAGACAGTGTATGATGGAAATAATGAGGGAATAAAATAATTATGTTAAAGGTCAATTAAAACAATAATCAAATACGGAAATCTTGGATTTCCTATTTCTAACGGGATGAGGAAAATAATCGCTGTGATCTTATGTATTGGAACCTTGTACTATTTCAGGCACCAGATTTGGGATTTGCCGATGTTTCAGCCACTTCGTGATAATGTGCTCGTCGGTAATTCACTTGAAAAATTGAGCAAAGATATTAGCCAGAAACTCACCGAACAAACAGTGACTGATGAGCTCAAAACTTGGGTCCTTAAAAATGGAGTAAAGCTTCCGCAAGATTGGACACTTGAGGAGAAAACATTTGGTACACAAAAAGTGACCATTATGGTTCCAAAAAATCCACAAGGTGCAGATGACTATATTGCGCTCGGTGTGAAAAAAGAAACGATTTCAAAACTTCCGGTTCAGCATATTTGTAAGGATGTCACAGCAACAACAACCTGTTTAGTCGGTGGAAACTACGAAACGATGCGGGCCTTTTCTATTATGACGTTTGTGAAGTAGAATACTAGTTTTTAGTTGAGAGTTTTCAGTTTTTAGAAAATACAGAAATATACAGGAGCGCGGACTACGTCCGCGCTCCTGTTGTTTGTATTTATACTGCCAACTTCTAACTTAAAACTCTCAACTATTCGAGTTGTATTTTCAACTCGAATATGCTATATATACTATAGTTTAAATAAAGCCCAGCGGGGCTTTTTAAATTGGAAAATCGACAGTATGTCGTACCGAATTTACTTCGGTATCCAGGTTACATTTCTGGATTCCGGATCAAGTCCGGAATGACAATACAAAAAATTATCAACTAACTTCTATATAACATATGAAAACATACCTCATGGAAACAAAAGAAGAATTACATAAAGTAACTTGGCCATCAAAAAATAATGTCATTTTAGTGACGATCGCTGTTGTGCTTATCTCAGTGATTACTGGTTACTTGCTAGGCTTCTTTGATTATCTTTTTGCTCAAGGTCTCTTACAACTTTTAAATAAATAGTCGCTACTTATTTACTATTTACTACTAACTATTAACTAACTATGGCTAAACAAGAAGTACAAGGGGAGCGCAATTGGTACGCGATTCACACCTATGCTGGGTACGAAAATGCAGTGCTCCGTAACCTCAAGCAACGTATCGAGTCTCTCGGTATGCAAGACAAGATCTTCAACGTGCTTGTTCCAACAGAAAAGAAGATCAAAGTAAAAGGAAACAAGCGTGTAGAAGTAGAAGAAAAACTCTACCCAGGATACATTATCGTAGACATGATTGTGACTGATGACTCCTGGTACGTAGTACGAAACACACCTCGCGTGACTGGATTCGTTGGTGCTGGTGTAAACCCAGTTCCTCTCAACAAACAAGAAGTCGCTGCACTTTTGGGAATGATGGATAATGGCAACAAAGCTGTGCACACGATTGATCTCGTCAAAGGAGATATCATCAAGATTAACGATGGACCATTTAAAGATCTCGAAGGAAATGTTGATGCAGTCGATCATGAAAGAGGGAAGATTCGTGTACTTGTTTCATTTTTTGGCCGAGAAACCCCAGTGGAGCTCGATTTCCTTCAAATTCGCAAGGTGTAAATCAGATTACAGATTCAAGATTTCAGTTATGAAAAAGCAACAGCGGGGCGACGTAGTCGCCCCGCTGTTGCTTTTTAAGGAAAGTCTGCTATAATCGTCTTGTTACGCATCGCTTCAATTAATTATTACTAATAATCCCGACGTAAAGTCGGGACCCCGATTTTACATCGGGGCTATTAAATACAATGGCAAAGAAAATACTCAAAAATATAAAATTGAAAGCCCCAGCTCAAAAGGCAACTCCTGCTCCACCACTTGGTCCCGCTCTTGGACAAGCTGGAGTAAACATCGCTGATTTCGTTCAGAAATTTAACGCAGCAACTCAAGGATTTGCTCCAGGAGAAACTGTTGGTGTTAAGATTCGCGTATTCGAAGATCGAACATACGAATTTGATATCAAAACTCCACCAGTTGTAGATATGCTCGCAAAAGCAGCAGGTGTTACAAAAGGTGGTGCAAAACCAAATCTCCGAAATGCAGGGAAGGTGACTCGTGCACAAATCCGTGAAATTGCAGAACGCAAAATGCCAGACCTTAACGCAAACTCTATCGAGGGCGCAATGAAAATCATTGAGGGTAGTGCACGTTCTGGTGGGTTTACAGTTGTAGACTAATCTCTCTAAAAAATAAGTAAAAAAGGGTACCCTATGGGTACCCTTTTTTACTTGACGTTTTGATCCATTTTTGCTATATTATCTATGAAGTTTTTGGGGCTGTTACAGGCTCTAAAAACACCCGTTCTTTGAGTTTTTGGCTATGGATTCTTTAGAAAACATAGTAAAAACGAGAAGACGGGCCGTACAGTTATGTGCGGTTTTTGTTTTGGCTTAAAAGAGACGTATTTCTCGTACAATCTCTTTTGATTCAAAATCAAGTCGGGAAAAATTTTCGAAGAAAATTTTTCCCGACTCAAAACAAAAGTATTAATAGTCGTTTATTATAATAATTAAGATGTTTTTCGGAAAAAATTTCCGGAAATGACCTCTCAAAAACGAGGTCCTTCCCGAAGAATTTTTTTCGAAAAATTACAATTAAAACTATGGCAGATTTTGATCGCTCAAAGCC
>CAZMGK010000001.1:69046-112076 GCA_964565825.1 uncultured Candidatus Saccharibacteria bacterium | reverse complement strand
ATTGGTCACGTTGACCACGGTAAGACAACTCTTACTGCAGCAATCCTCAGTATACTCGCACGTCAAGGTGGAGGGTATAGTGCAAAATTAAAAGGTGTTGATGCTATTGACTCAGCTCCAGAAGAAAAAGCTCGTGGAATTACCATCGCGCTTTCTCACAATGAATATGAGACTCCTACTCGTCACTATGCTCACATTGATGCTCCAGGTCACGCGGACTACATCAAGAACATGATCACTGGTGCGGCTCAAATGGATGGTGCTATTATCGTTGTTGCGGCAACAGATGGAGCAATGCCACAAACTCGAGAACACATTCTTCTTGCTAAGCAAGTTGGTGTTCCAAAGATTATCGTTTTCCTTAACAAGTGTGATATGGTTGATGACCAAGACATGATTGAACTTGTTGAAGAAGAAATCCGTGAAATTTTAGAAAAAAATGGTTTTGATCGTGATTGTCCTGTTATCCATGGATCAGGTCTTAAGGCACTTGAATCAGCTGACAACAGTGATCCTTGGGCACAAAAAGTTCTTGAACTTGCAAATGCACTTGATACATATATTCCAGTTCCAGAACGTGATGTAGAAAAGCCATTCCTCATGCCAATCGAAGATATCTTTTCTATCGAAGGACGTGGAACAGTAGTTACTGGTAAAATCGAACGCGGTACTGTCAAAATTGGTGAAGAAGTTGAAATTGTTGGTATCAAAGATACAGCAAAGACAACCATCACTGGTATTGAAATGTTCAACAAACAATTGAAAGAAGGTTTGGCTGGAGATAATGCTGGAATCCTCCTTCGTGGTACTAAAAAAGAAGATATTACACGTGGACAAGTTCTTGCAAAAACAGGAACAGTTACCCCACACGCATCATTTGAATGTGAAGTGTACATCTTGAAGAAAGAAGAAGGTGGTCGTCACACTCCATTTATGAATGGATACAAGCCACAATTCTATGTCCGTACAACAGACGTGACTGGTGAAGTAACGCTTGCAGCAGGAAAAGAAATGGTTATGCCAGGTGATACTGCAACATTTTCTGTAACACTTGTTAGTCCAGTTGCGCTTGAAGAAAAGCAAAAATTTGCGATTCGTGAAGGAGGAAAGACAGTTGGTGCCGGAGTTGTTACAAAAATCGTTGCTTAGTAAGTAATTAGTCGCATATATACAAACTCATGACTACAACAAAGACAAAAAAAGAGGGTGATGTGCGACTCCGCATTCGTGTACGAGCATATGAAAATAAGATTCTCGATGCATCTGTAAAGCAAATCATGGAAACAGCCAAGCGCCACGATGCCGTGGTGTTTGGTCCGGTTCCAATGCCTACAGAAATAAAAAAGTACACTGTTAATCGTTCGTCATTCATTTACAAAAACTCTCGAGAACAATTCGAGATAAGAGTTCACAAGCGTGTTATCGATATTTTGAATCCAAATCAAAAGACTATTGAAGCGCTCACCAACCTCTCATTGCCAACTGGCGTTGATGTTGATGTGAAAATGCTATAAGACTTTCGCATATTTTCGAATTTTCTACAGCAAGGAACTCTTCTGTTATTAAAAATAATTAGAAGAAAACATTATGAAAAAATACCTATTGGGTACAAAGCAAGGTATGTCTCAGTATTATACTGATGCAGGTCTCGCTATACCCGTTACTGTAATATCCGCTGGACCAGTTACTGTAACTCAAACCAAAGATACTGACAAAGATGGCTACACTGCTGTTCAAGTCGGTTATGGAACACAGCAAAAAGACAGAATCAACAAAGCACGACTTGGTCAGATGAAAGACATGGGGCCATTTCGTCACTTGAAAGAATTTAGATTTAAATTGGATGCACACAGCGCAAACGTTGGCGATACACTCGATGTATCTCAGTTTGAAGTTGGAGATAAATTATTTATCTCAGGTACATCAAAATCAAAAGGATTTCAAGGTGTAGTCAAAAGACATGGTTTCCATGGAGGACCACGTTCTCATGGACAAAAACATTCAGAGCGTGAACCAGGATCTATCGGTGGAGGACTTCGTAATCGTGTACCAAAAGGTATGCGCATGGCGGGCCGAACCGGAGGTGATACTGTCACACTCAAAAATATCAAAATCGTTGGGATCGACCAAGATACTAATACACTATACGTAAAGGGTGCTGTTCCTGGAAGAAAAGGAACCCTCCTTTCTATACATGCCTAATATGAAAACAGAAATGGAACCTAAAAAGGCTAAAGTAGTTGCAAAAATTGCAGATATGAAACAAGCCGTATATTCACAAGATGGAAAAACAAAAGGAGAGATTACTCTTCCTGAGTCTGTCTTCGGCGTAAAGTGGAATGGGGATCTTGTTCATCAAGTAGCGGTTTCGATGATGGCAAATAAGCGCGCTGGAACTGCTCATACAAAAGACCGTGGAGAAGTCCGTGGTGGAGGTAAAAAACCATGGAAACAAAAAGGAACAGGACGTGCGCGTCATGGATCATCTCGATCACCAATTTGGGTTGGAGGAGGTGTCGCTCATGGACCACGAAATGATAAAGATTACACAAAGAAAATCAATGCGAAAATGAAAGTAAAAGCACTCTTTGCTGTACTTTCTGCAAAACTCGCACAAGGAGAACTTCTCTTTGTCGATTCTCTTAAGACTTCAAAAACAAAAGATGCACAAACTGCATTTGTGAGCCTCTCAACTATTGATGGATTTTCAAGATTGAAAGGAAAGAAAAAAACAGCATTGTGTGTATTTCCAGAAGCTGACATGACTTTACAAAAGAGTATTAGAAATCTTCCACAAATTGCTTTCGAGCAACTCAAGGATGTAAACCTGGTCGATGTATTAAATCACAAATATCTTGTAATGATTAATCCGGCGTCGTCAGTGGCAATGCTCGAGAAAAAATTACAAAAATAAGTATATGGCAACAGAAAAAAAGACAGCAATTAACGCAGAACACCTTTTTCAATATGCTTGGGTTATCAAAAATCCACGTATTACAGAAAAGGCAACACGAATGGCTGAAGCAAATGTCTATACATTTGAAGTACATCAAAAGGCAAACAAAAAAGAAATCACAAGTGCAATCAAAAATATTTATGGACTTACTCCTGTCGGAGTGCGTGTCGTAAATATTCGCTCAGTCAAGACAATGAAACGAAATATACAAGGTCGTACCAAAGGAATGAGAAAAGCATACGTATACTTGAAAAAAGGTGATACGATAACACTTATCTAATATGAAAAAATATAATCCAACATCACCGTCTCGCCGAAATATGCAGACAATTAACTACCGTGCGATTCTCACCACTGATACACCACTGAAAAGTCTTACTCATGGACAAAAAAGAGACATGGGCCGAAATAATCAAGGACGTATTACTACTCGCCATAAAGGAGGAGGGAACAAAAGATTATTCCGAGATGTCACCTTTTTGTATGACAAAAAAGACATCGAAGCAAAATTCTCGACGATTGAGTACGATCCAAACCGCAGTGCATTTATTTCTGTACTTGTGTACAAAGATGGAGAAAAGCGCTATGTGCTCACTCCAAAAGGTATCAAAGTAGGAGACACCTGTATTGTATCTGAAAAAGCAGCTTTGAAAAAAGGTAACGCATTACCACTTCGTCTCATTCCTGTTGGAACATTCGTGTACAACATTGAATTGAAACCAAACGGTGGTGCAAAAATTGCTCGCAGTGCTGGAAACTTTGCCCAAGTTGTGGCAAATGACTCTGGCTACACACTCCTCAAAATGCCTTCATCTGAAGTACGTAAAGTATCTGAAGAATGTTATGCAACTATCGGAGAAGCAAGTAATGAAGAAAACAAACTCAAGAACTTTGGTAAAGCTGGACGATCACGATGGCGTGGTATCCGTCCAACTGTTCGCGGATCTGCGATGAACCCAGTAGACCACCCATATGGAGGTGGAGAAGGTGCGCAAGGACGTGGTACGAGAAGACCAAAAACAAAATGGGGTAAAGTAACTGGTGGACGAAAGACTCGTACTCCAAAGAAATACTCAAACCTTCATATCGTTACACGACGTGCTGTCGGAAAGCGAAGGAAGAAGTAGTGTATAGGTTGTAGGTGTTAGCCTCGAAGTAAATTCGGGGTCCTGAACAAAGTTTGGGGAGTTACAGGTGATAGGGAATACAAAATTTCTGATTACCAATATCTAATTTCTAAAAACAATACAAAAGGCGCGCCCGAAGGGCGCGCCTTTTGTATTTTGCCTTTCTATTTTTTCTCTCTATGATACACTGTATGTATGGATCCCGTTAGAAGCTGCGATCGCAATATAGAAATATAAAAAATATGAAAAATACTTCTCAAAATATTATAAGCCTAATCAAGCAACATCGCACATTGATCGCGATCTGCTTCTAAACGGGATGGAAGAAGCATCATTTAAACAAGAACTTGATCGATTAATTTTAACACTCATTCGCGAAGGTGGATCTGACCTCCATCTTGGTGTCGGACGACATCCGGCTGTTCGCGTCTCGCGTTCACTCATTGTGCTTCGTAACGAAGCAGTACTCTCACATGAAACCATGATTGGTTTTTTGCAGGTTATGCTTGGTGTTGAAAAAGTAAAAGAATTTCTCGATGCCCAAGAAGTTGATTTTTCGTACAGCTATCAAAATAAAGATACACACACCAGATTGCGTGGAAATGCATTTATTCAGAAAGGGAATCTGGTTATTGCACTGCGTAATATTCCAAAAGTTTCTTCTTTTGAAGAACTACACTTACCTCAATCTCTCGAACTCATTACTAAAAAGAAACAGGGATTTTTTCTTGTTGTCGGTCCTGTCGGTCAGGGTAAGTCTACAACACTCGCTGCAATTGTCGACAAGATCAACGGCGACCGTGCAGAGCATATTATTACCATCGAAGATCCGATTGAACATATCTTTGAAGAAAAACAATCTATCATCAACCAAAGAGAAATTGGTATTGATAGTAAAACTTTTGTTACAGCACTCAACTCTATTTTTCGTGAAGACGCAAATGTGATCATGCTTGGTGAAATGCGTAATCCAGAAACCATTCAAACAGCAGTAACCGCTGCAGAGACTGGGCACTTGGTTTTCTCGACACTTCACACCAACACTGCAGCTCAAACCATTGACCGTATTATTGACTCGTTTCCAGCAGAGCAACAAGATCAAATCCGTATACAGCTTTCTGGTAGTCTGATTGGTATTTTTTCTCAGCGTCTTATTCCGCGTATTTCTGGCGGGTTGATTCCGGCATATGAACTTTTGTTGAATAATTCTGCTGTATCAAATCTTATTCGTGAAAGTAAAACACAAGAAATAAATATCATTATTGAAACAGGCTTTGAACAGGGTATGGTTGATATGAATCGCTGTCTCATTTCGCTTGTGCAACAAGGTGAAATAACTCTTGAAAATGCATATGCATTTTCAACAAACCCAAAGGCATTGCAGAATCTTTTGTAGAACAAGTGAGTAGTAAATAGTAAGTGGTTAGTAGAAATGCAGGGCACCAAAGGTGCCCTGCATTTCTTGTATTTTTCTACTTTTTACTAACCACTTACTGCTTACTTTGCGTATCCATTTTTCACCAGCTTCTATTCCTTTACTTTTAAAGAGATGATACACTGTATGTATGACATTCAAATATCGTATTAGTACACAAACAGGAGAAGAAAAAGAAGGTAAAATCGAAGCTCAATCGAAAGATGTTGCAATCACAGCACTCCAAAGACGTGGTTTTATCTTGCTCTCTATTCACGAAGAAGATGAGCGTGGAGGCATTGATGCTTTTTTATCACGCTTTGATACAATTCCGTTTAAAGATGTAGTTATTATGTCTCGTCAAATTGCGACACTTTTCTCTGCGCAAGTTTCAGCAGCGAAAGCGTTTTCTTTGCTTGCAACAAGTACTGACAATAAATTACTAACCAAAGTCCTTGATGCAATTATTGGTGATATTCAAGCAGGAACATCCATCTCTGGTGCACTCAGTAAACACCCAAAAGTTTTTTCTAATTTCTATGTGAATATGGTTCGTGCTGGTGAAGAATCTGGTAAATTATCTGAAACATTTGTCTATTTGGCTGATTATCTCGAAAGACAACACAAATTAAACTCCAAAATCAAAAGTGCGCTCGTTTACCCTTCGTTCATTATATTTATCTTTTTAGTTGTGATGGTTCTGATGTTTACGATGATTATTCCGCAATTGCGTACGATGATCGAAGGTTCTGGCGCACCTATTCCTGCCTTTACGAAAGCCGTCTTTTTTGTTTCTAAAACGATTGTTAATTATGGATTGTTTATTCCTGTTGTCCTCATTGGAATAGGGTTTGCAATTTATCTTCGCTTAAAAACGCCTGGTGGAAAAGAAGCGCTTGACCGTCTCAAGATATCAGCACCGCTTTTTGGAAAGATGTTTCGCAAGGTGTATTTGGCTCGTATCTCAGACAATATAGACACGATGCTTACCTCAGGTGTGCCGATTGTGAAAGCAATTGATATCACCGGAACAGTTGTGGGGAATATTATTTATGAAAAAATTATTCAAGAAACCAGTGAAGCCATAAAAGGAGGTGCTCAGCTGTCAGATGCATTTGCTCAATTTGAACCAATACCACCAATCATGACGCAAATGGTAAAAGTTGGAGAAGAAACCGGGTCTCTTGGTGCTATTTTGAAAACACTTGCAAAATTTTATTCAGAAGAAGTTGAACGATCTGTTGATACGATGATTGGTCTTATTGAACCGGCGATGATTGTGCTGTTGGGAGTTTCTGTCGGAGGACTTTTGGCTTCTGTGATGCTTCCTATTTACAACATTGCGAGTGGAATAAACTAGGAAAGAGGAATGGATTTAAAAATCTTTTCTTGATGTACCTTTTGCGGAACACGCATATTTTAGTCCTCTGAAATTGCTCGGCTCGTCTACCCGACTGCGCCAGTTCCCACAAAAGGTACATCGGCGTCAAATTTTTTAAATCCAAAGACAGGAGAGAGGGGAAATAAAAAATCAGTCATGAGACTGATTTTTTTTTGTTAGTAATAATAGAAGAATATTTTTCCTCTTAATTTTTCTGCAATAAACGCCTGACCTGCTTGCAGGTCAGGGAACCCGTCTGGAATTTGGATCTTGATGTTACGTCTATTGAATGCTTCGATTTTTCGTACAATAATCTCTTTGGGTGTTATTGTAACTAACTCCAAACCTACTTGAAGGTATTTTTGTATTTTTGCCATGTGAATATATTTTTCCTAAGTATACATAAAATATCTAAAATGTTCAGTATTTTTAGGACTTCTTTTTTAAAGGCGGGGCGGACCGAAGGTCCGCCCCGCCTTGTATCTCCTATATTCTGTAACTCCCGAAGCTCTGTTCGGGACCCAGAACAGAGCTTCGGGGCTAAAAACTCACACCTAACCCCCGGTTTATGCTATATTGTAGCCATGGAATTCAAACAGGGAACACTTCACCCATTAACACTCGTGGCTGACGAAATCGTCGGTATTCTGTCAGATATGGGCTTTGTGGTCGCAACTGGTCCAGAACTCGAAGACGAATGGCACAATTTTGATGCGCTCAATGTCCCAAAAGATCACCCAGCACGTGATATGCAGGATACGTTTTGGATCAAAAATACAGACGGGAAAGTACTCCGCACACACACCTCACCTGTCCAGGTCCGCTACATGCAAACACATACTCCTCCGTATGCAATTATTGTTCCTGGAAAAGTATTTAGAAATGAATCAACTGACTCAGGACATGAAATGCAATTTCATCAACTCGAAGGACTTATGTTAGGTCGCGATATTTCTGTTGCTCATTTAAAGGGAGTGCTCTTGGAATTTTTTAAACAGTTTTTGGGTCCTGATGCTGATATTCGCATGAGACCAAGTTTCTTCCCATTCGTCGAACCAGGGTTCGAAGTTGATGTATTCCACAATGGCAAATGGTTTGAAGTTCTCGGCGCCGGTATGGTTCATCCACAAGTGCTCAAAAATGCTGGAGTTGATAGCAACGTCTGGCAAGGTTTTGCCTTCGGCTTTGGGCTCGACCGTTTGATGATGATCAAAACAGGAGTACCAGATGTCAGACTTTCTTATCAAGGTGATCTTCGCTTAAACCAATTTTAATATGGACTATGTAAAAGATTTCGACAAATGGAATTCTGAGAAGAAAAATCTTGACCAAAAAGAAATCACTCAAAATTCATTTTTTAACGAGCGAGAAATTTGGTGGGGTTCACTCGGGGTAAATATTGGTTTTGAACAAGATGGTAAAAATGAACAGTTTGAAAGACCGTTGCTCATCATTAAGAAATTTAATCGCTCGATTGTTTGGGTTGTTCCACTCACAACTATTGCAAAAGAAAATAAATATCATTATACATTAAAATCCAGTGGTTCTATTGTGATTTTGTCTCAGTTGAGACTAGTAAGCACAAAGAGGTTTCTTCGTTTAATTCAGACCGTCAATGAAAATGAGTTTAATGACATTATTAGCCGTATAAAAAGTTTTTTCCCTTAAATAACGAAACCCCACCTTGCGGTGGGGAATCTCGGAGGACTAACGTCCATTTACTCTAAGAGTATAACAAGTAATAAAAATAAAAGCAATTAATTAACATTATCCTTATGAAAATATCCTACAACTGGCTCAAATCATATATACCACAAATTCCAGACCCAAAAGAATTGGAGCGTGTTTTTACATTTCATGTTACTGAAATTGAATCCCTCGACAAGCTCGGGACTGGGGCGAACGAAGATTGGGTTTTTGATCTCAAAATCCTTCCAGACAGGGCAGGAGACTTGCTTTGTCATCTTGGTGTTGCTCGAGAAATTTCTGGGCTTCTCGGACTTGAATTTGTAGACCCGACTCCACAGTATAAAATTCCTGAATCTCAAAAGACAAATCTTGAAATAGATATACAGACACCAAAATGTCGTCGCTATATGGGACGTATTGTTCGTAATGTGAAAATAGGACCAAGTCCAGAATGGGTAGTGAACTATCTCGCGTCTATTGGTCAGCGTTCTATCAACAACATTGTCGATGCCTCAAATATGGTTATGTTCGACTGCGGACAACCAACACATGCATTTGATTTGAAAAAGATTAAAGATGAAAGATTAGAGATTAGAGAGTCGGCTACTACAGTAGACTTTGACGTAGTTGGTAGTGAAAAACAAGTGGTAAAAATTATGCCTGGAGATATTGTTATTTGTTCCGCAACCTCACCCCAACCCTCTCCTAATCTAGGAGAGGGAGTAAACATCCTCGCACTCGCTGGTATTAAGGGTGGTACAAATTCTGGTATCAATATAGACGCACCATATACTACCGACATACTCCTTGAAGTTGCAAATTTTGATCCGACGACTGTTCGTAAAACAGGGCAGAGACTGTCACTTCTCTCTGATGCACGAAAACGTTTTGAGAATAATGTTCCTCTTGAACTCGGCGTCTATTCAATGCGAGAATTTTCCGCACTCATTTTAGAGATGTGTCCTGACGCGGTGTTTGAGGATGTCATCGATGTGTATTCAGCAGAGCAAGAAAAGAAAAAAGTCTCATTTACAACTGATATTATCAGTGAGCATCTTGGTGTCAGTCTTACCCCAGCAGACATTGCGACCATTTTACACAATTACAAATACAGTTACGTTGAGGAAAACGGCAATTTTATCGTCCATGTTCCTTACTGGCGACAAGATATACAAGGTATTCATGATATGGTTGAAGAAATCGGCCGTGTGTATGGCTATGACAAAATCACTCCAGTACTTCCTGTATTTCCAACTGGTGCGACTCACGATGAAACGTACCTCAAAATCCAAGCGGTAAAAAAAGATCTCGTGGAGAAAGGCTACAGCGAAGTAATGAATTATACTTTTACTAAAAAAGGTGATGTTCAAGTTGCTCGTGGTCCAAAAGGAAAGGAATTTCTCCGAACTAATCTGACTGATGGGATGAAAGAAAGTTTCGAAAAAAATAAATTAAATGCACCGCTTCTTGGTTTGATTGATGTGCAATCATTTGAAATAGGAACAGTGTTTACAAAAGACGCTGAGTCAATTCATGTGTGTCTTGCAAATAAAAAGGGAATAGAAGAAATGACGCTTGATGAGTATGTTTCCAAACATGGGGTAATTGTCATTCCGGACTTGATCCGGCATCCAGAGGTGTCTGGAGAAAATCCTGGATTCCGGATCAAGTCCGGAATGACACAGTTTGCAAATTGGTCTCAATACCCATTCATTACCCGTGACGTGTCTTTCTGGTCCGACACGGAACTTACAGAAGAGAAATTTATAACTATCGTTGGTCCAACACTGGGTGCACTCTCTGTTCGTAATCCTTACCTTATTGATCAATTTACCAAGGATGGACGCCATTCATACGCATTCCGCTTTATCTTTCAATCATATGAAAAAACACTCACCGATTCTGATGTAGAAGGCGAGTGGTCAAAGATTTTGGAGGTGATACAAACAGCAGGTTTTGAAATTAGGTAAAGCAATAGCATATGAAAACATTTACAGAGATACTATCATTTATTTTTGTGCAGCATCCATTAGAGATACTGTATGTTGTATTAGGAGGGATAGTTTTTTATTGTATAGGACAAACTTCATTTTTTAAGAGTGTGCCAGTTACTGGGGGGCGTGTTTCAGGTATAAGTAAAGTCCTCGCCGTTTTATTTTTGTTCTCAGGCTCAATCACTGCTATGGATGCATCTGTTGATACTTTAGCAACTAAAAAAACAAAAACACGTGTAATAGAACATTTAAAAACAATATTACTTTTCGTAATTTTTTTCATCTGGGTTATAGGATTCTTTGCTATTGTTCTTCGACTAAATTAGGTAGAAGGCGAGTGGTCAAAGATTTTGGAGGTGATACAAACAGCAGGTTTTGAAATTAGGTAAAGTAATAGCCATGCAAGACAAAGTCGAGCATGGCTATTAATTAGTTTTTGGAAATTGATCCAACTTCTTTAAGAAGTGTTTCCATTGCATCTTTTTGAGTCCAAAGAATGAATGTGCAAAGATCTGTACTAATTGGAATGTTTATTTCCGAATAAACTATCAATTTGCACTTTTCTGGTAAATTAGTTCGCAAATGCTCCAGATCTAATTTTTTAAATCCTACTACATATGGGTGACCATGTGTAATGATTAATTCATCTTTAAGCTGTGCCACATTAATATCTGTAGGATTCTTTAAAATCTTTATTTCCACTTCTGGAAATTGATCTTTCAAATAGAAGTTAATGCCTTCCCTCATAAGTCTGGGTCCAATTAAAATTATTTTTTTCATGTGTACCTATTTTGTTTGTTTCTACTTTACACTATTTACTATGCGATTGTCAAGTAGCTAGGAGAGAGTAAAAGAGAGAGGGGTTGAAATTAGGTAAATAAAAAAAGCGATGATCTAATTCATCGCTTTTTAAGTTTTTAATACTGGTTATTCATAACACCCAGTGATTTGCCCTTGTTGAATCACAAGGGTCACAATTTGGGTTTTGTGTAACAGCATCCCAGCTTGTTTTTCTCTGATAAGGAATTCCACATCCCCAACGCCGTTACTGTCTTTATCAATCAAGACAGGATAAGATTGAGTACCATCATCAAATTTTGTGACTTTACCAACTCCTACGACTGTTCCTTTTAAAAAGGTTTTGGGTCCAGTTGCTCTTTTCCCAGATTTTGATGAACAGCTCGTAAGTAAAAAAATTACAATTGCAATCAACAAGATAAATACATTTTTCATTTTTAAAGGGTTTTTAATTGTTAGAAAAAACAGAACCAAAAATAGGGGCTATATATTCTATTGCGAGCTCTCTTTTTCCTAACAATCGTTTTAATACATTATATACTATATGTCTGACTTTGTCAAGTATTTATATACCCTGTATTTTTGCTATTATATGTATATGGATCCCGTTAGAAGTCAGGCATGTTATTAAAGCGTAACGGGTGAATATTCATAGAGGTCTAATCTTTAATCATATATAATCAAGTACGGAAATCTTTGATTTCCTACTTCTAACGGGATGGAAAACACACAACAAAGTATGCCTGAAAAAATGGCACAGAATGCATCAAATCATATGAATACAGTAGTGAGTGGTTTTAAAAAGCTTTCTACTGCTATCGTTGTTCTTGGTGTCGTAACAATCCTCTTACTCTGGGGTATGAGTATCAGAAACGGTTTTGCAACAAAGAGTCTTAACGTTGAAGCAAAATTTTCAGCGATAGATACAGCTCTAGAGCGTAGATTTGCTTTGATTCCAAACTTGGTTTCAACGGTCAAAGGACTCACAGCCCAAGAACAAGAAGTCTTCGGCACCATTGCTCAAGCTCGCTCACAGTATGCTGGAGCACAAACAACAGAACAGAAAGCTCAAGCTGGAGCTCAATTTGAGTCTGCACTCGGACGACTGCTTGTCATCACAGAAAATTACCCAGCGTTAAAATCAAGTGAAGCATTTCAAACTCTCATGGCACAACTTGAAGGAACAGAAAATCGGATTTCAGTATCACGTAAAGATTACAATACTGCGGTACAAGACTATAATACAGCGATTATTCGTTTCCCAGCAAATATCGTAGCAAAAATCTTTGGCTATACAAGTAAAACATTCTTCACAGCAACAGAGACAACGCGCGAAAATCCACAAGTTAACTTTCAGTAATATATGAGACGAGTATTGTTCTCTACAATTCTCGCGACTCTAACACTCTTTCTTTTTACGGGAAAGAGTGTTTTGGCATATAGTTCTCCAGGATCTCCGACAGGGTATGTAAATGACTTTGCAGGGATGCTCAAGCCCGAAACAAAAACTACGCTTGAAGAGACACTTACGAATTTTACCAAAGAAACAAGTAGTGAAATTTCTGTGGTCACAGTAAACAATCTCGATGGAGACAGTATTGAAAATTACGCTAATGAGCTTTTCCGTGAGTGGGGTATCGGTACAAAAACGAATAATAACGGCGTACTTCTTCTTATTTCAAAAGATGACCGCAAGCTTCGGATAGAAGTTGGTTATGGACTTGAAGGTGCACTCCCTGATGCGACAGCCTTCAGTATTATTACAAATGACATTACACCACTTTTTAAAGCGGGTGATTACGACGCGGGTGTAACTATCGGTGTCGAGAAAATCATTTCTGCAACGAAAGGAGAATACACCGCAGAACCTCAAAAAAAGAAAGGTATATCAGGAAATGTTCTCGAAGTACTTTTCTTTGTTTTTATTTTTGGATTTAATATTTTAGTCTCAATACTTGCCCCTTCAAAATCATGGTGGTTAGGCGGTGTGATAGGGGGAGTGATCGGCGGAATTGTCGGCTTTATATTCTGGTCTCTTGTTGGCGGAGCTATCCTCGGAGGAATTTTATTAGGACTTGGACTTCTTGTTGATTTCTTTGTTTCAAAAGCGTATCAAAAAGGTGGAGGAAGAGGTGGCCCATTTGGTGGTATCTGGACCGGTGGTGGATTCGGAAGTGGCTCATCAGGAGGTGGCTTCGGGGGTTTCTCTGGTGGCTCGTCAGGAGGAGGTGGATCCTCTGGTAGTTGGTAAATAAAAAATCCGGATACTGTGTCCGGATTTTTTTAATGTATGTGAATTATTTTTTACCTAAATTTCGCAAATGTCGAAAGTGGCTTTTGAGTGCATACCAGAATGTTACTTCTGTGTAGGATAGACTAAACTCTCTGCATTTTCCTGCAACGATTTTTTGGAGAGTAGGGTAATGAGTGTGACTCACTCTTGGAAATAAGTGATGGACTGTTTGAAAATTAAGCCCACCGAGGAACCATGTCAGAAGTGGGCTATCCACCCCAAAGTCCATTGTTTCAAGTACTTGTTGTTCTGCCCATGATGTAGGTATTTTTCCACTAGTCGTTTCCGTAAAACACGCATGTTCGTGTACGTGTGCAAGTTGGAAGACAACACTGATAACCACGCCGACCGTCATAAAATACACAAGCCAGCCAAATATGAAAATCCATCCAAAAATAAGATACGGGATAAAAACAAAGAGGAGTAGGTGAAGTATCTTTGTGATCCAAAATACATATTTATCTGCGTCTTTCATGCGAATTTTCTTTCCATGAATTTCTTGGGTGAAATATTTTTTGTAATCATTAACATAAATCCATTGTATAGCCAGGAGTGAGTAGAGGATGAGCGCGTAGAGGTGTTGGTACTTATGTCTGGGTTTCCATGGTTGACGTGGGCTCATACGGAGAAGTCCTCCTGTTTCAATATCCTCATCGTGTTCTGTGTTTACGAATGTGTGATGGAGTACAACATGTTTTGTCTTCCACATAAAGTCACTTCCCCCAACAAGGTTCAGTGTGCGGGCAAGCCAAGTGTTGATTCGATCGTCTTTTGAGTATGCGCCATGTGATGCATCGTGCATAATGTTGAAATTTACAAACGAAGAGAGTACTCCAAGAGCACAACACAAGAGCATTGTCATCCCTGGTGTTGAGTTTTCAAGCATAATGTACAAGTAACAGAGTATCCATGAACCAAAAAGAATGATACCTTTTGCATGGAGTTGAAAGTCGGCGTATGGAGACAATCCTTTTCTTTTAAAGTATGTTTCTACTGCCTGTTTAAGTGAGCCAAGAAATGGACCTTCCGGACTGTATTTTAGCGTACGTGTTTCCATGAGTATGTATTTTTAAGTGAACAATTTGATTTATTCAGAGTATACCATCTGTGGTCCAAAGTGATATAATAAATCTATGCAAAACAATTTGGAAGTACAACAATCAAAAAACATCCGTCGGACGTGGACACTTATCGCGTTTGTTTGTGTATTGATTATTGGACTTGGTTGGCTTTTGGCTCAAAAGACCGGAAATCCAAATATGATTACCTATTTCGGTATTGGTGCAATTGTCCTCAACCTCATTTCGTTTTGGTTTTCTGATAAAATCGCACTGTCTATGAATGGTGCAAAAGAAGCAAGTCTTGCTGACTTTTCAAAATTACATGAGATTGTTTCGCGTGTCGCACAAAAAACAGGACTTCCAAAACCTCGCGTGTATGTGATACAAGACAATGCTCCGAACGCCTTTGCGACAGGGAGAAATAAAGAGCATGCAGCTATTGCCTGTACGACTGGAATTCTCGCACTTCTCTCTGATGACGAGCTCGAAGGAGTACTCTGTCATGAATTTGCCCACATCCAAAATAGAGATATTTTGATCAATACGATTGTCGTTGTGCTTGTCGGACTGCTTTCTATTATTGCCCAGATGTTTATGTTTTCAGGTCAGACGCGTGATCGGGATAATAATTCTGGACTTCTTGTGATGCTTGGATTTTTATTTGCATTTCTTTCTCCTATTATCGGGCAACTCATTCAGCTCGCAATATCACGCAAACGTGAATTTCTGGCTGATGCAACAGGCGCGCTGACTCACGGACATCCGGAACATCTCGCCCGAGCGCTTGAGAAAATTTCTGGTTCCGCACAGCCGATGGTACATGCAAATACTGCAACAGCACATATGTTTATTTCAAATCCTTTTGGAAACGTCGGCGCACTCTTTGCTACTCATCCTCCAGTAAAAGAGAGAGTACAAGCGTTGTTAGGTCGAGAAACTAATGATGGGTTTAGATAATATGAAGATCAAAAAACTAGGACATTGTTGTCTCATTATCGAGACTAAAGGAGTGCGGATTATGACTGATCCTGGTTCGTATTCTACTTTGCAAGATAGTGAAAAGAATATTAGTATTATCCTCATCACTCACGAGCATCCAGATCATCTCCACATGGAATCTCTCAAGAGGGTACTTGAGAATAATCCGTCCGCACAGATTATTACCAATACAAGTGTTGGTAAATTACTCGAGGTTGAGCATATTTCATATGTTGTTGTTGATCATGAAAAAAATATTTTATGTAAAGATGTTTTAATTGAAGGATACGGTACTACGCATTCCGAGATTTATCATGATTTTGGTCAAGTAGAAAATACGGGATATTGTATAGATAACTATTTTTTCTACCCAGGTGATTCTTTTTTTAATCCGAATCGTATTATTGAAGTGCTCGCACTTCCGGTGGCTGGTCCATGGATGCAACTGAAACAAGCTATCGACTACGCACGCTTGGTAAGACCGAAAGTAATTTTTCCCGTTCATGATGGAATGCTTATTCCAGAGAGGCTCGGTCCGGTGCACAGGATACCAAAAATGATTTTAGAAGAACAAGATATTACTTTTGTTGCTCTGTCTGAAGGAGATGAAAAAGAATTTTAATATGAACTACTGGTTAATGAAAAGTGAAGGTTCGTGTTACAGTATCTATGACCTCAAAAGAGATAAAAAAGTGGCATGGGAAGGTGTACGAAATTTTCAAGCACGGAATTTTATGATGAAGGATATGAAAAAAGGTGATACTGTTTTCTTCTATCATTCAAATGGAAAAGGGGAGAACCCAACAGGTATTTACGGTCTTGCAAAAGTCTCGAGTAGTGTACATGCAGACGACAGTCAATTCAATAAAAAAGACGAACATTATGACCCAAAAAGTACCCAAGATAAACCACTTTGGTATTGTGTGGATATTACCTTTGTAACGAAATTTGCTGAACCTATTGCCTTGTCATATATCAAAATCGATCCAAATCTCGCCGGCATTATGGTCGCCCAACCTGGATCACGCCTGTCTATTCAACCCGTATCAGAAAAACATGGGAAGTACTTATTAGAAATTAGTAATTAGATATTTTTCATTTTCTGATATGTATGAAATTATCCACACAAAAGCAATTGTGCTTCTCGATCGAGTAGAAAAAGAGTACAATAAAATATTTTTTTTGTTTACCGAAGAACTTGGGCTTGTTTCTGTGCACGCGATTTCTATTTTGAAACCAGGGGCAAAACTTGTTTCTATGTTGCAACCGCATAGTATTATTTCTTGTGATATTGTTGTCGGGAAACATTCAAAAAAAATTACCACGATTGTTGAGAAACATCCGTATGAGCATATTTTTTTGAGTCCACACAAGAAACAAAGTTTTCTTTCTATTTTTAATTTTATTATTGCAATGGTTCCACGAAATATTCCGGTGAAAGACGTATACGCGCTCTTTTCTGATTTTATTTATACGCTCGAGACTGACGCTCACACAGAGGAAAGCGTACAACAACTCGAAGTTCGCACGCTCTATAAAATCTTGGCATCACTTGGATACATTGATACAGAATACCATCATATGTTTGATACGATCGAGACCGATGATTATCCAAAAATGTACGATACGGTAAATAAGGTATTGAAAGAAATTCATACATAGGGGATTAGTAAGTAGATAGTAGTAAGTAGCAAATAGGACTACCGTGAACATAATACAGTGGGGCGCCTATGGTGCCCCACTGTATTTCTATAACCTAATCCCTATCACTCCCGAGGCGAAGCTCGGGATCCCGAGCTTCGCCTCGGGACTTTAAACTAAACCCTAATATATGCTATAGTGTATGTACTATTATGGATAATAAATATATGCCAAAAAGTTCCAAATTTCAGAATTTAGAGGATTCTTTGTATGATCCAACCGATGCGCCAGTACGCACTCGGGTAAACCCTCTCCATTCAGAATCCTCGTCTGTTTCCAAAGAGTGGACCACTGAACATGACCATGATACTAAAAATACTGATCAAGACACACAAGAACAAGAACTCTCTTCTCTAAAGAAAAAAGGAAGTTTTCTCAGAAAATTTTTTATATCGTCAGTCCTCTTTTTTTTAGTAGCACTTGGTTTTGGTGTGTATTCTTTTTTTATTAAAAATAAAATCAATCCAGAAGGGAATATTGCTATTGGTATTGTAGGAAGTACATTTACTCAAGCTGGTGAAGAGTTACAATTAACTATTGAAATTGAAAACAGAAATGATTTTGCTCTTGAAGTAGTCGACCTTATCATTGAATACCCAAGAGAAGGGGAGAAACCAACCGCATCACTTGAAACAACAACACGAGAGCGTATGCCACTTGGAATAATTCAACCACGTGAGCATGTCCTTAAAGAAATCCCTTTTGTGTTATATGGAAAAGAAGGCGACAAAAAAGAAATCCATTTTACACTTGAATACAATATTGCAAACTCGAGTACTATTTTTCAAAAACAAAAAATATACGCAGTGACCCTTTCATCATCTCCTATTACCATGCGAATTATCGGTGCCCCAGTAGCAGTTCCAGACCAGCGGTACAAATTTATCGTTGAAGTAAGTACCAATACAAAAAAACCACTCGATAATATTTTACTCGCACTTAATTACCCCGTAGGATTTATCTATGAAAGTGCTACCGTTGAACCGGCTGTAGAAAAAAATATTTGGGATGTTGGGACCCTTATCCCCGGTGCGCCGAAACAAATTGAAATTACCGGTCAGTTTGCTGGTACTGATGGAGATGAAAGATCCATCCGTGCTCTCTTTGGAACATATCTCAATGAAGATAAGACAAAAATTAGTACCAACTTGGGTACACTACTTCAAACTGTCACCCTCGAAAAACCATTTCTCTCTACTGACCTCAGTATCAACAGTTCATCTGATGAATTTGTAAATATACAGCCTGGTGAACAAATACGCGGAGAAATTTTTTGGAAAAACAATCTACCAAATCAAGTTCTTGATCTAGAAATAAAATTACAGTTAAAAGGTACTTTTCTTGATCGTGCTCGCATTGAAGTACCTGATGGTTTTTATAATTCTCAGAATGACAGTATTATTTGGAATAAAAATACTATCGATCAATTTGTCCGTGTGCCATCTGGGGCAGGGGGGACGCTTCATTTTACTATACCCACAATTCCTCCAATGCAAGATGGGACAATCAAAAACCCACAGTTTGATTTTGAAGTGTATGTAAAAGCACTCGAAGACAGCGAAGGGTCAGTACCAAAAATAATTGAATCCGTAGAACACACGACGGTTCGTATCGGTGGCAATATATCTTTTTCACATACAGTACGCTATCACACAGGACCTATCACTAATACTGGCCCCTACCCACCTCGGGTCAATGAACCAACCACCTATACCGTTGAATTAAACATCGCCAATACATTCAATGACTACACACAAGGAGAAGTACGTGCAAAGTTTCCTCCAAACGTCACCTATTCAAATATCTTTGTACCTGTTAATGAAAAAGTTCGTTATGAAGAGAAAACAGGTGAATTAGTCTGGCAAGTCGGGTCAATCAAGCAATCACAAACACCACGAGTTCTCTCAATCCAACTCACAGTCATTCCTTCATTGTCTCAAGTTGGAGAATTTGTTCCACTGTTAAAAACTCTCACGTTTTCTGCAATAGATGCGTTCACAAAAAAAACAGTGACTCAAAGTATCGATGTGATTACAGGTGAGACAGATAGAAACAGTGAAGAGGATTCAAGTATAGGAGTTGTTATTAAGTAGTATCAATATACATAATCGACACATACGTGTGCACACTAAAAATTTATGGAAAACGAAAAGAATACAATGATGGAAAAGATAATTTCACTCTGCAAAAGACGCGGGTTTGTTTACCCAGGGTCTGAAATATATGGCGGACTTGCTGGAACATATGACTATGGGCCACATGGAGTAACACTCAAAAATAATATCAAAAAAATGTGGTGGAAGAGATTTGTTGAAGACCGTGATGACATGTATGGAATAGACGCAGCTATTTTGATGAACCAAGAAGTTTGGAAGGCGTCAGGACACGTTGGTGGATTTTCTGACCCACTCTCTGAATGTTCCAAGTGTAAACATCGTTTTCGTACAGACCAGCTATCTGACAGTTCCGTGTGTCCTGATTGTGGTGGAGTACTCGCTCCTTCAAAACAGTTCAATATGATGTTTCAGACAAATGTTGGTGCAGTCCAAGACGAAACTTCTGTTTCATACCTTCGCCCAGAAACTGCTGGTGGCATGTTTGTGAATTTTAAAAATGTACTCGATACGTTTTCTCCAAAACTCCCGTTTGGGTTAGCCCAGATTGGTAAAGCATTCAGAAATGAAATTGCTCCTCGTGATTTTATTTTTCGCGTTCGTGAATTTGAACAAATGGAAATTGAGTATTTTGTAAAACCAGACGATTGGGAAAAATCTTTCGAAGAGTTGCGTCTCGAAATGCATGCGTTCATGAGTGATATTGGTATTGATAAAAATCTTGTTTCAGAGCTTGCGGTATCAGAAGAAGACCGTGCATTTTATTCAAAAAAGACAACCGATTTTGAATTTGAATATCCTTTTGGGAAAAAGGAACTCTATGGACTTGCGTACAGAACTGACTATGATTTAAATGCTCATCAAGTTGGTTCAAAAAAAGACCTGACGTATTTTGACGAAGAAACACGAGAACGATTTTTACCGCATGTTGTAGAGCCATCTTTTGGTATAGATCGAACGATACTTGCTGTTCTCTGTAGTGCATACAAAGAAGAAAAAATCAGTGAGGACGATACTCGTGTGTATCTTGATTTGCCATTTGCTGTTGCTCCGTACAAAGTCTGTGTATCACCACTGTTGAAAAACAAAGAAGAACTTCAAACAAAAGCACGAGAAGTGTATGCAATTCTCAAAAAAGAATTTGGTTTCGTTATCTATGATGATGGTGGGAATATCGGGAAACGCTATCGTAAACAAGATGAAATTGGAACACCATACTGTGTCGTGATTGATTTTGATACCATTGGTGCAGGGGACAGTATCAATCCGGATTTCAAAGATATGGTTACAGTCCGTGATCGAAATACAGGGGAACAAGAACGAGTAAGTATTGGAGATCTTGTTTCCAAAATTAAATAGCATTAATAAAATTAATGAATAAAGAAGGTGTTACAAAACAAGCAGTACGGAGGGTATTGCGAGACTATTGGGGTCAATATAAAAAATATCCGGGTCTAACACTCGGAAGTTTTTTACTACCAGGACTGGGTTCAATTTTTGTATTTTTTATTCCACCACTTATTATTAGTCGGATTGTAAATATCCTTGCGCGAGATGGAGTGATTCCATTCGATCAAGCAGGAGCCCTCGTACTTCTTTTTGGAGGATTGTGGTTGTTTGGTGAAGTTTGTTGGAGGGTGGGTATGTATTTTCTTACTCGGCTTGAGTATCACGGGATGTACAACCTTGCTCGGAAGAGTTTCGCTTATTTGATAGAACGGGACTATGATTTCTTTACAAGTAAGTTTGTTGGATCACTCACCAAAAAAGCTCAATCATATACAAAGAATTTTGAGGGTTTTACTGATACATTTAGTTTCAATATTACTCCCAATATCCTACCAATGATATTCGCGCTCATTATTCTTGCTCGTTACTCACTTTGGATTTCGTTGCTTCTTCTTGCTGCATTAGCTGTTGTTGTTGCTCTGACAATTCCGCTGATTCGAGCTCGTTCTAAAATAGTGGCAGAACGGCACGATGCCTCTAGTAAAATGACAGGCAATCTTTCTGATATTCTCACAAACATATTTGCAGTAAAATCATTTGCAAGCGAAACTATAGAGGGAAAGCGTTTTGATGTTTCTGTGAAAGACTACACGAATAAATTTAAAAAAGCTGCATTTTTTCATATTTTCAGAATTGATGCGATGCTCTCACCTCTCTATGTTATTACAAATATGATCGGTCTTTTTGCTGCATTATACTTTACCCAAAAATTTAATCTTGAGCCAGGTGCATTAGTTGTGGTCTTTTCATACTATTCAACCGTTACTAGGACTTTCTGGCAGATAAATAATGTTTACCGTAATATTGAATCTAACATAGGTGAAGCCGCAGAATTTACCGCCCTTGTTATTGATCCTCCATTAATCGAAGACACATCAAAGGCGACTCCGATTGTTGTCACAGAAGGACTCATTACTTTTAGTGGGGTAAACTTTGGATATATCCATAATGATGACTCAACAAAGCCTTTTTTAAAAAACTTTTCAGTAACAATTGCGCCAGGTGAAAAAGTCGGACTTGTCGGGCCAAGCGGCGGAGGAAAGACGACAATTACCAAGCTCCTGCTCAGGTTTCTTGATGTTCAGTCGGGTTCAATATTAATTGATGGGCAGGATATCAAGCATGTTACTCAAGCATCTCTCCGCGGTGCAATTTCCTATGTCCCCCAAGAACCTCTCTTGTTTCATAGGTCACTTGCTGAAAACATCGCGTATGGAAAAGAAGATACTTTAGATAGTGAGATAGTACATGTTGCAAAGCTTGCCCATGCAGATGAATTCATTTCTGAACTACCGCATCAATATGAGACTCTCGTAGGAGAGCGGGGTGTAAAACTTTCTGGTGGACAAAGGCAACGTATCGCCATAGCGCGAGCACTTCTCAAAGAATCCCCGATCCTTATTTTGGACGAAGCTACAAGTGCTCTTGATTCAGAATCAGAAAAATATATTCAAGAGGGGTTTGAAGAACTTATGAAGGGCAAAACAACGCTTGTTGTTGCCCATCGACTTTCGACAATCAAACATCTCGATAGAATTATCGTTCTTGATAAAGGTAACATCGTTCAAGACGGTACACATGCTGAATTAATCAAGCAGAAAGGCTTATACGCAATATTATGGGAACATCAATCCGGAGGATTTATAGAAGATTAATTATTATGAAATATACAGAAAAAAAATTACCAAACGGTATTCGCGTTATTTTCCACCCAATGCAAAATACCGAAACAGTAACGGTTATGACACTTGTTGAGACTGGTTCAAAATATGAAACCAGAAAACAGAATGGACTTTCTCACTTCCTTGAACATATGTGTTTTAAAGGGACAACCAAACGTCCGAGTAGTTTTCTTATCTCAAAAGAACTTGATGAAATAGGTGCTCAGTACAATGCGTTCACCTCACATGAGTATACTGGCTACTACGCAAAATCCGCATCGAATCATTTTGAGCGTATTTTTGATGTAGTATCTGACATCTACCTCAACCCACTGTTTCAGCAAGCAGAAATAGATAAAGAAAAAGGTGTGATTATCGAAGAAATTAATATGTATCAAGATGATCCGAAACGACACGTATTTGAAGTTTTTATGCGAGCACTCTATGGAGACCAACCAGCTGGATGGTCCATCACTGGAAGTAAAGAAAATGTGAGTAGTATGAAGCATGTTAATTTTGCAACTTATCATAAGACGCACTATATTCCTGAAAAAACACTGATTGTGCTGAGTGGTAATTTTGATACAAAGCATGCTGACATGCTCATTAAAAAAACCTTTAGTCCTCTCAAAAATACAAAAGGAGTACAAAAGAAAAAAACAAAAGATACTCAATCACGCCCCGTTGTAATGATTGAAAAAAAGAAAACTGACCAAGTTCATTTTGTCCTTGGTTTTAGGAGTATCACCGTATACGATACAGACGCGCATATTTTTGATGTTTTAAATGCAATTCTCTCTGGTGGTTTTTCTTCACAACTTCTCATGAAACTTCGCGAAGAATTAGGTGTAGCGTATTACGTGACTTCTTTTTCTGATCCATTTACTGACCATGGTTTTTTTGGAATACGCGCAGGAATTACAAAAACAAAAGTTTCACTCGTACTTACTGAAATTGCAAAACTACTCAAAGAATTATCTACAAAAGAAATCCATGACACAGAATTAAACAAAGCGAAAGAGTACTGTATTGGTGGTATGAAACTTGATCTTGAGACAAGTGATTCATTTGCAAACTTTCTAGGCGGGCAAGCAATTGTTAGAAAACCCATCGAGACACCAGCTGAAATAGAGAAAAAAATAGCTCGTGTAACGACTAAAGATATTCTACGTATTTGCAAAAAAACTTTTATTTTTAAAAAAGTTACCGTTGCGCTCATCGGGCAAGATGTAAAAGAAAGTGAAGTTTTAAAAGCATTTTCCTCATAGGTGTAATAAATATCGCATATATTCGGTATATAGTGTATAGTAGAGAAGAAGAACGTTACCACTAACGTTCATGAGCGACTGCACTCACATAGGCATTTGTGTTGGAGTCTGCACCCGCTCATGAACCTTGGTGGTAATTTTTTTATGTTACGTATTTTTATTTTTTAAAAAATAAAAATACGTAACATAAAATACGCACCATAAAAAATATTTTAAATTTTTTATTTCAAAAAACTTTTTTTATTTTTAAAAAAAGTTTTCCACAGTTTTTATTTTTTTTTCAAAAAAACTATTTACTTTATTTTTGTATATACGATAATTAAATTATCAAGTACATTTAGTAGCAAAATATTTTTGCGAAGGTCGCTGTACTTTATTATAACTAATTGCATGCAAACAATTATGGCAACAAAAAAAGTAGCTAAGAAAGCTGTTAAGAAAACAGTAAAGAAAGCTGTAAAAAAAGTAGCTAAGAAAGCTGTTAAGAAAACAGTAAAGAAAGCTGTTAAGAAAGTAGCAAAGAAAAGATAAATTTTCTTCTACATTCTTCCCACTAGCAAAATATCCTCGCAAGAGGATATTTTGCGTTTTTGGTGTTTGTAGGGGGGGGTGTTCTTGACACAATTCACTTTTTAGTTTAAAGTAAATTTAAATTAAAATAACATCATATGAAACATCGATCCCATCATCTTGAACTCGAAAAGGTTATTGCCCAAGAATTGGCATATCGGGAAATCCGCCCGATTCATCTTGCTTGTGTTATGAAAGATTTAGAATCATCTCTTTCTCTCCAGAAGCATAAAACAGATTTTCTTAAATTTGTAAATTATTACAATGTTCCAGAATTTTCTAGCACACAAGGGTTGTGTGCGGTAAAAGATTTTTTTACTGGTGGATTTGATCCAGCACTCATGCATTTTTGCGCACAACATGAATTGCCCCCATTACCTGAAGTGTACCTCAATGTATCTGAAATGAGAGAAGGGAATTCCGGAATACATGCTGATATTTTTTATTCTTTAAGTTCCTCCTTATTTGATCTTCATGTTCATGAAAATAGACTAGTTCAAATTATAACCAGTGGTGAATTTACCGTTACCAGATTACGAGAGCAAATTTTTCAAAATGGTAAAACAGTACAAGTGCTCGTGGTCAATCCAGTAGAAGCTCAATTGCTCAATCAAGAAAAGTCTTATTCGGTAATTACCTTATCTGTGAACAAAAAAGGACCTGCGATATCGATCACTCCATTTGTGAGCCATCATATGCAGAAGGGAAATAAGAATCATCAGATCCTTACTTCAAGAGTATAAGAGTAAACCAGAAACGTGTAACGTTTCTGGTTTTTTTGATATGATGAGTACATTTTTCCAAAGTTTTTTTGTTATATATGATATATAGTATGAAATTTTGGATGGGTTAGGCGCGGAAGCCGCAGGCTTCCGCGCCTCGTATCTACGAAAACAGTGATTAATTTTTTAACTATTTCGTGCTATAATCACCTCATGAATCTCATGAAAACCTTTTTTCCGACTTTTTCGGATACGTTTATTAAGAAAGCTGAAAAGATAGTAAAAGTAGTCAATTCTCTTGAAGAAGAGGTGGCGAAACTGGCCGATGCTGATTTTCCAATAAAAACCCAAGAATTAAAAGACAAAATTCAAGCAGGGCAAAATCTCGAAGAGATTTTGCCCTATGCTTTCGCTCTTGTTCGCGAAGCTTCAAAACGCACACTTGGACAGCGTCATTATGATGTGCAGATAATTGGTGGATACGCCTTACATATGGGTCACATTGCTGAAATGCGAACCGGAGAAGGAAAGACGCTCGTAGGAACACTTCCTGTGTATTTGAATGCGCTTTCTGCTAATGGAGTGCACGTGGTCACCGTAAATGACTATCTAGCGCGTCGTGATGCAGTATGGATGGGGCAAATCTATGCTTTTCTCGGTCTCTCTATTGGTATTATTAATTCTCAAAATGTATCGTACGTGTACGACCCAACACACACAGAAGAGGATGAAAATCGAGATGATGTTGGATCATTCAAAGTCGTGTATGACTTCTTACGACCAATCACCAGAAAAGAAGCGTACGGGATGGATATTACTTACGGAACCAACAATGAATTTGGTTTTGACTACCTTCGCGATAATCTTGTTGTCTCAAAAGAGACTCTCTCTCAGCGTGCCCCATTTTATGCAGTCGTCGACGAAATAGACTCTATCTTGATCGACGAATCTCGCACCCCGCTCATCATTTCAAATGAATCCAACGAATCAGAAAAACTCTATACGGATTTTTCTCGTATTGCGAAACTTCTCATAAAAGATGACGATTATAAGGTTGACGAAAAACAGCATTCAATAGAAATAACCGATCAAGGTATCACCAAAGCAGAGCAAATGCTCGGCATCGAAAATATTTATACAGAAAAGGGAATCAAATACGTCCATCATTTGGAAATTGCTATAAAAGCGCAGTCACTGTACCATAAAGACAAAGAATATGTGGTTGCTAATAATGAGGTAGTTATTGTTGATTCTTTTACTGGAAGACTACAACCAGGGAGACGTTGGTCAGAAGGAATCCACCAAGCAATAGAAGCAAAAGAAGGTGTAGAGATTCAGAAAGAAACGAGAAGTGTGGCGTCTATTACATTTCAAAACTATTTTAGATTTTACAAAAAACTTGCCGGCATGACGGGGACTGCCGAAACTTCAAAAGAAGAATTTTTGAAAGTGTATGGCTTAGAAGTGGTGGCCATTCCAACGCACAGAGAAGTCAAACGTATCGACCAAAATGACTTTATTTTCCAAAATGAAAAAGGAAAGTTTAGAGCAATCGCCAAAAAAGTAAAAGAACTCCAGGAAAAAGGACAACCAGTACTTATTGGTACTGTGTCAATTGAGAAAAATGAACTCCTCTCAGCCTATCTCTCAAGTGAAGGTGTTGCACACACAGTGCTTAATGCAAAGAACCATGAAAAAGAAGGTGCGATTATCGCTGATGCTGGGCGTAAGGGTAGTGTGGTGATCGCAACAAACATGGCTGGTCGTGGAGTTGATATCAAACTCGGTGGATCTCATGCAACAGAAGAAGAGACAGAAGAGATTAGGAAACTCGGCGGGCTCTTTGTGATGGGAACAGAAAGACATGAAGCACGTCGTATCGATAATCAGCTTCGTGGGCGAGCAGGCCGACAAGGGGACCCAGGAGAAACTCAGTTCTATGTATCCCTTGAAGATGACCTGATGCGTATTTTCGGACCAGATAGAATAAAAGGCATTATGACAAAACTTGGGGTACCTGAAGATGAGCCAATACAAAACAACATGATTTCTCGTGGGTTGGAAAATGCCCAAGAAAAAATTGAAGGCTTCCATTTTGATTCAAGGAAGCACACTCTTGAATACGACTCCGTCATGAATCATCAACGCGAGACAGTATATGCTCGTCGTCGTAAAATGGTAGAAGCAGAAAAAGTTCACATAGAAGAATATCTCGCAGAATTTGTCGGAGCGGATACCGAACACAGTGAAGAATTAGGGCAACTCATAGATGAACGTAAGAAACTCGTAGGTGACGATGCTTTCATAGAAACCTTTCGTCGTGTAGTACTCCATGTGACTGATATTCTGTGGGTAGAACATTTGGAAACGATGGACTATCTCAAGTCTTCTGTAAACCTCCGTGCCTATGGGCAACGTGAACCACTGATTGAATACAAAAAAGAAGGATTACAGCTTTTCAAAATGATGGAACTCTCTTTCCGAGATCAAGTGATTAATTTTATAAAAACGATGAACACTGAGGCAAAAGTTGCCGAAAGTCAGCCGATTGATGATATTAAAGAAAACTATGTTCCTCATCATGAAGAGATTGGGGCATTTGGAATAGAAGGTACTTCTGAAATGAACACTCATGCTCAACCAATCGAATCAAAAGATAGTAAGGGGAAAGACCTTGGCCGAAACGACCCATGCTATTGCGGTAGTGGAAAGAAGTTCAAGAAGTGTCACGGAGTATAAGCTAGGGAACAGATAATATAGATACAACACAGCAGGGCGACTACGTCGCCCTGCTGTGTTTGTGATAAACTGGTATCATGTATGAGTATGGAGAAAGATTTTGATAGTTGGAATATACAAAAGAAAAATATTGATAGAACAGAAACAGTGCCTCAATTTAATGAGCGTGAAATTTGGTTTGTTAAACTAGGATTAAACGTTGGTTTTGAGGAGGATGGTAAAGGGAATGAGTGCATGAGGCCAGTCGTTGTCTTGAGAAATTTAATAAAAAAATCTTTTATGGTATCCCTCTTACTTCTACTATTAAAGATAATAATAAATTCTATTTCATACTTAAAAATCATAATTTAAAGAAAGGATCTGTGATTTTATCTCAGATGAGGTTGATTGATGCAAAAAGAGTATCTCACCTAATAGGGATTGTGGGGAAACAAGAATTTAATCAATTAAAACAAAAACTCAAAGAACTTTTGATTCTCTGAGTTTTTGCCTTTGTTACCTCCGAGTTACCTCGGAGTCGTGCCGTTAGGCAATTTGTATTACAAGTATAGCACACCCCACATTTTATGCAACAAGAATATCAAACACAAATAAAAACCTGCCAGAACAAAGGAAAGTCATTTAAATCATCAAAGCGTTCACGCCCAGTCTTTCGCATTACCCCGGTAGAAGGTATACGGGAAACTGTCATTGATTTTACTAAAATGAGTAAAAAGGGCGTTAAAGCAATAACTCTCTTAAAATATCTCTAATATAGTTTTGAAAATACAAAAGTTTCTTAATCGTTTGAGACAAGAGCGAAAACAATAGGTAATTGCTGTAAAACTAGACTAAAATAATTGACAAAAGTCAAGTATTTGTGACGTAAAAAGCCTTATAAAATAAGGCTTTTTACGATTTGACAGGACATAAAAATATTGTATAGCTATTGACAAAATAGGGTGAATTTGCTAGTATGTATTTGTAACCGTATAGTCTCATACACAGTAATGTTAATGTGATTATAAGGTTTTTTTGTTTCTAGGCCCACATTTATTTGCTGGACCCGGAAATGGGAATCAGTTTTGGTGTTTGGCGGAGCGAAATCGCCAGTTATGACTTTGCATAAGATTGCAAAACCTCTACAGATCTTTGCTGTTCTTCCTATTTTAACAGCAAACGTTGTGTCGGTAAATCCAAACATGGTACTACCTGCACAGAATAACGTCTCCAATGTAGTTGTATCGCAGAATGAACAAAATGGGCCCCTTTTTGGAGCATTGCTTGATAACAAACAAGCAGATCGCGAAGAAAAGGCTAAACAAATCGATCAGTATTTTGCTGATAGAAATATGCCTCTCGTCGGATACGGTAAAAAATTCGTCGAAGAAGCAGAAAAAAATAATCTTCCATGGAATTTACTGCCAAGTATCGCTGTGATTGAATCAAGCGGATACATTAATGCATGTAAAAACCCAAGAGGTCTTAATAACGGGTTCGGATGGGGGTCTTGTAAGATCGCGTTTAAATCTGTCGATGAAGCAATAGAAACTGTTGCCTTCCATCTCGGAGGAAATCACCCAAAAACTTCTCATTATTATAAAGGTAAAGATGTGGTTGCTGTGCTTAACACATACAACCCACCTCAGTATCGTCATGACTATGTTCCATTGGTAACATCTGTTATGAAGAAAATGGAAAATCAAACTATATAAATAAATCTAAACAAAAAACCATCAAGTGATTGATGGTTTTTTGTTTTTTTTGTACCCCGTAGTAGATTTTGGAAAAGTATTTTCTTGAAAATACGCTTATTGAAGCATTTCCAAAATTCACTACGGGGTGGTACACTGTATCTATTACTAATTTTTAATGGAGATAAAATGAATTCAACAAAACAATATAGTATACTTGGTGTCGCTGTGGTGCTAGTTGTCGTTTGTGGATATTTCTTGTATCGTGGAAATGCACCAAAAGCTACAGAAGTATTTGATACGACAAGTAAAAACACTATTGAGAATACGAGCCCAGAACCTACACAGGTTGAGGAGAATGCTCCTCTTTTAAAAACAGGTGAAGTAGTGCCTCCAGTAGAAAAACCATTACCAGCAAAAAATAATACAAGTACAAAGAAAAAATATATGAATAATAGTGATGTAACGAAACTTGATATACAAGTAACACAAGAAGGCACCGGTCCAGTATCAAAGGTAGGGGATATGTTGTCCATGAATTATACGGGAATGCTTTTGGATGGATCAAAATTTGATTCAAACGTTGATCCAGCATTTGGTCACGTACAACCATTTACCTTTCCTCTTGGTGGGGGACAAGTGATACAAGGGTGGGACATGGGACTTGTGGGGATGAAAGTTGGAGAAAAAAGAACTCTTACTATTCCTTCAAATCTTGCGTATGGCTCACGAGCTATGGGCACAAAGATCCCAGCAAATTCAGCGCTGGTGTTTGAGGTAGAATTGTTGAAGATAAATTAAAATAGTTTAAAGTTTCCAGTTTTAAGTTTTTAGAAATAGAGGTGCGGACCGAAGGTCCGCACCTCTTTGTATTTCGAGAGTACACCTTCCTGTGCTACAATAGCTATATATGCAAGAAAAACAAAAAAGTATACTTACGCAGATAAAAGAGGTACGAAATACCATACCAGAAAATGTTCAGCAGTTGTTAAAAAACCTATATGCAAAAATCGCGGATATGTTTAGTAAACACAAAAAGAAATTATTCTGGATTATTCCAGTTGTAGCAGTGTTGGTGTATTTCATTGTAAGGCCAGAAAGAATAGATCCAAGCACTATTACACTTGTCCCTGTTGAATATCGTAATCTTATCTCTACCGTCAAAGCAAATGGGAAAATCACCTCACAGGTTGATTTGGAGTTGTCATTCAAATCTCAGGATATTGTAAAAAGTGTTAGTGTGTCTGTTGGAGACAAAGTTACAAAAGGTACTATTTTGGCAACACTCACAAATCAGAGCGAACTAGGATCAGTAACTTCTGCTCGTGGATCACTTGCCTCCGCTCAAGCAGCTCTGGCTCGGACACTCGAAGGTGCCACAAACGAAGAAGTTCGAATTGCAGAAGTGTTGCTTGCTAATGCAAAAACAGATTTAGAAAATACACAAAAAAATCAAACCAAGGCAATTGAAAATGCACGACGGACACTGTGGTCAAGTGGGCTTATCGCAAAACCCGTTGAATCCTTTTCTGATCAATCAGTCATGAGTCCGATCGTATATGGATCCTACACTGGAACAACAGAAGGTACATACACGATAGATGTATATCAATCAAGTGGTGGGTATGCATTTACAACAAACGGTCTCTCTGTGACTAGTGGTATTGTGTCTGTTTCAAATACCGTGTCTATTGGTAATGGACTTTCTTTACAATTTCCTCCTGACTTTAGTCTTGGTTCGAATGACTCATGGACTATCGCGATCCCAAATACAGAAAGTTCTGTCTATACGACAAATTTAAATAGTTACGAATCAATCAAAATAACAGCTGAATCTCTCATTTCTTCTGCAGAATCTTTGGTTTCGCAAAGACAAGCAGAGCTTGATCTTAAAAAAGCTCAAGCTCGTCCTGCAGATGTCGATGCCAAGCGCGCTGATGTGTTGCGTGCACAAGGTACACTCGAGAGTGCTCTCGGTGTGTATGAAAACACAGTCATTCGTGCTCCCGCTTCTGGAGTAGTTACTCGGGTTGATATCAAACCAGGCGAACTATCAAAATCTCTCGAACCAGTGATTGTTTTGCAAGACGTAGACAATCTCTATGTCGAGGCTGATATTAATGAATCCAACATCACGTCTCTTCGTGCGGACCAGAAGGTGTCTTTTACGATTGATGCGTTTGGAAGCTCACAGTTTTTTTCTGGTGTCGTTACACAAGTTGATCCAGGTGCAACCATCACAGATGGTATCGTCAATTACAGAGTAAAGGCATCTCTTCTTGAAAAGAATCCGCTCATTAAACCAGGCATGAATGCAAATCTCACTATTACTACGGGTACAAAAGAGCAGGTTCTTGCTGTTCCTGGTGCAAGCATCACCGATAGAGATGGTCAGAAAGTGGTCAAGAAAATTATAGATACTAACAAAAAGAAATTTACGGAAGTTCCAGTGACTGTTGGTATCGTCGGCGATGGAAATATGACTGAGATTATGAGTGGACTTTCAGAAGGTGATAATGTAGCACTTATCGAAGCTAAATAATCCCGTTAGAAGTCAGATGTGTTATTAGAAAGTAACGAGTACCTTATGTATAAAAATTTATTATTTTATGACCAGTTCATTAAGGACGGAAGTCTCAAGACTTCCTACTTCTAACGGGATGACAAACAAAGAACTTTTAAAAAAAGAAAATTCGTTTTCTTTAAACCTCCATGTTGGTTGGTTTTTGGCAAAACGCGATATTAAAAGAGCAAACGTCTGGACAACACTTTTGATTGTGATGGTGATGATGTTTACTTTTTTGAACCTGGTTGTCGTCTCTGGTATTTTAGTCGGGCTTATTGAAGGATCAGAGAATTCAGCTCGTGAATATGGTACAGGAGATGTTGTTATCTCGTCATTTTTAAATAAATCAAACATAGAAAACACACCCGAAGTTATAGATATTGTCAAAACACTTCCCGGATATGAGTCACACACAGTCAGATACACTGCAAGTGCACGTATCGAATCTGATTACCGCTCAACGGTCAAACCGGGTGAATTACGAAATGGTGCCGGAGGCGTACTTTCAGGTATTGATCCAGTCCAAGAAGAAAAGTTTTCTGGGTATTCTAAATTCATCATGCGTGGTGAACCACTTACCTCTACTGATTTTGATAGTGTGCTTATTGGTAAAAATTTACTCTATGAATTTACCCCCATCGAAGCTCCAGGATTCCAGACTCTCAAAAATGTGGAGATAGGTGACAAAGTAAAAGTGACGGTTGGAAAAAATAGTAAAGAATATTTTGTTAAAGGAATTTTAAAATCCAAAGTTGATGAATTCGATAGCACTATTTTAGCCGTCGATAGTGAAGTTCGTAAATTAACCGGAGCAAATGATTTGAATGCTGACGGTATCTCTATCAAGCTTAAAGATGGATACACTGATCTGAGTGCTAAACAGTTTTTGGTAAATAGTGGGGTTGGTGAATGGGCTCGAATTCAAACGTTTGAAGAAGCGATTCCTAAATTCTTAAAAGATATTAAAGGTACTTTTGCAATTCTTGGTAATGCTATTTCTGGTATTGGGCTCATCGTTGCATGTATCACCATCTTTATCGTTATTTTCGTCAATGCAATCACCAGACGCCGATTTATAGGTATTTTGAAGGGGATTGGGATAAATAGGAGAGCTATCCTTTATTCGTACATGATGCAAGCGATTATTTATGCATTTTTAGGTATAGCGATCGGTATGTTTTTAACTTTTGCACTCATCAAGCCAAGTATCGCTGCTCATCCAATCGATTTTCCGTTCTCTGATGGTATTCTTGTTGCAACTATTCCTGGTACGATAAAACGTGCAATCATCTTACTCATTGCGACAATTATTGCTGGGTATATTCCAGCGCGGATTGTGGTCAAGCAAAATACATTAAGTGCCATTTTAGGAAGATAAATAATATGATACAAGTAAAAGACCTCAGAAAAGTTTTTAAATCTGGTGATAGTGAAATCGTTGCATTAAAGGATTTGAGTTTTTCTGTACCTAAGGGACAGTTTTTGACCATAACAGGAAAATCAGGTAGTGGAAAATCAACACTGTTGTATCAAATGAGTCTCTTAGATACTCCGACTACTGGATCTATTAAGATTGAAAATCAAGAGATGATTGGTTTGTCTGAAAATGAACGAACGCAAATTAGACTTAATGATCTCGGATATATTTTTCAAGATTATGCAATTATCCCGACACTTACTGCGCTTGAGAACACCATGGTCCCACTTCTCCAACAAGGATATTCTGAAAAAGAAGCAAAAGATATCGCTATAGGTGCTTTGGGTAAAGTAGAAATGCTCAATCGGCTTGATAACTTACCAAGTGCGCTTTCTGGCGGGCAACAACAACGTGTCGCTATTGCTCGTGCTATAGCACATAAACCAAAAATAATTTTTGCTGATGAACCGACAGCCAATCTCGACTCTGAGACATCCGACCAAGTGATCAAGACATTTTTAGAATTGAGCAAAGAAGGGCAGACCATTATCATGGTCACGCACGAGCCCGAGTATGCAAAGCTTTCAGACCGGACAATTTTCTTGGTTGACGGGGCGATGGTAAGTGATATAACTAATAAATAGTGTATACTTATTATTATTAATCAATAACCTACAAAATATATGGAATATCAAAAAACAAGAGACGATTTATTTAAAAAAATAGGGTGGTTTGTTGTTGTGCTCTCTGTTGTAGTGGCACTTGTTGGGATTAAAACTCTCAAAGAGTATCGATTTATTGGGAAAGGCGCAAATGAGACAAATCAATTTTCTGTTACAGGTACAGGGGAAGTGTATGCTTCACCTGATATTGCGCAACTTTCTTTCACCGTAGAAAAAGAAGCAAAGACTGTCAAAGAAGCAAATACGTTTGTTGATGAAAAAATGGCGAAGATTGTCGCATTTCTCAAAGAACAAAAGATTGATGAGAAAGATATCAAAACAGTGAACAATAGTTTTTATCCAGTCTATGATTATCCAATCTGTAGTGTCTACCCATGCAACCAAACACAAAAACTTCGCGGGTATACAACAAGTAGAACCATTGAAGTCAAAATCAGAAACATCGATACAAGTGCAAGTGTTACTGAAGGCTTGGCAAAACTTGAAGTTACCAACCTCCAAGGTCCAAACTTTGTGATTGATGACACTGATAAAGTGTTTGCAGATGCACGAGACGAAGCGATAAAAAATGCAAAAGAAAAAGCAGAATCACTTGCCAAAGCGCTTGGGGTAAAGATTATCCGCGTGATTGATTTTTCTGAATCCAACAATGGGGGGAACTATCCACCAGGACCAATGATGTACTCAAAAACAATGATGGTTGCTGATATGGCAGTCGGTAGTGCTACACCAGAGAGTATGCCTCAAGGGGAGAATAAATATACGTCAGACGTGACGATTGTGTACGAAATACGGTAACTAGTGAGTAGTTAGTAGAAATGCAGGGCACGCGAAGCGTGCCCTGCATTTTACATTTACTGTATTTTCTACTTACCACTAACTACTTTCTACTAGCTAATTCATGCTATAGTATCTGCATGAATTCAGAAAATACAGCTTTCCTCTTGAGCCACCCTGAACTGAAAAATATTCTAGAAGCACACGGAAGTAAGACAATTATGGAGTATATTACTTTTGTGAATGACTTTATTTCAAAGGGTGATTTTTCTTTTTTTGACCCACGACAGGAAGATTTTTTTACAGTGTATCAAGAAACACTGAAATCAATTTTTGACGAGCGTGTCATTTGGGACTCTATTGAAACCCTTAAGAAAAATAGACTTATTTCGACGGCTGATCATCAGGGGATTATTTCTCATCCGTTTTCTCTCAGTAGTACCTATGCTCGTACTCTCTATGCTCAAAAAGTAGGTCAGGGAAGTGTTGTGACTTTTCCGTGTGCAAGTATCTCGCTTTCAAATTCTTCTTTTCCTCGAGGGCTTATTGTTCACGATTGTGATGATGTTGAGAAAAAAATATATTTTAAATCACTCATTCATAAACTCAATCCGGTTTTTTGTGAAGAAAAAATAGAGAGAGATGGTGTACAGAAAATGTATGATACTCTCTCTTCAATTACTCTTGAGAAAGAAAAGCGTAAAAAAATACTTTCTGTTTTTAAGCAAATCTTTTTCTCAGGAAAATTTCTCAGCTTGAAAAATTTTGATGAACAGTGTGCGTATGGGAGTTTGATGCTTTGGAAGTACGTTTCTGATTTTAACAACATCGATCTTATCTACGTCTCTCAGGAAAAATTGGTTACAAATCTTATTCTTGAAAAACACTTAGGTGTGAGTACTCTCATCCACTCACTTCTCTGTGATGAAAAAACGCGTGAGTTATTTGTAACGTATTTTGACGGTATCACTGGAGCATTTGATATGAAAGAAAGAAAAGGGACTCATTTGTTTTGGGGTATCCGTGGTTTAGAGCGTGTTTCACTTTTTGTACAGGGAGGAACTCTAGTTGATAATCAAGGGGAAGTATTTCTTATGCTGGACAGCATAGAAATAAAAAAAGCCTTACTCGAGAAACGTATTATGCCGAGCATGCCACTCGTTTTCATTGTGCTCTCTTTTTACTATGGCTTTGTGTGCGGTGGGGGATTTAGCCAAGTGGATTATTTAGGGCATATGAAAATTGCCTGGATGAATATGCTTCGTGATGTTGGAGAAAATAGTGAAGCTGATCAAGTAGAAAAAATACCGACCAATATATACTTAGGAGATTTTGCCTTTCTTAAAAACAGACATGGAGACTTACTCACGAGCCTTGATCTTCTAGTAGATGAAAATCCAACTGAAGCCACGACAACTGTCCTTGAGGCATATACAAACCTTGAATCAGCGTTTCAAAAAATTACGTTTTAATATACTTCTCTTTTAGAGGACTTTCATTTATCTAGTATATCTTTTTTACTCAAAATTAATTAATTTGCTATACTTTATTTATGGATACAACACCTAATTTAGATACAGCTCAAATTGAGCCTCAAGTTTTGTCTGTTAATACACATACTAATACGCTTCTTGCGGGGAGTTTTAAGTGGATGGCAATCGGGCTTCTTATTTCAGCTGTAGCCTCATTTATTACATTACTTATACCTACCTTGATAAATTTCATCGCTGAAACTGGGTATGGATTTTTAATTATGGCAGTTATTGAGATTGGTTTAGTTTGGTATTTATCAGCAAGAATTGCAACGATGTCGAAACAAAAAGCAAAAGGCTTCTTCATTCTATATTCTGCTATTTCTGGTATGACACTTTCTATTATTGTATTGATTTATACATCCGCATCTATACTCTCTATATTTCTCTCTACGGCAGCAATGTTCGGGTTACTCTCTCTGTACGGCATGCGAACTAAAAAAGATTTAACAAAATATGGACGCCTTGCACTTTTTGCGCTTTTTGGACTCATTATATCGTTTATAATAAATATTTTTTTAAACAGTACTGTATTCGACCTTATACTCTCTTGGGTAGGTGTAATAATATTTACTGTTCTTACTGCATATGATGTTCAAAAGATAAAAAATATGGGAAGTACTATCATTACCGATGAAGATCTATCTAAAGCTCAGATTATTGGTGCTCTGACACTGTATCTAGATTTTATTAATTTATTTCTTAACTTGCTTCGCATCTTCGGACGAAGAAGGTAGTAATAATAATGTCAGCTTCATTTGATGCACAAAAATAATATGATTTATTGGGACATATACCAAGTAAATAGTGTTGCAAAAAATCTCATTGGAGTAAAATTCCGAGGCAGTATACGGAAGTTTGCAATCGAAAATGATATTGTACTTTTAGCAGAAAATGCACAAGACGAAGAAAACACTGTACGCTTTGCTTTGATCGAAAATACCTATGAGCAAGAATTATTAGAAAAGATTCTAATTTTCATTCGAACAATCATTTCTGATGGAGAAGTAAAGCAAGTACTTAATAATATACCGAATCCAATTTTATCCAAGCTGAAAAATAACGACATTAGTCGATATTAATTATATACAGGCAAAGTTGCAAACAAAAAAGAACGACACTTGTTCTTTTTTGTTGACCTAGGTGCTAGAGTCACCCCGATACTAAATTGTCATAGTGGAAGAGGGGAGACCGTCTTCGACTTTTCGAAGCTTACAGCTTCAGTACACCTTTTCCTGTTTTGCCCCAGGGCACCCTCTCTTGCTTCGCAATTCACCTTGTTTCGGATTTCATCCTCAAAACATGGAAAAGCTTTTCGAATCTCCCACATGACTGAAGCAGTTCAGTCATTCTCTTCCGCGTAATAAAAATGGCCCAATAATGGGCTCATTTTTAAAAACGCGGAAGAGGGGAGATTCGAACTCCCGGTGCGGTTTCCCGCACGCCACCTTTCCAAGGTGGTACATTAAACCGCTCTGCCACCCTTCCGTTACTGCTATAGTAGCATACTAGAGCCCAAATACCTTACACACGAGCACTGTCACTGGATCGATAGTGCAATTATTGGCGAGGATTCCACCGAGTGCGCCAGTGAGCATGACGGAGAGAAAACCAGCACTTGCGAGTATGATTCGAATAGTTGTTTTTTCAAACAAGAAGATAAAACTGAGAAGAAATGCTGGGATTTTTGATCTGATGAGTGTATATATTTTTGAATTTCGAATTGCCGGAGTGTTTTCCATAAATGAGATAACATAGGATATCGCGAGCACAAGGAAAATCCCTACGGTTAGGCTTGCAAACAGTTCATGGAGGCTGAGTGTTGCTCGAAGGTGAATATCATTTCTACTGATAATGTGTTGTATCATCTCGCCGGTTGTTTCTGAGAGAAACCCAGAAACAACTCCAGTAACGAGAAGTATTCCTTTGGTTACTTCTAAAGATTCTTTTTTACGCAGGTATTTTGACACAGAGAGTATTTCTAAAAACGCATACAAAGAAAGTAGTGCGATAGGGAAATGGACGAGTAAAAGATGATAGTTGTTGGTCATGTCCTTATGATACACTGTTTGTATCATGCAAACAATAGAGGTTGATACTCCAATAGGACAGATGGTTCTGAAGAGCGATGATGTTCGTTTGATCCAGAAATATCAGAAAAACATAGAAAATTATTTTAATAGGAAAAAACCGTCCCTCTCTTTTGAAGATTTTGATACAGAAGGTACGCCATTTCAAAAAAAAGTTTTGGAGGTACTCTTTAGTGTTCCGTATGGAGAGACTATTTCATATAAAGAACTGGCAAAACATGCGGGGTATCCAAAAGCAATTCGTGCAGTTGCAAGTGTCGTAGCGCAGAATAAACATTATATTTTTATCCCATGCCACCGTGTGGTCCGAAGCGACGGCGGTCTCGGTCAGTATGGCGCGGGAATTGAGCGAAAAGCCTGGCTTCTTAAGCATGAAGGTGCTGTAAAACATTTAACCTTTGACATTTAACTTTTAATAAATAGATAAATAGTGATACAAACTCTGCTATAGCAGAGTTTGTATCACTCTCTGTTTTTTCTAACAACTATAAACTCATGTATGTTATAGTATCTCCATGGAACATATAAATCATCAGGAAAATATGCCTTGGGCGGAAGGCGCTACTGTTGATACATATCTTTGTGAAATATTTCCTTATGATATATCTCTAGTAACTGCTGCACATGGGCTCGTCTTCTATCAAGATAAAGTACTCTTTACCCAAGAGCAAGATGAAGGACATCCAGATATAGATATCCCCGGAGGACACGTGGAAAGTGGTGAAACTGTAGAAGGCGCTGTGATTCGCGAAGTACACGAAGAAACAGGTGTGCAAGTTGGTGATGTTCATTTGGTTGGTTTCCATGAAATTACTGTATCAAATCCGCCGGAATCCTATGCATATCCTACTCCAAAAAGTTACACGCTTTTTTACGTGGCTTTGGTAACCAAAGAGCCTTCAGTCAATGAACACGGCGTCTGGCTCACTGTAGATGAGGCGCGAAAAATCCCATGGGTTATTCAAAACAAAGTCCTCTTTGAAAGCATGCACCAAGAAGCAAAATATCTCCGCGGAGATTTTAAGCGGAGTTATCTCGAGGTCTATGACGAAAAGGGTAACAGCACTGGTATTACTCAAACCTACGATACAGTTCATAGACAAGGGTTGTGGCACAAAGGCGTTCATGTATTTATTCTCAATTCACAAGGCGAATTTATTATTCAAAAAAGAGGGCCGATGGTGCAACTCAAACCCAATATTCTCGAAGCCTCGGCCGGTGGACATATCAACAGCGGACATACTGCGATAGAGACCGTGATGTACGAACTCCATGAAGAAATCGGAGTCACCGTGACACCCTCTGAGATAGAATATGTCGGCACAATTGTTGATGTGTTTGAAGAGAGTGAAAAAGGACTCAAGAATAATGAATTTGACGAAATATATCTCATTCGAAAAGATGTACATGCAAATGATATCACGCTTGCGCATGCGGAGGTGAGTAGTGTTGTATTCGTAGATGCAAAAGAATACCTCACTCGAGGGATGAACCTTGATCCACACATTGCACATAGACCAGAAGAATACAAAATCCTCTACGAGTATTTATTCCATGACTAACGCACATGCAATAAAAAGAATAGGATTCTATGATTCTGGTTTGGGTGGGTTGTTTGTGATGCGTCGTGTACAAAAAAAATTTCCAAATTATGACTATGTTTTTTTGGCTGATGAAAAAAATTTACCATATGGAGATAAAAGTATAAGTGAACTTCTCGTTTTTGCTCGCGCGTGTGTCTCGTATCTTTTGGATATAGAAAAATGTGATGTGGTGATGATTGCGTGTAATACACTGTCTTCGACAGTGTTTGCTACTCTTGAGTCCGAGTATCGAGTATCTCATCCGGATGTATTGTTGCTTGATGTGATTAGTCCCACTCTTGATTTCCTCAAGGAGGATACGCATTTCAGTATTTTTGGTACACCACGTACAATCGAGAGTCATGTGTTTACCGATGGGATTATTGAACGTTTTCCTTCTGTTCGTGTTGATGAGTACAGCATGCTCGAGCTTGCAAGTATGATTGAGCGACGCGAAGACCCAACCCACTCTATTACGGCAATGTCGCGACAGGTTTTTCAAGAACCCCATACACTTGTTTTGGCATGTACGCATTATGGAATTATTCTCGATGTATTTCAGAAAGTTTTTAAAAAAAGTTACATTGTCTCACAAGATACAATAGTAGTTGATATGCTGTGTTTTATCCTCCATTCGGGAGGTAACGCCGGAAGTATCGTACTGTATTCGACCAAAGAAAATAAAGTCTTTAATACGTATGCCCACGAGTGGTTTCCGGAGATACCCGTGATGCAACTGGATATCTAGAAAGAGTCTACCCAAATGTGATATACTAAAAATACCTTATTAGTAGATTAAATAAAAACATATGAAAAAAATAGTGAATCAAAGTACTGGATTGTTATTGATGCGTATTGCTCTCGGTGGCGTATTTGCAGTTCATGGAATTCAAAAATTTCAGAACATGAATGAGACAGTGGCATATTTTAATAGCCTCGGTTTCCATGCAGTATTTGCATGGATTGTCGCAATAACTGAAACAGTTGGTGGTATTGGTATTCTTCTCGGTGTCTGGACCACTTTGTTTGGGGTACTCTTGGCAATCGTGATGCTTGTCGCATTGGCGAAAGTTCATCTACCACTCGGTCTTATGAAATCAGAATTTCCACTTGCATTATTTGCGATGGCCTTGGGACTTGCTTCTACAGGTCCTGGGAGATATTCAGTTGCTACATTGTGTGGATGCGGAACATGCATGATCTGTAAAGACACGAAAAATACGTGTGATGCAAGTTGTGACTGCGATTGTAAGAAATAATTTGATTGAGAGGTAAAAAGGCGCGGACCACGCTTGTCAGTATGACGAGTTGTTGGGTCCGCGCCTTTTTTCTTTGTGGTATACTCGGAGTATGAAAAATAATATACCAGCTCATGCACAAAAAGTATTTGAGGGAATTATCTTTGACGTTCATCAGTGGCAACAAGAAATGTTTGACGGAAGTACTGCGACGTTTGAACTTGCCAGTAGACCAAGTGTTGTTGTAACACTCCCCGTGGTGGGTGATAAGATTTTAGTAGTCAGAGAAGAACAGCCAGGACGTCCACCGTATCTCTCGGCACCTGCTGGATTTTCTGAAAAACAAGACGTTGATGCTCTTTCTACGGGGAAACGTGAACTACTAGAAGAAACAGGGCTGACGAGCGACGATTGGGAGCTTTTTGATACATACGAACTCTATCCACGGATGAGCGTCACTGACTACGTCTATATTGCTCGTGATTGTAAAAAGACGCATGAGAAGACTCTCGATCGTGGTGAGCGACCACTCGAAGATTTATGGCTAACACTTGATGAATTTATTGATCTCGTCGATAGGCCTGATTTTGCGAGTTTGTTTATGAAACATCATCTTATTCGTGCAAAGTATGATCTCGAGTACAGAGAAATTTTGAGGAACAAAATTTTTGGTTATGAAAAAAACTAAAGTAAAATCAGATTTGTATGAGTTACCAAATCTTGGTCCACGCTCTATCGAACGTTTGGAACAAGTCGGTGTGACTTCCATAAAACAGTTGCAAAAATATGGACCAGAAAAAGTCTATGACATGCTCTGCACTCAGTATAAAACTCATATGCATATGGCATTTCTCTATGTCCTTCGATCGGCATGTTCGTATGCAAATGAAAAAATAGATAGGGAAGGAGCATTACGCTGGTGGATGTTTCGTTCGCCAAAAGACCGCGAGCTCGTGATATACTATAAACAGAAATTTAGTAGTATAAGAGCACAAGCTCAGCATAAGAAATAACATGGAAATAAATTATTTGGCGATTATTATTGTGACGGTGATTACGATTGTTTTGGGGATGGGATGGTTCGGCCCGTTATTTGGCAAAGTATGGGCGGAGGTTATCGGCATGCCGGAACCGAGCACGCAGACAGCGGAAGAAAAAAAATGTGCTGGACAAAAAATGATGCCAGTCATGATTACAAATACAGTCGTAACTCTTATTATGATGACCATACTATATTTGAATGTAAAAGGACTTGCTCCTGTTTCTGGAATTACAACCGCATTCATAGCCTGGTTTGGTTTTGTGATGCCGATTCAAGCAGGGAATGCACTCTGGTCAGGTAAGCCACGTCGTTTGGCTTGGATGATGTTTCTCCTCACTGCTTCGTATCAGCTTTTGTGTTTTGTAATTGCAGGCGCATTGTATACAGTTTTGTAGGGAGCAGGTGACAGGGTGTAGGTTATAGAAAACACAAGAGTGGCGGGGGGGGGGGGGGG
>CAZMGK010000001.1:0-69036 GCA_964565825.1 uncultured Candidatus Saccharibacteria bacterium | reverse complement strand
TTGGTTGGGTGTTTGTTCCTGGTTTTTTTCACACACCACAACCTCGCGGCCCCCCCCCGCCCCCCCCGCCACTCTTGTGTTTCTTTACACTTTTAATATTCTCCTTTATCCAGCACCAACTATTTCCTTTGAAATAGTTGGTGCTGGATTTATACTTAACTCATGCCTCTCATTAAAACAAAGCAAGAAATAGAATACATAAAAACAGCCTGTGAAATCACTGACGAGATTTTCGCTGAAACGATTCGTTTCATAAAAAAGAACCCGAGTAGTTCCGAGATTGATGTTCAGATGTTTATTATGCAAGCAATCAAAGACCGAAAACTCTTACCAAGTTTTCCAGCTATTGTCACAAGCGGCGCCAGAGCAGGGAATGATATCCACCCAAAACCAACTGATAAAAAACTACAAGGTTTTACGATTATTGATCTTGGTGTCCGGTATCAGGGTTATTGTTCCGATATGACCCGCATGGTCTATGTTGGTACACCAACAGTGGAAGAGAAAGACATCTATCAAAAAATACTCGATGCGCAACTTTTGGGCATCAAACTCTCAGAGAGTGGTGCACGGTGCAGTGATATAGATAGGCAAGTGCGATCGAGTCTTGGTCTATACAAAAAATATTTTATTCACACACTTGGTCATGGTGTCGGGCGAAAAATTCACGAAGCTCCCATCATCTATGAAAAACGCACCAAACCAATTTTGAAAGAGGGAATGGTCATCACCATCGAGCCCGGTATTTATATCAAAAACAAGCTTGGTATAAGGATAGAAGATACGATGGTGGTCCAAGGTAAAAAGCCACTGATTTTGACTAAAACAACTAAAAAATTAATCTCACTATAATACGCACAACCTCACTTGTTGTGTCATTCCGGACTTGATCCGGAATCTAGAGTTTTGGAATGATCCATCCTGGATTCCGGATCAAGTCCGGAATGACAATGCGGGCACATAACCCTTTCTTAAAATACCGTATTTGATATACTGTATGTGTATTAGTTTAATTATTAAATTTCATGAATTCATCATTTTCTATTAAAGAAGCATTTTCCTACGGTTGGGAAACGTTTAAAAAACAGTGGAAGTTTTTAGTACCGTATTTTACGATAATTATTATTACACAGGGTATTATTTCTTACTTGGGTGGTGAAAAAAGCCCATTCATTCCATTAATTTCTCTTATTGTGAATTTAGTTGGTACCATCCTAATTATTTTTCTTTCAGCTGGATCAATTAAAACAATAATAATGATTTATAATAATAAAAATGTTTCAATTGCACAAAATCTTTTTGCAACACAAAAAGAAACTTGGAAATTTTTTAAAGTATCACTTGCAATGATGGTATACCTATTCCCGCTTCTGTTTCCTCTAGCTTTGATTAAGCTATCACTTCTTCTCTCGACACCCGCTGATTCAATAGTTACTTTCCTTTTAGCAGGTTTTGGAGGTATAATTTTGATTATTGTTTTTCCTATTATTATACTAATTTTACTAGGTATTTTGTTTTCTACGTATATCTCTTTTGATCATGATTTTGGAATTTTTGAAAGTGTTAAGTATAGTCAAAAAATCACAAAAGGTCGTCGCTCAAAAATATTTCTTTTTTTACTCGCCTCAGGATTAATAGTTATTTTGGGGATGATTTGTCTCTTTGTTGGTCTCATCATCGCTATTCCTGTGGTGAGTCTAGCTACTGTTTACGTCTACAAAAAACTTGATGCACAGTACCGTGCGACTCATGGTGAAACCAACGAAAACACCACGACTGTGCATGTTCATACAGAAACAATCAGTGATACAGAAATCGATTCTGCAACAGGCCTAGCTCACTCTCAAACAATTGAGGAAGTGGTAACTTCGACTGAGTCAACAGAAGAAAAATAGTTCTTATGTCGAACATCAAAAAAACTGTATTACTCACCATTCTCTTCTTCCCAAGTTTTTTTGCGTATGCGCAGTATGAACCAAGTACTGTTATTTTGAACCCCTATGGGGCAGACTACCGTGAACCAAAAATATACGGTACTGGTGAAATTATTCCAACTACAAACACTACTTCGCAATCAATAAGTACGGAGATACAAAATACTGTAACGAAGCCGACTGACCTCTTTGAGACCAAAAAACAAGATACATCTTTTTTTTCAAATTTATTTACTCAAAAATTGAAGCTTGACGTAAAAGCAGGGGGTGAGGCATGTAAAGCGGGAGGAGAAAAATCCATTCCTTGGACACTTACCGATCGGGGAGTATCTATCGATACAGTCGAAGAATTAAAAAGTGTGATTGATCAAGCTATTCATGCAGACCCTCGACTTCGCCGTGTCGTTATCAAAGAAAATATTCTTGAGATGTATTACCTCCAGCCGGCGCGAGTGTTTGGACTCATTCCCGTCAATTATTTGTACAAAGTATCTGTTGATGTGCAGACACTCAAAACAGATATACAGAATCCAAAATGGCATTCATTTGCAAAGACATTTCACACCGATGTAACTAAAGTAATTTCAACAAACATGACGTCTGTCTTTACGACAGATACAGTTGTGTATGTTTCCAAACAAAATCTTTTTTATAAACATGCGGTCACTGTGAGCGCTCTGTCTGAGAGTATGAATCTGGTCACCACCTATCCTTTTGCAAATACTTTTTGGATTTGTTTTATCGTTCCTTATTTTGTAATTTTCTTGCTTGGTATTGGAATACTTTTTGGGTTTTTGTTTTACCTGTGGGCAAAACGTAAACAGCGTGCATATATTCACCGAATTCAAGGGATCGGCATGAGAGCACCTCGTGAAAGAGAGAAAGAAAAAGACGACGATACGTTTCTTGATGACTATATGAAATCAAAAAGATTTACCCAGTAGTAGATTTTGGTGAGGCGACTTGTTGTCGTGCGTGATGCACATCACCAAAATTCACTACCTGGTTTAAGTAAAAAAGATCATAAAAAATACACCTTAAAATGGTGTATTTTTTATGATATACCCCCACACCTATATGTTTTTATTACAAATATCCTACTACTTTAAACAAATTGTAAAAATATGGGTGTCGGGGTATACTCTGTGCATGAAAGGATACGCAGACTATTTTGAAGGTAAGAAAATAACCGTCCTTGGGCTCGGACTTTTAGGGAAGCGTATTGAATGTATCAAGTTTTTTTCTGATTGTGGTGCGCAGGTACTCGTGACTGATCTCAAAACCAAAAAAGAATTGGCAGAAGCGTTAGCTCAACTTAAAAACTATAAAAACATCACCTATCATCTAGGTGGGCATGATCTAGCTGATTTCGAGGATTGTGACTTTGTTTTAAAAGGACAGGGTACTCCACTCGACTCCGTGTATATTGCACACGCACAAAAAAAAGGTATTCCAGTAGAAATGGATGAATCACTTTTTTTGAAGCTTGCGCCGAAAGACGTCACAGTTATTGGTGTGACCGGAACACGTGGAAAGACAACAACGACGATGCTCATCTATCACACACTTAAGAAATACACTACCTCACCCCAACCCACACCTCGGCAGGAGAGGGAGAAACACCGTGTGTTCCTCGGTGGTAATATCAAAGGGACTGCAGTGCTTCCACTTTTGAAAACTATTAAAAGTGGCGACACGCTCGTGCTCGAGCTTTCATCTTGGCAGTTGCAAGGATTTGGTGATGCAAAAATTTCTCCGACTATATCTGTATTTACAAATTTCATGGAGGATCACTTGAATTATTACAAAGGTTCAATGGATGCATATTTCCTCGACAAGTCTCATATCGTCAGCTATCAGAAAAAAGGTGACGTCTGTGTTGCTGGTGACTCTGTGTATACAAAAATAAAAAAACTCAAACCAAGAGGAACTCTTGTTAAAGCTGAGGTGAATAATATCCCAAAAAATTGGCATCTCCTTATTCCAGGTGAACATAACAGAGAAAACGCTGCGTGTGCGTATGAAGCACTCCGTGCATATGGATTAAAGGGTGTTGATATCAAAAAAGGATTTGAGAGTTTCAAAGGAGTTGAAGGACGGCTTTCATTTGTTCGGAATTATAAAGGTATTTCTATCTATAATGACACGTGCTCAACAACACCATCTGCACTCTCTGTTGCATTACAGTCTTTCCCTGACAAACATATCGTACTGATTTCTGGTGGTACAACTAAACATATTCCACTTGGAAACTTACCAAAACTTATTTCCAAATACGCAGGTGAAGTAGTAATGCTTCCTGGTACAGGAACTAATGAACTCACTTCTGTATTACAACAAGGTACCTATACCAACTCAAAGACACTCAAAGATGCAGTTAAGCAAGCCCTCACTCGTGCAACAAAAGGAAGTATTGTTTTATTTTCTCCAGGCTTTACGTCTTTTGGTATGTTTAAAAATGAATACGACCGCGGTGATCAATTTGAAAAGATTATTAAGGAATTAAAATAGTATGGAAAATAGAGAAGTCTCACAACTTAAAAAAGTCTTTTTTTACGGTATTGGTGGTATCGGTATTTCGGCGATTGCGCGGATGATGATAGAAGCGGGGAAAGTGGTTGTTGGTCAGGATACAAAAGATAGTGAGAATATCGCACATTTGCGCGAGCTCGGCGCCGTGGTAACTATTGGGCAGAGCATTGACGCAATACCCGCTGACACTGACCTGATCGTCTACTCTCGGGCTATTGAAGTCCTCGAACCAGAATTTTTGAAAGCTATCAAAGCTCTCACTACCCCATCTCTTGTCTATCCAGAAATGCTCGGACTCGTTTCAAAAGATATGTATACGATTGCTGTTTCTGGTTCACATGGGAAAACAACAACAACTGGTATGGTTGCTCACATGTTGATGGGACTCGGTGCCGATCCAACCGTCGTCATCGGAAGTTTCTTACAAGGAACACAGTCAAATTTTATTCAAGGTAAGAGTAAGTACTTTGTCGTAGAAGCCGATGAATACCATCGTGCATTTCTCAACCTTCATCCAAATATCGTCCTTATTACCAATATCGACCTCGACCATGTCGACTATTACAAAGATCTCGATGATATAAAAAGTGCATACAAAACTCTCGTTGAAAAAGTTCCGCAAGATGGATACGTTGTCTGTGATCCTGCAAATACAGATGTGCAGGATATTATAAAAAATGTCGTCTGTACTGTTGTGGATTACAAAGAGTATCTCTTTGAGCGTGTACTGACGATTCCTGGAAGACATAACCAAGTTGATGCAACCCTCGCATACTGTGTCGGGCACTTGCTCGGCTACGAAAAAGAGGCTGTTGATACAGCACTCGCGACCTTTCCTGGAACATGGCGTCGGTTTGAGTATAAAGGGAAGACTACCACTGGTACGCTTGTGTATGACGACTATGCGCATCATCCGACTGAAGTCAGAGCCAGTCTCCAAGCATTTCGAGAGAAATTTCCAAAAGGTGAGTACAAACTCCACGTCTTTTTCCAACCGCATTTATTTTCTCGAACAAAAGCCCTCTTTACTGAATTTACGACTTGTTTTGCTGATGCAGATGAGCTGATCCTTTTGCCGATATTTAGAGCACGCGAAGTAGATGATGGATCAATCAGTTCTGAAATTCTCGCAAAAGCCATCCAACAAGAAAATATTCAAGCATTGTCATTTGATGAAGCAAAAACATATTTGAAAAACAAAAAAGAAACACTGACCGATAAGGATGTCATTATTACTATGGGTGCAGGTGAAGCCTATGAAATAGGGGATGAGGTTTTGAAATAATATATGAGAAAATACGTATCACAAAATGACAAAGACAGTTTGTATAAAGCCTTGCGTATCGCTATTAAAGATCGAGCATTGTTTGATGAATTCATCATCGATTTATTTACACCAACTGAATACAAAGAAGTCCACACTCGTCTTCAAATAATCGAACTGCTCGAAAAGGGGATGAAGCATCGTGATATCGCGGTAAAGCTCGGTATTGGTGTAGCAACTGTTAACCGCGGGTCACTCGAGCTCAAGGATCCAAAAGGAGGCTTTAAGCAAATTCTTAAAAGGATGAGCAAATCTTAATAAAGTAATACCCAGAAATAGTTTTCCACAGATGTATATGCACGGTACTTGTAAAATATTCACTGTACTAGTACACTAGTACATATGAAACAGATGTATATTCAATTCAATCAAATATCAAGAGGTTGGTGGAGTACGAGACTTTGTAAGCCGAGTATTTCATTTGAGTATGCTTCTGGCGCTTCATCCCTTAATTTTCTCCAGATTTCCTAAGACACAACTCTCAAACTTGAATCAAACACCCGACTTACAAATTATTGTAAGTCGTTTTTTCTTTAACAATTTAATAAAACTAAAAAAGACCACTGAGTAAAGTAGGTGGCAAAATGACAAAATGAAAAAATTAAATTTCATAGTACCGAATGATCAGCATTTTAATTTGAGTGAAGAGTTATTTTTACTTGAATTAGGTGATGTGCAAAAAGTGAGTACGATTGGACAATCAGTTAACAGGCTAATGCGTGCAATGCAAGCAATACTACATACTGCCATGAATACTCACCTTAAGCTAGTCAAACCATTTGATTTGGTTCGAGATATCTTCTTAAGAGGGTTAGATGCTGAGCATAAAAAAATCATAGCGATTCACCCGCAAAGAAATTCTTTAATTACCCGCGTTGACTTTATGATAGACAACACTGGTGAATTGAAAATTGCTGAGATAGATCCAATGAATAAACATGGTTTAGGATTTGCTCTTTTATGCAGGAATGAAAATGGTCATGGTGAAAGTCAGAAAATTCTCACGTTATTTGCTGAACAACTGAACGACTACCAAGAATTGGTTGTTCTCATTTCAAGAAAAGACGAGTTCTTTCAAAAAGAGCAGGAGTATTTTGCTGAAAAGTTAAGCGAGTATACTGGTAAATTGGTTTCAGTCCTCACTGAAACAGAAGAATCTGAAATAATAAAACGCGTAGAAAATACCTCATGTTGTTTTATGGACTGCCCTTCCGTTGATGGTCGCGAGTTAAATCAAATGCTGGTTGATACTTTTATGAGTACTCCTAAGCGGTTTTTGATTCCACCAAAACATTGGATGGGAAATAAAGCCGTACTGTCGTTTTTGTACGAGCCTATGATGCTAAAAGTCCTCCGCGCTTTTTTAAGTGATGAGGATATATGCTTGCTTCAAATGTATATTCCGCCGACATATATAATAAAACCCACGTCTGAAAGGTTTGTTGTCAAAAAAGTATTGTCGTCTGGAGCAAAAGGGGTATTCTTTAACGGTAACGCGCCCGATGAAAATGTAATTTACCAAAAATATGTAAATCAAAAAAAGTTTTTACTTGAAGGTAAAGACCAACATGTTCGTTTGGCTGCTCACTTTGTTGGTACTAAACTTGGAGAATTAACCGTCACTTCTTCTGTTGAAGTTCCAGTTCATGGAAATTCAGAATCAGTAAATTTCCATGTTGGACTAAAGTCATAAATGAAAAGTAATTAAAAATAAAATGGTCTCAAACACGAGGCCATTTTTTATTTGGAATTATAGAAATATTAAGTATACTTGAGTCATTGATGAAAATAGCTTTTATACGACATGGGCAAACTGAATATAATAAAGCTGGGCGTGCTACTGGTTGGGCCAATACTCCTCTTTCAGAGGAGGGTGTCGTTTATACCCAAAAGCTGGCGCTAGAAATACAATCTGATTTTACGTATATATATTCAGCAGACCTTGTTCGCTATAAACAAACAACAGAAATTTTAAACAAGAAACTCAACTTGTCAATCTGTTACGATACTCGATTGCGTGAAAGAAATTTTGGTTCACTTGAAGGTACACTAATACTTGACCTCGACCCAATGATAAGAGAAAAAGACAAACTTCAAACGTACGATTATCGACCGTACGACGGTGAAAGTGTTGACGATGTAAAAGTAAGGGTTTTTTCTTTTATTAAAGAGATATGTAGAGAGAAACCAAATGAGAAAATTTTAGTGATTACTTCGGGAGGGATTATTCGTTTGCTTCACAATGTTATTAACAATGAAGTTTATGAAGTGATTCAAAATAGCTCAATACATGAGTTTGATTTTGATGAAGATTTTTTGAAAAATTAGGGCTTGCTATTTATGCAATAAAAAGGTATAGTAAGTCAAGATTAATAAATAATAATAAATAACTAATATATGGGAAATTTTGACAAAGGAAGAAGTAGTGGAAAAAGTTTTGGAGGGAAGCCATCTTTTGGTGGATCACGAGGAGGTAAAAGTTTTGGTGGTGGCGACCGTGGAGGACGACCATCTTTTGGTGGACGAGACGGTGGACGTCGCGAAGAACGAAGTACAGAGAGTTTTAAAGCTGTCTGTGATTCATGTCACAAATCTTGTGAAGTACCATTTCGCCCAACAACAGGCAAACCTGTGTACTGTAATGACTGTTTTGCAAAAAACCGTGATTTCGATAACCGACCATCATTTGGTGGACGTGACGGAGATCGTGGAGGTGACCGAGGATCATTCTCACCTAGAAATGACCGCGGAGCCCAAAGAAGAGATGATAGACCAGCTTTTTCATCTGCTCCAAAGGCCGATGGTTCTGAAGTTCTCAAGAAACAAATGGATGCCCTCAATGTTAAGTTTGATACAATAATGCGAGATTTTTCAGAATTGAAAAATGCTGTTCGAAACGTTGCTGTCGCAGGTGCTCCTGTTGTTGCAAAAGAAATCAAGAAAGACGTACAAAAAATACAAAAAGCAGTTACTAAAAAAGCTGTCGTTGCAAAAAAAGAAATCGTTAAAGATATCAAAGTTGCAAAGAAAGCCGCAACAAAGGTTGTTAAGAAGGTTGTAAAGAAATTAAAAAAATAAACAACCTCACCCCAACCCTCTCCTGTCCAGGAGAGGGAGGATATACAAAGAGGCGCACCCGAAGGGTGCGCCTCTTTGTATGTCTGGACTTTTTCCCATTTTAGTGTACAGTAAGTACAAACAAAATTATTTTACAAATGAAAAAATTCTTAAGAAATAGAGTAAAAGAGTTTTTTCTTTTACTGACTTCAGTTATCCTCGTCTGTATACCTGTATTCTGCTTTTTCTACATCTTCTATACGGACAGTATCACGTGGCGTTTTCATACGTGTCTGGTCATACTCTGTATTGGTTTTCTTGCCTCATTAAAAATCCGTGTCACATTTCTTGACGAAGAACTTGATATCATGGTTAATAAAATTTTGACTATCATTATTGCTTTTAATTTCGTCTTGTTTGTATTAGTAAATTCATGCATTACTTTACCTGTTATGTTTATCCTCAATAGGTTCAGCTATACAAGAAAATTTGCCTTCAGGATTTTAAGATTTTTCTCTATAACTTCGTGTTTTTTACTTGGAGCCCAAATTATCGAGAAAGGAGAAAGGCCGAAAGAACCATGTATCTTTGCCCCGAATCACAGAGGCTCATTTGATTATCTATTAGCAAATTTATTTGCGCGTACTACATTGTGGCAAGTGGTTGCCGGAGATAATCTTATTAAGTTTTTCCCAATCAGCTTATTTGCTCGAATTTCATGTATTTTTATTGAAAGAGAGAAACCATTAAAAAATAAATTTCTCAACACTGTGTATACGTATTTAAAGAGTTTTTTTGTTTTAATGCCATTGAATAAAGTGGTTATGAAGGCAGGGGAGTTTATTAAAAAAGGATATTCTATTGTCATTTTTTTTGAAGGAACACGCAAGCGTCCATGGGTTGAGTCATTACTCGTTCCCAAAGAACAAACCCCAGTAGGTGCTTTTTTTATGGCTATTCGAAATAATCGAGATATTGTTCCTGTTGCAATTGATGGATCGGATATATATAAAGAACCGATTAAAGGTCACCCAGAACAGAAAAAATGGTACGAATTAAAATGGTGGATTTCGCCGACAAAAATTACCATAGTGTACCAGCCTAAGATTTCTGTTAAAGACACTGATGGAAATTTTAAAACTCCGGATACACTCATGGATGAAGTGAGGGAATCAATAGAAACTGAATTAATGAAATATCAAACCGCCTCATAAGCGGTTTTTTATATTGTCTATTTTGTGGTAGATTATTGATATGACTCCCGTTAGAAGTCAGATAGGTTACTAGTATATAACGGGTACATCATGCACAAAAGTTTATTATTTTATTACCAGCTAATTAAGGACGGAAATCTTTGATTTCCTACTTCTAACGGGATGACCACCGAAGACATACAAAAACTCGCAGGGCTTGCACGGCTTTCTGTCACAGACGAAGAAGCAGGGGCATTGTCCAATGATATGAATACTATTTTGGGCTATATTAAACAAATAGAAAATGCGCACATTGAAACTGGTGAAAAAGTAACACCTGTTGTGCAAAATGTTACCCGAGAAGATGTTGCACATGATAGTAATTTTGATACGCAATCTCGCATCAAAGCAAATTTCCCGAAAGAAAAAAATGGCTATTTAGAAGTAAATAAAATTATCAACAATGATTAATCTGAAAGATCTAACAATAGAGAGTGCTCACGCACTCCTCGTCAATAAAGAGCTCACGGTCCGCGCACTTGTTGATATGTATGTGACTCAAGCTCGTGCACGAAATAGTGAGATTAACGCATATGTGGAGATATTTTCAGACCTCGATGCGCAAATCGCGACTGCGCAAAAAATGATAGATGATGGTATTGCAACACCTCTTACTGGAATACCTACAGCGATCAAAGACAATATGCTCTACACTGGACACGTGTCAGCGTGTGGGTCAAAGATACTCGAAAATTATGTTGGTACATACGATAGTACGCTTGTATCAGATCTCAAAAAACAAGGTGCAGTGATTATTGGCCGTACGAACATGGATGAATTTGCTATGGGATCTTCGACTGAAACGAGCTATTTTGGCAACACAAAAAACCCATACGACGTTACTCGTGTTCCTGGGGGTTCATCAGGTGGGCCAGCAGCAGCTATGGCAATGGATGGAGCACTTCTGTCGCTTGGTTCTGACACTGGTGGATCTATTCGTCAGCCAGCATCATATTGTAATCTTGTTGGGCTCAAACCAACATATGGGACCATGTCTCGTTTTGGACTTGTTGCGCTTGCGAGTTCACTTGATCAGATCGGTCCAATGACCAAGACTGTGACTGATGCAGAAATTGCTTTCAATCTTCTCGCGACATACGACACACACGATAGTACTTCTGTTCCTATTGATATGCGTACAACCTACAAAAAAGATCTCAAGAAAAAAATCGGTGTACCGTATCACTTTTTTGAAAGTGGGGGAGTACAGGCTGAAGTATTGGAGAAATTTAAACAAACAATAGAAATGCTTAAAAATGAAGGATATGAAATTGTACCGATTAATCTTGATTACATTTCTTATTCGCTTCCTGTGTACTATATTATCCAACCAGCAGAAGCATCATCCAACCTCGCTCGTTTTGATGGTATTCGCTATGGATACAGTGAAGAACACCCATCACTCCTTGATGTATATAGTAAAACTCGTGGTACTGGTTTTGGAAAAGAAGTTCGCCGAAGAATTCTCCTTGGAACCTATGTACTCTCTCACGGATACTATGATGCTTACTACGGTAAGGCGCTTCTTATGAAAGAACAAATCAAAAAAGAACTCAACGCAGTATATGAAACTGTCGATGCTATCGTGACACCGACAACTGCAGGTACTGCATTTACCTTTGGTGAAAAATCAGGCGACCCTGTGTCTATGTATTTGGAAGATATTTTTGTTGTGCCCGCAGATATTACTGGAGATCCTGCTATTTCTATTCCCCTTGGTATGGATACGAAAGGACTTCCGTTTGGAATTCAGTTGATCGGCCCAGCTTTTAACGAAGAAAATCTTTTTACTATTGGTAAAGATATTGAAAATGTTTTAAAATAGATATATGTCACATGATGCACACGATGAAGATGCTGGTATCGGCCCTGTTATATGGGTTGTCGTTGCCTGTATTGTAGGTGCATTGTTGCTTGTTGTATTAGCACTTCCTCGGGCAACAACTAATTTTTTTCTCGCTCTCAATGATTCATTTTTAGGTATCTTTGAGTCATCTCTTTTTTTGCAATTACGTTTTGTAGCAGGAATTATCACCGTTGCGTTGACAGGCTTCGCAACATGGTTGTTTTTCAAACTTCTCGAAATGGAAAAAGAACACGAAAATCATGTGTATCACCATACTGATCACACTCATGAGAGCGAGCATCATACAGTACATGTACAGGAGCACAAGACAGAGCACACCCCAAAACCTCAAAAACCTGTAGCGCCCACAGAGAGAGAAGCAGATGAGGTTTATGATGCGATGCCAGAAGCGCATCATGTGGACACTCAGCATATGGAGGCAACCCCAAATGTACAAGCCAATCATCACATGCCTGGTGTTGAAACAATGCAAAAACAAAGCATCCAAGAAGGAAATACTGATGCGTATGTAAAAACTGCACCACCTCCACCACACATTTTCAAAGAGAGACTGCCTGGTGAGTCAGGAGTCCGTGGTGTCCAAATAGGTGAAGATCACCCAGGTCATTTTCAATGGCAATCAGTACTTCGACTGGCAACATCAAGCAACCCATCCGACTGGAGGCTTGCAATTATAGAAGCAGATGTGATTTTGGACATGATGACGTATATTCAAGGATTTGAAGGTAACACACTTGGTGAGCGTCTTAAAAATGCTGATCCAGGATTTTTTAAGAACGTCGACTTTGCTCGAAAGGCACACTGGGTACGAAACCAGATTGCCCACGAACCAAATATTCAATTTACTCCGCGAGAGATAAATCAAGCAATTCGAATGTACGAAGCTGCGTTTAATGAGTTTAAATATATTTAGGCAGATTACAGTTGACAGATTTCAGATTATAGAGAAATGCAATAATACAAGGAGCGAGTGCCTACGGCATCCGCTCCTTGTATTCACTATCCACTAAAAACTTGAAAATTTAAACTAGATATGGTATATATATTCTATGGTAATCCGAATGAGACATACGCGGTCACACACCGCAAATAGACGTTCACATCACGCACTTACGGCTATAAACGTAACCACTGATGCGAAAACTGGAGCAACTCACTTGCGTCATCACGCTGACCTTAAAACAGGTCTGTATCGTGGCAAAAAAGTGCTTGATGTTGTGAAGAAAGTTGAAAAACGTCAAAGTAAAGCAAAGTAAATACACCAATTCTTGGGTGTATTTATTTATTATAAGTTAGTTCTTTTACTAAAATAAGAATATGGCAAATCGTCACTTATCTAGATCTGTAGTTATTCAATCACTTTTTGAGTGGGATTTTAAAGGTAACCCAGAACAAGAAATCGGGGATATTCTTTTGCGTAATATTGCCGAATTTGCACCCGGTCTTGATGACGTTCCTTTTATGGAAATGATTGTCGAGAATATCACTCGTAAGAAAGAAATCATCGATGAAATCATCCAAAAGGCTGCTCCTGAATGGCCAATAGATAAGATCAATGTTGTCGATCGAAATATCCTCCGTCTCGGTCTTGCTGAGCTTCTGTTCGGTAATCACGAAGAAGTTCCTCCAAAAGTTGTAATCAATGAAGCTATTGAACTCGCCAAATCTTTTGGTGGGGAAAGTTCAAGTAAATTCGTCAACGGTGTACTCGGTGCCGTGTACCGAGAAATGGGCGAACCAGGTAAAGATCAAATTTCAAAAAAGAAACCAGTGCGTGACGAAGCCCCTGTCGATCCTGCGACGTTGCCGAGAGAAGTAAAAGCCGGTGCCGTTGTGTATTCATTTGTCGATGGCCAAATTCATCTTGGACTTGTTCACGATGTGTTTGGATACTGGACATTATCACGTAGTGGTGTAAAAGAAGGAGAAAATCCTGAAGGTGCAGCCACACGTGCTATCAAAGGAGAAATGAATCTTGATATTGAGATAGAAGAAGAAATTGGTTCTATCGACTATGTCGCAAATCACCCAATTAATGGTAAATGCCTCAGGCAAATTGTGTACTTTCTCGGGAAGAGTGAGTACACTCCTATGACACTGACTTCAGAAGGTGGACTCGACGATGCAAAATGGTTTACCCTCGACCAAGTTTCAAAATTAAAAATATATGACAATATTTCTGACATTATTACTAAAGCAATAACACTCCTCGTAGACAAATATCATGCAAGCTAATTTCACCCCATTTGAAGAAAAACTGAATATCCATTTTAAAGATAAAAACTTACTGACCCAAGCATTTGTACATCGTTCTTACTTGAATGAGAATAGTAATCTCAAACATGGACACAATGAACGACTCGAATTTTTGGGTGATGCAGTTCTTGAACTCATTGTTACCACTCACTTATACATGAATTTTCCAAATTCTCCAGAAGGTGAATTGACGGCATTTCGGTCATCACTGGTGAATACACAAGTGATCGGTGGTGTTGCACAAGATCTCGGTATGAACGAATATCTCCTTCTCTCAAAAGGTGAAAGTAAAGATATCGGTAAAGCCCGAATGCACATCCTCGCAAATACGTTTGAATCATTTATCGGTGCATTGTACCTCGATCAAGGCTACGAACCATGCAAGCTTTTTATTGAAAAATATCTCTTTCCTAAGATCGAACAGATCATCAAACACAAGCTCTGGCGCGATGCAAAATCTCTAGTGCAAGAAAAAGCTCAAGAGGTCTATCACGTCACTCCATCATATAAAGTTCTCAACGAATCAGGACCAGATCATGATAAAAAGTTTAGTGTCGGAATTTTCTTTGGGTCTGACCTTATCGCTTCTGGTAAAGGTAAATCTAAACAAGAGGCTGAACAAAATGCAGCACAGTTGGCGATTGAACAAAAAAAGTGGATGGACTAATAATAGGGAATAGATCACAGATTGTAGGGAATAGAAAATACAAATTCACATACAAGAGAGGCACATCCAAAGGATGTGCCTCTCTTGTATGTCTCTGCTCCCTAAAACCCTGCCTTTGCCGGCAGGCAGGCTATTACCTATACGCTACAGTATGATATACTGTTTATATGGTTTTGAAGAGTATAGAATTAGCAGGTTTTAAGTCTTTTGCAAAAAAGACTGTTTTGGTTTTTGACTCTCCTGTGGCAGGTATTGTTGGTCCCAACGGTTCAGGTAAATCAAACGTGGTTGAAGCAATTCGTTTTGTGCTCGGTGAACAATCTATTAAATCTCTCCGCGGTAAAGGGGGGAGTGACCTCATCTTTAAAGGTTCCAAACAACTTCCTCCGCTATCTCGAGCATCAGTAACCATTACATTTGATAATCGGAAAAAGCTATTCACTTTTGGTGATACGAGTGATACAAAAACAAAATTACTGTCATATGACGAAGTCCGCATTAGTCGTGAAGTCTTTTCTGATGGTGCAAATACGTATAAAATAAATGACACCGAAGTACGACTCAAAGATATTATCGAGCTTCTTTCTTCTGTGAATATTGGTGCATCTGGTCATCATATTATTTCACAAGGTGAAGCCGATAGAATACTTTCTGCAAATTCTCGCGATAGACGCGTTATGATAGAAGACGCTCTCGGTCTCAAGATATACCAATTTAGAATAAAAGAAACAGAACGACGTCTTGACAGAACAGAGACGAATATAAAAGAGATACAAGCACTCAAACGCGAGCTCGCACCACATCTCTTGTATCTCAAAAAACAAGTTGAGAAAATAGAAAAAGCAGCAAACCTCCGTTTTGAATTAATGGATTTGTACACTGAGTATATTCAACATGAGTATCAGCATATAACTGATTTGAAAGAAACTTTTTTACATAAGAAGCAAGAGATGCACATATCATACAATACTGTAACTGATCTGTTGCATACGCTTGAGCAAAACAGAACAGCAGTTACGACATCTCTCTTTCAATCGCACTATGATGCTGTGTTGCATTCAATACACGAGCATAATCGCCTCAAGAATGAACTCGAGCGTTCGTTAGGGAGACTAGAAGGAACAAAAGAAGCGCTATTAGAAAAACCAAAACCGGTAGAGTATCGAGAAAAATTTATTCCGCACAGTCTGGTCAAAAAAACATTTAATGAAATCACAACGAGACTCGTATCTATTGTCCAATCTACAGATATTTCTTTTATACATAACACTGCTCGTGATGCACAGCTTCATATTGTTCAAAATAGTGAATATCTAGAAGACACTGAGGTTACACCAGAAGCAATAGATAATACAGAGCATATACAAAAAATAGATCAAGATATTAATGTTATTGAGGAAAAAATTAAAGTACTTGAATTTGAAACAAGTACACTTGTATCAGAGCGCGCAGAAATTGAGCAAAAAATGTCCGAAGAGCGTACACAGCGTGTATATGCAGACAAAGAGTATTACGAAGTTTTGAGTAAAAAAGAAGCACTACACATTCATTTACAAAATTTGACGAGCGAGGAATCACGTATTCACAGTAAAGAAGAATTTTTTGAAAACGAACTCCGTGAAGGATTAGCTCTATTGGGCTCTGATATGCCAACGTATACGCCCAAAGAACACCCAGTACAAGAAATAGATGCGACGCGTCAAGATGAAATACGCCGAAAAATTGAACGAGTAAAAATAAAATTAGAAGAGTCAGGTGGACTTGGCGGTAGTGATACAATGAAAGAATACGAGGCAACACAAGAACGAGATGTATTTTTGGCAACAGAATTGTCTGACCTCGAGAGATCTATTTCAGAATTACGAGCATTGATTGCTGACTTGAAACTGAGACTTGATTCTGAATTTAAGACAGGTATTTTGAAAATCAATGATTCTTTTGCCCAGTTCTTTTCTTTGATGTTTGGTGGTGGAACCGCCTCATTGTCTTTGTCTACAGAACACAGAAGAAAAAGAAAAGACGAAGAAGAGAGTGAAGATATCGCCATACCCCAAGATAATGAAACCGAAATGGAATTTGAACGTGGTATTGATATTCATGTATCTCTCCCTCAGAAGAAAGTAAAAGAACTCGGCATGCTCTCAGGTGGAGAACGATCACTTACGTCTATCGCACTGTTGTTTGCTATGTCTCAGGTTAACCCACCACCATTTTTGGTACTTGATGAAACAGACGCAGCTCTCGATGAAGCTAATTCAAGACGCTATGGAGATATGATTGAAAATCTCTCCAAAGTATCGCAACTGGTTGTGGTGACTCACAACAGAGAAACCATGTCACGTGCGGGAATACTCTATGGAGTGACTGTGTCAGCCGATGGCGCATCAAAACTACTCTCTATTAAGTTTACAGAGGCAGAAGAATACGCCAAATAAAAAAACAAATAAAAAATAGCGTACAAAAAAGCGTAAACACCACACAGATACTGTGTGGTGTTTACGCTTTTTTGTACGGCTCTGTACGTATCGAAACAGGCCTAGCATTATTTTATTTCTTGTGGTATAGTATAAAAAATAAAATTATATACCTATGGCCCAGTATTTCTTTAAAAAAAAAGTACCTGTTACACATATTTTGTTACGCAAGTTTGAAAAAGTTGCATTGTGTGCACCAAATTTGAAAAAACTAGATATTACGACGACCTCCATTGAAAATCTCCTAGATAGAGAGAGTCAAGAATCTCATGCCGTATATATGCCAAAACTTCTTATGGAAGTCACGAAAGTTCAAAAACACGTTGATATCGTTCGAGATTTTATTGAGCACTCTATGAGTGATGAAGACGGAGTAACTCCCTTTAAAGTTACAGCTAGTAAGGCCGTTGTTTTTTTGACACAGTTTCTTGCTACGGTAGATGATATATCCACACATCATGATGTATTTGTCTACACAAATCAAAAGAGTGTGAGTACTACACCGATACGATATGCGCTCCATCTCACCGTAGGTGAGGGGAGTATTCGTTTAGAACTTATGCAGATCGCTAGTGGTACCGTAGTCTATAAAGGTGCTCGCATTTTCTGGTAAAAGTACGTACCTCAATGGGTATTGAAAAAAAATACGAGATATGGTATATATAGTGTATGAAGATAAAGACATCATTAAAACGAGTAGACCTCCAAAAAGGGGAATTTATGGTCAAAAGACGCGGAAAGCTATTTCGTATCAATAAAAAGAACCCAAAAAGAAACGCTCGACAAGGCTAGATATAAGGGTGCAACAGATAATTTTACTATAAAAACAAATCAAAAGAGCGGAACAACGTAGTTGTTCCGCTCTTTTTCTGTTTTCTGTAACTTGCATCACGCCTCTTACCCACGCTCGTATCGTGTTGTCCAGGGTTTCAGAATGTACAGCGAGACCATACTATACTAGGTCTTATTCCTCGAGTACTCTTTCTTTAAAAGGGGCACCTGGGACAAAGTACGCGTTCTGTTCTGTGATATAGGTGTTGTATTGTTTAATGTACTTTTCATCTGTATCAATCAGAACTTCAAGGGTCAGCCCACGCATGACATCTTTTGAGAATCCTTGATCGAAAATAAAATTCCCTAGGCTATACGCGATAAGACCTCCTTTGTAGACTTCTAGTGGTTGGACGACATGAGGATGGTGACCGACGACAATTTTTGCACCACTATCTATTGCTCGATGTGCAAATTCTCGTTGCCTTTCAGTAGTGGTGGAATATTCTGCACCCCAATGGACTGACACGATAAGAACGTCGACTTTTTTTGTTGCGCTGGAGACAAGTTCATTAAAGGTGTCTGTGTCTAGTTTGTTGATACCGTAGCCTTCTGTTTCTGTGTTGTGTAACCATGACGGCCCAACATCTGAAAAACCAAGAAATCCGATCTTCATATTTTTACGTTCAATAATTGTTGGTTCACGCGCATCTTCAAACTTCATCCCAGCCCCCGTATACGCAATGTTTGCTTGTTCTAATTGAGAGAGTGAATCAGAAAATGCTTCGAGGCCCCAGTCTCCAACATGGTTATTTGCAAATGAGACAATATCGAGACCTACATCTTGAAGCATTGGCAGTATGCGTGGTTCCATACGAAATGAGTACATGTTTTTTGAATCCTTTCCTTTATCAGACACTGGTCCTTCTAAATTAGCAAAGAAAATATCAGCATCTTTGTACGAATCAAGATTGGTGAAAAGTTTTGTGTAGTCACCATTAAAATTTTTATTGACAGAATATCGCACACCGCGATCAAGCATAATGTCACCGGTAAAACGCATACTCAGTTCTTTGTCTTTGTTTTTTGGCCCAGAAATAACAAACCTTCCATCACGGCCGTAGATAACTTGTTTTTTAAGATAGGAGAGTATATTTTGTGTGTCACGATACCGGTCATTTGACCGCAGGATGATGATTGCAATTTTTCGTTTGGTGATCTCAGAGAGTTGTAATTCCCAGACTCCGACGTTTGATTGTTTTGCTTCATACGTAAAGCCAGGTTTTGATCCAATGAGATTTTTATCATTTAAAAATTGACTGATATTTTTTGCAGTGTGACCTTGAGCACTGTACACACGTCTTTTTGTAATATCCCAAATAAATGGTTTTTCATGAGTAATATATTGCGCGAGTCTGAAGAGATCGTGGGCTGATGCTTTATTATTCGCTGAAAGTCCGCTTGCATCTTCAAACGTTGTGTTATCCATACCAAGCTCTGTTGCTTTTCCATTCATTTTTGCAAGAAACTGGGTCCGGTTAAAATGCTCGGCAATAATTTCTGCTGCGTCATTTGAAGAGGGAAGTAGAAGCGGATTGAGTAAATTTGAAAGTTCTATTTTTTCTCCTGGCACATATCCAGAGAAACCATACGTGTCGATTGCCTTTTTTGATACTGTTGCATAATCAAATTGATTTTGATTTTCTACTGATACCACAGCAGTCATGAGTTTTGTCGTAGATGCAATAGCGTACGGTACGTCTTTGTCTTTTTGGAGAATAATTTCACCTGTATCTATGTCCGCAACAATGTATGCTTCTGCACTGACTTTAGGTTTAATGGTTCCATCGGCAGATACATAGACTGATTCTGCTGAAATAGGAGCAGGTACAAGGGTGCTGTCACTATAGACCGAGATACGCGTATCTGGGTCTGTCCAATCAAACAACGCTCGTGCATCTGTTGTGTTGAGTCTGATACCTCCATTTTTGAAAGAGAGGGGAAGTGTTCGTCCTTTGGCGTCGTGTGGCTCTCCGTGAATAAAATAATTTCCGAATAAGTTAATAGCATACGGCATCCACGCTCCAACATTTGTCGAGTAGTAGTCTTCGTTAGAGTTAGAAATAGGATAACTTCCACTCGGGATTTCCCAGAGGCTTCCTTTAACTGCTTTACTGAGTATCTTTTTTGAACCAACAAGCGTCCCATTTTCGTATTGCTTGAGTGTCATGGTGTACAAATTGACACGAATCATTTTTCCTTTTTGTGGAGGAAGAAAAGACTCTTCTGCAATTTTTTCAAATACAATACGTTCTGGTTCGATAATTTCTTGAATCTGTTCGAGTGTATGAGTCGGTGTTTCTATGTGCTCTGATTGCGATGTGTTTCTATCACCAAATTTTTGATTAAAAGAAATATATGAATAGACGAAGGGAGCAATGACAAAAAGACAGACACATGCAAATATCCATAGTATCATGCTTCTGCGATGTTCTGCTAAAAAAGCACGAAAATCATTCCAATGTATTTTAAAAAGTTCTAATTTTTCTTGCATCCCGCTTACGACAGGAAATCAAAGATTTCCGTTTTATTATTAATGTCTTGATAATATTTCATACATTTTTGTCTATTTTTTACTGTGTCTCATTGAGATAGTAGTTTGTGTATCTCTAACGGGATTGCATAAACTATAATCGATAAAACCTTTGTCAAAATTTACTTTCTCAACTTTGAATGTAATATGATCTCCCATTTTTATTTTACCAATTTTTTCGTTTTTCCAGAAGAGTTGTTTGTCATTCCATTTCCAGTCTCGGCCGAGAGTTCTTTGGTGGATGAAACCTTCCGAGAGTGATTCTTTGTCAGAAACGTATATACCGATTTCAGTGAGGCCGGTGACAACACCAGTACGTTCCATACCTAGAAAATTTCCCATGTATTTTATCTGCATGTCTTTGGTGCTTGCACGTTCGATGTCTTGAGCTTTTCTTTCACAGGTCGACAGGTAGATGAGCTTTTTTTCAAATTCACGTACATCAATAGGTTTTTGTTTATGTTGGAGTTTATCTAAAAGCAGTCTGTGTGCAATGAGGTCTGGATACCGTCTGATAGGGGAAGTGAAATGTGTATACTGATCGAACGCCAATCCATAGTGTCCGATGTTGTTACTTGAATAGACTGCTTTCGCCATACTGCGCATAATTATTTTTGAGAAATGTGAACGCAAGTCTTCATTCTCTATACTCTGTATCAAGTGATTGAGTGTATGGTTGTCGAGTTTTTTTGGAATCTCGATACCGTATTCTCGTCCGTGGTCATGGAGTGCATTGAGTTTTTCTCGGTCAGGGTTGTCGTGGATACGATAGACAAATGGCTCATCTTTGGTAAATTGTTCTGCAACTGTCCTGTTTGCTAAAAGCATAAATTCTTCGACGAGTTTCATCGTATCGAGGCGGACTTTTTGTTGTACCCCAATTGGGTTGCCGTCCTGGTCATAGGTAAATCGAATTTCTGTGTCTTCGAGGAAGAGCGCTCCGTCTCGTTCACGTTTTTTCATAAGAGTACCTGAAATACGTTTGAGTTCTAAAAGTTCCTCGGCATAGATTCCAGCTTTGTCGTCTATTACCTTTTGTGCCCCGCTATAAGTGAATCGTTTATTTGAATGAATAATACCTTTTCCGCACCATGTGTGGATGATGGTATCTTTCTTGTCGAATATAACCACGACAGAGAACGTAAGTCTGTCGACTTTTTCCTTGAGACTACAAACGTCGTTTGATATTTTTTCTGGCAACATCGGCACAACCGTGTTGGTGAGGTAGATAGACGTCCCACGTTTGTAAGCTTCTTTATCAAGTTTTGTTTTTTCCTGTACGTAGTGTCCAACATCCGCGATGTGGATACCAATTTCTTTTGTTCCATCTGGAAGCACAAGAAACGAAATCGCATCGTCAAAATCTTTTGCGTCATCTGGGTCAATAGTACATGTTGCAATATGTCGAAAATCACGGCGATTTTTTATTTCAGCACCTGTAATTGTTTCAGGAATATTCGCGAGCTCTTCTTTGATATGTGCAGGGAAGGTAATTAGGTCAGGATTTCTGGCAATCATGCGCATTTCTTTTTTGTATTCTCGACGTTCGAGTATTTCGGCTTCTGTTTTTTGAGGTTTAATCACGACTATAGTGTAGCATAAAGAGGGTGCTCTTGGTATGTGTTTTTCGGTAGTGTTTTTGGGGGTGTTTGTTGGCGGAGGCCGTAGGCCTCCCCCAACAAAAACCCCACATACAAATTCAAACACCAAAATTTTTAACAAAGATAGAAGTATTGTTAAAAGATTAAAAAAGAAAAAACAAAAAGTTTTTAGTACAAAAAAACATTTTTTGAAACAAAAAAGTGCTCTCCTTAAAAAAAAGTATATGAAATTGGTGTCGGGGTTTACCCCCACACCAATCCTAAAAAATAACCCATTCGGTTTTCTTACTCGTCTGATGACTCATCATACCAAAAAAGGGCGTCAGCGTCTGTTGCGATTGATGTCGGGGTTTACCCCCACACCAATCCTAAAAAATAACCCATTCGGTTTTCTTACTCGTCTGATGACTCATCATACCAAAAAAGGGCGTCAGCGTCTGTTGCGATTGGTGTCGGGGTTTACCCTCATCGAGCTCCTCATTGTGATTGCAATTATTGGTATTCTTGCAGGTATTATTATTCCTCGTTTAACGAATGCTCGAGATAGGGCACGTGACGCAGCCATCAAAGCCGCTCTTGATGGAATTAAAAAACAATCATATATTTATTACCAAGAAAATAATAGCTACAGCTATATGTGCGATAGTGTTGAAGTTGAAGCTTTTTTGGCAGAAGCAGCGAGACTTTCCAATAATCCATTTCCATGGTATTCAACAGATTATGAAACAGCTGGGTATCGACTTTTATCCGTGTGCCATGACAATCATCCTACGGGAACGCTCTGGGGTGTTTCTTCTCCATTAAAAACAGACTTTAATATTGCTTTTTGTATCGATTCGACTGGTTTTTCTGGGCAAAGCACAACGTATCATCTGCAACAACAAGAAACAGAATGTAATCCTTAAAAAGAGTGTGTCTGTGTTTGTATACACAGTCAAATCCTTTACCCTTTACCTATTTCTAGGTATACTAAAAGCATGTTTGAAATCTACGGAATTTTTGTTTTTTTACTCGGGACAGTCATCGGTTCATTTTTGAATGTGGTCATTTATAGATTCAATACAGGGCGTGGTCTTGGCGGACGTTCTTTTTGTTTTACCTGCCGTCGGACACTTTCTTGGCACGAGCTCGTACCGATTGCGAGCTTCTTGAGTCAGAGGGGTAAGTGCAAAGGCTGTGCTTCAAAAATTTCGTGGCAGTATCCACTTGTTGAAGCAATCACTGGTTTTGTATTTGTTTCTCTCTTTATTAAATTTCTCCCAGATACCACCCTTATGTACTCTTTTAGTTGGATGTCTTTTTTCCCGCTTATATTTTTTACCTACATTTTTTGTATCTTGATTGTTATTTCTGTGTACGATTATCATCACAATATTATTCCAGACACATTTGTTTGGCTGTTTAATATTTTGGCTTTTCTTTCTCTTTTCATATTTACGGGTATGAGCTATGCTATCCACCTCCCATCTTTGTGGTCAGTACTTGCTGGACCACTTATTGCACTGCCTTTCTTTTTCTTGTGGTGGGTCACCGGTGGAAAAGCGATGGGTTTTGGTGATGTAAAGCTTGCTCTTGGAATGGGGTGGTTGCTTGGTATCACGGGTGGTTTCGCAGCAGTTCTCGTGTCTTTTTGGATCGGTGGTCTTTGGGGTATTGGTATGTTACTGTTGCGCAAAAAGACGACGCTTAAAAGCCATGTTCCATTTGGACCGTTCATGTGTACCGCGATATTTTTTGTATTTCTGTTCTCCATCACTATTACTCAAATACTAACAACTCATTTTTAATATATGTTTGCATTTTTTAAAAAAAATAGGTCAAAGTCACGAGAACATGTTGTGATTGCACCTACACAGCAAGCTGGTTTTACGGTAATGGAAATGATTGTGGTGATATCTATTTTTAGTATGATGGCTGGTATTGTGCTTTTTAACTTTGACGCATTTAAAAACAATACTGATTTTACTGTTGCAGTCCAGGAGGTCGCACTTCTTATCAAAGAACAACAGCACAATGCGTTGGCGGGAAAATTACCCGATATTGATCCAGGGTTAAAAGAATACCCACTTCCAGCATGGAAACCCGCCTACGGAATATATTTCGATGTAAATACACCTGAGAAAATGAGTATTTTTTATGATAATTTTAATGATGACCTGATTGCTATTAACCCCGGGGGGATAGTTCTTGATTGTGGTAATTCATACTACTACGAATGTATGCAAGAAATGTTTTTTGAGGATATTCGTCTCCATAAAATATGTGAAGGAGGATATGAGCCATCGAACGATTCATGTAACACTGCTGATCTAGAAACTTTCTCTACTGTTTTCAAGCGTCCATACCCGGACGCACGCATGCGCCAAGACTATGATCCAGAATGGTCTGTAAATGCTATTAATCCAAATACTATTTTACCTGTCACCAGTAACGTAGATCTTGTTTTTATTTTACCAGGTTCACCCGGTAAAAATACTATCAATATCAATCCGGTCGGTATTTTAAGTATCAAGAAATCTCAGTAGGCTCTTTTGTTAGTAAAAAGAGAAAAAGTACCCTATACTATATACATACTTCACATGATGACACCATATTCTTATTACAAAAAAAGACAATCTCAAAAAGGGTTTACCTTAATAGAACTCCTTGTTTCAAGTTCTATTTTTTTGATCATTGTATCTTTGGGTATATCATCTCTGTTGATGATGCATCGAGCATACAAAATAACTCAATTTCAAAAAGAACAGTTTGATACACTCAGTGCTATTATGGAAGATATGGTTAGGAATATCCGTGTCGGAAGACATATTAGATGTGATGTAGGTGGTGATTATTCAAACTCAATCATCGAAGAGCCAAAGTCTTGTGTTGATGGTACTACGGGGACAGATGTGCAGGCAAGTCTTTCTCTGGCATTCGAGGGGGTTGCGGGTCAAGATGGGGTCACGGATGACCAAGTTGGCTATGTGATTGCAGAAGATCCAGATACAAGTGTATGGTCAGTCTTTAAAACACTTGGACCTGATATTACAACTCTAAGTGTTGCTAATTACAATCGCTTAACTCCAAGCCCCATAACAATTATTCCAGCAAATTCAGGATTTTCTGTTATCTATGCAGAGTCAGCCGATCGAGAACCACCCTTGGTCACCATACGCCTTGCTGGGACTATTGCATTTGAGGACACCACAATACCTTTTAGTATTCAAACAGCAGTAATGCAAAGAACCCCAAAAGATTAATATGAATACATTTATTCGTTTTCTACAAAAAAATATACAAAAAAGTAACATGCACGTGGAAACTAAAAATAAAGTGAGATTTGTAGGCGGGTTTACCCCCACACCAATTAGTAAGAAACACGTTTTTGGTTTTCTTAATTTTTCTCAGAATAAATATACACCTACTTGTGCGAACAATCACCTGAAATTGGTGTCGGGGTTTACCCCCACACCAATTAGTAAGAAACACGTTTTTGGTTTTCTTAATTTTTCTCAGAATAAATATACACCTACTTGTGCGAACAATCACCTGAAATTGGTGTCGGGGTTTACCCTCATCGAAACACTCGTTGCATTGTTTATTTTCTTGATTGCGTTTACCGCCTTGTCACAGGTCAGTACGAGCTCTATGCAAGATATTCATCTGACTAAAAGAAAGTTAACAGCCCAGTATCTCGCCGAAGAGGGAGTTGAGTTTGTAAAATTTGTTCAAAAAGAAGCAGTCGCCGACGGTGATAGTGCAAGTGATTTTCTGGCTCTTATTGATACAGCGTGCGGATCAGGGAATCAGTGCGATTATTATTTCAACCCTTTTTCTGGTTCTGGAACCATCGGATATGCTGCGTATGCTACGGACCCAATGTTGTATAATGAGAACGGTTTGATTGCGTTTGACGCTTCGCTCTATTCAGGAACAACAGCACCATCAGAATATTTTCGATTTCTATCATTCACGGATGTGACGGATGTGCCGTATCGGTATGCAGTTGAAGTTGAGTCTAGCGTGTGTTTCCAAGGATGTACTCCAGAATACACGGCGACTGTAAAATCGGTATTATATTTTGATTTTTAATTATGACCATGCAAAAGTATACACAATTTAATAAAGGCTACGTGATGCTTTTTTCAATACTCGTGACAGGTATTATTTTGTCGATTGTTATTGGTATTGCAAATATTACGTTTCGTCAGAGAATTTTCACCCAACAAGTCAGACAGTCCACCACAGCATTTTATGCAGCGGAAGCAGGACTCGATTGTTTTCTGGCGCTCGATAATGTCGGTTATTTTGGAACAGAACCAAGTATGAGCACTAAGCCCAATCCAGCAGAAATAGATTGTGATCCATATTCATCTATCGGTCCTATCACAGCTGCACCTGTCGATAATTTGGGGACGGGCGAAGGTGTGACCTATAGTTTTACATATGAGCAGTCTAACCTTGTAGTGACTCATCCTCGAACGTGTGCTTCTGTTGTTGTAACCAAGTACATTGACATGGGGCCCAATGTACCCAATACAGCAAATATTTACAGACACACCTTTGATGTGAAAGGATACAATTTACCTTGTGATGATATACATACTCATTTTTGGGCAGTATATGCAACAATGATTTCCCCTTTTCAAAATAGTATTGTGGAACGCAGTTTGTCCTATTCGTATGAAACAGAAGAGTAATTATGTCACAGACGCTTGGTGCCCCAGATAGTGTGGAAAATCGGGTAAAAAAATTACGCGAGGTGATAGAGTATCATCGCCACAATTATCACGTTTTAAATATCGAAGAAATTTCCGAACCAGCTCTCGATGCACTCAAAAAAGAACTCTCTGATCTGGAACAAACATATCCAGAACTCATAACGCCTGACTCGCCGACTCAAAGAGTAGCAGGTGAACCCTTGCCATTTTTTAAAAAAATCACCCACACTGTTCCACAGTGGTCTTTTAATGATGCTTTTTCTGAGGAAGATATTGTGGAATTTGATGAACGAGTCAAACGCTTTCTCAAAAAAGAGACAGGCCAAGATATCATACCGACATATACATGCGAACTGAAGATTGATGGACTCAAAATTATCCTTTCATATGTTGACGGCGTTTTGCAAACAGGCGCAACTCGCGGTGATGGAAAAGTAGGTGAAGACGTGACACAAAATATCAAGACGATTGACGCCATTCCGCTTGCGCTCAAAGAAAAGAAAACATTTGTGGTCGAAGGTGAAGTCTACATGCCAAAAAGCCAGTTTCTCAAAATAAATAAAGAGCAAAAGAAAAAAGGAGAGCCCTTGTACGCAAACCCACGAAATATCGTTGCCGGAACTATACGCCAACTTGATCCAAGTATCGTCCGAGAGCGAAAACCAACCGTGTTTGTATATGACATTTCAGGAGGAGACACACATTCGAGTACACAGATTGAAGAATTAAAAGAATTGCAAGAACTTGGTTTTAGGGTGAATACGCATGGTGTGGTGTGCAAAAGTATTTCTGATATTATTCACTTTTGGAAAGTTTGGCAAAAGAAAAAAGATAAAGAAGACTATTTGATTGATGGCGTGGTGATTAAGGTAAATGAAAAAGAATATCAAGAAATCTTGGGCTATACGGGCAAGTCTCCTCGTTTTGGAATTGCCCTCAAATTTCCTGCAGAACAAACAACAACAGTGGTAGAAGATATCGTGCTCCAGATTGGTCGCACAGGAGTGCTTACTCCGGTGGCTCATTTGCGTCCTGTGTCTGTTGCTGGATCGACTGTGTCTCGTGCGACACTTCACAATGAAGATGAAATAACACGTCTCGATGTACGTATTGGTGATACAGTGGTTATTCAAAAAGCAGGGGATGTGATTCCTGATATTGTTCATGTCCTCACAGAGATGCGCACGGGTAAAGAAAAGAAATTCGTTTTTCCGAAATATTTTGCAGAATGCGGAGGGGACGGGGAAGTAGTGCAAGTCCCAGGTCTTGTCGCCCATAAATGTAAAAATAATAATTCCTATGCATCTCACAAGAGAAAGCTCTACTATGCGGTCGGTAAACATGCCTTTGATATTGAACACTGTGGTCCAAAAGTGATAGACTTGCTCCTTGAGCATGGATTCTTGAGTACACTTGCGGATTTGTTTACACTCGAGCGTGATGAACTGGTAGCGCTTCCCCGAATGGGCGAGAAATCAGCAGACAATCTTTTGAAATCTATTAATGACAGACGCCATATTTCTTTTGACCGATTTTTGGTCGCCCTTTCTATCCCGCAAGTAGGCGAGGAAACCGCGCGTGATTTGGCAAAGCATTTTAAAAATCTGAAAGAATTGGAAGATGCACCGTATGAAGGGTTACGGAGTATTTATGGTATTGGAGATATCGTGGCAGAAAGTATTGTGGAATTTTTTGGACATAGTGAAAATAAAAAGTATGTAGAGGAACTGTTGTCGCATGTGACGATTGAATTTTCAAAAAATACGATTATTCAAAATCCACGTATTTCACATAAAAAATTTGTCTTAACTGGCACACTTTCGACACTCTCTCGAGACGAGGCCAAAGCAAAAATTATTCAAAATGGCGGTGAAGTCGTGGGCTCTGTTTCAAAAAAGACTGATTATGTTGTGACCGGAGAAAATCCGGGAAGTAAATACAACGAAGGACTTGCACTCGGGATTACTATTTTGAATGAAAAAGACTTTTTGGATATGATATAGTAAAAACATGAAAGATTTTGAAGAAGCACTACAAAAACTCAACACACAACAAAAACAAGCTGTTGAATCGACCGAAGGTCCAGTCATGGTTATTGCCGGACCTGGTACTGGAAAAACTCAAGTACTGACGCTTCGCATTGCGCATATTTTGAATGAAAACCTCTCCGAGGCGTCTGGAATACTGTGTCTGACGTTTACTCGCTCTGGTGTTTCAGCAATGCAGGAACGACTTGAAAAATATATTGGGAGTACGGCGCGAGATGTACGTATTACGACATTTCATAGTTTTGCGATTGATCTTGTAGAAAAAAATTATGAACTACTCGATTTTACCCACCCACCAAAACTTCTTGATGAAAGAGAAGCAGTTTTTTTGATTGATGAATTACTCGAGACTCACACATGGGAATACCTCACACCAAGGATCGACAAGACAAAATATTTTTCTGATTTGACCAATCTTATTTCTTTTTTGAAACGTGAGCTCATTACGCCGATTGATTTCAAATTAGAAATTGAATCTGAAATAGCAGAACTTCGAGCTGATCCAGAAAATATTTCTTCTCGTGGACCAACCAAGGGCCAATTGAAAAAAGAGATAGAAAAAAGAATCGATAGTCTTAACCGTACGGCTGAGATTGTCACCTTTTATACAGAATATGAAAAACTCAAGAAAGAAAATAATTTTATGGACTACAATGACGTATTGGAGTACGCCGTCACATTGGTCTCTGACTACGAAGACGTACGGTCTTTGGTTCAAGAAAGTTATCTGTACGTACTGGTTGATGAACATCAGGATTCAAATAATATTCAAAATAGTTTTCTCAAAGCTGTCTGGGCAGATAGAGAGAACCCAGTCGAACAGCCAAACATTTTTGTTGTCGGTGATGACCGGCAACTTATTTACGGATTTTCTGGGGCAAATATAGATTATTTTACTGATTTTCAAACAAGTTTTGGGGATGCAAAAAAAATTGTCCTCTCTGAAAATTACCGTTCGACCAAACCGATTTTAGCTTTAGCCGATGATATCTTAAAAAGTAGCCTCGCAACTGAATCGCTTTCCAGCAATACTCTTGGGCTTGATAAAATCACCTTGTCTGAATTTGAGTATACTCGTGACGAACTCATCGGTGCGGGTCTCTACTTCAAAAAAGTAATTGCAAGTGGTGTAGACCCAAAACAGTGTGCACTACTCTTGCCTAAAAACAAGCATGTCAAAAATGCCACAACCTTGTTTCGGAGCATGGGGCTTCCTGTTGTGTCCGAACAACATGTATCACTGTTGAATACGCCTCAAGCAGAGAGTATGATGCGCGTACTTCAGTGCATAGTCGATCCAACCGACCATGTGCTTTTGTGTGAACTGATGCTCGATGAAACAAGTTTGATCCCACCAATCACAGCACATACGTTTTTAAAAAATCTCAAAAAAGGGACTGAGCTCACTGTCGATATGATTGCACACGCAGGAGACCATGATGGGCTTTTTGGTGAAGAAAATCCTATCGCATTATTTGGAAAGAAACTAAAAACCTGGATAGAAACACTAACTCACGAGCCACTAACACATGTCGTGAGTATCATTGGGAATGAACTGTTGATAGAAGAAGCTCAAACTCACGATCGTTTATTGTTGGCAATTGAAATTGTCAGAACCTATATCCACAGCGCCACTCTGTTTGAGGAAAAACAACAGACAAAGAAATTAAGAGATTTTCTTGAATATTTTACACGTCTCAAATTGTATGGCAATCAAGTTTCCATTGCACACCTTGGCGCAAAAGAGGGTATTTCCATAAATACGTTTCATAAATCAAAAGGACTTGAATATGAGTATGTGTGGATTGCTCATGTCAATGAAGAAATACTCATGAGTGAAAAAACGACAGCATTTACCTTACCAGAGAAAATAAAAGAAAAAGTAAGTGTCCGTACTGAAATGTCCACAAAAAGAGAACTCTATGTTGCTATTACCCGTAGTAAACGTTTCTGTACTTTGAGCTACTCTCTCCACAAAGACGACGGGGGAGAGCTCGAACTTGTGCACAGTATTTCAGATCTCACTGTAGATCATTTTGACAGAGTGAGTGCAGGGGACAATGAAGCATACATACTTTCTGAAAATCCAAAAAATTACGCACTGAAACCGCTCGTGTGTGTAGACCAGAAACTGATCCCCGATATACAGCGTTTTGTGAGAGAACGATTCACCGAAACAAAAATTTCTGTGTCGATGCTCAATAACTTTTTTGATTGCCCATGGAAATGGTATTTTAGAAATTTCTTAAAACTTCCAGAAACAAAAAGTGTATCACTTGCGCTTGGGTCTGTCGTTCATGGGACGATTGAATATATCTTGAAACAAGAGACACGTCCACAGATCACGTCCATTGATAGTCATATTGTGTATGAATTAGAAAAAGAAAGAATTACCAACAAAAAAGATGTTGCACGATTACTTGTAGAGGCACGCACGGCGATTGTGTATTGGATAGATACGTACTATCAGGCACTCGCAACTGACCATGTCTCTGAAAGAAATATCTCGTATAGAGACAAACGGTTTCCAAATCTGATCATGCATGGAAAAATTGACCTCACAGAAAGATACCCAGATGGAACGATTGTGGTGACTGATTTCAAAACAGGAAAGAGTAAGACGGCAGGAGTCGTAGAAAAAATGACAGAAGATGGCCGACTGTCGAGTTTGATGCGTCAGCTGGCGATGTATTCGTATTTAATAGAAGGTGTTGAAGGTGCGTGGGTGAGTGAATCGCGACTTCTTTTTCTTGAAGAAGGAGACGCTAAACATGCGCTCTATCAGACACGCGTAGAACGAGACACCGTAGAGTTACTTGTGAAAGATATTCATGATTATCAAGAGTTGCTTCTTTCTGGAAAATGGACAGAACGTCCATGCAATGCAAAGTCATATGGTTCACAATCTCCTTGTGAGTCATGTGCGCGTATACAGAAAATACTGAGTGTGTAAAAAAGCGGGGCAAACCTTTGGTTTGCCCCGCTTTTTTCAGAGAGATCAATTAGTGTCCGTGACCATGTCCATCACCTCCATGATGAGCTTGTTTTCTGAGTAAGAAAAATCTAAATAGGTAAATAAATGCACCAACAAGAAGAGCTAGGAATATCCATCCGAGGAGTGTTCCTCCAAATAAATTGTTTCCACTTCCAATAGCACTTGCGCCGAGGACACTCTGTGCACAGGTACCGTTTCCAAAGGCGTACGCAACAACCATGTTCTGATTTTGATTCGGGAGTGTGTAGACCATTTCGCTACGAGCGACTCCTTCTATGGTTCCCGTTTTTTTGACAGGAAGAAGGATTTGTCCAGTTTGGTCTGGCGCAAGTACGCCAATAAAAAAGGTAACAGTGTTGTCTCTTTCTGAGTATGATCCACCACTCGTATTTGTTGGAGTAATCCCCGTTGGGAGACTCATTCGAATAGCGACATTTGTCACAGTGACTCCGGTGATGTTTTTGTACAAGATGAGGTAGTCTTCTTTCTGTGTTGTCCCACAGAGTCCATTATTTGTTCCCATAGCGAGTCCTTTACTGTTGACGAGCGCTTGGAGATTTTGATCAGCTTCTATCGTCTCAGACCCATTTGAAAAGGTGTTTTTTTTGGCAGCAGTAGATTTGTTACCAAAAATACTACTCAAGAGACCTGGATTTTCATCCGAGTTTTCGTTTTGGGATGATGTGTTTCCTGCAGTGTTTGTGGTTGATGAAGTACCTCCGTAGTTTTGACCAGTGTAGCTATCGTTACTCATGACGATAGGTGCCTGCGGAATATACTGTGGTTGTTGGTAGTTCGAAACAGCATAATACGCCCCTTGCGGATTTTGGTATACAGGATAGTTTTGCCCTTGGCCTGTGTAATTATTTCCGTATATTTGAGGTAAATGGTCCTCGTATCGATTACAGCCTTCATCGTAGATAGTACAGGCTGAAGCACTCCCTGCAAGTACAGAGAAAACTACAAAGGCTCCGAGGATAATAAGTTTTTTGAAGTATGTCTTTTTCATATGTTCGTATTATAGCAAATACACAAATTTTGTCAAGCCCTACCACCTGTATCTTTAAGTCCTGCTATATTACCCTTTTATGGGTACATACGCATAGATGTCGGGGCAAGTATTTTAAAAACTGGTAGTATCAAAAACATCTTGTTCAGCTGAGGAATTTGACATACATCTTTATATAGGTTATAGTAGAAAAAACTTTAAAAATGAAAACGCAAACAGAAAACACCCAATTTTCTCCGATTTACTCGGACATACTCGAGGAAAGAAAACTCTTTCCTGCCATGATTATCCATTTGATTACCCAACCCTTTATATTGACTTTTGAAAGTGTCAGCGATTTTTTCAAAGATATTTTCTACAGAGAGCAATCGAGAGATCGCAAAAAACCAAAAATCGATAAAGAAATTTATCAGGTACCGTGGCTCGTTTATTTCCGTGTTATGGTGAATAGACTCAAGTCAGTTCAGGAATTCTTTTTTCTTAAAAAAGAAGCGAATTTATTTTCTATTTTTTTTGAAGTACAAAAAATGTACCCAGAAAGATCGTTTATGTCACAAGGAGAAGCTCTCCAATTCGTAAAAAATATTCTCAGTACTGATGAGTTTTTTGCCGAAGATATCGATGTGTCGGATGGAAAAGCAACATACAAAAAAGCGGTCTTAGTGCTTTATCAAATCTATGGCACACCGTCTGCTTTTTGGGTAAGACGTGATGAGAAAAATCACGCGCACATTCATTACCTGCCGGTGCCAAGCTATTTTATCCTCGAACAAGGAGTAAAAATTGTCGCGTTTGCCGAACCACTAGAAAGCAAACAAGAGGGAAGTGGCAACCCTGATTAATTGCTGTGTATCCTAAGTACAAAACCCGCATCTAGCATGCGGGTTTTTTTATTTTCTCAAATAGAGTATAGTGGTTGTGTTGCACAGATACACGCCCCCACACCCATGTTTTTATTGTTTCTATAAAACGCTGATTCATCAGCAATAAAAATATAGGTGTGGGGGAGGAAAGTCCGAACACACTGAGGGAGGCAAGGCCTCCCTCAAGAGTAGTGGGTAACGCCCATCGTATGTAAGTGCGCGGTGCGAACAGTGACGCCAATGCCGAAAGGCTAGGGTTCCCGACAAGTAATTGTAAGGAATAATCTCTTTGTAAGGAGAGAATGAAACGGCTAAATCCGTACTTGTGTGCAAGATCGCGTCTGAGATAGAAATATCGAGGAAGAATCGCTTGAGGTAGATAGTAATATCTATCCCAGATAAATGTGTATCCTCCCGCACTCACTATATTAGTTTCTAAATTTGTATAGTGAGTGCGGGGGACAGAATTCGGCTTATCGTGTGACATCATGAAAAATACCTTTGAAAGAAGGTATTTTTGATTTCCCGGAAGTGAGTTTTGGTAATGCGTATAGCGCGTGACTCGTATGTGTCACCTTACCAAAATCTACTTCCGGGTGTGTGGTATACTACGTGTATGGAATTTATGATGAGTGCATATAAAAAAATAGTTCTCTTTTTTGATAAATTAGAAGACCATGTGCGTGGAGGACTTTCAAAATACCCTATTTGGTATGCAATTATTGCTGGTATTTTAATCGTTCTTTTTTGGCGAGGGGTCTGGCATACAGGGGACTGGCTAGAGTCGCATGGTGGGTTACTCGGGTTTATTTTTTCTGGGCCAGTGTCTCTGGTTCTCAGTGCGTTGTTTCTCCTTTTGATCGGTGTGTTTGTGTCTGCATTTGTTGGTGATATGCTCGTGCTCTCTGGATTAAAAAAAGAAAAAAAGATGGTTGATAAAACAGCAGACGAAGTGAAAGAAGAAGAGGGTGCAATCGAACAAGTAGAACAGGTGATAGATGATTTATATCAAGAAGTAGACGAGGTGAGCGATAAGCAAGAAGTTTTAGAGAAAAAGATTGATGAACAATCTGTTCTTTTGAAAAAACTGCTTGACAAATAGACCTCAAACTGCTATATTCTTTTTGTGAGATAGTACTCCTTAAAGTAATATTGCACAAATGCCGAGAAAAGCACCCGCAAGGGTGCTTTTCTTTTTGTCTTTGCAGTCAGATTTAAGATTTTAGATTTTAGTGAACAATACAAATACAGGAGCGTGCCCGAAGGGCACGCTCCTGTATTTTGTACTCTGCATTTTCTATTAACTACTCACTAGATACCTAGTTCGCCCGCTCTACGTATTCACCATTTTCTGTATTGATGCGGATTCGCTCTCCTTCTTCGAGAAACATTGGAACAAATATTTCTGTATCGTTTTCAAGGATGACAGACTTGGTTGCGTTCGTCGCTGTATTTCCGCGTACCGCAGGCGCCGCTTCTTTGATGATGAATTCCATTTTGATCGGGATCTCGACAGCGACAATGATGCGATCTTCATTTTCATTTTCAAAAATTTTCATTGTCGCTGTCATGCCTTCTTTGAGAAATTTGACTTGTGGGTTGCCGATCTTATCTGCTGGGACAACAAATCTGTTCGCCGGGTCTTTTGCATCACAGAACCAGTATTCTCCTTTTGCATTGTAGAGGTATTTCACTTCGCTCTTTTCGAGATCAGCTTCGTCTACTTTGTCCGAGACATGAAAAGATATTTCCAAAACTTTTCCGGTCAGGAGATTTTTGAGTTTGGTTGCATTGACTGGTTTTCGTTGTTGTTTGCGAAAGACATGACTTGTGATAACTTCGTATGGTTCATCCTCGTAAATGATGACTTTTCTTTCTCTGATTTCGTTGTATTCTAACATATGTGTATAGAGTAATTTATTTTGAAGATAAATGCAATAGATAAGCGAGAACTGTCAAAGTACTTTTCTCGATACGTTCGTAAGTCGCTGGGGGTTCGGAGCGCGCATATTTTTTGAGAAAAATATGCGCGCTCCGAAAAAGTACTGTGTGAGTTCTGGTCTGACTTGTGGTATAGTACTCTACATGAGCTGGGCATCACAAAGACAATTTAACATACTTTCTATAATGGGAATTATACTGTTGGGTGTTTTTGTGGTTATTTTAATTCCTCTTGTAAATAAAAAACCTACTTGTTTTGATACTAAAAAAAACGGCACAGAATTCGGAGTAGATTGTGGAGGAGAATGTTCTTTACAGTGTAAAGAGTTTACTCAAGATCCAGTCATCAAATGGCAAAGGTCTTACGAAATAGTTCCTGGTTTTTATAATGCAGTTGCATATATTGAAAATCAAAATTTTCAAGCTGGAGTAAAAGAAGTAGCGTATAAATTTAAATTATATGATCAAAACAGAGTACTGATTGTTGAAAAATCCGGAAGTACTTTTATCGAACCCAATAAAGGCATGGTTGTGTTCGAGCAGCAGATTCCAGTAGGCAACACCATCCCGACCTATACAACATTTGAATTACAAGAAGCTGTGTCTTGGCATAAAACAGATACCCGGTATGATGACATGGTTATTGAAGTTTCAGAACAATTATTTAATACCGATGATATCAAACCTCGATTTTCTGCAATGCTTCGTAATGCATCTCAAGTATTTTCTATTTCCAAAATAGACGTCTATGTACTTGCGTATGATGCAGAAGGAAATGTGGTACAAGTAGGGAAGACCGTTATTCCTAAACTCAACCCAAGAGAGAAAAAACAAATCTTTATTGTTTGGCAAAAAGTATTTGAAACAACACCTGTGCGATTTGAGGTTATTTCTCGATATAATCCCTTTACTCAAGAATATCCAAAAAAATAAACTATGTTTGCTTTCTTTAAAAAATATAGTACGTCTGTAGATTGGACTCTATTGGGTCTGGCCCTCTTCATCTCTATTTCTTCGCTCGTTACGTTGTACACTTTTGGAGAATCGGCACTGTTTTTCAACAAACAACTTATTTTCCTCATAGTTGCGCTTGTGTGTTTTTTTGCGGTACATCATATCGATTTCCAGCTTTTGAAATCGACTCAAGCGGTTTCTTATCTGTACGCATGTTGTGTTTTGATTTTGTCTGTGTTGTTTATTTTAGGGCATACAGTAAAAGGTGCACAGAGTTGGTTTTCTTTCGGTGCATTTTCTTTTCAGCCAACAGATCTGATGAAGCTTGCCGTTATTTTAATGTGCGCAAAATATTTTTCAAGAAGGCATATTGAGATAAAAAGATTCAAGCATATTCTCATATCGCTGGTTTACATGATCATACCGTTTGTTTTAATTTTTTTACAACCTGATTTCGGTTCTGCTATTATTTTGTTTATGATTTGGTTTGGTATGGTTCTTGTATCTGGTCTCTCAAAAAAACACCTCTTTGTCTTTTTTATTATCGGTATCAGCTTGTTCGTCGTGCTATGGAGTTTTGTGTTTAAAGAATATCAGAAAAAAAGAATTCAAAATTTTATTAACCCAACGCTTGATGTAAAAGGTACTGGCTATAATGCAAAGCAATCTCTTATTGCTGTAGGATCTGGACAATTTTTAGGCAAGGGGATTGGTCACGGGACACAATCCAGACTTCATTTTCTACCAGAATATCAAACCGATTTTATTTTTGCTGCCTATGCAGAAGAATGGGGCTTTGTTGGAGCATGTCTGGTGCTCGTTCTGTATGCTCTCTTGATTATACGCATACTCACTACAGCGCTTCATGGTGCTGGAAATTTTGAGATTTTAACAGCAGTTGGTATCGCTATCTTCTTCTTGTCTCACATGCTGATTAACATCGGCATGAATATTGGTATAATGCCCATTACTGGAATCACTCTTCCTTTTATGAGCTACGGTGGTTCCCATTTAGTTACTGAATTTATCGCTCTTGGGCTTGTCTCATCTATTTATCGCACCCGGAGGGCGACGCATCGTGATAACTTGCATTATGAATTTTTAGGAGTTGAATAAACGTATGATTATAGATGGTAAAAAAATACAACAAGAAATAGAAGAAACATTACGTATACTTATTGAGCAAAAAAAGTACGTATTAGATATTTTATATATTGGTGATAATCCTGTTATCGAAACGTATATCCGTGCCAAAAAACGTTTTGGGGAACGATTGGGTATTTCTGTACGCGTGCACCATTTAGCAAAAGAAAGTTCGGCTTCTCTTGTCCAAGAAAAAATAAAAGAACTCGAGATTGATTCATCTGGTATGATCCTTCAGTTACCACTTCCTGAGCACTTAGATACCAAAACGGTTGTGAACTATATCAAGCCGAGCTTGGATATTGATATATTGAGTGAAAATACGTACCACTCTTTTTTGGAGAATAAAAATAGACGATACCCACCAGTACTTCGGGCAATGCTCTATGCGCTCGATGCGTACGATATTTCACTTCTTGGTAAGAAAATTTGTGTGCTTGGAAATGGAAGACTCGTCGGTAAACCAATCGCGGATTATTTACGTATGCACAGCATTCCTTTTGTTCAAATGACAAAAACTAATTTTTCTCCCAATCCTGTACAAGAGGCAGATATTATTTTTTCTGGCATGGGTGTGGCTCATATGCTGACGTCAGATCTTGTAAAAGAAGGAGTGATTGTTTTTGACGCAGGGACGAGTGAAGAAGGAAGTACTGTGTTAGGTGATGTAGAACCAAGTGTTATGCAAAAAGCACTCTATATGACACCTGTACCAGGGGGTATTGGCCCTTTGACAGTCACCGCATTATTTCATAACCTGATTACACCGTATGAATTATAGTATATTAGAATTTTTACACATGCTGGGTCAAAAGTACCCACTTTTGGGAAACACCTCTTTGTTTATTTCCGGACCAGTGAGTTTTATTGTCATACCACTCTGTATTTTAATAGCACTCTCTCTTAAGGCAAAAGAAAATTTTATGTACATGTTTTCTCTTGTTTTCTTATCTGGTTTTTTGAGCTTTTTAACTGCCCGCATCTGCAAGGAGATTTTCCAAGTAATGCGACCGTACGTTACTCATACGCATATTATTCCATTGTTTCCCACACCAGGGTATTCTTTTCCCTCGGAACATGCGAGTGTGTACGGTGCACTCACAATACTTTTGTTTCATTTTGATTACCGCTTGGGAATACTTTCTCTGGTACTGAGTCTTCTGGTGATGCTCTCACGAGTAGTAAATGGAGTTCATTATCCTGTCGATGTGATAGCCGGATTTATCCTTGGTGGATGCGTCGCCTATGGATTAGTTATTTTTTTTGAGAAATTTTTATGACACTACTGCATGTATTTATTTTAAGTATTATTGAAGGCATCACGGAGTTTTTGCCGATTTCTTCGACTGCGCATTTACAGCTCGCAGAAAAAGTTCTTTCAATCCCGCCAACAGATTTTGTAAAATCATTTACTATCATTATTCAAGTTGGGGCACTTCTCGGTACTGCGCTCTATATCTTGCAAAAAAGGGATACATTTGATCTGAACTGGGATATGGCCAAGAACATCGCACTGTCTTGTGTCCCGACACTCGTCATTGGATTTGTGCTCTATACACTCGTCAAAGGATATTTCTTTGGGAACTTTGCACTTATCGCATGGGCACTCATTATTGGGGGACTCATTATGATGATTGCAGATTGGTATGCAAAAAAACATTTTCACAAACGACCGATAGAAAAAAAAGAGATTACCTTAAAAGAGGGAATTATCTTTGGTTTTGCTCAGGCACTTGCAGTGATTCCTGGTGTCTCTCGTTCGGGAGCTGTGCTTATTGCAGGATATTTTGGAAACGTTGAGAAAAAAAGTCTCGCGCAGTTTTCATTTCTCATTGGTTTACCTATCGTATTTCTTGCATCAGTCTATGATGTTCTCAAATCCAACATCAGTTTCTCTTCTCACGAAATAATTCTGACGATTATCGGCGTCGGGATCTCGGGTGTATTTTCATATTTGTTGGCCGGAGTCTTTTTGAAACTCATCGCCAAATATTCGTTGACTCTCTTTGCCTGGTATCGGATAGTCGTAGGGGTAGTGATATTGTTTTTGTTGTAAGTTCTCAATTCCTGCCTAACAAGGCGGGTTTGGCTACGCCAAACCCGCCTTGTTTTTTACCCCAAAACGTGTAAAATGAGACTATTATTTAGTTTAATAGAGTATTCCAATATAATGAAAAATCGATTGATAGCATTACTTATTTTAATTTTAGGAGTTGGTCTCGGATACTTCGTCTATGCGAGCGATCATTCGTACGTGCACCACAAAGCTGTACCAGAGGTAATAAAAAAATACGCATTTAAACTCGGTCTTGATTTGAAAGGAGGAGTTCATTTAGTCTACAAAGCTGATGTTTCAAAAATTGAATCAAGCGAAGTTGGAACAGCAATGGATTCTCTCAAGGATGTTATCGAAAGACGCATCAATGCCTTTGGTGTTGCTGAGCCTGTGATTCAGGTTCAAGAAGCAAGTTTCACAAATAATAACGAACAGCGTCTGACTGTGGACCTTCCTGGCGTCACTGACATCAATGAAGCTATTAAAACAATTGGCGAGACTCCAAATCTTGAATTTAAAACAGAAAATCCAAGTTTTGATCCAAACGCGCCGCTCACCATGACCCCGACAATTGGTCCTGATGGCCAAATCTCACTTGGTTCTTTTGATCCGTATGCAAATAAATACGTAAGTTCTTCACTTACTGGCCGATACTTAAAAAAAGCAACTGTTCAATTTGACCAAACTACCTATCAACCAATCATCGGTCTTCAATTTAATGATGAAGGTTCAAAACTCTTTGAAGAAATGACTAAAGCAAATATTGGGAAAACAGTCGCTATCTATCTCGATGGACAGATTCTTTCTGCACCTGTTGTTCAGGCGGTGATTACTGGTGGACAGGCAACTATTACCGGAAGTTTCAAGCCAGAGGAAGCAAAGACCCTTGTTGGACGACTTAACTCCGGCGCACTACCTATTCCTGTTGAACTTTTATCAACTCAAACAATCGGTCCAACTCTCGGCGAAAAAGCTATTGATGCTGGTATTCGCGCAGGTGTGCTCGCACTCATCCTCATCTCTCTCTTTTTTGTTATCTGGTATAGATTACCCGGTATCATTGCGGTTATTGCCTTGGCTGTCTATGTAACTATTGTACTGAGCTTGTTTAAGATTATTCCGGTGACATTGACCGCATCTGGTATTGCTGGATTTATTATTTCGCTCGGTATTGCGGTGGATGCCAATGTCCTTATCTTTGAAAGAGTAAAAGAAGAAATGAGAAGTGGTAAAAAATTGCAAGACGGGTTGCATGATGGGTTTGACCGCGCATGGACTTCTATTCGTGATTCTAATCTCTCGACACTCATTACGGCTACCATTCTCTTCTGGTTCGGAACAGCAATGATTAAAGGATTTGCACTCACTCTTGGTATCGGCGTACTGACGGCACTCTTTTCTGCTGTAGTGGTAACACGTATCTTTTTATATGCACTTCCATTTACCAAATCAAACACCAAGACTGGTAAAATTATCGGATTTCTCTTTGGGTCAGGATTTACTAAATAGCATAATAAATAAAATATATGTGGATAATTAAAAACAAAAAAATATTTCTCACCATTTCAGCAGTACTTGTTGGTGCTTCAATCATACTGGTAACCGTATTTGGATTAAAGTTGAGTATTGATTTTAAGGGAGGGTCAGAAACAGAGCTGAGCTACACTACTCGTCCAGGAACAGAAGAGATACAAACAGTACTCGCGACACTCAATTTAGAAGATGCATTGGTTCAAGAAGTTGGTACAAATAATGTGAGTGTTAAAACATTGGCTTTGTCTGAAACAGAAAGACAACAGCTTGTTTCTGCGCTCACTACTATTGGAGTAGATGGAAAAGTAGAAAATTTTAATTCTATTGGCCCATCAGTAGGAAAAGAGCTCGTCAAAAAATCTCTTGTTGCTATTTTTCTTGTGTCACTTGCCATTATTCTCTTTATTGCCTATGCATTTCGTGGAGTTTCAAAACCAGTGGCATCATATAAATATGGGCTGATTGCTATTGTGACCTTGATCCACGATATTGCAATACCGTCAGGTGTGTTTGCTATTCTTGGATATGTACGCGGAGCAGAAGTAGACACATTGTTTGTTGTCGCACTGTTGACCGTGCTCGGTCTCTCTGTATCAGACACAATTGTAGTGTTTGATAGAATCCGTGAGAATTTACGTTCTATAAAAGGAGGGTCGTTTGAAGACACCGTTGGAAAAAGTTTGTCTCAGACTTTTGGGCGATCTATAAACACTTCTTTGACAGTTATTCTTGCACTCTTGGCTCTCTTTTTCTTTGGACCAGAATCAACAAAAAACTTTTCACTCGTTTTGGTTGTCGGAATGTTTTTTGGAACGTACTCATCAATCTTTGTTGCATCACCACTTCTCGTGATGTTAGAAAAAAGACAACGCCAGAGTAAATAATAAGAACAATACGTATTCTTTTGTAGATATTTGCTATACTGTGTGCACATGCATTCACGCTTATTTTTATTAATACTTATTTGTGCAATTACTTTTCCTACTCCTGTTTTTGCAATGCAAGATGTTTTTTGTGATGCATCTGTCAAAAATAATCTATGGCGTAAAAATCTTTTTATAGAAGATACAAAGAAAATACAAAGACATCTTTCTTCGGAAAGTGTATTACCCAAGCTTTCTCCTCAAGCATTTGGGTTGTATGGTCCAACAACAGAACAAGCAGTTTCACTTTTCCAGAAAAAAGCAGGAATATACGAAAGTGGTACAATCGGTTCTATGACGCGCCGTCTGATAAATAGCATGTTGTGTGGTACACCAATTGAATCATTTGACCCAAAAACATTTTTTCCAGTTGACAGTGCTGACACCCCAAAGTTGTTTGATAAACGAGTGCTATTACCGATACCACTGATTGAGCAAAAATATCGTTTATCCTGCGAAGCCGCGAGTATTCAAATGGCGCTTCTGTACAAACGTATAGAACTTGGCCAAGATGAAATCATGAATCAGATTGGGTATGCTCTCCCCAAAAAGAAATATACTCATAACGGTAGGCTGGTGTGGGGTGATCCAGATGCTGGTTTTGTTGGAGATGTTTCAGGACATGTTTATGTTGCGCCATTAGGCCTTCTTGGTGCTACCGGCTGGGGTGTGAATGAGAAACCAGTAGAAAATATGGTACGAAAATACGCACCAGAGACATACTCCAAAATACACGCGAACCTCGATGATATTATGACGGCTCTTGATGCCAGTAATCCGGTTATTGTCTGGCACAAGGATGACGATATGACTCAGTCGAGTTTAGTCTATTTCACCCCAGAAGGGAAGGAGGTTTTATTTACCTCAACTCACGTCTCTCTGATCGTGGGGTATGATACAATAGGCCCAGAAACATGGTTTTGGGTTAATGATCCGACGTACGGGCGATTGCGTATTTTATCAGAAGATTTTGTGCGGTATTGGTCTCGTTTTGATAACCGGATGGTTGTTGTGCAATAATTTGATTTTTTTCTTAAAATACGGTAGTATAGTCTTATATGTTAAAGATAAGACTACAAAGAATAGGGCGCAAAAATGATCCAGCTTTTCGTATTGTATTGACTGATTCAAAAACAGCAGTAAAAAAGTCAGGTTCATTTACTCAGGTGCTTGGATCTCTTGAAGCTAAAAAGGGGACAGTTGTGCTTGATGGAGATGCAATTAGAAAAGCAATCAGTACAGGAGCTCAAGTTTCTGAAACTGTGCACAACATTTTAGTAAAAGAAAAAGTAATTGAAGGAAAGATAAAAAACGTTCTTCCATTAAAATCAAAGACCGTTAAGCGAAAAGAACTAAAAAAATAAAATAGAGGAAGCGAACAAAAAAAATACCCACAAGGGTATTTTTTTTGTTCAAACAAGAGTTGAATTTGCTCGAGTTCCTAGACTTGTGTTTTTCTCTTTACTCCTTCTCTCAATAAAATAGCACCACGAGGTTTTATGAAGACTGTCGTAATTTTTCCTTTCTTTCACCATGATAAAATACGTGCTTACTATTTTAGAAAAACTATCGGAAGTGTGCATATTTGTATTTTTTAATATGCACACTGAGATGAGAGCTTGACTCGTGTTTTCTAAAATAGTAAGCACGTATTTTATCCCCACCCTCCTTTGACTCTTTTCAAAACTTCGCTATACTAGGAGAAGCAGTAACTGTCGAAGCTGCGCTAACAGAGAACGAATAAAATGCATAACGATCAAGCATTCCTTGAGTATGTAGTAAAGGCACTCGTTGACAATCCAAATGATGTAAAAATCGAACGGAACGTTGATGAAATGGGTGTCCTCATTACACTCACTGTGAACCCAAATGATATGGGTAAGATAATTGGCCGAATGGGTAATACTGCGAAAGCAATTCGAACCCTCCTTCGTGTCATTGGTATGAAAAACAATGCGCGAATCAATCTCAAAATTAACGAGCCTGAAGGTATGAAAACTGCCTCAAGTGTCTCAGTTGATGCTGCGATGGAAGATTTGAAAAACATTTAAATATATTACAGTATCAGAAGCTGTACTATATCAATCGGTAACAAAAAACTCACCACTATGGTGAGTTTTTTGTTACCGATTGAGACCTGCCAATGTAGAGCTTATACACTCATGTAATAATTACACCCACCGCTATCGTTTTTTGATTTGTACTCTTTTGTAAATGCGATATACTGTAGATATGAAAAAGATAATACAAAGAGTGAGAAGAAAATTAACCGGCTTTACTCTCATAGAGTTATTGATTGTGCTTTCTATAGTAACAATTTTGTCGAATGTAGTTTTTTCAACATATGTTGATGCTCGAGACACAGCTCATGATGCAAATGTTAAATTAGTTCTTTCCAGTTTACGCTCGAGTGCTACTGATGATTTTTTCTCTCATGATCCATATTCTTTTGCAACTGTGTGTCAGGGAACTCCTGTTGACCTCGCTCTGGTAAATCTAGGTAACATGGTTGGTATTCAAAATTCAGATTATCAATGTACAGCATCTACGAATGAATGGGCTATTGTATTTCCACTACGAAAAGCCCAATACTGGTGTACCGATGGTCTAGGGTTCAGTAATATCGTGACCGGTTTTCTTGCCTCAAATTTACCAGGACAGATTAATTGTCAAAATGCAACATACTCATCACCAGCACCAGAAGATCCTCCTCCACCTCCAGTTCCAATACCTCCACCACCATCACCAAACACTGCACCGGCTATTACGTTAAATGGGGCAAATCCATTTACATTTTGGTCACCAAGTGCCAACCCTTTTACTGGTAATGGTGTTGGTGCAAATAAATACAATGAGCCAGGGTATACTGCTTTAGATGCCGAAGATGGAAACATTAGCCCAGCTGTGTTTATAACTGGACCGACACTTTTGAGTCAATCTGGACCAAATTCATGTAAAATTTATACCTACAGTATTGTCTACGGAGTCACAGATTCCGAAGGTTTGAGCGCTCCGTATAAAACACGTACAGTCATTCATCACAAATGTAATACGAGTCATAACAACTCTGGTTATACATATGGAGCTGATGACAATGATCCAAGTGATGGGTAAGATGCTACTTTACGTATCTATTTAGATAAGGTACATTCAATACATGCTTCGTTTTCATATAGTGACATTATTTGCAAATATCTGCGAACCGTATCTGACGGATTCTATTTTGGCGCGGGCAATCAAAGAGAAAAAAATCTCTGTGGCTTTTTATAATCCTCGTGACTATGTCAAAGGAAAATATCGCAAAGTCTGGCCAGATGGCAATGTTCAGAAAATTGTTGATGATCGGCCGTATGGTGGGGGACCAGGAATGGTCATCCGTGCTGAACCAGTGCTCGATTGTGTAGATACGATTCTGAAAAAAATAGAGAAAAGAAAACCAACAAAAAAAGAAACAACAAAACCAAAAACTAAAATAATCTTACTCGGTCCACATGGTACGCTCTTTAATACTGTGTATGCAAAAAACACCACCAAGAAATATACCGACATTGTTATTCTCTCTGGTCGTTACGAAGGAATAGATGTGCGTGTAAAAAATATACTCAAGGCGGAAGAAGTCTCGATCGGAGACTATGTGCTCACAGGTGGGGAATTACCAGCGCTCGTGATGATTGACTGTATGGCTCGGCAAGTAGAAGGAGTACTCGGTAATTTTGATTCTCGGGAAGAAGAACGTGTTTCTTCAAATGAATTTTACACCAGACCTGAAGTCATCGAGTATAAAGGCAAAAAATACAAAGTCCCCGAGGTATTTGTGTCCGGAAATCATAAAAAAATAGAGGAGCGGAAAAAAAATTCCTAATATCCAATTTCTAATTTTAATAAAATATAAATATGACTACCTTGTAAAGGTAGTCATTTTTTATATACAATTGTATTCATGCACATTTCTCTCTTTTCGTTAGACAAACCAATGAGAGGTTTCGTTCCGTAGGAAAAAATACTCTGTTTGAGTGAAGCGAGCCCCGAAGCTTTGTTCGGGGTCCCGACTTTACGTCGGGATTAGTATTTTTAGTGAGTCCGAGTTACGTGGGTCAAGGTGAATTGCGAAGCAAGAGAGGATGCCCTAGGGTAATTAAAAAAGTGCTGGTCGAGAGCGTTTTTGGTTACTTTTTGGCGGTTAAAAAGTAATGAGGAATTGGGTCTTTATAAAAAGACTGGATTCCAGATCGGGGTCCGGAATGACAATACAGAAAACCAAAAAGGACTGCTTTTTCAAGCAGGCAAAATATGTTGACTTTTTTCCTCAAATACTGTATGTTTATTGTACTAGAGCCTTGATTGAGTTATGGAATTTGCTTTGGTTTTATAAGCCCCCAATATTTTATATTGATATACTCAAACAAAAATAACTAAGTATTTATATACTAACTAAGATGTACGTCTTGGTTTTTTATGTTTGGGTATAGGTAATTTCATAGAGAGAAATATGCACACGCAAAGAGAAAAAAAGTATTTTTCAAAATACAATACGCCGCTCGCACCACTTCCTAACTTGCTCGAGAACCAACTCGAGAGTTTCGATTGGTTCGTTCGCGAAGGGTTAAAAGAAGTATTTAAAGAATTTTCACCAATCAATGATTATTCTGGCAAAAAATTTGAGCTATCATTTAGCTCTTTTGTGCTTGGTGAACCAAAGCATGATGAACGATTTGCGAAAGCAAATAAATTAACATACGATGGTCAATTAAAAGCACGTATCAAATTAGTAAATAAAATAATCAATGAAACCAAAGAACAAGAAATTTTTCTTGTTGACTTGCCATTGATGACTGCGCACGGAACATTTATTATCAATGGTGTCGAGCGTGTCATGGTGCCACAGCTCGCGCGTAGTTTTGGTATCTTCTTTACTGAAGAAGACATAAAAGGTAAAAAATATTTTGGTGCAAAAATTATCCCAGCACGTGGTGTCTGGATAGAACTTGAAACAGATGCAGATAATATCGTCTATGTACGTATTGATAAAAAAAGAAAATTTTCTATAATTGCGCTCCTTCGAGTAATGGGTCTTGCAACCAATGAAGCTATTGAAAAAGCATTTAAAAACAGTCCTTACTTGCCTCAGATAAAAACCGCAATTGAAAAAGAAACAGCAAAAGACGTCAATGAAAGCGCTATTGAGATTTACAAAAGATTAAGAGATGGCGATCTTGCTACCGCTGCCAATGCTCGTGATTTTATTACTGCAATTTTATCGACTGAACGATACGATCTTTCACCTATTGGTCGTTTCCGTTTCAATCAGCGTTTTGCTCAATCACTTGATAAAAAAGATCTTGACCGACGTACGCTCTCTATCGAAGATATTGTAACCGTGATAAATCATATCTACGATTTAAATACTCACCCAGATATGAAAGCAGATGATATCGACCACCTCGGGCAACGACGTGTGCGTTTTGTCGGAGAACTCCTTCAGCAAAAAATGCGTGTTGGTATGACACAGATCAAACGAAATGTGCAAGACCGTATGTCTACAATGGATACCATGACAACAATGCCAATAAACGTGATTAACCAGCGTCCTCTCCAGGCTCGTGTGAAAGAATTTTTCACCACAAACCAACTCTCTCAATTTATGAACCAAGAAAATATCTTGGCAGAAATTGAAAACCTCCGTACGCTTTCAGCGCTTGGTCCCGGTGGACTTACACGTGAGCGCGCAGGACTTGAAGTTCGTGACGTGCACACATCTCACTATGGACGTGTGTGTCCTATCCATACACCAGAAGGACCAAACATCGGTCTTATCTTGCACATGTCTTCTTATGCAAAAGTGAATGAATACGGAATCATTGAAACACCCTATTCAAAAGTAGTAAAAGGTCGCGTGACTGGAGAGATTGTCTATCTTAACGCACTCGAGGAAGAGCAATACAGTATTGCACACGCATTGACGCCGTACGACAGTAAAGGAAATATTCTCGTAGAACAAGTCGAAGCACGTATTTTCACTGAACCAGGTTTGATCGGAAGAGATAAAGTAGATTTTATTGACGTTGCTCCAAACCAAGCATTTTCTATTGCGACTTCGATGATTCCATTTTTGGAACATGATGATGCAAACCGTGCACTCATGGGATCAAACATGCAAAAACAAGCAACACCTTGTATTATTCCAGACGTTCCTCTTGTGGCAACTGGTATGGAAGCGATGGCAGCAAAAGATTCTGGACGCCTTCCTCTTTCTCCTGTAAATGGTACGGTGACTGAAGTAGATTCAAAACATATTACTGTCGAAGATGAAAAAGGTAAAAAATACACACAAACACTGGTTAACTTTGAAAGAACAAACAACTTCACTTCTTTTCACCAACGACCAATGGTTTCTGTCGGTGAAAAAGTAACCAAAGGACAAGTAATCGGAGACACCTCTTCTTCTCAAGAAGGACAAATCGCGCTTGGACAAAACGTTCTCGTTGCATTTATGCCATGGAATGGTGCAAACTTTGAAGATGCGATTATTTTATCTGAACGCCTTGTAAAAAATAGTAAGTTCTCATCAATGTATATCGAAGAGTTTATTTGTCTCGTTCGTGATACAAAACTCGGTCCCGAATTAACAACTCGTGATATTCCAAACATCGGAGAAGGAAAACTCAAGGATCTCGATGAAGACGGTATCATCCGCGTTGGTGCTGAAGTTCGAGAGAACGATATCTTGGTTGGAAAAATTACACCAAAAGGAGAAACAGAACTCACTCCAGAAGAAAAGCTCCTTCGCTCTATTTTTGCTGAAAAAGCACGTGATGTAAAAGACACGTCACTTCGTGTTGAACACGGAAAGAAAGGACGCGTTATTAATGTCAAAGTTTTTTCACGTGAACAAGGTCATTCTCTTGAAAGTGGAATTATCAAAAAAATCGTTATTGAAGTTGCACAGCTTCGAAACATTTCAGTGGGAGATAAACTTGCTGGACGTCACGGAAACAAAGGTGTCATCTCAACGATTCTCCCAGAAGAAGATATGCCATATACCGTAGATGGAAAACCAGTTGATATTATTTTGACACCACTCGGTGTGCCATCACGTATGAACTTGGGGCAGATTCTTGAAATGCACTTGGGTCTCGCTGCTCATACGCTTGGATATCAAGCCATCGTTCCAGCATTTTGCGGAGCAGGTGAAGACGAAATTCGTGAAGAATTAAAAAAAGCAGGTATTCCTGAAAATGGACGTATCGCACTGTACGACGGACGAACCGGAGACAAATTTGACCAAGATATCGCAGTTGGTATTATGCACGTGTTGAAACTTCACCACATGGTACAAGACAAGATTCACATGCGTAGTATCGGTCCGTACTCTCTTATTACCCAACAACCACTCGGAGGTAAAGCTCAAGGCGGAGGACAGCGTTTCGGAGAAATGGAAGTGTGGGCTCTTGAAGGATACGGTGCAGCGCACATACTTCGAGAAATGCTCACCATCAAGTCAGATGATATTATGGGACGTACTGCTGCCTTCGATTCTATTATCAAAGGAGAAGAATTACGAGCACCAAATACTCCAGCGTCATTTTCTGTTATGCTCAATTACCTTCGTGGTCTAGCTCTTGATATAAATCTTATTAATCAAAATGAAGTCGATTTTGATGAGGCTCCTGTAGCAAATAACGAATAATAGTATGCAAACAAATACTGATAAAAATATTAATACAAAAAAGTTTGATGCTATTAGTATCAACCTTGCATCTCCTGAGAGAATCAAAGACTGGTCATACGGAGAAGTAACCAAACCAGAAACGATCAACTATCGAACTGGACGTAGTGAACGTGGTGGTCTTTTTGACGAACGCGTGTTTGGTCCCGAAAAAGACTTTGAATGTTACTGTGGAAAATATCGACGTATTAGATACAAGGATATTGTCTGTGAAAAATGTGGAGTCGAAGTAACGAGAAGTGTCGTACGACGTGAACGTATGGGGCACATCGAATTGGCCTCACCTGTTGCTCATATTTGGTTTCTTCGTGGTATTCCATCACGTATGTCAATTCTTTTGAATATCCCTGTAACTGATTTGGAAAAAGTTATCTATTTTGCAGGATATATCATTGTGAAAGTACATGCAAAAGAAAAAGAACAGCTCTTAAGTGACCTTGATTCCGAATTTAAATTGAAAGCTAAAAGCATCCAAGGTGAAGAAGATAAAGAAAAACTGAAAGGTCTTTTTGCTACAGCAAAGAAAGAAATCGCTGAAATCTACGAAGGAAAAGTCCTCAATGAAATACAATTTCATCACTATAGTCTCAAATACAGTACTTGTTTCGATGCATCTATTGGTGCAGAAGCAATCTACACAATCTTCAAAAATATCGATTTACAAAAATTGCATGATATCACCGAAGCTCTTGTCGCAAAAGCAAGTGCAACCGAAAAAGAAAAACTAGAAAAGAGACTCGCACTTATTCGTTCAATGATTCATGCTGACATGCGTCCAGAGTGGATGTTCTTGACTGTGCTTCCTGTTATTCCACCAGCACTTCGTCCTATGGTCGCGCTCGATGGTGGTCGTCATGCGACTTCCGACGTGAACGACTTGTACCGACGTGTGATAAACAGAAACAACCGTTTGAAAAAATTGAAAGAAATCGGCGCACCGGATGTCATTTTGCGTAATGAAAAACGTATTCTCCAAGAAGCAGTAGATGCACTTTTGGACAACTCAATTGCAAGTCAAAATGACACTCAAGCAATGAGTCAGTCACAAAAACGAGCACTCAAATCTTTGGCTGATAACTTGAAATCAAAACAAGGATTGTTCCGACAAAATCTTTTAGGAAAGCGTGTAGACTATTCTGGTCGTTCTGTTATTGTTATTGGTCCGACACTCCGCCTCAGTCAATGTGGACTTCCAAAACATATGGCACTTGAACTGTTCAAACCTTTTGTGGTCTCAAAACTTATCTCCCGTGAATTTACCTACAATATTCGTGGTGCAAATAAACTCATCGAAGAAGAAATTCCAGAAGTTTGGGCAATCCTCGAAGAAGTAATTCAAGGAAAACATGTTCTCTTGAACCGCGCACCGACGCTTCACCGTCTTGGTATTCAGGCTTTTCAACCTATTTTGATTGAAGGAAATGCTATCCAGCTTCACCCACTTGTGTGTGCGGCTTTCAACGCTGACTTCGATGGAGACCAAATGGCTGTGTATGTTCCGCTCTCAGTTGAAGCACAGACCGAAGCTCGCGAGCTCATGGCGTCAAACAAAAATCTTTTGAAACCTCAATCAGGAGAACCAATCGTTAACCCATCAAACGACATTATTCTTGGATGCTACTGGATGACCAAAGACGTTCCTGGTGAAAAAGGTGAAGGAGGAATCTACTCAAGTCCAAACGAAGCAATTGCTGCCTACGAACACGGTATTCTTGGTTTTCGTGCAAAAATTAAAGTCCTTGCAAACGAATCACCTCGCTATAATGCATTTCAAGGTGGACTCTTCGACACTACTGTCGGAAAACTTCTCTTCAATAGTATTTTGCCGAATGATTTCCCGTACATACACAAAGAAATTACCAAGAAAGTAATGTCGAGTCTTGTGGATGAAGTGATCACTCAAGTTGGTATCGACGCGACTCCACCAATTCTCGACAAGATAAAAGATTTCGGCTTCAAATACTCTACTATTTCAGGAACAACATTTGGATTCGACAACGTGAAGATTCCAGCAGGAAAGAAACCAATTGTAGCTGCTTCACGTCTTGAAGAAACAGTGGTTATTGAACAGTACAACGATGGACTTTTATCAAAAGATGAAAAATATCACAAAGTCATTGAAATCTGGGAACGAGCGAAAAAAGAAATTGAAAAACTTATTCCAGAAACACTCAACAGTGCTGGTTCTGTGTACGACATGGTCGTTTCCGGAGCTCGCGGATCTGTCGGACAAATCTCACAGATGGCTGGTATGAAAGGATTGATCGTCAACACACAAGGACGTACGATTGATTTCCCTGTTATTCCGTCTTACAAAGAAGGACTTTCTCCTATTGAATACTTTATTATTACTCACGGTTCTCGTAAGGGTCTTGCCGATACAGCGCTCTCAACAGCGAAAGCGGGATACCTTACACGTCGTCTCGTTGACGTTGCGCAAGATGTGGTAATTACTGAGACCGATTGTAAAACAAAAGAAGGACGTATTGCAAAGAAAGACAACGTTATGGGAGTTGAAATTCCACTTTCAAAAAATATTCGTGGACGAATCCTCCTTGAAGATATTAAGGATAAAGACGGTAAAGTTATCTACAAGAAAAATGCGCTCATCTCTCGAGAAGATGCTCTTACTATTGAAAAAATCGGTATTGAAAGTGCTCTTGTTCGAACACCACTCGCATGTAAAACAACTCATGGTGTTTGCCAAATGTGTTACGGTCTCGACCTTGGACGCAACAAACTCGTTGATGTTGGTGAAGCTGTTGGTATCGTCGCTGCACAAGCGATCGGAGAACCAGGAACACAGCTCACACTTCGAACATTCCACTCTGGTGGAGTTGCGAATGTTGATATTACTGCAGGTCTTCCTCGTGTTGAAGAAATCTTTGAACGACGTCTACCAAAAAATCCATCTGTTATCTGTCAGTTTAGTGGTGTGATTCTTGAGATCCGAAAAGAAGATAATGAAAAAACAATTGTTGTTCTTGAAGATAAAATAGACGGCAAGACTGGTAACTCTACAGAATACAAAGTTCCATTCAAGCGTAATCCGCTCGTCAAAGCAGGAGACATTGTTGTCGCAGGCCAACGCCTTACTGATGGATCTGCTGATATTACACAAGTGTTTAAATTCGGTGGTAAGAAAATTACTGAAGACTACATCATTGATGAAATTAACAAAGTGTACGAACTTCAAGGTGCGTCTATTTCACGAAAACATATTGAAATTATCATCAAGCAAATGTTCTCACGTATTAAGATAAAATCTTCTGGTGATTCTCATTTCTCAGGTGGGGAAATCGTAGAACTCATTGAAATGATTGAAGAAAATACACGTATCGAAGACGACGGTGGTATCAAAGCAATTGGCGACACCATGGTCTTGGGTATTACTGATGTGTCACTGACGACTACAAGTTGGCTTTCAGCTGCTTCTTTCCAAAACACAAACCGTGTTCTTATCAACAATGCTGTTCGTGGCGGTGTTGACCGCCTTCGAGGTCTTAAAGAAAATGTCATTATCGGAGGACTTATTCCTGCCGGTACTGGATTCAAAAAGCGTGTAGATGCACGTACAGAGTAATACGCTATATGCAACGAGCTGTCGTAGAAGAAATAAAATCTCGGCTCACTATTGTAGAGTGTATTGAGGGGTACATTAAAATTGAAAAAGCGGGCAAAAACTACAAGGCACTGTGCCCATTTCATTCTGAAAAATCTCCCTCGTTCTATATTTCTACTGAACGCGATACCTACTATTGTTTTGGGTGTGGTAAAAAAGGCGATATATTTTCCTTCGTCCAAGAGTACGAAGGAATGGATTTCAAAACGACACTCAAGCAATTGGCAGAAAAAACAAATGTTCCACTCACGGAATACAAGGTAACTGAGCACCAGTTAGATTCTAAAAAAGTCCTCTATTCTATCCTAGAAGACGCAACACTCTTTTTTTCGGAGAACCTTGACCATACGCCTCACGCAGTAACCTATCTCCAAAAAAGAGGTGTACAATCAGAGACGATGAAACTATTTCGTATTGGATATGCCCAAGATGGCTGGAGCTCACTGTATTCTCATTTACAAAAGAAAGGATATTCTGACAAAGACATAGAAGACGCTGGTTTGATTAAAGCTGGGGAGTATAAAAAGTACGACCGCTTCAGGAATAGGATTATGTTCCCATTTATGGATACAAATGGCAGAGTTATCGGATTTTCGGGGAGGACAATCGGTACAGATCCAAAAGAAGCAAAGTATATCAATTCACCAGAAACAGTTCTTTTCAACAAAGGTAAAGTACTCTTTGGTTTATATCAAGCGAAAGAAGCGATTCGGAAGCAAAAAAGAGTGATTGTTGTCGAAGGACAAATGGATGTTGTCATGACGCATCAATCTGGAGTGCACGCAGTTGTTGCAAGTTCAGGTACAGCATTTTCCGGAGACACCTACGACACAGAGGGTTTTGTTTCCCACTTAGGAATTATCAAACGTTTTACAGATAGTATTTATTTGGCGTTTGATAATGACAAAGCGGGGATTAAGGCAATGTACAAAGCAACGCTTGAAGCATTGCAAACCGGTTTTACCGTATTCTGTATTTCTATTACTGATGGTAAAGATATGGCAGATATTGCACGTGAACATCCAGAAAAAATAAAAACGCTGATTGACACAAAAGAGGAGGCTATCATCTTTTTTGTGAGTTATCTTAAAAATAATACATCTGAAAGAATCTTCTACAAGAGTATCTCTGAAAAGATTTGGCCACTCGTGTTATATATTCAAAGTTCTATTGAGCAAGCTCATGTATTATCAAAAATAGCTACACTCATCCACATCCAAGAACAAACTCTTCACGATGACTTTAAAAAATATAAAACACAGAACACAGAGTATAAACAGATGATTCCAGAACAAAAAACACAAACACGAACGCTCACTGATACACTGTTTGGGATATTATTCTATTTTGAGCATAAGGGCGATATGCAACATGCCAGTACATTCGAAACGAAACTAAAAGACATCATGAAAGACGAGTATGATACGCACAGGGATATGTACGAAACAAGGAAAGAAGAACTGATGTTTCTCATAGAAAAAACATACACAAACAATGAGAGCTTGGTGAAAGATAGTCAATTTTTACTCGAAGCGTTTGAAAAAGATTTTTATAAACAGAAATTAGAGAGACTCAAAGAGGAGTTAAAATCAGATGAGTTACTCGGTGTCGACTCATCATCCAAATTAGAAGAGGTCGCAGAAATTACTAGAAAAATTACCCAAACTCGTAATGAGGGTAGGTAAAAATAAATACGATGAAAAAAAATATTACACAAACAAAAAAGAAACCGACTCCTGTCAAAAAGTCCCAACCAAAGGCTGTGATTAAAAGAGTCGCTTCCGCTGTTGCAAAAAAAGCAGTTATGAAAACGACCCCTCTAAAAAAGAAACCGACTCCTGTCAAAAAATCTCAATACAAAACCTCGAACAAGGCTTCGGCTGTGGTAAAAAAAGCAGCTATGAAAACGACCCCTCTAAAAAAGAAACCGACTCCTGTCAAAAAATCTCGAGTTACAGGTGTGGCGAAAAAAGCTAGTTCTGTGGTTGCTAAAAAACCTACTAAAAAAATACCAGCCAAGAAAAATCTAGCTCCTGAGAAAAAAATTGTTTTAAACACAAAACACAGCAAGAAAATAGAAGACCAAGTAGACATCATGGATGCACTTGTTGAAAAAGGTAAGAAACGTCATTTTATTACCTACGATGAGATACTCAAGTCATTTCCAAATATTGAAAATAATCTAGTCTTTTTGGAAGAATTATATAGTAAATTACAGCTTGCCGGGATTGATATCTTGGAAGGTGGAAATTTGCTTGATATGGACCCAGAGGAAAAGAAGAAAGATTTCAAACTTGGTAAAGACGCCTCGTCATATGATTCTATTCAAATGTATCTAAAAGAAATTGGACAGTATGCACTTATTCATGCAAGCGAAGAACGTGATTTGGCAAAACGGATCGAGGCTGGAGATACAGAGGCTCGAACACTCTTGGCTCGCGCGAACCTCCGTCTCGTTGTTTCTATTGCAAAAAAATATGTTGGACGAAGTGCTGATCTGACACTTCTTGATTTAATACAAGAAGGGAACATCGGACTCTTTAAAGCCGTTGAGAAATTTGATTGGACTAAGGGGTATAAATTTAGTACCTACGCTACATGGTGGATTCGTCAATCAATAACTCGCGCTCTTGCTGACCAGTCTCGGACCATTCGTATTCCAGTACACATGGTGGAAACTATTTCAAAATATAAGCAAGTGTACAGACGCCTGTCTCAAGATTTGGGACGTGATCCATTACCAGAAGAAATTGCAACAGAAATGGGTGTTGAGGTTGAGAAGATTCATATAATTGAAAATATCAATCAAGATACACTCTCTCTTGAACAGCCAATTGGTGACGACGACGAAAAGTCTACTCGTGGAGAATTTATTGCAGATGACAAAATCCTTCGTCCCGATCAAGAAAGTTCTCATCGCATGTTGAAAGATCAGATCAATGAAGCATTACAAGAGCTCTCAGAAAAAGAAAGAAAGATTTTAGAAATGAGATACGGACTCGTTGATGGTGTACAGCATACTCTCGAAGAGGTTGGTGTTGAATTCAATGTCACACGTGAGCGTATTCGTCAGATTGAGGCAAAGGTGCATGAAAAACTTCGTGCAAATGAAAAAATTGCAAGGCTTAAACATTATTTTGATTAAGTTAGTAAATAGTAAATAGAGAATACAAATACAAAAGCGGAGCGCCCTTCGGGCGCTCCGCTTTTGTATTTTCTATTCCCTGTAACCTTTCACCTTAAACCTGCTATTTCGTCTCTCCTGTTATCGGGTCAAACACTGGTTTCTTTGGCTCATTTTTTTTAAAGAGTAAATCAATGTATTCCCAGAATTTTACATCTCCTCCTATGTCATAGATACATTCCGAAGAGATTGCTTTATCAAATGCATTAGGGTGAAGTTGCTCAAGAGGGAGGTGTCTGTAGACCCATGCTACTTTTCCACCATACGACTCTACTACATCTTGCATCGTTGTGTGAAAACGTGAACAGTATGGACATTCCAAATCAGAGTATTCTATGATTACAATTTCTGCATCTTTTGAACCAAAATAGTGGTCTTCGCCGGTAACTGGATCAATGTCAATTTCAGTCTGACTTTTTGCTGTACCCGCAAACATACTATCTATGATACTGGTGACTGCTTCAGTCGGGTACGCTCCAGCAATTTCTATTTTCATACCAGTCTTCTGGTTGATTGCAATACTGTATGGTGTACCACGTCCTTGATCTTCTGGAATATGTTTGGTTGCTTTTTCTGCGCTTGCCATATGAGCGCGGATTTTTGCTTCAGGTGTTTTTGCTTCGTAACAAGCTTTGAATTTTTTCTCACTAATATCGAGGGTTGAAAGAACTGATTCAGATGAATCACGCATGCTTGAGCTAGAAAATTTCTTTGATCCGACAACTGCGAGCGCTATGATTACTGCTCCAATAATAATTGCAGAACCTACTGATAATGAATTTTTCTCTCCGTTACTTGTAATAGGTGAGTGTTCATTTGTGTGATGAACTTCTTGATTATTTTTTTCTGTTTCCATCCCGTTAGAAGTAGGAAGTCTTGAGACTTCCGTCCTTAATTAGTGCTTATAAATATTATTTAGTTCCCGTGTTTGTTTTTTTCTTGTGTGGATATATGAAGTAGCTGACTTCTAACGGGAACCATATATAAAGTATAGCAGGTCTTTTTTTAAAAACAATGTGTATGTATGTAGAATTTTTCGAGAAGCACCTAAGTCGGGAAGGACCTTAGCTTTGGAAGGTCGCTTCCGAGAATGTTTTGAAGTCTTTTTTTCGAGAAGAACATCAGCTTTTGGAAGTCGTTCAACTTATTTTTTATCAGGAAGGACCTCAACTCCCTGAAATCGTTTACGGAAAATATCTAAACGATTTTTTTTCAGGAAGGACCTTAGCTTTGGAAGGTCGTTTCTGGAAATAAAAATCTATTTCATGAAGTCATTTACAAAATTTTTTCAACGTTGAGTCTCGGTATCAGTGCATCATAGTGACAGAAAAAGAGGTCAAAAAGTTCTGAAAGTACACGATCTGTATTTGACATGGTATGAGTATATATGATGTATAAAAAATCTACAAGTGGAAACGTGCGTTTTTTGCTGTAGAGGTGAAGAGACGGTGATGATGGTGATTTTTAGAGTAGGGGGTATGTGAAACAAGAGAGTATTTTTCTGATGTATGAGTGAGTGTTTTTTTGTTGTGTGATTATATTTTTTAATTCGATTGACTTTTCTCTTCATCAAGAGACGTATCATGAAGTACAAGATGATATATACGTTGATATATATCATATATCAAGAACAAAGCTACAGAGGACACAGATACACCGTAGAGTACCTATGGAGATGAGTATTCGTGTAACACACAGCTGTGTATTCTGTGTTTACCCTCTATCTGTCTAGGTATGAGAAACATCTACATGCTTTACATACGCCCAAAGTGTAGATAAAATGACCTCTTTGCAAGAGGGAGGTGAGAGAGCATACAGGCTGTGAAAAACTCGTTGAGTTTTTCACAGCAAACACTAGACAGAAATAGATTTTACCTCATGTACCATGATAAAATATACGTATGTTTATATACACAAAACACACACAAGGTAATACACTGGTCGATAGTTTTTTATCTTTTACAAAGAATATTTTTTCACATACGAAATCATACAAAACGTATCTTATTCTTGTACTTACCATCATTACATTTGCTTTACCAACACCTGCATTTGCAACTATTTCCAATGGAGCGAATGCGATAGATCTGTTGGGGCAGTACGATGGGACAAATCTATCTGCGCCGGTGCCAAGGTATATAATAAAAAGTGGGTCAAACGACTCTCCGAACAGACTGGGATTCAACCAGGTGTATGGAGTAGTTATGGATACAGTCAATCATCGATTGTTTGTTTCAGATGTTAATAATAACCGTGTTCTCGTCTATAACTTAGATGGAAGTAATAACCTGATCGATAGAGTTCCTGATAACGTGCTCGGTCAAACAGACTTTATAAGCAATGGTGGTTCCGTTACTCAAGCAGGGATGAGTGCTCCATATGGTCTCGCTTACGACGCAACAGGTAATAGACTTTTTGTTGCAAACCTCAATCGTATCACGGTCTACGATGTCGCTGCTATCACTGATGGAGAGCCGGCTATCAACGTCCTTGGTCAAGCACTCTTTACGACATCAGCATCTGCTACCACTCAATCAGGAATGAGCGCACCACGAGGTATTATGCATGACTCTATAAATAATAGACTCTTTGTATCCGATTTTTTGAATAATCGCGTCATCGTCTATGATGTCACGGCAATTACCGATGGAGAGCCAGCAATTAATGTACTCGGCCAAGCACTCTTTACGACATCCGCCTCTGCTAATACTCAAGGCGGAATGAATTCTCCAACAGGTCTTGCCTATGACTCAACAGGTAATCGTCTTTTTGTCGGACAAACAGGTAGTCATCGTGTCACAGTATATGACGTTGCTGCTATTACAGATGGAGAAAATGCAACATTCGTACTTGGTCAGGGAAGTTTTTTTTCTACTGGAGCCGGAAACACTCAATCTGGGATGAATGGTCCAGAGGGTCTTACTTATGACGCAACAGGCAACAGACTCTTTGTTTCGCAGTACGGCAATCATCGCGTCACAGTCTATGATGTCACCGGTATTACTAACGGAGAAAATGCAACATTCGTGCTTGGACAAAGTAACTTCACCAATACTGCTGCGGCAAACACTCAAGCAGGGATGAATGCTCCATATGGTCTAACTTATGATAGCAGTAATAGTCGTCTTTTTGTAGTAGGTAATGGTAATAGTCGTCTCACTGTCTATGATGTGACTACTATCACCGACGGAGAAAATGCAGTAGATGCACTTGGTCAGTACGATGGGACAAATCTATCTGCGCCAGTGCCAACATACACAAAGAGTGGGTCACATGATTCTGCGAACAGACTTGGTTTTTCTACTCCTGTTGACGAAGAAGTAGATAGTGTTAATCATAGATTGTTTGTTTCAGATAGTGCTAACCATCGAGTATTTGTGTATAACTTAGATGCGAGCGATAATCTCATTGATAGAGTTCCTGATAATGTTCTTGGGCAAACTGACTTTGTGTCTAATACAGCGGCAAATACTCAAGCTGGGATGAACAGTCCACAAGGTCTTGCCTATGACTCAACAGGTAATCGTCTTTTTGTTGCCCAATCTGGTAACCACCGTGTCACTGTGTACGATGTGGCTACTATCACCGATGGAGAAAATGCAACATTTGTGCTTGGGCAAGCACTCTTTACGACATCCGCCTCTGCTAATACTCAAGGCGGAATGAATTCTCCAACAGGTCTTGCCTATGACTCAACAGGTAATCGTCTTTTTGTCGGACAAACAGGTAGTCATCGTGTCACAGTATATGACGTTGCTGCTATTACAGATGGAGAAAATGCAACATTCGTACTTGGTCAGGGAAGTTTTTTTTCTACTGGAGCCGGAAACACTCAATCTGGGATGAATGGTCCAGAGGGTCTTACTTATGACGCAACAGGCAACAGACTCTTTGTTTCGCAGTACGGCAATCATCGCGTCACAGTCTATGATGTCACCGGTATTACTAACGGAGAAAATGCAACATTTGTGCTTGGTCAAACTAATTTTACAAACTCTGCTTCGGCTGATACTCAAGCTGGGATGAACAGTCCACAAGGTCTTGCCTATGACTCAACAGGTAATCGTCTTTTTGTTGCCCAATCTGGTAACCACCGTGTCACTGTGTACGATGTGGCTACTATCACCGATGGAGAAAATGCTATCAATGTCCTTGGGCAAAGTAATTTCACTAATACTAGTGCTCTTACAAACCAATCACGTATGAGTACTCCAAAAAATCTCGCGTATGATTCTACAAACAGTCGTCTTTTTGTTGCGCAATCTGGTAACCATCGCATCACCATCTACGACGCTGCTGCCTCCACCATCTCAGGAAGCGTCTACACCGACGAAGGAGTCACCCCAATCGCCAACGGTAAATCCATCTGTCTCCTCGTTGACGGAGTCTCAAGCTCATGTACTACCACTTCAGGTGGTACCGGTGCATACTCTCTGTCATATGTGAACCCTACTGCTTCTGCTGTGGTCACTGTCTACATAGACGGAGAAACAGAAGATGGAGCAACACTCATTAGACATAATGGTTCTTCGAACTACATTACTACAGATATTTACCAAGATAGAGTGATCCTCGAAAGTGGTGCACATACTATTGCGACACTCAATACAGCTAATAATGCAGATGCTGACCTTACCACACTTTACCCAGATGCCGGTGGTGCAACGGTCATCAACGATACAAAAGAACTCATTGTCATGACTGGAGCTACCTTCACACCTGGAGCAGTATCGACGTATGCAGGAGATCTTCAAGTAAATAGTGGAGGAACGATAGCATTTGGGAATTTTTCTCCAAGTTTTGGGGGAGATGCGATCATTGATGGAACGATGACTTTTACTGCAGAACTTACCGTAACATTTAACGGAGGTGATGCCCAAGACATGAACTTTGGTTCCGTTGCAAGAACTGTCCGCCCTACGATTACAAATAATTCAACGGTGACCGTAGTGACCAATGACTTCAATATTACCGGTACGATTGTAGACATAGATGCTGGTTCAACTCTTGATCTCTCAAGCTTTAATGCTACTATCTCTGGTACACTTAGTAATGACGGTACCGTCCGCCTCCAAGGAAGTAACACCCTCACTCTCACCAACGACGTCAACTCTGGAACCTGGGAATACTACGGTAACGGAATCGGATCTGCCACCACTCACACCATCAAAGACTTTGGTGCCACCGACTACTACAACCTCATCATCAATGATGCAAGTGCTAGTAACAGTGATACCTTCCAACTAGGAGGTGGTCTCGTTGTTGCAAATACACTGACCGTCACCGATGGAGCATTCACTGGATTGGCTCAGAGTATGTCTACGCCATCACTTTCAATTGGTGCCTCAGGCGCAATGACTTCAACCTCTGGGACACTCACTGTCTCTGGTTCAACATTTGCTAATGCAGGTACATTTACACACAACAACGGTACGGTCTCCATTACCTCTAATGCAATCACCATCGATGCTACAGCAACCATTCCTTTCTACACACTCTCTAAGGTTGAATCAACGAACAATGGTACCAATAGTCAACTTGTTTTTGACAATGGTAATATCACTATTGCTAACTCACTGGTTCTTGATGGTCTCGATGCCGATGACCTCATTGCTATCACCTCAGCTGATACTCCGACAGTCCGGACGATCACCTTTACTGGAGCATCAACCTTCACTGGAGATTATCTCTCTATCGCCGACAACACTGCTCTTGATAGTTCTTCTGGTATCACACTTCCTCTTCTGCCAGCAAACTCAATTGACGTGAGTAGTACCGCTATTGGGTGGTTCCTCTATACAACCGTCACCGACGTCTCCTCATCAACCGGCGACGGCTCATACAATGCAGGCGATGTCATTTCAATACAAATTACTTTCTCTAATCCAGTCGCTGTCACCGGTACTCCACAACTGACTCTGGAAACAGGAGGAACAGATGCAGTCGTCAACTATACTTCAGGTACTGGTACCACAGTACTTACCTTCACATACACTGTCGCCTCAGGTGAGACAAGTTCCGACCTCGACTACACTGGTACAGGTTCCCTGGCCTTAAACGGTGGAACAATCGACTCCGACCTGACTCTCCCAACTCCTGGAGCTGCAGGATCTCTTGGTGCCAACAAAGCAATCATCATCGACACGACAGCAGACGCTGCTCCAGGTGCACCGGATATGACCTCTGGAACCGACAATGGAACATTCACCAACGACGATGTGACCAATGATAGTACACCAACCTTTGATCTCTCGTGTGTCACCGGATCTACTGTCGAACTCTTCGTCGGTGGAGTAGCTACTGGTGTGACCGGTGTCTGTGCAGCAAGTACTGTCACCTTGACCGTAACTGCACTTACTCCAGATGCTGCCTACAGTATCACTGCGAAACAAACAGATGTCGCCGGGAATGTATCTGTGGCATCCGGTGCACTTTCTGTCACCATCGATACTACAGCACCTTCTGCTCCATCGGGTACCCCAAACCTCGATGCAGGTTCTGACACTGGATACTCATCAACTGATGATCTCACTTCTGACACCACACCAACACTCTCTGGAACGGGAGCCGGTGCCACACAGACAGTCAAAGTCTACGATAACGGAACACTTGTCTGTACCACAACATCAGACGGAGCTGGTGCCTGGTCTTGTACCACATCAGCCCTGTCTGAAGGGACACACAACAACCTCACGGTCCGTGAGGTAGATCTCGCTGGAAATGAATCAGGAGATAGTGGCGCACTGACTATTATCATCGACAACACAGTCCCAACAGGATCATTTACCACTGCAACATTTCTAACCACTACCAGTCCTCAAACTATTACCTTCACGACTGCAGACAATGCCACCGGTCAAGGTATCCAAGCTGACACATACATAGTAGTCACTGACTCAATCGACGGCGTCCTGACTCCTGATTGTTCATCTCCAGCAGTCCTCCCAACCACAGGCAATACGACTATTACCTGTACAGTCGATATCACCACTGCCAACAATGCCGAAGAAACCCACGTCATCTCTGTCACTACAACAGACAAAGTAGGGAAGCAAGTCACCTTTAATTCTCCAAACTACATCATTGACCGTTTGGCTCCAACCATCACGGTCTACACCATTGATCCTCTGACTTCAACACCACTTGATTTCACTGATCCAACCATCACCTTTTTAGCAACCGACGGTATCGCGATTGATCACTATGAACTCAATGTTAACGGTGGAGGCTTTGCGACACAAACATCTCCGTATGCGATGACTGGAGCATCAACCTCTGCACTCAATACCGTCATTCTCCGGGCCTACGATACAGCCGGTAACATCCGTGAACAGACAGCCAAATTCTATCCAATCATCACCATCACCGCACCAACGGTCATTTCAAATACAACAATATCTGACACGACGATCAATGTCCTCATGGGCGCACCTGGATACATTGACTCAGTCACAGCCGTCTACAACGGAGGAGGCTCATCCGCTATTACCTGTGTGCCTGCCGTCGGAACTAATCCAACCACCACCGACTGTACGCTCGATGATGGAATACTTACCCCTGGTGGAACACTGACCGTCAACGGTTCAGGAGATCCAGATGGTGGAGGCCCAGGAGGAAGTATTCCTGGAGCAGAAGCCACCCAAACGTACATCATTGAAACTGTGGTACCAGTCATTACCCCAACCACTCCAACCATCTTCTCAACAGCCTCTATCACCAATGCAACCTTTACTATCACTGATGCCAATGGAATTGACTCAGTGACCTTTGGAGGAACCTCAACTCACAGCTTTACCTGTTATGATCCATTCCCAACCGTGGCAACATTACCCACTGCATCAGTCTCCATATTCTGTAGTGGAACCGTCTCTGCTACTGGAACCCTGACTGTCGATGTTGACGACCGTGCTGGAAACAGTGCTACTCAGTACAGTGGAAACTTTTACATAGATAGTACCGACCCAACACTTGGAGTACCCACTCCAACAACCGGTACCTACAATAGTCCTGACCCACTCGTGGCAGTCTTCACCGTGACCGACAGTAACTCAGGATTGGTTTCAGGCGATATTGTCATCACCGGAAGCAACATCAACACATCACCGTGTGTCGCCTCAGGTACAGCACTTACTCCTACCGGTAACACACAGTTCACCTGTACAGTTACGTTCAACAACAGCTCATCTGGATCATTTGAGTACACTGCAACTGATCAATCAGGTAACAGTGATAGTTCAGCGACCTACACCTACACCTTTGACACCACCTCTCCAACAGTCACGAGTGTGACATCAAGTACTGCCAATGGGGAATACACCACAGGTGCGGTCATTTCAATACAAATCGTCTTCTCTGAAGTCGTCAACGTCACCGGTTCTCCACTCCTCACTCTAGAAACAGGTGTAACTGACCGTGATGCAACCTACAGTTCCGGTACTGGAACAAACACACTGACCTTTAATTACACTGTCGTTGCAGCTGATGCAAGTGGTGACCTCGACTATTTCGCCACAAACTCTCTCGCCTTAAACGGAGGAACCATTCGTGATGTTGCGACGAACAATGCAACACTCACACTCGCAGCTCCAGGCGCTGCCGGATCCCTCGGCGCCAACAAAGCCATCATCATCGATACCACAGCCGATGCTGCTCCAGGTACTCCTGATCTTGATGTCGCCTCTGACACAGGAAACACCACCGACAATGAAACCAATGATGACACCCCAACCTTCACCATTTCTTGTGTGACTGGATCTACCGTCGAACTCTGGGTAGATGGAAGTGCTTCAGGTTACACCGATGTCTGTGCTGGGTCATCTTCAACGATTACTATTACGACAGCCCTCACTCCAGATGGTACATACACGATTACTGCAAAACAGACAGACCCAGCAGGAAATGTCTCTCCACTCTCTGGATTTGTTGTTATTGATATCGACACTACAGTAGATGCTGCACCTTCTACTCCTGATCTTGATGCAGGTTCAGATACTGCTGACAGTACCGGAGTATCAACCACCGACAATATCACCACCGACACTACCCCTGACTTTACGATTTCTTGTGTCGCTGGTTCTACCGTTGACCTCAGAAACGGTGCCATCACGCTTGACTCTGGTGTCTGTGGAGGTGGAGGAACGATTACACTGACCGCAACAGCACTCACGCCTGATGGTGCGTACACACTGACCGCACGTCAAACCGATGTCGCAGGTAATGTCTCAGCGACATCAGCTGGACTCTCTGTCACCATTGATACCACTGCTCCTGGATCAGCTCCTGGTGTGCCTGATCTGACCAATGCATCAGACACAGGAACAACCAATACTGATGACATTACTGAAGATACAACACCGAGCTTTACGGTATCGTGTTTGGGAACCAATTTGGTTGTTCTCAAAGAGGGTGTCACGCTCTATGCAACAGGGTACTGTAGTGCAGGTACGGTCACACTTACTGCATCTCCTGCGCTTGCCGATGGTGTCCACGTCTTCTTGGCTCATCAAGAAGACAATGCTGGGAATGCGAGTGCCGACGGAACCACGCTTTCGGTCACGATCGACACCACACTCCCTGGTACTCCAGTAACGGCACCGGATTTGGATACTGCATCTGATACTAATATCACGACCGACAACATCACTATGGATACGACACCAACACTCTCTGGTTCTTGTACTACAGGCGAACTCATCACACTCTATGATGGAGCAACGAACGTAGGAACATTTACCTGTGCAGGTGCCCTCTACAGTATTACCTCATCAGCACTCGCGGATGGTGCACATACCCTCACCATCACCACAACCGATGTCGCGGGAAATGAATCACTCGCATCTCCGAGTATCTCAGTCACTGTTGATACAACTGCACCAGGAGCTCCGGGTGTGCCTAATCTGGACGCAGGATCTGACAGTGGTTCATCATCAACTGATGATATTACGAGTGACACCACCCCTGACTTCACTGTGACGTGTACTAATGGAGACGTCGTTGAACTTCGTGAATCTGGTGTGACGGTTGATACAGATACCTGTGCAGGAGGTACCGTCACCTTGACGTCAACTGCGCTCACTCCTGACGGCACATACAACTTTGATGCTCTCGTCACTGATACTGCAGGAAACACTAATGCATCAGTCATGCTCCCCGTTGAGATAGATACTGCAGAAGCTGCACCGGGAACACCAAATATGACTGCAGGAACAGATAGTGGTCTCTCAAACTCTGATGAAAATACCAGTGATACCACACCTGATTTCACTATCTCGTGTGATGTCGGTGCAACAGTTGATCTCTACAACGGTGTGACACTGTTGGTCTCGGGTACGTGTACCGCTGACCCAGTGACCCTCACTCCTGGAGCCTTAGCGGAAGGAGCATATACCTTAACCGCCATCCAAACAGATCCAGCTGGAAATATCTCAGTGGCATCTGGCTCACTTGCTGTCACGATCGACACAACCGCACCCGGTGCTCCAGGCACAGCTCCTGATCTTGCAGTAGGATCTGATACAGGAAGTAGTAGTACTGACAATGAAACCAATGACACCACACCAACCTTTACCGGTACCTGTACAACTGGTGAACAGATTACCCTCTATGATGGGGCGACGAACCTAGGTACTGATATCTGTGCCGGAGGATTGTACTCAGTCACTTCATCAGCACTGACTCCTGATGGATCATTTACACTTCGGGTGACCACCACTGATCTTGCTGGTAATGAATCAGCAACATCTGGAAGTATTGTAGTGACGATTGATACTACCGCTCCAGGTGCTCCATCTGTACCGGATTTGGACTCCGGTTCTGATACAGGAACAAGTTCAACAGACGAGATTACGAGCGACACCACACCAACACTCTCTGGTTCTTGTACTACAGGGGAACTCATCACACTCTATGATGGAGCAACGAACGTAGGAACATTTACCTGTGCAGGTGCCCTCTACAGTATTACCTCATCAGCACTCACAGATGGTGCACATACCCTCACCATCACCACAACCGATGTCGCGGGAAATGAATCAGCAGCATCCGGAAGTATCTCTGTCACTGTTGATACAACAGAAGCGGCAACAGGTACTCCTGATCTTGATTCAGGCTCAGATACCAATATCAATACCGATAATATTACGAGTGACACCACACCAACACTCTCTGTCTCTTGTGTGACCGGAAACACTGTAGAACTCTTTTCCGGAGTCACCTCTCTCGGAACCGGTACCTGTGCGGGAAGTACTGTCTCTATCACCTCATCTGTACTTACCGATGGAGCATATACTTTAACCACCAAACAAACAGATACTGCCGGGAATGTGTCTGTAGCATCCGGAAGTATCTCAGTCACGATCGACACCACCGCTGATGGAGCTCCAGGTACACCAGATCTCGATGCTGGATCAGACACTGGAATTTCAAATACAGACAACATCACCGCTGACAATACACCATCCTTTACCTTGTCTTGCGTGACCGGCTCAACAGTGACACTCTATGACAACGTCACATCAGTCGGGACTGGAACCTGTGCCGGAAGTACCGTGACCATCACTGCATCAGCACTTGCTGACGGAGTTCATGCAACGATGAATGCCACCCAAACAGATACAGCCGGGAATGTGTCTGTCGCATCAAGTAACTTCTCTGTGACGATTGATACCACTCCACCAGCTGATCCTGTAACTGCACCTGATCTCGATGCTGGATCTGATACTGGTTCTTCATCAACTGATGACCTCACCAATGATCCAACTCCAGATTTTACGGGGAGTTGTACTAACGGAGAGATTGTTAATCTCTATGATGGTGTCACCCTCGTCGGGACAATGACTTGTACTACAGGAACGTATACAATCACCTCATCAGTACTTGCCACTGGTGCACATACCATGACGACTAAATTCCAGAATGCTGGAGGTGTTGAATCTACTGGTAGTAGTCCATCACTCGCGGTCACAATCGACACCACAGCAGATGCTGCTCCAGGAACACCAAACCTCGA